>NZ_AYMV01000031.1 GCF_000633415.1 Leucobacter sp. PH1c | reverse complement strand
GGACGGGCCGCCGCCGTGCGTCCGGGGGTGCCGCGTCGCTCCCCCTGTCCCGCGCGGCGGAAGTGACCTATCCTCAAGGCATCGATGGTGATCTGAGGAGGCGGCGGATGCGCGCAATCATCGTGAAGGAGTTCCGCGAACTCGCGCGCGATCGGCGCACGCTCGCCATGCTCGTCGTCCTCCCCGTCCTGCTCCTCGTCATCTTCGGCTACGCCGCGAATTTCGCGGTCGACCGCATCGACGTGGCCGTGATCGGGTCGGGGTCGTCCGAGCTGAGCACGGATCTCGAGCGGACCGCCGCAGCGCAGGAGAGCATCACGCTCGTCCATCCCGGCCCGGGTGGGGCCGGAAGCGACCGCGACCGCGCGACCGCGCTGCTGCGGGATCGCGCCGCGGACGCCGTCGTCATCGCGCAGTCACCGGAAGGAGCATCCGCCGCGCCTGGCGGAGCATCCGCCGCGCCGGGCGGGGCCTCCATCTCGCCCTCCCTCGCCGAGCGGATGGAGGTGCTCCTCGATGGCAGCAGCCTCTTCACCGCGCAGTCCGCGCAGGGCGTGTTCCTCCAAATCATCGCGGAGGACGGGCAGCGCCGAGCCGCGCAGATCCGGGCGGCGGCGGAAGCGGCCCAGGGAGACGCCGTCGCCGCGCAGTCCGTGCTCACCGCGCTCGCGTCCGCGCCTGCGGCGAGCGCGGATCCGGGTTCGTTCATCACGGTCGCGTTCAACCCCGATCTGCGGACGTCGTGGGTGATGGTGCCCGGGCTCATCGGATTGATCCTGCTCTTCATCGGCGCGCTGATCACGAGCATCGGACTGGTGCGCGAGCGCGAGACCAGGACGCTCGAGCAGCTCGCGGTGATGCCGCTCCGCCCGTCCGCGATCATCTTCGGGAAGATCGCCCCGTACTTCCTCCTCGCACTGGTGGACATGGCCGCGGTCACGGCGCTGGGCGTCTGGGTGTTCGGGGTCCCCTTCGTGGGGAGCGTGCCCGTCTTCACGGTCGCGGCGCTGGTGTTCCTGCTGGTGGTGCTCGGCGCCGGGGTGTTCATCTCCTCCGTCTCCCAGAGCACGGGCCAGGCGATCCAGATGGCGATCCTCTTCGTGGTGCCGCAAGTGCTCCTCTCCGGGCTGATCTTCCCGCTCGAGGCGATGCCCCTCGGGGTCCGGTGGATCGGCTACGCTCTGCCGCTCACGTGGTTCCGCGAGATCAGCCAGGGGATCATGCTGCGCGGTGCGGGCCTCGATACGCTCTGGCCGCCGCTCACGATCCTCGCCGGGATGGCGGTGCTGGTCTTCGGTGCCGCGACCCTCCGGATGCGGCGCTCGCTCACGCACGGCGGGGCGCGCTGATGGCGGCCGTGACGGTGTCCGTGGAGGCGGTGTCTGTGGAGATCGCCGGGCGTCCCGCGCTCACCGGGTTCACCGGAACGTTCTCGCCCGGGACGGTGTCCGCCCTGGTCGGTGGGGATGGGGCAGGCAAGTCGACGCTGCTGCGGGCCCTGTCCGGCAGACTCCGTCCGAGCGCGGGCCGGATCCTCGGCCTGCCGGAGCGCCGTGCGGAGATCGGCGTCCAACCCGCTGAGGCGGGGGTGTGGCGGGCGCTCTCCGTTGCGGAGAATCTCGAGTTCGTCGCGCACGCCTACCGGGTGCCCGCGGCAACGGCGCGCGCCCGGGGCGAGCTGCTGCTCGAGCGCGCCGGCTTACAGCACGCGCGGGGCCGCCTCGCCGGGGCGCTCTCGGGTGGGATGCGGCAGAAGCTGGGCGTGGTGCTCGCCACGCTGCACGAGCCCCGTCTCGTGCTGCTCGACGAACCCACGACGGGGGTGGATCCCATCAGCCGGGCGGAGCTCTGGGCGCTCATCGCCGGGGCGGCGGCGGACGGTGCGACTGTGGTGTTCGCCACGAGTTATCTCGACGAGGCGGAGCGCGCGTCGCAGCTGCACGTGCTGGGCGGTGGTGCGGTGCTGGCGTCGGGGACCGCCGCTCAGATCATCGCGGGGTGTCCCGGGACGCTCTGGAGCGCGGACGCGGCGAGTCCGCCAGCCCGGGCTGCCGAGCGCGGTCCGCTCGCGTGGCGACGCGGCGACGCGGTGTTCGTCTGGGAGCGGGAACCGGGGGCGCCGCCGCCCCCGGGGTTTCGCGCGGCGCGCGCTGACCTGGAGAGCACCTGCATCGCACTGCTGCTACGGGAGGAGCCACGGGGCCCCGGCCCGGCGGCTCCCGCGGCCCCCGCGAATCCCGCGACCCCCGAGACCCCTGGCGCTCCCACGCCCCGTGCGCGGCGGACTGCTGCGGCTCCCGCACGTATCGTGGCGGTCGACGACGCGGTGCAGCGCTTCGGCTCCGTGACCGCGCTCGCCGGTGTCTCGCTCACGGTGGCCCCCGGCGAGATCGTCGGGTTGCTCGGCGGCAACGGGGCGGGGAAGACGACGCTCATGCGCGTCCTCCTGGGGCTCGAGACCCCGAGTGCCGGAAGCGCGACGCTCTTCGGCGGGCCGCCCGACCGCGCTCGGCGCCGACGTCTCGGCTACGTCGCGCAGGGCACCGGGCTGGTGCCCATGCTCTCCGCCACCGAGAACCTCCGCTTCGCGTCCGCCGTGCAGGGCGTTCCCGTCCCGAAGGAGCTCGCCGGCTGGGCCGCGCAGTGGGGGCGCGCGCCCGTGCGGGACCTCCCGCTCGGCTCGCGCCGCCTCCTCGCCTTTGCCGCCGCCTCCGTGCACGCTCCCGAACTGCTCGTGCTCGACGAACCGAGCTCCGGGATGGACGCGCTCTCGCGCACGCGGCTGTGGAAGGAGCTGCACGCCCGGGCGGACACGGGCGCGGGGATCCTCGTCAGCACCCACTACATGCAGGAGGCCGCGCAGTGCGATCGGCTCGTCGTGCTCACCGCAGGCCGGGTGTCCGCTTCGGGCACGCTCGCCGCGGTCGTCGCGCCGTACCGCTCCGTGCGCATCGACACCGCGGAGTGGGGCGCCGCGTTCGCAATGCTCAGGGAAGCCGGCCTCCCCGCGCTCCTCGATGGCCGCACGATCCGGGTTCCGGGGGTGCCTGCTCCGCGCATCGCTGCGGCGCTCGCACCGCTCCACCGGAGCACGGGAGCCGGGGCGGGGGCGCCGGCACGCGCCGACGCGCCGCGGCTCACCGAGGTCCCGGCCACTCTCGACGAGGCGATGCTCCTCACCGCACGCGCGGACGACCGCTCCGAGGGCGAGGTCACGGACCGGCCACGACCCGGGCGCACGCTCTTCCGCACGGCTCCCTCCCCTGGCAGGATGCTGCCATGAGCACCGTCACTCCCCCGTTCGAGAGCCCCGCGCTCGAGGAGCGCGCCGAGCAGCACCTCGCCGTCGTCCGCGAGCGAGTGCAGCTCGACGCCATCCCGGCGCTCTACGACCGGGCCTTCCCCCGCATCTTCGCCGCGCTCGCCCGCGCGGGCGCCGCGCCGAGCGGAGCGCCCTACGCCGTTGTGCACGGCGTGCCCGGGGACACGCTCGATCTCTCGGTCGCGGTCCCCGTCGACGCGCCGTTCACGGGCTCGGAGGGTGTCGATCCCGAGACCCTGCCGGCCGGGACCGTCGCCACGCTGCGTGTGCGCGGCGACTACAGCGGACTGACCGATGCGTACGCGTTCCTCTTCGAGTGGATCGAGGAATCGGGGCGCACGCCGCTCGGCATCGCGTGGGAGCGCTACCTCACGGAGCCGGAGCCGGGAGGCGATCCCGCGGGGAATGAAACGCTGCTCGGCGTGCACCTGGCCTGACGGCGCCGCCGGGTAGACTGGACGGCGTTAACCATCAGGCACCAGGGCGTTCGCGGTGACACGCAGACGACCCGACGACGCGGTGCCGCCCACATCGAACCCGACCGCCCGCGCGAACGCGCGCCGCGTCGAGAACGGAGCCCCCAGCTATGAGCGCGATCCCCGACAAGCCGGCACTCGAAGGCCTCGAAGCGAAGTGGGGGCCGGTCTGGGAGGAAGCGGGGACGTACGCGTTCCCCCGCGAGGGCGCCACCGCCGCTGAGGTCTACAGCATCGACACGCCGCCGCCCACGGCGTCGGGTTCGCTGCACGTCGGCCACGTGTTCTCGTACACGCACACCGACACCGTCGCGCGCTACCAGCGCATGCAGGGCAAGCGCGTGTTCTACCCCATGGGCTGGGACGACAACGGCCTCCCCACCGAGCGCCGCGTGCAGAACTACTACGGCGTGCGCTGCGATCCCTCGCTCCCCTACGTCGAGGGCTTCGTGCCGCCGCACGACGGCGGCGACGGCAAGAGCATCAAGGCTGCGGATCAGCAGCCCATCTCGCGCCGCAACTTCATCGAGCTCTGCGAGCGCCTCACCGTCGAGGACGAGAAGCAGTTCGAGGACCTCTGGCGCACCCTCGGCCTGTCGGTCGACTGGTCGCAGAGCTACCGCACGATCGGCGCGGACTCGCTCCGCGCCTCGCAGCTCGCCTTCCTGCGCAACATCGAGCGCGGCGAGGCGTACCAGGCGCAGGCGCCGACGCTGTGGGACATCACGTTCCGCACCGCCGTGGCGCAGGCCGAGCTCGAGGACCGCGAGCAGCCGAGCGCGTACCACACGCTCGCCTTCCACAAGTCGGACGGCTCGGGCGACATCCTCATCGACACGACCCGTCCCGAGCTGCTCGCCGCGTGCGTCGCGCTCGTGGCGCACCCCGACGACGAGCGCTTCCAGCCGCTCTTCGGCTCCACCGTGCGCACCCCGATCTTCGACGTCGAGGTGCCGATCGTGGCGCACCACCTCGCAAAGCAGGACAAGGGCACCGGCATCGCCATGATCTGCACCTTCGGCGACGTGACCGACGTCATCTGGTGGCGCGAGCTCGACCTCCCGAACCGCGCGATCCTCGGCTTCGACGGCCGCGTGATCAGCGAGGCCCCCGAGGCCATCACCTCCGAGGCGGGCCGCGCGGCCTACGCGCAGATCGCCGGGAAGACCGTCTTCAGCGCGAAGCAGACGATGGTGGAGCTGCTGCAGGCGTCGGGCGAGCTCACGGGCGAGATCCGCAAGATCACGCACCCCGTCAAGTTCTTCGAGAAGGGCGACAAGCCGCTCGAGATCGTGTCCACGCGCCAGTGGTACATCAAGAACGGCGCCCGCGACGAGGCGCTACGCGAGCGGCTCCTGGCGCACGGTTCGGAGCTTGAGTGGCACCCCGACTTCATGCGGGTGCGCTACGAGAACTGGGTCGAGGGCTTGTCCGGTGACTGGCTGATCTCGCGCCAGCGCTTCTTCGGCGTACCGATCCCCGTCTGGTACCCGCTCGACGCGGACGGCAATCCCGTGTTCGACGAGCCGATCCTCCCCACGACCGAGCAGCTGCCCGTCGACCCGTCGAGCGACGTGCCCGCGGGCTTCACCGAGGCGCAGCGCGGCGTGGCCGGCGGCTTCCAGGGCGAGGTCGACGTGATGGACACCTGGGCGACTTCCTCGCTCACCCCGCAGCTCGCGGGGGGCTGGGAGCGCGATCCCGAGCTGTTCGACCTCGTCTTCCCGTACAGCCTGCGCCCGCAGGGCCAGGACATCATCCGCACCTGGCTGTTCTCGACGCTGCTCCGCTCGGAGCTTGAGTCGGGCGAGCTGCCCTGGAAGAACGCGGGCATCTCGGGCTGGATCCTTGATCCCGACCGCAAGAAGATGTCGAAGTCGAAGGGCAACGTGGTGACGCCCGCGGGCATGCTCGAGCAGCACGGCTCGGACGCGGTGCGCTACTGGGCCGCCTCGGCGAAGCTCGGCACGGACGCTTCCTTCGATCCGCAGAACCCCACGCAGATCAAGATCGGTCGACGGCTCGCCATCAAGCTGCTGAACGCGGCGAAGTTCACGCTCGGCTTCGACGCGACGGGCGTCGGCTCGGTCACCGAGCCGCTCGACCGCGCGATGCTCGCCGGGCTCGCGACCGTCATCGAGGACGCCACGCGCGCCTTCGAGAACTACGACCACGCACGGGCGCTCGAACTCACCGAGTCGTACTTCTGGACGTTCTGCGACGACTACCTGGAGCTCGTCAAGGAGCGCGCGCACGGCGCCGCGGGCGACGACGGCACGGGGCAGCCCCGCGCCTCCGCCGTGACCGCGCTGCGCGCCGCGCTCTCGGTGTTCGTGCGTCTCCTCGCCCCGTTCCTCCCGTACGCGACCGAGGAGGTCTGGTCCTGGTTCGGCGAGGGCTCGGTGCACCAGGCGCAGTGGCCCGTCGCGGCCGAGGCGGAAACGCTCGCGGGTGCAGACGCGGACGCGGCGCTCCTCGCGCTCGTCGGCGGCGCCCTCATCGGCGTGCGCGGCGCGAAGACCGCCGCAAAGGCCTCGCAGAAGACGCCCGTGACGCTCGCGGTGGTGCACGCCCCCGCGGCCGACCGGGATCGCCTGCAGCGCGCCGCCACCGACCTCGCCGCTGTGGGCCGCATCGCGGAGCTGCGCATCGAGGCCGCCGAGGTCGACGCGGTCACGGTCGCCGAGATCCAGCTCGAGCAGACGGAGGGCTGATCATGCAGCTGGGGGCGCGCTGGCGCGTGGGCGAGCCGCCGCACCGCGGCGTGCCCCCGGAGCTGCACGATGCGATCGCGGCCCAGGAGGCCGCGCATCCTGCCGCGTCGGCGTGGACGCTGACGTGGCTCGAGGGGCGCCCGCAGTGCGCCCTCGACGATCTGGTCCTCGTGACGCAGACCCCCACGGGCGAGACGGCCGTCCGGCCGCTCGCCGCGGACGATGATGATGAGGACGACTGGCTCGGCTGACACGCCGAGCCGGGAAGGCTAGGCGCTCTCGCGTGCGCCGCGCGCCTGCAGGACGCGCGGACCGGACTCGCCGAGCACCGACTCGCGGGTGACGATCACCTTCGTCACCTCGTCGCTCGACGGCACCTCGAACATGACCGAGCCGAGGACGCGCTCGAGGATGGAGCGGAGCCCACGGGCACCCGTCTTCCGTTCGACGGCCTGCTCGGCGATCGCTTCAAGCGCCGCGTCCTCGAACTCGAGGCTCACGCCGTCGAGCTCGAACATGCGCTGGTACTGCTTCACGAGCGCGTTGCGCGGCTCGGTGAGGATTCGGGTGAGTGCGGGCACGTCGAGCGGGTCGACCGTGGCGACCACCGGGAGACGCCCGATGAACTCGGGGATGAGACCGAACTTGTGCAGATCCTCGGGCTCGACCTTCGCGAAAAGGTTCTCCTCATCGCGGCGCGCCGACACGGGGGCGCCGAAGCCGATGCCGCCCTTGCCGAGGCGAGAACCGATGATCTCTTCGAGCCCGGCGAACGCTCCCGCGACGATGAAGAGCACGTTCGTGGTGTCGAGCTGCAGGAACTCCTGGTTCGGGTGCTTGCGGCCGCCCTGCGGCGGGATCGAGGCGACGGTGCCCTCGAGGATCTTCAGCAGCGCCTGCTGCACGCCCTCGCCGGAAACGTCGCGGGTAATCGACGGGTTCTCGGCCTTGCGCGAGATCTTGTCGATCTCGTCGATGTAGATGATGCCCGTCTCTGCGCGCTGCACATCGAAGTCAGCGGCCTGGAGCAGCTTGAGGAGGATGTTCTCCACGTCCTCACCGACGTAGCCCGCCTCCGTGAGCGCCGTGGCATCGGCCACCGCGAAGGGAACGCCGAGCTGGCGGGCGAGGGACTGAGCGAGGTAGGTCTTGCCGCAGCCCGTCGGGCCGATGAGCAGGATGTTCGACTTCTCGATCTCGACCTGCTCGGAGATCGCGTCCGCGCTGGTGAGCGCCGCGGCGGCCCGCACGCGCTTGTAGTGATTGTAGACGGCGACGGCGAGCGACTGCTTCGCCCGATCCTGCCCGATCACGTATTCGTCGAGGAAGTCCGAGATCTCGCGGGGCTTGTGCAGCGTGAAGTCGCTCGACTCCGTCGTCTGCGTCTCCGCGAGACGCTCCTCGATGATCTCGTTGCAGAGCGCGACGCACTCATCGCAGATGTAGATCTGCGGGCCCGCGATGAGCTGCTGCACCTGCTTCTGCGACTTGCCGCAGAAGGAGCACTTGAGCAGCTCGCTGCTTTCGCCGATCTTGGCCATGCTGAGGCTCCTTCACACTCGGTCGGGGGAACACCATCGAGAATAGCGGGCGCCTCCGACATTGCCGGACGGCACGCCGCGGGCCCCGGGCGACTGCCCGGGGCCCGTGTGCACTACTGGGGAAGGACCGGCTGCGGGTTCTTCCGGCTCGTGAGCACCTGGTCGACGAGACCGTACTCGAGCGCCTCCTGCGCGCTGAGGATCTTGTCGCGGTCGATGTCGCGGTGCACCTCGTCGATCGAGCGCTTCGAGTGCTTCGAGAGCGTCTCCTCGAGCCACTCGCGCATGCGCATGATCTCGCGGGCCTGGATCTCGATGTCCGAGGCCTGCCCGTGCCCGGCCTGGCCGGTCGAGGGCTGGTGGATCAGCACGCGGGCGTTCGGCAGCGCGAGGCGCTTGCCCGGCGTCCCGCCGGCGAGGAGCACCGCGGCGGCCGAGGCGGCCTGACCGAGGCAGACCGTCTGCACGTGCGGACGGATGTACTGCATCGTGTCGTAGATCGCCGTCATCGCGGTGAAAGAGCCGCCGGGCGAGTTGATGTACATCGTGATGTCGCGCTCGGGGTCCTGGCTCTCGAGCACGAGCAGCTGCGCCATCACGTCGTCGGCCGACGCGTCGTCGACCTGGACGCCGAGGAAGATGATGCGATCCTCGAACAGCTTCGCGTAGGGATCCTGGCGTTTGTAGCCGTACGCCGTGCGCTCCTCGAACGAGGGCAGCACGTAGCGCGACTCGGGCATCATGAGGCCGGAACCGCCGGCCTGCGGCATCTGAGAGGTCATCATCGAAAGGCTCGTTTCCTGTCCCATGGTCTAGCGCTTCGTCCCGCCGCCGCCGACGACATCGGACGCGGAGTCCCGGATGAAGTCGACGAAGCCGTACTCGAGCGCTTCCTGCGCGGAGAACCAGCGGTCGCGGTCCCCGTCCTCGTTGATCTGCTCGACGGTCTTGCCGGTCTGCGCGGCGGTGATCTCGGCGAGACGGTTCTTCATCGAGGTGATGAGCTGCGCCTGCGTCTGGATGTCGCTCGCGGTGCCGCCGAAGCCGCCGTGCGGCTGGTGCAGCAAGACACGGGCGTTCGGCGTGATGTAGCGCTTGCCCTTGGTGCCGGCGGTCAGCAGGAACTGGCCCATCGAGGCCGCCATGCCGATGCCGACGGTGACGATGTCGTTCGGCACGAAGGACATCGTGTCGTAGATCGCCATGCCCGCGGTGATCGAGCCGCCGGGCGAGTTGATGTAGAGGTAGATGTCCGCCTCGGGATCCTCGGCTGCCAGGAGCAGGATCTTCGCGCAGATCTCGTTCGCGTTCTCGTCACGCACTTCGGATCCGAGCCAGATGATGCGATCCTTCAGCAGGCGTTCGAACACGCTGTTCGGTGGCGTCTGTTCTGCCATTCGGCGCTCCAATCGTTGGGTCGTGATTCGAGCGTACCGAGTCGGCGGCGCGCGTGCGCCGTTGTTCGCCCTAGGCGCATGCGCGCGGCACCGGGGAGACGACGGAGGCCCCGCACCCGGGATCGGGTGCGGGGCCTCCGCTGCGTGCGACCGAGATTACTCGGCGGCCTCCGCCTCAGCGGCGGCCTTCTTCGCGGCGCGCGTCGCGGCGGCCTTCTTGGCGGCGGCGGAACGAGCAGCCTTCTTGGCGGCCTCCTCGTCGCTCACCTCGGCGTCGTCGGCTGCATCGGCCTTCTTCGCCGCAGCCTTCTTCGCGGGAGACTTCTTCGCCGGCTTCTCGGCGGCGGGAGCCTCCTCGGCCGCGTCGGCAGCGCCCTCGTCCTCGGTCTCGGTGTCGACGGCGGTGAACTCGCTCAGGTCGACGGCCTTGCCGTTCTGGTCGACGACGTTCGCCTTGGCGAGCGCGATCGCGAGCGCCTTGTTGCGGGTGACCTCGCCGAGGATGACGCCCATCTGGTTGCCCTGGCTGATCGCCTGGAGGAACTGGGTGGGCTCCATGCCGTACTGCTGAGCCGACTGGAAGATGTACTGCGAGAGCTCGTTCTGCGTCGGGGTGACCTCCTCGGCCTCCACGATCGCGTCGAGCAGCAGCTGGAGCTGGATCTGCTTCTCCGAGGAGACGCGGACCTCGGCGCGGTGCTCGTCGTCCTCGAGGCGACCCTCGCCCTCGAGGTGACGGTGCACCTCCTCCTCGACGAGCTCCTCCGACACGGGGATGCCGGCCTGCTCGATGAGGGTCTCGGTGAAGAGATCGCGCGCCTGCTGGCCCTGCGCGAACACGGACGCGCGAGCGACCTGCTCCTCGAGGCTCTCGCGGAGCTCGGCGATGGTGTCGAACTCGCTCGCGAGCTGCGCGAACTCGTCGTCGGCCTCGGGAAGCTCGCGCTCCTTGACGGCCGTGAGCGTCAGCGACACCTCGGCGTCGCGGCCCTCGTGCTCGCCGCCGAGCAGCTGCGAGGTGAAGGTCGTGGACTCGCCGGCGGTGAGGGTCTCGACGGCCTCATCGGTGCCCTCAAGCAGGTTGCCCGCGCCGACCTCGTAGGAGACGCCCGAGGCCTGGTCGACCTCTTCGCCGTCGACCGAGGCGACGAGATCGAGCTCGACGAAGTCGCCCGTCTTGGCGGGACGATCCACCGTGACGAGGGTGCCGAAGCGCTCGCGGAGCTTGGTCAGCTCGGCCTCGACCGCGGCGGCGTCGACCTCGGCGTTGTCCACCGTGAGGGTGATGCCGTCGTAGTCGGGAAGCGAGAACTCGGGGCGGACCTCGACCTCGAAGACGAGGCCAAGCGTGCTCTTCGGGTCCTTCGCGTCGGGCCAGTTGGCCACGTCGGCGGTGGGGCGACCCATGGGGCGCTCGTCCGCCTCGGCGAGGGCGGCCTGGTAGAAGTCGTCCAGCGAGTGGTTCACGGCCTCCTGGATGACCGCCTCGCGACCGACGCGCTGATCGATGATCTGCGCGGGGACCTTGCCCTTGCGGAAGCCGGGGATGGACACCTGCTCGGAGATGGTCTTGTACGCCTGCTTGAGGTACGGCTCCAGCTCGTCGAGCGTGACCTCCACGCTCAGCTTGGCGCGGGTCGGAGTGAGCTTCTCAGCTGTCGTCTTCGGCAATTTGGCCTCTCAATGATCGAAAATCGTGCTGCATATCAGCCTGTGTCGGGCCGGGTGACCCTGGTCGGGGCGACAGGATTCGAACCTGCGACCTCCCGCTCCCAAAGCGGGCGCTCTAGCCAAGCTGAGCTACGCCCCGAAAACCGCGAGGTTTCACAGACGGAACGCGCGTTGCGCGCGCAACCCGAGCAAGTCTATCCGAAAGCGCCTGGATCGGCGCATCACGGCGCGGGGGAAACACGAAACCCCCGCGCGGGGCGGGGGTTTCTCTCGGAGGGGATGACGGGAATCGAACCCGCGTAATCAGTTTGGAAGACTGAGGCTCTACCATTGAGCTACATCCCCGTGGCGCACGCGCCGGGTGCCGAAGCACCTCACCGATCATAGTGCATCGGGCGAAGCCTCCGCGATCCCGGCCGCCGTGGCGCGTGTCGCGGCCGCGTGGTGCGCGGTGTGCCGCAGGTAGATCTCTGCGTTCTCGCGGACGCTGTCCCGTTCCTCCGGGCGCAGCTCGCGGACCACGCGCCCGGGGACGCCGGCGACGAGCGAGTGCGGCGGGATCACGACCCCCTGGGGCACCAGCGCGCCCGCGGCGACGAGCGATCCCGCCCCGACGACCGCGCCGCTCAGCACGGTCGCGCCCATGCCGATGAGGCAGCCGTCCTCGATCGTGGCGCCGTGCACCACCGCGTTGTGCCCGACCGAGACGTCGGCGCCGATCACCGCGGGATCCCCCGCCTGCGTGTGCACGACGACCCCGTCCTGGAGGTTGCTCCGGGCGCCGATGCGCACCGCATCCGAGTCGCCGCGCACGACGGCGTTGTACCAGACGCTCACGGACGCTGCGATCTCGACCGCGCCGACGATCACGGAGCCCGGCGCGAGCCAGGCGGAGGCCGCGATGCGCGGGCTACGATCCGGATCGAGCTCGATCACGAGCCCCTGGCCCGTGCCGCGCCCGGCGCGAGCGCCCTCATCTGCTGCATGCCCCACGATGGACCTCCTTGACGACGAAAAGGCCCCCACCATACGGTGAGGGCCTTGATCGCTCCCCCGGCTGGGCTCGAACCAGCGACATCCTGATTAACAGTCAAGCGCTCTGCCAACTGAGCTACAGGGGATCATTGCGTTGCAACCAGATTATCGTACCAAGGCCGGGAAAGCGGATGCAAATCCGACCCGGCCCCGCGCGGCCTCCGGGCGCGCCGCCCGCTTACTCGTCGGCGATCTCGTCGTACGCGGTCGCGCGCAGCGCCTGCGCGAGCCGCTGCACGTAGCCGTGATCCGCGTTGCGGAAGATCTCGTTGATGTCGCCGTGCCCCACGAGCCGCCCCTGCTGCATCACGAGCACGTCCTGCACGAGGGCCTCGAGCATGCCGATGTCGTGGCTGATGAGCAGCATCGTCGCGCTCGTGCGCTCGCGGTACCACCGGAGCAGGTCGACGATGCGGGGCCGATTGTTCGCGTCGACGCCGAGTGTCGGCTCGTCGGCGACGAGCACGGTCGGATCGAGCATGAGCGCGCGCATCACGGCGACGCGCTGGCGCTGCCCCTTCGACAGCTCGTAGGGGTACTCCTGCAGCTTCGCGAGCGGCAGCGCGACGATGTCCATCATCTCGGCGATCCGCTCACCGAGCGCCTCGCGGTCGAAGTCCTTGCTCCGCTCGACGATCGGTTCGAAGAGGATGTCTCCCACGTTGAGCTCGGGCGTGAGCGTCGCGCCCGCGTCCTGTCCGAGGTGCCCCACGTAGGCCGTGAGCCGCCCGCGGCTTCGACGGCTCAGCCGGCGCATGGGCACGTCGAGCACGGTCGCCGCGCCGCCCGTGAGCTTGATCCGGGCCGCCTTCTCCCCCGCGTCGGCCGCGCGGCCCGCGAGGAACCGCGCGATGGTCGACTTCCCCGAGCCGCTCTCGCCGAGCAGTGCCATGACCTCGCCGCGCCCCACCTCGAAGGAGACGCCCTCGACGGCCTCGAACTCCTTGCCCCCGGCGTGGGCCGGGTAGGAGAGCGAGAGATCGGAGACGCGGATCGCGGGAGCCGCGTCGAGGTTGGGATGAGCCATGGTTCGGGTCTCCTCGGGTGGACGGATGGGGTCGAACGGACGGGCACCGCCGCACGGCGGGCCGTGTGCGCAAGCCTAGGGGACGACGGGGGCGTGCGCCGGGCGGCTGCGCGCCGTGTTCACTCCTCGCGCAGGCCGCGCCGGGCCGCTTCGAGGGCGACGAGCTGCTCCTGGAGGCGGCGCGAGCCCGGGTCGGACGGATCGCCGATGCGCTGCATGCGGGCGAGGAGCTCCTGCTTCAGCCCGACGAGGTCCCGGTCGAGCAGCGAGACCACCACGTCCCGCGCGTACACCGGCAGCTGCTCGGCTCGGCGCTCGGGCATCGGGAGCACCGTCAGCTCGCGGAACAGTCCGCGATGCGTCTCGGGCGTGGCGGCCGACACGGTCTCGAGCCACTCGGGCGTGCCGAGCGCGGGCAGCGCCGCGGCGATCGCGTCGCGCACGATCCGGAGGTTGGGCTCCATCACCTGCGCCGTCGCGGCCTGTTGCAGAAGCTCCGCGCCGATCGCCTCGCCCTGCTGCAGCATCGCCATGAGCGCGTCCCGTTCGAGCCGCGTCGTCGGCAGGTTCCGAAGCGCGGCGATCCCGAGCGCGGGAGGAGCGCCGGGGCCCGCCGGGCCGCCCGGCCCACCGGGACCCGACTGGCCCGAGGGGCCGCCCGCGTCGAAGTCGGCGTGGGGCCCGTTCGGTCCGTTTCCGCCGTTCGGGCCGCCCGGCCCGCGGCCGCCGCTGCGCTCTGCCGAGCGCACCGCGTGCTGCACCTCGGCGAGATCCACGCCAAGCATGCGCGCGAGTTCACGCGCATAGCCGGGCCGGAGCGAGGGATCCTTGATCTCCGCGACGATCGGGGCCGAGGCCCGGAGCGCCGAGACCCGCCCCTCGACCGAGTTCAGATCGAAGCGCGACACGGCCTGCCGCAGGGCGAACTCGAACAGCGGCTGCTTCCGCGTGAAGAGCTCGCGCACCGCCTCGTCGCCTCGGTGGAGGCGCAGATCGCACGGGTCGTAGCCCTCGGGCGCGACCGCCACGTAGGTCTGAGCCGTGAAGCGCTTCTCCTCGCTGAAGGCGCGGAGCGCGGCCTTCTGACCCGCCTCGTCCGGATCGAAGGTGAAGATCACCTCGGCCGCTGTGTCGTCCCCCATGATCCGGCGCAGCACGGAGATGTGCTCCTTACCGAAGGCCGTCCCACAGGTCGCGACGGCGGTGTCGATGCCCGCCAGGTGGCAGGCCATGACATCGGTGTAGCCCTCGACCACGACGGCGCGCTTCCCGCGCGAGATCGCGCGCTTCGCGAGGTCGAGGCCGTAGAGCACCTGAGACTTGTGGTAGACCGGGGTCTCCGGGGTATTCAGGTACTTCGGACCGTTGTCATCCTCGTAGAGCTTGCGTGCGCCGAACCCGATCGTCTGCCCGCTCGTGTCACGGATCGGCCAGACGACGCGGCCGCGGAAGCGGTCGTACACGCCCCGCTGCCCCTCCGAGACGAGGCCGGCCTGCGCGAGCTCCGCCGGCGTGAAGCCCTGCGCCTTCAGGTGGTCGGTGAGCCCGTTCCAGCCGCGCGGCGCGTAGCCCACGCCGAAGCGCTCGGCCGCGGCCGGATCGAAGCCGCGCTGCTCCAGGAAGGCGCGCCCCGCGCCGCCCTCCTCGCTCGCGAGCTGTTCGACGTAGAACGCCGCGGCAGCCTGGTTCGCCGCGAGCAGGCGCGCCCGGTTGGGCCCGTCCTCGCGCTGGTACCCGCCCTCCTCGTAGGTGAGCACGTAGTGGATGCGGGCGGCCAGCCGCTCGACGGACTCCGCAAACGTCAGGTGGTCCATCCGCTGGAGGAACGTGAAGGCGTCGCCCGACTCCCCGCAGCCGAAGCAGTGGTAGTAGCCGAGGGCCGGCCGCACGTGGAAGCTCGGACTGCGCTCGTCGTGGAAGGGGCAGAGGCCCTTCATCGAGTCGATGCCGCCGTTCTTGAGCGTCACGTAGTCGCCCACGAGATCGCCCAGATTGGTGCGCCGCTTCACTTCCTCAATGTCGCTCGCGCGGATCCGGCCTGCCATACCCGCCAGCTTACCGCCGCGGCCGCCGCCCCCGCTCGGCGTCCACGGCGGCCTGGGTGCCGCGCCGCCCCTCAGACGAGCGGGATGTCACAGTGCTGTTTGTGCCAGGCGATCGCGGCCTGGTCGGTGAGCGAGGCGACCTGATCGACGACGGCGCGGCGCGCGCCCGCCTCGTCGCTCGCCGCCCGGTAGTCGGCGGCGAACGCCGGCTCAAGCGCGTGCTCGCCGGACGCCCAGAGCGCCTCGAGGAGTTCCGTGAGGAGGTCGCGCTGACGGCGGTAGGTGGGCTGCCGGCGCCCGCTCGCCATGACGAACGCGGCGACGATGCCCTTGAGCACGGCGATCTCGGCGCGGATCTCGGCGGGCACGACGACCCCCGAGCCGTAGCGCGCGAGCGGGCGGCCATCGGCCTCCGCCAGCGTCGCCGTGATCGACGAGCGGGCGAATCGGCCGATCATGTCGCTCGTGAAGTTCTTCAGCTGGGCCTGGTGCGCACGCGAGCCGTCCCAGCGGGTGAGCCAGGTGTCCGTCTCGGCGATCCGGTCGTAGGCCGCGCCGAGCTCGTCGCTCGTGAAGGACCCGCCCGCCCACTCCGACACCGCGCGGATCAGGGACTCGTGCCCCGAGCGCGCCGTGAGAATCTCGGGGTCGATGTACTCGCTCACGACCGCGTCCTCGAAGTCGTGCACGGAGTAGGCGATGTCGTCGGAGAGGTCCATCACCTGCGCCTCGGCGCACTTCACCCGCGCGGGGGCGCCGGCCCGCAGCCAGGTGAAGACGGGCTCGTCGTCCGCGAAGTAGCCGAACTTCACGCTTCCGGGCTCCGCCTCGGCGAGACTCCAGGGGTACTTGCAGCTCGCGTCGAGCGTGGCCCGGGTGAGGTTCAGCCCGAGGCTCGCACCGTCGGCGGCGAAGCGCTTGGGCTCGAGCCGGGTGAGCAGGCGCAGCGTCTGCGCGTTGCCCTCGAAGCCGCCGGCGTCGACCGCCCACGCGTTGAGCGCTTTCTCGCCGTTGTGCCCGAAGGGCGGGTGCCCCAGGTCGTGCGCAAGGCAGGCCGTGTCGACCACGTCCTGCGCGAGGCCGAGCGCGACGGCGAGCTCACGACCGATCTGCGCGACCTCGAGCGAGTGCGTGAGGCGGTTGCGGGCGAAATCGATCCCCGCGGTCGGGCTGAGCACCTGCGTCTTCGCGGCGAGCCGGCGCCAGGCGCTCGAGTGGAGCACGCGAGCCCGATCCCGCGCGAAATCGCTGCGCGCACCGCCGTGCGTCTCCGGCGCGAAGCGCTCCGCGTCCTCGGGCGTGTAGCCCGCGGGCAGCGCCTCAGCCACCCGAATCGTCCCGCTCGGCCTCGGCCAGGTCGGCGAAGTCGATGCCCTCGCTCGTGCGGCTGTTCAGCCACCCATCCGGCAGGTGCACGCGCTTCGGCGAGCCCGCGCGGCCGCGCTGCCCCTCGGCGCCCTCGCCCGGGTACGGCATCTCCGGATCCATCGTCGCGAAGATCTCGTCCATCTGTGCGAGCGACTCGACCGTCGCCAGCGCGCGGCGGGTGTCGCCGCCCACGCCGTAGCCCTTGTAGTACCAGGCCACGTGCTTGCGGATGTCGCGACAGGCCCGATCCTCCTCGCCGTCGAAGAACTGGATCAGCAGCTCAGTGTGGCGCCGCATGGCCTCCATGACGAAGCCGAGCGGCGGCTTCGCGATCGCCGCTTCCGCCTCGTCCCAGCTGATCTCGCCGGCCTCGGCCCGGAAGGCGGCCGCGAGATCGCCGAAGAGCCACGGCCGCCCCAGGCAGCCGCGCCCCACGACGACCCCGTCGCAGCCGGTCTCACGGACCATACGGATCGCGTCCTCGGCGGACCAGATGTCACCGTTGCCGAGGATCGGCACGCTCGTGATCGTCTCCTTGAGCGTCGCGATCGACGACCAGTCGGCCTGCCCGGAGTAGAACTCGTTGGCCGTGCGCCCGTGGAGCGCGATCGCCGCGACGCCCGCCCCCTCGGCCGCGCGTGCGGCGTCGAGGAAGGTCAGGTGATCCTCGTCGATGCCCTTGCGCATCTTGATCGTGAGCGGGATGTCCCCCGCCGCCTGCACGGCGCCCGTCACGATGGCCTCGAACAGGTCGCGCTTCCACGGCAGCGCGGAGCCGCCGCCCTTCCGCGTCACCTTCGGCACCGGGCACCCGAAGTTCAGGTCGATGTGATCGGCGAGATCCTGGTCGACCAGGAAGCGCACCGCCTCGGAGACCGTCTTCGGGTCGACCCCGTAGAGCTGGATGGAGCGCGGCGTCTCGCTCTCGTGGTGCTTGATGAGGCGCAGCGACGCGGGCGTGCGCTCCACGAGCGCGCGGCTCGTGATCATCTCGCTCACGTAGAGGCCGGCGCCGTACTCGCGGCAGAGCCGCCGGAACGCGGTGTTCGTGATCCCCGCCATGGGGGCGAGCACGACGGGAACGTCGAGGGTGAGCGGGCCGATCCGGAGCCGGGAATCGGGAAGAGTCTGGGCAGTCATATCACGCCCATTGTCTCATGCGGCGGGGTCCGCCGTCGGCGTATCCACAGCGCCGCCGAAGCGCCGATCCCGCGCATGGTAGATCTGGATCGCGCGCCACAGCTCCTCGCGGCTGAAGTCGGGCCAGAGTGTGTCGAGGAACACCATCTCCGCGTACGCCGACTGCCAGAGCATGAAGTTGCTCGTGCGCTGCTCCCCGGAGCTGCGGAGGAAGAGATCCACATCGGGCAGCTCGGGCACGTACAGGTGCCGCTCCAGCGTGCGCTCCGTGATGCCGCCCGGCGTCAATCTGCCGCTCTCCACGTCCGCCGCGATCGCGCGCACCGCGTCGACGAGCTCGTTGCGGCCGCCGTAGTTCACGCACATCGTCAGCGTGAGGCCCGTGTTGTTCGCGGTCTCCCGCTCCGAGGCGCGCAGCTCGTTGATCACCGAGCCCCAGAGCTTCGGCTTCCGCCCCGCCCACCGCATGCGCACGTTCCAGGCGTGGAGCTGCGCGCGGCGGCGGCGCAGCACGTCCCGGTTGAAGCCCATGAGGAAGCGCACCTCGTCGGGTGAGCGGCGCCAGTTCTCCGTCGAGAAGGCGTACACGCTGAGGTGCGTGACGCCGGCCTGGATCGCGCCCGCCACCACATCGAGCAGCACCTGCTCCCCCATGCGGTGCCCCTCGACGCGCGACAGCCCGCGCTGGTTCGCCCAGCGCCCGTTGCCGTCCATCACGATGGCGACGTGCTTCGGAGCGGGGCCCGCGAAGCGGGGCGGCTGGGCCCCCGTCCAATCGACCTGAACGAGAGCGTCGGGAGCGGCGTGCATGCAGACGATTCTAGAGCCGCGGCGTCGAGAAGGAGCGCAGGCCGCGCTCCAGGTGCCACTGCGTGTAGGCGGCCACGATCCCCGCGGCCTGCCCGCGCTCCCGCTCGGAGGCCGCGAGCGCCGTGTCCCAGTCGCCCGCGAGCAGCGCGCGCAGCAGCACGATGCTCCCCGGATCGAGCCGCGGGGCGCCCGGCGGGCGGCACTCCTCGCACACGACGCCGCCGAGCTGCACCACGACCGCGGTGTGCGGGCCGGGCGCGCCGCAGCGCACGCAGTCGGCGAAGCCCGGCGTCCAGCCCGCCTGCGCGAGGGCGCGCAGCAGGTAGCCGTCGCGCACGAGCTCGCTCGGGATCTTCGCCGCCGCGAGCGTGCGGAGCGCGCCGACCAGCAGCGTGTAGAACGCGGCCGTCGGCTCCCCCTCGGCAAGCTTCTCGGCCGCCTCGACCATCGCGCTGCCCGCCCGGTAGCGCTCGTAGTCGGCGCTGATCGCAGGGCCGTACGCGCCCACCGTCTCGGCCTGCGTGATCGTGTCGAGCGTGCGCCCCTCGAAGCACTGAATGTCGGCCACCATGAACGGTTCGAGCCGCGCCCCGAACTTCGAGGACGTACGCCGCACACCCTTCGCGACGGCGCGCAGGATGCCCCGCCCGCGGGTCAGGAACGTGACGATACGGTCGGCCTCGCCGAGCTTGTGCGTGCGGAGCACCACGCCTTGTTCACGATAGAGGGGCACCTCTCCAGTATCGCGCACGCAGCCGGGCGTTCCCGGCGCTCCGGAAGCTCAGGGAACGCCCGGAGCTCCCCGATCCAACAGGAGAAATCGCGAATCTCGGATCGAAACCCCGATTTCCGTCCGAGATTCGCGATTTCTCCTGCGGGAACGGAGCGCGCCGCCGTCGCCTCGCCCACCCGCGCCGCCGCAGCACCACCCACCCCCGCGCGCATGCGCGAGAATAGAGGGGTGCTCGACCAGACCTTCCAGACCCCGCTCCCCATCGACCTGATCGCGGTCGGCGTGGGCAGTCTGCAGGGCGCCCTGTTCGCGGCGGGCTTCAAGCGCATCGATCTGCTCGGCGTCGCGATCATCGGCATCGCCTCGGGGATCGGCGGGGGATTCCTCCGCGACATCCTCCTCGGCGTCACGCCCGCGGCGTTCTCCGACAACCTCTATCTCGTGGTCGCCACCCTCGCGGCGTTCGTCGGCATGCTGCTCCCCCGCCTGCTCCAGAAGGTCGACCCCGTCATCACCGTGCTCGACGCGCTCAGCATCGGCATGTTCGGCGCGATCGGCACCACGAAGGCGCTCGCCATGGGGATGCCCGTGGTCCCCGCCCTCTTCATCGGTACCGTGTCCGCCGTGGGCGGCGGCGTGCTGCGCGACGTCATGCTCAACATCCCGATCGCGCTCATGCACGTCGGCTCGCTCTACGCCGTCGCGAGCCTCGTCGGCGTGTCGATCCTCGCGCTGCTTCTTGCACTCGGGGTTCCCGTCGTCGCGGCGAGCATCGTGTGCGTGGCGGTCACCGCCGTGCTCCGGCTCCTCGCCGTGCGCTTCGGCTGGAGCCTGCCCGAGCAGCGCGCGCTCAGCAGGATCCAGCTCCGCCGCCAGCGGCAGGTCGAGCAGGTCATCGAGGAGGCGCTCACGACGGGCGCCATCACGCTGCCCCTCGATCTCGCCGATCTCGCGGACCTCGCCGACGACGACGATTTCGGTGCGGCGGGCGCAGGTGCGGGCGAGGCGGCGCGGCACCGCAGCACGGCGCCGAGCCCCGAGGTGCGGCCGGATCCGCTGTGGGACATGCGCCCCGGGCCGGGCGAGGATCCGAAGGAGTGCCCGCCCGAGGAGCGCCGCGACTGATCACGGTCAAACGCGCGGGGCTGGACGCCCCGCGCACGGAGCGACGGCAGGCCGGGATCCGTGGCCGATCCGGTGCCGATCCTGAGCCGATCCTGATCGGCACGGATCCGGATCAGTACCAGCGCCGGATCAGGCCCGCGGGCCGCTCCGGCGCCGTCCGACCTTGGCCTCGGCCTCTCGCCAGGCGCGCTGCGCGGGCGTCTCCGCCGCGGGGGCGGCAGCCGCGCTCTGTCGGTCCGCCGATCCGCCGCGGCCGAGGTGCCAGGCGTGCGTAATCGCGAGGGCGAGCGCGTCGGCCGCATCGGCGGGCTTGGGCGGCGCGGCGAGCCCGAGCAGCCGGGTCACCATGGTGGTCACCTGCGCCTTGTCCGCGGAGCCGTAGCCAGTCACCTGAGACTTCACTTCGTTCGGGGTGTAGAGCGCGACGGGGATCCCGCGCTCTTCCGCGAGGTACATCACGACACCGCTGATCTGCGCGACGCCCATGACGCTCGCCACGTTCTGCTGCGCGAAGACCCGCTCGAGCGCGATGCCGTCGGGTCGCTCGCCGTCGAGGAGGCGGCGGATGCCCGAGCCGATCTGGTGCAGTCGCGCGGGCAGGCTCGCTCCCGCGGGGCTGCCGAGCACCTCGACGTGGGAGAACTCGACACGGCGCCCCGCGCCAGCGGTCACGATCCCGACGCCGCAGCGGGTGAGGCCGGGGTCGATACCGATGATGCGCATGGTGCGGGACGCCGTGTCGGGGAGGGTTACTCGGACTCTGCGAGCTCGGCCTGCACCTCGGGGGTGAGGTCGAAGTTCGAGAAGACGTTCTGCACGTCGTCGCTGTCCTCGAGCGCGTCGATCAGGCGGAACACCTTGCGCGCGGTGTCGGCGTCGATCTCCACCTTCAGGTTCGGCACGAACTCGGCCTCGGCCGAGTCGTAGTCGATGCCCGCGTCCACGAGCGCGGTGCGCGCGGCGACGAGCTCGGACGGCTCGGTGAGCACCTCGAAGGACTCGCCGTTCGGGGCGGGGGTCACCTCTTCGGCGCCGGCCTCGAGCACGGCCATGAGCACGTCGTCCTCGGTGGTGCCCTCAGCGGGAACCGAGATGACGCCCTTGCGCGCGAAGTTGTACGCGACCGAGCCGGGATCGGCGAGGGTGCCGCCGTTGCGGCTGAGCGCGGTGCGCACCTCGGCCGCGGCACGGTTCTTGTTGTCGGTGAGGCACTCGATCATGAGGGCGACGCCGTTCGGGCCGTAGCCTTCGTACATGATCGTCGTGTACTCGACGGCGTCGCCGTCGAGACCGGCGCCGCGCTTGATCGCGCGGTCGATGTTGTCACCGGGGACCGAGTTCTTCTTGGCCTTGTGCACGGCATCGGCGAGGGCCGGGTTGCCTGCGAGGTCGGGCCCGCCGATGCGCGCCGCCACCTCGATCACCTTGATGTACTTCGCGAACGCCTTGGCGCGGCGCGAGTCGAGGATCGCCTTCTTGTGCTTGGTGGTCGCCCATTTGGAGTGTCCGGACATTATGGGGACTCCTTCCGTGATTCTGTCTGCTGAGGTCTCTGCGTGCGGGTGAGGGCCGCGCGCCGGGCTGGGCCCGGAGCTACGCGGCGTCCGCCCCGTCCGGGGGGTCTGCCCACGCCGTGGCGAGCTTCTCTCGGACCTCGCCCAGCAGCTGGGGCAGTGCCTTCGTCTTCGCGATGATCGGGAAGAAGTTCGCGTCGGAGGCCCACCGCGGCACGATGTGCTGGTGCAGGTGCGCGGCGACGCCGGCCCCCGCGATCGCACCCTGGTTCATGCCGAGGTTGAATCCGTCGCAGCCCATGACCTCGCGCGCGATGCGCATCGCGCGCTGCGTGAGCGCACCGATCTCGGCGACCTCCTCGGGGGTCGCCTCGTCGTAGCCCGCGATGTGCCGGTACGGGCACACGAGCATGTGCCCCGTGTTATAGGGGAACAGGTTCAGGATCACGTACGCCGTCTCGCCGCGCGCGACGATCAGCGCGTCCTCATCGGACTTGCCGGGTGCCTCACAGAACGGGCAGTCGTGCCGGGTGGGCTGGTGGTGATCCTGCACGTACACCATGCGGTGGGGCACCCACAGACGCTCCATGTCGTCCGGGGTGCCCACCGCGGCGGTGGTCGAGAGGTCTTCTACGCGGTCCACGCCGTCGACACCTGCTCATGTGACTCGATCGAGCCCACGATCCGCTCGATCGCCTCGGCGATCGGCACGCCGTTCAGCTGCGTGCCGTCACGGAAGCGGAAGGACACGGCGCCCGCGGCGCGATCCTCCTCGCCGGCGATCAGCTGGAAGGGGGTCTTCGCCTTCGTGTGGGTGCGGATCTTCTTCGGCATCCGGTCGTCCGAGTGGTCGACCTCGGCGCGCACGCCGCGCTCGCGGAGCTGCGCGATGATGCCGTCAAGGTACTCGCCGTACTGCTCGGCGACGGGGATGCCGACCACCTGCGTGGGCGAGAGCCACACGGGGAACGCGCCGGCGTAGTGCTCGAGCAGGATCGCGAAGAAGCGCTCGACCGAGCCGAGCAGCGCACGGTGGATCATGACGGGCTGCTTGCGCGTGCCATCCGCCGCGGCGTACTCGAGCTCGAACAGTGCGGGCTGGTTGAAGTCGAGCTGCACGGTGGAGAGCTGCCAGGTGCGGCCGATCGCGTCGCGTGCCTGCACCGAGATCTTCGGCCCGTAGAAGGCGGCGCCGCCCGGATCGGCGACCAGTTCGAGGCCCGATTCCTCGCCGACCTCGCGCAGCGTCTGCTCGGCGACGGCCCACTGCTCGTCCGAGCCGACCGACTTCTCGGGATCCCGCGTGGAGAGCTCGAGGTAGAAGTCGTTCAGGCCGTAGGCGCGGAGCGTCTCGAAGACAAACTCGAGCTGCGTCTTGATCTCGCCCTTCACCTGCTCGTCGGTGACGTAGATGTGGGCGTCGTCCTGCGTGAGGCCGCGCACGCGGGTCAGCCCGGAGAGCGTGCCGCTCTTCTCGTAGCGGTAGACCGTGCCGAACTCCGCGAGGCGCAGCGGCAGCTCGCGGTAGCTGCGCGCGCGGGCGCGGAAGATGAGGTTGTGGAACGGGCAGTTCATGGGCTTCAGGTAGTAGTCCTGGCCCGGCTTCGTGACGTTGCCCTCCGCGTCGGTGACCTCGTCGAGGTGCATCGCCGGGAACATGCCGTCCTTGTACCAGTTAAGGTGCTGGCTGGTCTCGAACAGCGAGCCCTTCGTGATGTGCGGGCTGTTCACCACCTCGTAGCCGTTCTTCAGCAGCTCGGAGCGCATGAAGTTCTCGATCTCGTGGCGGATGATGCCGCCCTTCGGGTGGAACACGGCGAGGCCGGATCCGATCTCGTCGGGGAACGAGAAGAGGTCGAGCTCGACGCCGAGCTTGCGGTGGTCGCGCTTGGCGGCCTCCTCGAGCCGGGTCTGGTAGGCGCGCAGCTCGTCCTTCGTCGGCCAGGCGGTGCCATAGATGCGCTGCAGCATCGGGTTGGCCTCGCTGCCGCGCCAGTAGGCGCCTGCGCTGCGCATGAGCGCCCAGCCGTTCCCGAGCACGCGGGTGCTCGGCACGTGCGGGCCGCGGCAGAGGTCCTTCCAGCAGAGCTCGCCGGTCTTGGGATCGACGTTGTCGTAGATCGTGAGCTCGGCGCCGCCGACCTCGACGTTCTCGTTGTCGCTTCCCGCGTCGGCGCCACCCTTGAGGCCGATCAGCTCGAGCTTGTAGGGCTCGTTCGCGAGCTCCGCGCGAGCCTCGTCCTCGGTCACGACCCGTCGCACGAAGCGCTGGCCCTGCTTGACGATCCGCTGCATCTCCTTCTCGATGGCCTTGAGGTCCTCGGGAGTGAAGGGCTGCTTCGGATCGAAGTCGTAGTAGAAGCCGTCGGTGATGGGCGGGCCGATGCCGAGCGTGGTCTCCGGGTTGATGCGCTGCACCGCCTGCGCGAGCACGTGCGCCGCGGAGTGGCGCAGGACGTTCAGGCCGTCCTCCGTGTCGATCCCGACGGGCTCCACCGTGTCCGTCTCCGTGACCTCGGTCGCGAGGTCGCGCAGCTCGCCATTGACGCGCATTGCGACAATGGAACGATCAGTGAACAGGGAGAAGCCATCGGCCACGTGGGCACACTCCTTCGAAGAGAGAAACCGGACCAGGCGATTCTATCGCGCTGGATCTCGGGAGCGCATGCACGCGGGCCGCGCGCCCCGCGCGTGGCGTGGCGGGCGACCCGCGTGCGGGCGCGCGGGATCCGGGCCTACGGCGTGACGCCCGCGACGGGCTGCGCGTCGTAGGTGACCCAGCTCGCCCGGGTGGCGAGGGTGTCGTACAGGGCCTGCGCCTGGTGGTTGTCCGCGGCGGTCACCCACTGGACGCCGGCGCGCCCCTCGGCGGCCGCCATTTCCTGCAGCCGGGTGATCAGCGCGCGGCCGACGCCGCGTCCCCGCGCGGCCGGATCGGTGAAGAGGTCGTCGAGGAAGAGGTGGGTCGTCCCCGTGTACGGGGCAGAGAAGCGGCGGTGGTGAGCGAAGCCCAGCACCTCGCCGTCAACCTCAGCCACGAGGGCCGCGCACTCGTGGCGCGGGTCCATGAACCAGCCCCAGGCGCGGGAGACGATCTCCTCGGACTCGGGCAGGCGGTAGAACTCGCGGTACGCGCGGAAGAGCGAGCGCCAGCGCGGCTCGTCGGCCGGGGCGAGGAAACGAACGATGGGGCGTGCAGTGTTCGACAAAACGGTGTCCTTCAAGTGTGTGCGGTGATGGAGCGCCGTGCGGCGCGGGAGGAGCACGCCTGAGGCGGCCCCCGCGGTCGGCGTAACGCACTTGCAAAGAACTGAGTAACGTTATTGACTAGCTTCATGACTCAGGGTAACAGAGCGGGATCGATCGCCGCGCAGCTCCGCGCACGGATCGAGCAGCTCGCCGTGGGCGCCCGTCTCCCCGGCGTGCGCGCGCTCTCGCAGGAGTACCGGGCAAGCGCCGCGACGATCACCGCGGCGCTCGCCGAACTCACGGCGCTCGGGCTCGTGCGCACCGAACCGGGCCGCGGCACCTTCGTGCTCGACCGGAGCCTCGCGCGCGAGCCCGACTTCTCCTGGCAGACGCAGGCGCTCGGCGGGGCGCGCGTGGATCCCGATCGCGCTTCACGCCTGGGCGGCTACGGCGGAGCGGATCATCTCCCCCTCTCCTGGGGCTATCTCGCGCCGGAGCTCCTTCCCGCCGAGGATCTGCAGCGGCTCGCATCCCGCGCCGCCAAGCACCCGCGCGCGTGGGCCATGACGCCGCCGGCCGGCTCCCCCGAGCTGCGCCGCGTGCTCGCCGCGAGCTATCGGGCGGATCCCGGGGAGGTGATCGTCACCCCCGGCGGCCAGCAGGCACTCGTCTTCGCGATGCGTACGCTCGCCGAGCCCGGGGCGACCCTCATCACCGAGAGCCCGGCATACCCGGGTGCGCTCATTGCCGCGCAGAGCGCGGGCCTCCGGCTCGCCCCCGTCCCCACCGACGCCGACGGAATCCTCGTGGACCGCCTGGAGGACGAGCTGCGCCGCACCGGGGCGCGCCTCATCTCCCTGCAGCCGGGTTTCGCGAACCCGACGGGCGCCACGCTCAGCCCCGAGCGCCGCGCCCGCGTGCTCGAGCTCGCCGCGCAGTACGGGGCCTTCATCATCGAGGACGACTGGGCTCGCCACCTCGGCATCGAGAGCCCGACACCGGCACCGCTCTTCACCGCCGCCCCGGACGGGCACGTCGTCTCGATTCTCACACTGTCGAAGCCCGCCTCTCCCGGGCTACGCCTCGGCGCGATCGTGGCGCGCGGCCCCGCGGCGGCGCGCCTCCGCGCATCGCGCACCGCGGAGGACCTCGGCGTCGCGCCGCTCATCCAGGAGGTCGCGCTCGGTCTCCTCACCTCGAGCGCTTGGCCGCGACATCTGGCGCGGCTCGCCCCCGCACTCGCCGCGCGGCGAGACGCCCTGCTGACCGCGCTGCGGGAGTCACTGCCGCAGGCGCGCATCTCGGCACCCCCGCGCGGCGGGCTGCATCTCTGGGCACGTCTCCCCCTGGATACCGACACTGACGCGCTGAGCGCAGCGGCGGACGCGGCGGGCGTGCTCGTGGGGAACGGCCGGCACTTCTTCGTCGACGAGCCGCCGGCCCCGCACCTGCGCTTCTCGTTTGGGGCGGGGACACCGGCGCAGTTCGCCGAGGGCGCCCGCAGGCTCGGGGCGCTGCTCCCCCGCTGATCCGGGGGGTGCACCCAGAAACAGCGAACGCCCCCGGCAGTGCCGGGGGCGTTCTCGTGGTGGGCGATACCAGACTCGAACTGATGACCTCTTCCGTGTGAAGGAAGCGCGCTACCAACTGCGCCAATCGCCCGTTTTCGCTGACCCTGTCGGATCCGCATCAACCAGATTGATATTACACGGCTCGGCCACGCCCCCGTGCAATCAGCCGAGCTTCCGCGTGTTCTCGGGGAAGTCTCACTCCCCATCCGGGCGTGTCGTTACCGGCGCAAGGTCGCTGTTCAACTGCTGATCCAACTCCGAGCTCACCTCGCTGAGCGCGGTGAGCTGGTCCCGCAGCGCGTTGTAGCGATCAACGTCAGCCTGAATGCCCACTCGCGTGGCCTCGAGCTCGCCGCGGCGCCACTCAAGCTCCCCGCGGATCCGGTCGAAGCCGATCGCGTCATCGGAGAACTCGAATCGCTCGTTGCGCGCACTGAAGTCGGCAGCGTCGGTATTGAACTGCTCGACATCGGCGACGTAACTCTGCTTCCGCGCCTCAACGTCCGCGCGGAGGCTCTCCATTTCGCCGCGGAGCGCGTCCGCCTGCTTCTGGAGGTCGACGAAAACGGCGTGATACCTCGCGAAGGCGTCGACGATCGCTCCTCGATCACTGAACCACTGGGCGTAGTGCTCTTCGAGCCAGTCAGGCAGATCTCGCACCTCCGTTCCGAACACCGAGTGGAGCTCGTTCGCGAACGCCGCCTCGGAGAGATGCTCATAGACCGCCATGCGCTCTTTCAGCTCGGGATCTTCAGCGGCTCGCCGGTCGTACTCCTGGCGCAGCTTGGCGCTCAGCATCGCGCGGTCGCCGTCGCCGAGGCGCGCGTAGCTCGCATGAAGCAGTTCGTGCGCCGCAGTAACCTCGACCACTCCCGTGACGCGCTCATCGGTGACATCGAAGAGGTGGATCCGATCCTCCGTGTAGCAGCCGAGCACGTGGCCCTGCTCGGAGTGATCCACGCCCGCGCACTGCGCGTTGAAGTTCTGGCTCCCGTCGACTGTCGGCTGCGTCGCGAGGAAGATGCGCTCGCCGGCATCCGTGAGCTGCAACTCGTCGAGCACGCGCTCGACGCGAACGCTCGGCTCGAACGACACGGCAGCGAAGTGGTCCTTCAATTGCTGGCGGAAGGTCACCGCGACGACAAGGGCAACCGCAACCAGGAGGATGACCCCCAGGCAGAGCCCGCGCCTCAGCCCGGAACGCGACGCCTTCACCATGTACCCACAGTAACCGCCAAGGTGTGGGGCCGGGTCCAAGAATGCCGAAAAAGGCGCAAAACCCGCGGATCCCTTACGTGGAGCCGCGGCGCGCCCGGGGTGACGGGCCCAATTTGCGCGCCCCGGCAAAACCCCCGTATAGTCATACAAGTACACGGCAGCAACACAGAAACAAACACCGTGAACATGCGGATGTAGCGCAGTTGGTAGCGCATCACCTTGCCAAGGTGAGGGTCGCGAGTTCGAGTCTCGTCATCCGCTCTGGTAGTCATATTGCTTGATTGCTTATTTGAATAGGTGGCAACACCATACGGTGGCGTGGCCGAGAGGCGAGGCAGCGGCCTGCAAAGCCGTATACACGGGTTCGAATCCCGTCGCCACCTCGCTATAATTCAATAGCCTTTTAGGCGCGATTGGCGCAGCGGTAGCGCGCTTCCCTGACACGGAAGAGGTCACTGGTTCGATCCCAGTATCGCGCACTCCCGAAGACCCTTGAGAAATCAAGGGTCTTCTTTGTTTTACACGCGGGAAACACGCCTGCGGGGAATATACGGGGAACATCGGTCGACGCCGACGGAAGTCTTCGCCACCATTACTCTGGCCACATGGTAGATCTTCACCAAGTCGAGCCGGGGCTCCCCGATGGGCACCCGTGGAAGACCTATTCACGTTGGCACATGGCTTGGCGAACATTTCTCGCAGTTTCGCTAGTGGGATTAGTGGGAACGATATTGTTTTCACTTGTTCCAGCAGATGCCGGATCCCCGCGAATTTTGACAACACCCGTTCCGTTCATCTTCGGGATACTTGTTCCGATCATCACAGCAACCTTGACTGCAGTGATTGGCCCTATGCTTCGACGGTATTATCCGTTTACGCAATCTCTGTTGGCTGGAGCAGCGGTCATTGTGGCCATGTCTCTGATAGCCGGAATCCTCTCCGTTGGAGAGTGGCTTGCTCGTGGCGCTTGTCCCCCTGACACGCTTTGCAGTTCACCGCTCGATGGCGTCTTTGGGGGAATGATTGTTTTCGGGCTACCCGGTTTCTTGGCGAGCTGCACTGGCTTTGGTCTCGCCATCTGGTCAGCAACTCGGAAAGGGCGAGCACCTTTCTGGATACTGCTTGTTGTGGCTTGGTTCGTTTTCACTGCAATGTTTGCCGTTGCCTATTCTTGAATCCCAGTATCGCGCACAGAATGAGCCCCCGGTTTCGACCGGGGGCTTTCTTGTTGTCTGAGGTACGCTCCTACGCCGGAGAAGGACCCAACCCCCGATCAACAGACACACCTGTGTCTCGGCACGTCACCACACGTCACCCACCCACACGTGAGGCACCATGCGGTCGGGCCTTTTCCGCGCCAGATCCTGCCGCCTAACCCGGCCACTTTACCCAGATGCGCCGCCCTCGGTTTGGCCACGAGGAATCTCCATCGAACGCTTCACAGCCAATATCGGTGTGATTTCTGTGTTCTAAATATAGAAGCTATGGTTCTTTACTATGAGTGAGAATCAGTTTGTGACGCCGCAGCCACCCGCCCCCGACCAGCCCCACTTCCCGCAGTCCGCCCCAGCTCCAGCACCAGCAGCACCCAAGGGGCTCGCTATTGCTGCGCTTGTAGTAGGAATTGTCGCGTTCCTCACCGGACTCCTCCCCGTGGTCGGGATCATTCTCGGCGCAGCCGGACTTGGTCTCGGCATTTTCGCGCTCATCAAGAAGCAGCCGAAAGGCATGGCGATTACCGGCACAGCGCTCGCGGGCGTTGCTCTCGTTGCATCGCTCATCACGACCATCGCTGCAGGGGCACTGACCTCCGCGGTCGTAGACACTGTTGAGAAGAAAACTGCCGTGACCGCCGAGACTCCATCTGATGATCAGCAGTCGGCGAACAAGTCGGATGATCAGGCCGAGTCAACCGAGACTGAGGCCGCACCGGCAGAGGGTACGCGCGAGTCTCCGTATCCCTTGGGGTCCACGATCTCCTCCGCGGACTGGGATGTGGTGATCAATAGCGTGAATCTTGCCGCCAACGAGGAGGTCGCGGCAGCCAATCAGTTCAACCAGGCCCCCGCTGAAGGCTCCCAGTACGCCCTCGTGAACGCAACCATCTCTTACAAGGGATCGGGTTCCTCCTTCCCCGCGTTCGTCGGCATTGACTACGTCACCGCCGGAGGAGAGGTTATTCGAACCTGGGACTCCATCGCAGTCGCGCCGGATCCGACGTTCGGCGCCGCTGAGCTGTACGCCGGCGCGAGCGCAACCGGGAACATTGCATTCGCCATCCCCACGAGCGCGGACGGGGTGCTTCGCGTAAAGCCGGGCATTCTCGCCGACGAGGTGTTCGTCAACGTGCAGTAGTCTCAACCCACGAGGAACACGACAGGTGCCACCCACTCGGGTGGCACCTTTTCCTATTCCTCCGTCGCCTCGAGCCCCGCCATGATCTCGGCGTAGCGCTGCAAGAAGGCCCGCTCGTCAAGGTTCTTGCGGCGCAGCCACGCGGTGACCTCGTTGGTGTGCTTGCTCGCGTTGCACGACGGGCACGCGGGCACCACGTTCTCCAGGGTGTAGCGACCCCCGCGGGAAATCGGCTGAATGCAGTCCTTCTGGAGAGCCGCCTCGAGCGCTCCACAGTAGGCGCAGCACCCCCAGGCCGCGCGCAGCTCCTCCCACTCCGCGGACGAGAGGTCGTTCACCACCCGCGAAAGTCTCCGCTGGCGCCGCTTGGCGTAGCGGGCGCGGGTCTTCGCCGAACTCGACACGGGAAATCTGCGACGCGGAGGCACCCGACCATCCTAGGCTCGCCGCGCACGCAACGTCGGCGTGGCGCACTGTATCGATAACTGTCAATATAGACGCATGCCCACGCACACCGATCCTCGCACCGAGCAGGCAGCGCCCGTCACTCCCGGGGCTTCGGCCGCCGCTCCCCCGCAGCGCCTCTCCCGCGCCGATGCTGGTCTCCCGATCTGGATCGCCTCGGCCATGCTGCTCGGCCTCCTCCTCGGCCGCTTCGTTCCCGGTATCGCGGAGGGGCTGGCGCAGCTCGAGGTGGCGGGCATCTCCTGGCCGATCGCGATCGCCCTCCTCGTCATGCTCTATCCGGTCATGGCGCGCGTGCGGTACGACCGGCTCGGCGCGGCGGGCAGTCCGCGCCTCCTCCTCGCGTCGCTCGCGCTCAACTGGATCGTCGGCCCCGCCCTCATGTTCGCGCTCGCCTGGTGGCTGCTCCCGGATCTCCCCGAGTACCGCACGGGTCTCATCATCATCGGGCTCGCGCGGTGCATCGCGATGGTCGTGATCTGGAACGATCTCGCGTGCGGCGATCGCGAGGCCGCCGCCCTCCTCGTCCTCCTCAACTCCGTCTTCCAGATCCTCGCGTTCTCGGGGCTCGGCTGGTTCTATCTCACGGTGCTCCCCGGCTGGCTCGGGCTCGACACCGCAGGGCTCGAAGTGTCGCTCTGGCAGATCACCGCCAACGTGCTCGTGTTCCTCGGGCTGCCGCTCGTTGCCGGGCTCCTCTCCCGTGCGTGGGGCGAACGCAGCTGGGGCCGCACCCGCTACGAGGAGCGTTTCCTCCCGCGGATCGCGCCACTCGCGCTCACCGGGCTCCTCATCACGATCGTGCTCCTCTTCGCGCTCCAGGGCGCGGCCGTCACGAGCCGACCGCTCGACGTCGTGCGCATCGCGGTTCCGCTCCTCCTCTACTTTGCACTCATGTGGGGCACGGGGATCCTGACGGGGCGCCTCCTCGGCCTCGGCTACGCGCGCTCGGCGACGCTCGCATTCACGGCTGCGGGAAACAACTTCGAGCTGGGGATCGCGATCGCGGTCGCCACCTTCGGCGCGACCTCGGGCGAGGCGCTCGCCGGGGTGGTCGGCCCGCTCATCGAGGTCCCCGTGCTGGTCGGGCTCGTGTACGTTTCGCGCTGGCTCGCGGGGGCCTGGTTCGGCGAGCAGATCGCAGCGCCGAGCCCCGCGTCGCACCCCGAACCGAACCCCGCGCACGGACCGGCCACCGCGACGGATGATGGGCGGTCCCGATGAGCGACGCAACGGGCCAGGCGAGAAGCGCAACGGGACGCGCGACCGCGAACGGGTCAGGGAACGCCTCCGCCGGCTGCACGGCGAGCCCGGATCTCGCGCCCGCGCTCTCGGTCCCCGAGGCGGAGCGGCTGGCGACGCTCCTCAAGGCCGTCTCCGATCCCCTGCGGCTCCGGTTCCTCTCCGCGATCGCGGGAGCGCCCGGGGGCGAACGCTGCGTCTGCGACCTGGCTGCGCTCGCCCCGGTGAGCCAGCCCACGGTGTCCCACCACCTCCGGGTGCTGCGCGACGCGGGGGTCCTCGTCTCCGAGCGCCGGGGCACCTGGGTGTACTACCGGATCTCGGACGCACACGAGGCGGCCGTGGCCACGCTGCTGCGCACCCTCATTCCCGGGGCGCCGGCCGAGAGCTGAGGTCCGTGTATCGCGCTCACCAGCCGAGCGGAACCCCGAGCGCCGCAGCCGCTGCGCCCGCGAGTGCCCCCAGAATCACGATCTGCCAGGCCGGCACGCGCCCGCGGGCGAGCAGCGCCCCGCCGAGCAGCGCGATGCCGAGCGGTACCCAGCCCGTCAGTCCCGCGGGAACCACCGGGGAGACGAGCGCCGCCGCCAGGATCCCGACCACGGCCGCGTTCACGCCCCACAGGATGCCCCGCGCCGAGCCGTGCGAGCGCACTCGCGCCCAGACCGCGAGCACGGCGATGAGCCAGAGCATGCCGGGCAGGAAGATCATGACGAGCGCCAGGGCAGCGAGCCCGAGCGCGCCCCAGGCCCCGAACCCCGCGGCGAACCCGAGGTCGAGCCCGAGCGGAGCGGCGAGCGTGAAGAGCGGTCCAGGTACGGCCTGGGCCGCTGCATAGCTGCTCATCAGCTGATCCGGGCGGAGGCCGTCAGCGATGAGGGGCTCCGCACTGAGCAACGGGAGCACCACGTGCCCGCCGCCGAAGACGAGTGCGCCAGCACGGAAGAAGGTCTCGGAGACGAGCAGCCAGAGCTCGGGCCACGCGCGGGCGGCGAGCGGGAGCAGCAGGAGCAGCGCGGCGAGCAGCACCGCTGCACCGATCCCGACACTGGGCCGGATCCGGATCGGCAGCTCACCGTCCGACGCAGGTAGAGGCGCAGGCGCCCCCGCGGTCGGGGCCACGGAGTCGGCAGCCCGCGCCCCGCGCCCGCGGTGCCGCGCGGCCACGAGGAGCCCCACCCCGGCGCCCCCGATGATCGCGAGCAGCTGGCCGCCCGTTCCGGGAATGACCAGAGCGAGCGCCAGCCCGCCCAGGGCGATCGCGCGGCGCGGCAGGTCGGGAGCGAGGCCGCGCGCCATGCCCCAGACCGCGTGCGCCACGACCGCGACGGCAACCGCCTGGAGTCCGAGGAGCGCGCCACCCCAGGCGGCGGGGGCGCTCGCGGCGAGCCCGGCACCGGCCGCTGCCAGCACACCAAGCAGCAGCGCGGACGGCAGCGTGAAGCAGATCCAGGCGAGGAGCGCCCCAGGGGCACCGGCTCGCAGCATTCCGAGCGCGAAGCCAAGCTGGCTCGACGCGGGCCCCGGGATGAACTGACAGAGAGCGACGAGCTCGGCGTACTGCGCGTCGCTCACCCACCGGCGGCGGCGCACGAACTCTTCACGGAAGTACCCGAGGTGAGCGGTGGGTCCGCCGAACGACGTGACCCCGAGACGCAGGAACGCGCTCGCTACCTCGCGTGCGCGGGCCGGGGGCCGCGCCGCGGGATCCGTTGCGGCGGCGGTCTCGGGCATCCTCTCAGTGTGCTGCCGCGGAGCCCCGTGCGGCAAGCGAACAGCGGGTGTCCGCGTCAGTCCCGGGTGTGTCCCCGAAGCGCGGCCTCGATCTGGGCGACGCTCGGTGCGCCGCTCGGTGCGCCGCCCTGTTCTCCCGGGTAGACCCGGCAGGCGAGCGTGGCCGCTCGGGTACCGGGAAAGAGGTCGATGCCGTCGCGCAGGATCGTCGGCGAGCCGGAGAATAGCGCTGCGGCGGCCTCGGCATCGCTCGCGAGCTCCCGCACCCGTACGTCTCCCGTGTCTTCGCCGATGCGGGCGAGGGCCGCCAGGGTCCGCTCCTCGGCGAGTGCACCGTTCGGGCACTCAGGGATGGTGAGGATTTCGAGACGCATGCCCACAGTCTCCCAGAGTCCGAGCAACCGCGCACGGCTCAGCAGCCAGGGCGCCGAGGGCTCAGGCGCCAGCGCAACCGGCGGCTCAGCCGCCGGGGTAACCGAGGGCTCAGCTCTTGGATCGCCGCCGGTTCGCGATGCACGGCCCGGCTCCGGTACGCTGCCCCTCTGCGCGGCGCACGCCGCACCGACCCGGAAGGACTCGTATGACGCGCCCCGCTTCCCGCGCCGATGACTCGGGGGACGCCCCGCAGCACGCGGAAGCGTTACCGCCCACGACCGCGCGGCCGCTCTCCGTGCGCGCGGCCCTGCGCTCCCCCCGCATCCTCACCCGCGAGGCCCTCGCCGGGCTCGTCGTCGCGCTCGCGCTCATCCCCGAGGCCATCGCGTTCTCCGTGATCGCGGGCGTCGATCCGCGTATGGGGCTCTTCTCGTCCTGCATCATGGCGGTGACGATCGCGTTCGTGGGCGGCCGCCCCGCGATGATCACCGCAGCCACGGGCGCGGTGGCCCTCGTGATCGCCCCCGTCATGCGGGAGCACGGCATCGAGTACTTCGTGGCGACGGTGCTCCTCGCGGGTGCGCTCCAGATCCTGCTCGCGCTCCTCGGCGTCGCGCGGCTGATGCGCTTCATCCCGCGCAGCGTGATGGTGGGCTTCGTGAACGCGCTCGCGCTGCTCGTGCTCGGCGCGCAGTTGCCGCACCTCATCGGTGCGCCCGTGGCCGTGATCCCGCTCGTCGCGGGCGGGCTGCTCGTGCTTGCACTGTTCCCGCGACTCACTCGCGCGGTCCCCGCCCCGCTCGTGGCCATCGTGCTCGTCACACTCGCCGTGGTGGTACTCGGGCTCTCGGTCCCGACGGTGGGAGACCAGGGCGAGCTCCCCCGCAGCCTCCCCGAGTTCTTCTTCCCCTCGGTGCCGCTGACGCTCGACACGCTCGCCATCATCGGCCCCGCCGCGCTCGGCATGGCGTGCGTCGGGCTCCTCGAATCCCTCATGACGGCGCAGCTCGTCGACGAGATCACCGACACCCGCACGAGCCGCACCCGCGAAGCATGGGGCCAGGGCGTCGCCAATCTCATGTCGGGCTGCTTTGGCGGCATGGGCGGCTGCGCCGTCGTCGGACAGACGATGATGAACGTGAAGGCCTCGGGCGCCCGCACGCGCGTCTCCACGTTCCTCGCCGGCGTGTTCCTGCTCCTCCTCGTGCTCGTGCTC
>NZ_AYMV01000030.1 GCF_000633415.1 Leucobacter sp. PH1c | reverse complement strand
CCGCGATCACGTGATCGCGGAGAGTCCGCTCGGTCGCTCCGGCACTCCGGAGGACATTGCCGAAGCCTGCCTCGCGCTCATCGATTCCGCCTACGTCACCGGCGCGATCTTGCCGGTGGACGGCGGGCAACGCCTCGTCTGATTCGAAGGAACGACTATGCCCAATTCGAGCGCACCCGAGCCGCGGCGCATCGGCTTCATCGGTCTCGGCGCGATGGGTGCCCCCATGGCTCACCGCCTCGTCGATGCCGGCTACGACGTCACGGTGTGGAACCGCTCCCCCGAGCGCACGCGCCCCCTCACCGATCGCGGCGCCAAGCTCGCGAGCTCTCCGGCGGAGCTCGCGGCGAAGAATGACCTCGTGCTGAGCTGCCTGCTCGATACCGCGGTGATCCGCGAGGTCCACACCGGGCCGGACGGTACCTTCTCCGGCTCCCGGCCCGGGCAGGTGATCGTCGAGCACGGCACGTTCTCTCCGGAGGCCGCGCGAGAACTCTCCGCCGCCGCCGAAGCGCGCGGACTGTCGTTCGTGGACGCTCCCGTGAGTGGCGGTGCGGTCGCCGCTGCGGCCGGCGCCCTCGTCGTGATGGCCGGAGGCCCGTCGGCGGCGGAGGCCTCACTCCGCGCGGTCGCTTCCGCCTACGCTGCTGTCGTCGAGTGGCTCGGCCCAGCAGGGAGCGGGCTTGCGCTCAAACTCATCAATCAGATGCTGGTGAGCACGCACGTCGCGGCGGCGAGCGAGGCAGCGCGACTCATCCAGGAGCTGGGCATTGAGGGCGGAGCTGCCACCCGGGCCCTCACCGGCGGTTGGGCCGGGAGCGCCATGCTCGCACGATGCCTTCCGCTCGCGCTCGACGCGTCCGGCGCCGCACTTCAGGAGCCATCCGACGCAACGATCGGTGGGCTCGCGGAGGCGCAGCAGCTCGTGCACGGCATCGGCACGATGCGCAACGTCGGCCTCCCGGTGTTCGCCGCCGCAGCCGCCCGCTTCACCGAGGCGCGGGCGCGGGGCTGGGGATCACGAGACCTCGCAGCTCTGGTGGAACTCGAGCGGGCAACGCGCGGCTGAGCGGCGCGGACCACACCGCGTGGTACCGGCTCCCGCGCGCCAGCTGGGGATCACGCTCAGCAGGTCCGGGCCGCGCTGTCTCAGTAGCCCGCAGCGGCGTCGACCAGTCCAACGAGCGGAGCACCACTCCTGAGCGCCGCGACGTTTTCCGCGGCGCGGGCCGCGAGCAGCGGTTGAATCATCTCGAGCGTGTCTGCCGAGTGCGGTGTGATGAGGGCGCGGGGCTCGCTCCAGAGAGGATGCCCCGCGGGCAGTGGTTCGGGATCGGTCACATCGAGCGCGGCGCCGGCGAGATGCCCCGACCGGAGCGCGGCCACCAGCGCATCGGTATCAATGAGCGCTCCACGCGCAATATTGACGAGCACCGCCCGTTCAGGGAGCGCGGCAAGAGCGGTCGCGTCGAGCAGCTGCCGCGTCCCTGAGGTGAGGGCTGCGGCGAGCACGAGCACGTCCGTGTCAGGCAGAATGCGCCCGAGCTCGGCCGTGGTGACCGTGCGCGCGGCACCGCGCATGGGCTCGGCCTGGCGCCGCACAACAGTCACCTCAGTGTGGAAGCAGCCCATCAGCCGAACAATCTCCTGCGCGACTCCGCCCGCGCCGAGCACGGTCACCCGGAGCCCGTGAAGCGACGTGCCCGCCGCAGGACCCCAGGCCCGAGCACGCGCGCGTCTCGGCAGCTCACGGAGCAGCGCAAGCGTGAGCGCCAGAGCATGCTCAGCGACCGGGAGGGCGTACGCACCCTTTGCGCTCGTCCAGTCGCACTGCGGGTGAGCGGCAAGCGAATCGGCGAAGAGCTCGATGCCCGCGCTCGGCAGCTGCACCCACCGCACGTTGGAGTGGGCGTCGAGCGCGGCACGAAGCGCCTCCGGCCGACCACCGAAGGCGACCACGACTCCATCGGCTTCCGCAGGGTCTGCAACACAGCGCGCCCCGGCGGCTTCGAGCTCGGCCACCAGGCCGTCGTAGGCCTCACCAATGATGGCGATGCGGAGAGCGTCGTCGCTCATGAGAAATCTCCTCAGTGCGTTCGGAGTACGAAGCGCCGCGTGCCGACTCGGCGCGAAGCGCGGCGGTTCCCGAGCAGGCTCACCGAGCAGGCTCGCCGCCCAGGCCCAGCGTAGGGAGCCAAGTCATATATCACAAATATATCTGCCATATGCGTAAAGAGATTTTTTTGTTGGTAGGTTCCTATATGTCCGACAGAGCAGTCGGTGATCGAAGGAGATCCATGTCACAGCGAGGCATTGCCGGGTCCGGCGGAGCACTCTTCAGCGACCCCGGCCAGGACGGTCTCATGCACCGAGCGTTCCTGAGGGGCGGCGGGGCCTCGGCGGAGGAAGTGCGCCGCACCCCCGTGATTGGGATCGCGAACAGCGCCTCAGACCTCAACCCGTGCAACGCGGGCCTTCGCCGCCTCGTACAGGAGGTGAAGCGCGGCGTGCGCGAAGCCGGCGGGCTCCCCCTCGAGTTCCCCACGATCTCCATCTCCGAGCCTTTCACCCGGCCGACGAGCCTCTACCTCCGCAATCTCATGTCAATGGATGTCGAAGAGATGATCTCGGTCTCTCCGATCGACGGGGTCGTGCTGCTCGGCGGCTGCGACAAGACCGTGCCCGCCCAGCTCATGGGCGCGGTGAGCGCCGGCAAGCCAGCGGTGATGGTGGTCGCCGGTCCGCGGCCGGTATCGTGCCATCGCGGCAACTCGTCGATCACCGTGGATGACGCCTGGCCGTTCTGCGACCGCCGCCGCGTCGGTGAGATCGACGACGCTGAGTGGCTCGAGTTCGAGGGGAACCTCAACGCCGACGTGGGAACCTGCAACGTGCTCGGAACCGCGAGCACGATGGCGGCAATCGCGGAGGTGCTCGGTTTCGCGCTTCCCGGAAGCGCCTTCGCGGAGTCCACGAGCCTCGAACGGCGGGAGATCGCCTACCGCACGGGCATCGCCGCCGTCGCCGCGGTGGAGCGCGACGTCTCGCCGCGTGAGCTTGTCACGCCGGGCTCGCTCGAGAACGCGTTCCGGGCGGTGACCGCACTCGGCGGGTCCACGAACTCCGTCATCCATCTCGAGGCAATCGCCGGGCGGGCTGGGCACCGGATCGGGATCGATCGCTTCGAGGAGTGGTCGCGCACCACGCCGTATCTGGCCAATGTGCGCCCCGGCGGCGCACACACTCTCCCGGAGCTTGAGGCTGCAGGCGGAGTGCCTGCGACCCTCGGCCGCTTTCCCGAGCTGCTCCACCTCACGGAGCGAACGGCGCTCGGAACGAGCTGGCAGACCGAGCTCGCCGGGCGCCCCGCTCCCCCGGAGGACATTCTCGCGAGCGCGGCCGCCCCACGTGCTCCGCGCGGCGCCCTCCGCATGCTCCGCGGCAATCTCGCGCCCGGCGGCGCGGTGCTCAAGGCTGCCGGAGTCGGCGATCCCGGATTGTTTACTCACCGCGGTCGCGTCGTCGTCTTCGATGGCCTCGACGATCTCAACGCCCGCATCGACGATCCGGATCTGAACGTTGACGCCCAGAGCATTCTCGTGCTCCGGGGGCTCGGGCCGGTCGGCGCACCAGGTATGCCCGAGGTTGGACACATCCCCATCCCTGCCAAACTGCACCGGCAGGGCGTCACCGAGATGGTTCGCATCTCGGATGCGAGGATGAGCGGCACTTCGACGGGCATTGTCGCGCTCCACGTCTCACCCGAGGCGGCGGTCGGCGGCCCACTCGCCTACCTGCGCGACGGCGACGAGGTGTTCCTCGATGCTGAGTCCGGCAGGCTGGAGCACTGCGTCGATCCGGAGGAGTTCGCCGCCCGGACACCGTTTCGCCCCGCCACGGCCCCTCTCCGCGGCTTCGCCCGGCTTCACCACGCGCACGTGCTCCAGGCAGAGGACGGCTGCGACTTCGATTTTCTCCGTGACCCCTCGATCCCCGGCGCACCGAGCGCCGAGGAACCGTCCGCCCACTTCCAGGAAGCGACCCGAAATGTCTCCGAGTAACCCCCCGACCGCGCTCTCTGCGCGCGACATCCGAAAAAGCTACGGCGAGAAGGAGATCCTGCGCGGCATCAGTGTCGATGTGCGCAAAGGTGAGCACATCGCCATCATTGGCCCGAGCGGTTCTGGGAAGAGCACGTTCATCCGATGCCTGAATGCGCTGGAGGTGCCAGACGCGGGCACGATCGATCTCCAGGGCGAGCGCGTCTTCGATGCGGAACGTCGGGTTCCCGTCGCCTCCGTTCGCGCGCTCCGCAAACGCGTGGGCATGGTGTTCCAGTCATTCAATCTCTTCGCCACGCACACGGCGCTCGAGAATGTGAGCCTCGCACAGCGGCGCGTGCTGGGACGAGACCGGGCGAGCGCCGCGCAGCGATCCGCCGAGCTCCTCGAGCGCGTCGGCCTCGCAGAGCACATGCACAAGCGACCGAACCAGCTCTCGGGCGGCCAGCAGCAGCGCGTGGCGATCGCGCGCTCCCTCGCGCTTGATCCCGAGGTGATCCTATTCGACGAGCCCACGAGCGCGATCGACCCCGAGATGCGCGTCGAAGTCCTCAAGGTCATGAAGGAGCTCGCCGAAGGCGGCATGACGATGCTCATGGTCACCCACGAAATCCAGTTCGCGCAGGAAGCCGCGGATCGCGTGATGTTCATCGCCGACGGCGCGGTGCTCGGCCTCGGCACCCCCGATGAGATTCTCGTCGAGCCGGAGCACGAGCGCATCCGACGCTTCGTGAATGCTCTGAGCGGAGTGATGTGATGCTCGATCCCCGATATGTGCTCGAGGGATTCCTCGTCACACTCCAGATCTGGGGCGGAGCGCTCGCCCTCTCACTCGTGCTCGCCATCCCCGTCGCGGTTCTTCGCAGGTCGAGGAACCCCATCGCGAAGGGTCTCGGCGCACTCTGGGCCTGGATCGCACGGGGTATCCCGCCGATCGCGTGGCTCATCATCATCTACTTCGGACTGACGCTCGGCATCATCTCGGAAGTGCCGGTCCTCGCGGCTATCGTGGGGCTCGGCATCATCAACTCCGCCTACATCGGCGACAGCATCCGCGCCGGGCTCGACGCCGTCCCGACGGGACAGTGGGAAGGCGCTGCAGCTGTCGGCCTCAGCCGGTGGGATACGCTCACTCGCGTCGTGCTCCCGCAGGCGATTCCGGTGATGCTCGCCTCCGTCGCCGCCTACTCGATCACGCTGATCAAGAACACCGCGATCGCCTCGATCATCGGCGCGAACGAGATGGTGTTCTACGCGTACAACGCGGTGCAGGTCGGCGCTGATCCCGTACTCTCCTTCCTCGTGATCGGGGCGGTCTACCTCGCGGTCACGGTCCCGATCGGAATACTCGCGCGCCACCTCGGCACCCGCACCGCACGCGGCGCTCTGGGGGTGGCAGCCTAATGTCCGAGTTCTTCTCCCTCGTCGTGCAGCTCCTGCCCGGGCTCGGCACGAGTGTGGCTATGGCCGCGGCGAGCCTCGTCACGGGCATTCCCCTCGGGTTCCTTGCCGGACTCGCGCTCAACAGCCGCCGCCGCTGGCTCCGGATCATCACGATCGCGCTCGTGGAGACATTCCGAGGATTCCCGGCGCTCCTCACGCTGTATCTCGTCTATTTCGGTCTCGCAAGCGTCGTGACGCTCGACCGGTTCGCTGCGATTACCGTCGCGTTCGGTCTCACCACCGCCGCCTACACCGCCGAGATCTTCCGCGCCTCGATCGCGAGCGTGCCCAGGGGCCAGATCGAGGCGGCCCAGGCACTCGCGCTCTCCCCCGGTGACACGACACTGCGCATCGTTGTGCCGCACGTGCTGAACATCGCAGTGCCTCCGGTCATCGGTATCGCGATCATCACATTCCAGGGCACCGCGCTCGCCTACGCGATCGGCGGGAAAGAGCTTCTCGGGTCCGCCTACTCGATCGGCATGACGAACTTCCGCGTGCTCGAACCGCTCCTCGTGGCAGCGCTGCTCTACCTCGCCGTGACCTCGCTCCTCGCGTGGTGCGAGGTTCTCGCAGATCGGCGACTGCAGCGCATCACGGGAACCAGTACCCGTCGGCGCCCCGGCCGACGGCGCGGGCGCGGCCCCGGCAGCACCGAGATCGCCCCCAGCACCAGGGTCGTCAACATCACGGCCGCCCACTCGTAGCTCACCCTGTTCCTGCAATTCCCGCTCACCACACATACAGAGGAGTATTCCGATGAGCATGTACCCCGTACCCCAGTTCCGGCGTTCGCCCCGCACCGCAGCCACCCGCGCCGCAGCCGCGGGAGCCGCAGCGCTTCTGCTGCTCACCGCCTGTTCGAGTGGCGACGCTCCCGCTTCCGAAGCAGAAAGCTCGGTTGCCGAAGATTGCACGCCGTTGCATGAGTTCCCCACGATCGAATCGGGCGTGCTCACGGTCGCAGCCATGAATGCGGCGCCGAAGTTCCACGCGCTCTCCGACAGCGGCCCGTTCTCCGGCATCGATGCAATCCTCATCCCCGAGTTTGCCGCCGAGAACTGCCTCACGGTGAAGTTCAAGCCCATGACGGGCGCAGCAGCGCAGCTCGATCTGCGCGAGGGCAAGTCGGATATGTTCGGCGGGCTCATCCTGAAGACGCCCGAGCGCGCCGAGGTATTCGCCCAGGCCGAGGGAAGCATCCTCTATGAGACGCTTGGTTTCACCTCCGCGAAGGACGACGCTTACGACACCGTCGACTCACTCCAGGGAAAGCGCATCGGCACGCTCTCGGGCTCGTACTACGTCGCCCCGCTGCAGGCCGCCTACGGTGCCGAGAACGTCGAGGAGTACCAGAGCGACTCGAATGCCTTCGAGGATCTCAAGGCCGGCCGCATCGACGCCGTCGCTTGGCAGAGCATTCAGGGCTTCAATTTCACCGACCGCGACAGCGACTACGTGACGAAGATCCTTGCCGACGAACCGGGGTACCCCGAGCTCACCGTGCTGCTCGAGAACAACTGGCCGCACACCAAGGGCAACACCGCGATGACCGCCGCGATCGATGACTACTACGAGCGCGCGAAGGCCGACGGCACGGTCGCCCGTGCCCTGGAGGAGAACAGCATCTCTGAGCTCGCTGCGGATCTCTACATCAACGGCCGCTGAGTCAGGGCCGGGTGCGCCGCGGGCTTTCCCGCCGCGCACCCGGCCGTTCCGCAACCGGTCCGCTAGGATCACGAAGGATGGACGCACACATGGATCAGGTGTCGACCGGCACGGGCGACGGCGCCGCGGAGCTCTCGGTCACGCAGCGCGTGCTCGCCGAGCTGCGCCAGGAGATCGTCACAGCCCAGCTCGCCCCGGGCAGCGTGATCCGCGAAGCCGACGTCGCCGCGCGCTTCCGCGTCTCAAAGACCCCCGTCCGTGAAGCCCTGCAACGCCTGCTCGCGGAGGACTTCGTCATGGTGTTCCCGCGTCGCGGCTACATGGTTCGCCCGGTTGGCATCACCGACATCCGCAACATCATGGACCTTCGGCTCTACATCGAACCGCCACTCTCGGCAATCGCGGCGAAGCGACGGCCCCCCGAGCTGATCGAACAGTTGAACGCCCTACTCGACGTGCAGGCGGACGAACAGGCCGCACCGAACGAACGACTGAAGGCGGCCCCCGAGTTCCACCGCCTCATCGCCGCGGTCGCACGCAATGACCGTGTGGATCGCCTGCTGCGCACGTACTTCGATGAGACGACGCGCATGCACTATCTCTTCCAGGAGGCGAGCGCCCACGTGCTCTCGGAGGATGAGCTCTCCGCGCACCGCGAAATCCTCGATGCGATCACAGCGGGCGAGCCGGAGCGCGCGTCTCAGGCCATGAGCGCGCACCTGATCGAGTCGAACGAAGCACTGCTCCGCTCCTTCTACTGAGCCGCCGCGCCCCGTAGGAAGCGCTCGGCCATCGCGCGGAGCGATGCCGGGTCCGCGGTCCATCCCTCGGCCAGGATGCGGAATACGAGTGGCCCGACGAGCTCGGCCGCGAGCGCCGCAGTGTCGGCGCTGCCCGTGAGTGCGCCGTGCGCGCGGGCGCGGTCGAGCACCTCCCGCGCGGCGTCGCCGAGCACGTCGGTGCCGCGCACGAGCTCGGCGACCGCGCGATCGTGCTGCGCCTCGCCGAGCAGGGCCCGGTAGGCGAGCCCCGCGTCCGAGTGGGTGAGGAACGCGGCCAGCGCCCCGAGGAAGGCCGTGACCTCCTCCTCCGCAGTCGCGCCGGGCGGCACCGTGAGCTCCCGAACCGCGTCGGCGGCACTCGCCTCGAGCAGGATCTCGGCCTTCGACGACCACCAGCGGTAGACCGTCTGGCGGCCGACGCCTGCGCGCTCGGCGATGCCCTTCATGGTCATCGCGGCGTAGCCCTCGGCGACGAGCATGTCGTCGACGGCGCGGAGCACCGCGAGGCGGGCGTCCTCGCTGCGGGGGCGGCCGAGGGGGCGCGTGCGTTCGGTCATGAGGCGAGCGTACCACTTTCGAGGCTTGCTGTCCCGGAAGTCTCGTGACTACGATTACGGGACATCATGACTCGGAAAGATGGGAGCGTCATGACCGATTTCCTCAGCACCCCGACGACCAGCACCCCGGCCGCGAGCGAGCAGCCCGTGAGCGCCCCGGCGGCGAGCGCGGCGCCCGGCGCCCGGGCAGCACGGCAACCACGCCGGCCTGCGGTCGCGCGCGACGTCGTGGTGACTGCCCGCGAGCAGCTCACCGAGCACATGCTGCGCCTACACCTCGGCGGCGATGACCTCACGCCCGCAGTGCACGACTCCCCCGGATCCTGGGTGAAGCTCTTCGCTCCGCTCGGCGACGGCTCCGAGCACGGGCGCGCCTACACGGTGCGCGGCTTCGATCCACTCCGCGACGAGATCACGATCGACGTGTTCCTGCACGCGGGCGGCACGATGCCGCACTGGGCGAGCGAGTGCCGGATCGGGTCGGGCGCGCGGATCGCCGGGCCGCGCGCGAGCGGAGTGGCCGGCCGCCGCGCGGAGGCTCTCGCCCTGTTCGCGGACGAGACCGCGCTACCCGCCGTCGCCGCGGTCCTGGAGCGCGAGAGCCACAGCAGGCATGGCCGCCCGGTGCGGGCGGCCATCGAGCTCGGCGATGCGCGGGATCGGCAGGAGCTCGAGGCCCCCACGCACGCGGAGCTCGTGTGGCTCGTGCGCGCCCCGGACGAGGCGCCCGGCACGCGACTCGCGGCGGCCGCGCACCTCATGGACCTCCTCCCGGGCACCGCAGCCTGGTTCGCGGCCGAGGCCTCGGCCGCGAAGGAAGCCCGGCGCGCGCTCCGCGCTCGCGAGGTCTCGGCACTCCACGCACAGGGCTACTGGCGCGCCGGCGTCGGCGACTATCGGGACTGAGCGGCCTGGGCGGGCTGGGCGGCCTGTGCGGCCCGTGCTGCCCGGGCCGCCTCCGCCGCCCGCGCGATCTCCGGGACCGTCGTGAGCGCCATGCCCGCGAAGGTGAGGCGCCCGATCACGTCGCCCAGGCGCAGCATCTCCCCCGCATCGTCGACGAGCTCGGCGAGCACCCCGACGGCGCCGAGGCCCGCAAGCTCCAGCAGGTCGACGGCGGCCTCCGTGTGCCCGCCCCGCCCGGCCGTGCCCCGGGGGTGCGCGCGCAGCGGGAGCACGTGGCCCGGTCGGATCAGGTCCCGCGGCCCGGCGCCAGGATCCGCGAGCACACCGACCGTGCGGGCCCGATCCGTCGCCGAGATCCCGGTCGACCCCACCGTGCGCGCATCCACCGTTACCGTATACGCGGTACCACGGGGATCCTCGTTGCGCTCGACCATGGGCGGCAGGTCAAGCGCGTCCGCCCGGGCCGCGGTCATCGGGGCGCAGAGGAGCCCCGAGGTGTAGCGCACCATCCAGCCGATAGTCGCCGGAGTCGCGAGCTCGGCCGCGACGATGGCGTCGACCTCATTCTCGCGCGCGGCCTCATCGGCTACGAGCACCACCTCGCCCGCGGCGAAGCGCGCGAGCACCTCGGCGATCGGCGTCAGCGCGTCGGCCACCGCCCCGCCAACAGTCGCACCGCTCGAACCCGCGGCCGCCACGCGCTCGGCGCCCGCCACTCCCGCATCCATCACCTGGGTCACGTCACACACTCCCTCACTATCGAGACACCTTGCCTCGCTGGCCACCTTATCAAGACACGGTGCCCCGCAATGTGCTACGTTCATTTCGAGACACCATGCACCGATATAGGGGAGATCCCATGACCACCACTCCGATCCCGACACCCGCAGCGCGCGGCCGCGCGGCCCGGGCCACGATCGCGACCGCGTTCGCCTTCACCGTCACCATGCTGGGCACCACGATCCCCACGCCGCTCTACACCCTCTACGCGGAGCAGCTCCGCTTCACCCCGCTCGTGGTCACCGTGCTCTTCGCGGTGTACGCCGCGGGTGTCGTCGCCGCGCTCCTGCTCTTCGGGCGCCTCTCCGACCAGATCGGGCGCCGCCCCGTGCTCCTCGCCGCGGTGGCACTCGCCTTGGTGAGCGCGATCCTGTTCCTCCTCCCGTCCTCGCTCCCCCTCCTCATCACCGCCCGGATCGTGTCCGGGCTCGGCGCCGGGCTCATGAGCGGCGCGGGCACGGCCGCCGTGATGGACCTATTCCCGCCGGAGCGCCGCGGCGCGGCTGGCTCCCTCGCGGTCATCGCGAACACGGGCGGCCTCGCCCTCGGCACGCTCGGCGCGGGGCTGATCGCCGAGCTCGCCGCAGAGCCCCTCGTCACCCCGTTCGCCGCGCACCTCGCGCTCTGCGCGCTCGCCTGCACGCTGCTCCTCGCCTGGACCCCGGCACACGTGATCACCGCGCGGCCTTCGCTGCGCCCGCAGCGGCTCCGGGTTCCCGCCGACATCCGCGGCGACTTCGTGCGCGCGGTGCTCGCCGCGGGAACGGGCTTCGCGGTGACCGGCGTCCTCACCGCGGTCTCGGCACTCTTCCTCGCGCGCGAGCTCGGGATCGAGAACCACGCACTCGCCGGGCTCGTCGTCTTCCTCGCATTCGCGGGCATGGCCGCCGGGCAGCTGATCGCGGCGCGAATCCGCCCCCGCACCGCGCTCCCGCTCGGCTGCGCGGGGCTCGCGATCGCCGCGGGGATCCTCGCAGTCGCCCTCGCGGGATCGGCACTCGCTCCGCTCCTCATCGCGGCGGCGGTCCTCGGCGTCTCGGGCGGCCTCTGCATGAACGCCGGGCTCGCCACCACCGTCGGCCAGGTCGCGCCCGCGCACCGGGGAGAGGTGTCGTCCTCGTTCTTCGCCGGGCTCTACCTCATGCTCGCGGTGCCCGCGATCGGTGTCGGCGTGCTCGCGAACGCGATCGGCCTGCGCCCGGCCGGGCTGATCTTCGCGGCGGCGGTCGCGCTGCTCGCACTCGCGGTGGGAGCGGCCGCGCTGCAGCGTTCCCGGCGCCTCGGGGCCTAGCGGCGGGACATCGAGGCGGGGCTCAGATCCAGCCCTGCTGCCAGGCCAGCTCGGCCGCGTCGTGCCGGTTCACGGCGCCGAGCTTCGTGATCGCGGCGGACAGGTAGTTGCGCACGGTGCCGGCCGAGAGGAACAGCTCCTCAGCGATCTCCTGCACGCTCGACGTGGTGCGCGTCGCCCGCAGCACGTCGAGCTCGCGGTCCGTCAGCGGGCATCGCTCGGCGGTGAGCGCGGCCGCGGCGATCTCGGGGTCGATGTAGCGCTTCCCGGACGCGACGTCGCGGATCACGTCGGCGAGCTCCCCGGCGGGAGTCGACTTCGGCACGAAACCCGCGACGTGCGCGGCGAGGGCGCGGCGCAGCACTCCGGGCCGCGCGTGCCGCGTCACGATGATCGCGCGGGCCCCGGGTAGGCCCGCGAGGATCCGCTCGGCGGCCTCGATCCCGTCAGCGCGCGGCATCTCGAGGTCCAGGAGACAGACGTCCGGGCGCAGCCGCAGGGCGAGCTCCACCGCAGCCTCACCGTCGTCGGCGCCGCCGACCACTTCGATGTCCGTCTCGAGCCCGAGCAGGGCCTCGAGCGCTCCGCGGATCAGCTGCTCGTCGTCCGCGATGAGGAGTCGGATCGGCGCCGCCCCCTCGTGCGCTGCGGTAGTCATCCGGTCCTGTCCTTCGCTCATCACTGCACCCCTCGCCCCTGCGCTACGCTCGTCAGATCCGCGGTCGCCTGCGCGGAGCCGGGCACCCAGGCCGTAAGGACGAACTGCTGCCCGGCTGCGCGTTCCGCACCGGTTCCAGCGCGGCTCGCCGCACCCACCCCGGCCTCCAGCGTGCCCCCGATCGCCGCGAGCCGCTCCCGCAGCCCGGCGAGCCCGGTGCCGCTGGTTCCGCCGGTGCCGTCTGTACCGTCTGTGCCACCCGCGCCACCCGCGCCACCGGCGGAACCGGCGCCCGCGACTCCGTCGTTCGTCACCGTGAGCGCGAAGCCCCCGCGCGCGGGGGCGAGCTCGATCTCCGCCGTGCGGGCGTCGCTGTGCCGCAGGATGTTCGTCGTCGCCTCGCGCACCACGAAGGCGAGCGCGCGCTGCGCCTCACGCCCCTCGGGGATCCCGCGTACCCGGAGCGCGCACTCCGCGCCCGCGAGGGTGAGCACCTCCCCCGCGTTCTCGAGCTCCTCGCCGAGGCCCACCTCGCGCAGGCCCGCGACGAGCGCCCGGGTCTCCTCCATCGCCTCCTTCGCGATGACGCGGATCTCGCCCACCTGCTGCGCCGCCTGCTCAGGCGCCGCGTCGAGGGTGCGTTCCGCGAGCTCGGCCTTGAGCGCGATCACCTGCAGGTGATGCCCCTGAATGTCGTGCAGGTCGGAGGCGAAGCGCAGGCGCTCCTGGGCCACCGCGAGCTCCGCCGCGAGGCGGCGGGAGGCGTCGAGCCTCCGCACGATCTGCCAGATCCACAGGCTCATGTACAGCATGAACGGCAGCATGGCGCCGTAGCTGATCACGAGCCAGCGCTGCACCCCCTCCGCGGGCGAGAACGCGGGCGAGCCCGCACGATCGTGCAGCAGGATGGGCACCAGCGTCAGCGCGAGGAGCCCGATCAGCGCCGCCCACCGGGCCGGGCGGCGCATGAAGCAGGTGTACACCGTGCCCGAGAACCAGAGCTGCACGGCCGCGAACATCGTGATCTCGGGAAGCGCGAAGGCGATCCCCCACGAGGCGAAGGCGGGCACGGCGAGCGCGATCGTCCAGCCGAGCGGCGGCGCGTGCTCCTCGGCGGCGTCGCGCATGAACCAGCAGAACCGGATCCGCGTGGCCGACGCGGCGAGGCTCGTCACAACGAACGCGAAGAGGATCCCGCGCTCCGGGCCCGAGTCGCTGGCGCCGAGCCGGGCGAGGGCGTCGCCCACGACGCAGAGATCGATCACGACGAACAGGAACACGATCGATCCGAGCGTGTAGTTCCAGGTCGCGGTCACCCCAGCTGCGGGGTTCGGAGAGGTCGTCTGATCAGGCACGCATCCAGCCTAGGGTGCCACAGCCCTGGCCGAGCCGCGCGGCGGGCAGGGCATGACACTTGTCATGGCCGGGCCGTGCGCGGTGCCACACGATCGGGTGACGTGTCGGCACTACGCCGGAGTCCGGGATCCCGGAACGATGGAATTACCGCCGGCCGCACCGCAGCCGGACCGGGATCCCGATCCCGCAGCACCCCAGACCGCCCGAGAAAGGCAGCCATGATCACCACGCTCCAGGACTTCACCGCTTCGCTCCCCGAGGTGCTCCAGTGGCTCGGGGTGATGCTCGTCTCGGCGATCCCCTTCGTGGAGTCGTACTTCGGATCGGCGATCGGCGTGATCATCGGGCTGAACCCGATCGTTGCGGTCGCCGTGGCGGTGCTCGGCAACATCATCTCGATGCTCGTGTGCGTGCTGACCGCCCACGGGGTGCGCACGCAGGCGACGAAGGGGAAGGCCGATCGCCCGCTCAGCCCGCGCCGGGCGAAGCTGAAGGAGCGCTTCGACCAGTTCGGCGTTCCTGGGGTGAGCCTGCTCGGCCAGCTCATCCTCCCGAGCCAGATCACCTCGGCCGCGATGGTGTCGTTCGGCGCTTCAAAGAACCAGGTGATCGTCTGGCAGATCATCTCGATCATCATCTGGGGCGCGGTGTTCGGCGTGCTGGCCGCGCTCGGCGTGGCGGTGCTGAGCTAGCAAGGAAAAGGCCCCGGGTGGGGGCACCCGGGGCCGGAGCCCGCGCGCCGGGAGGGGATTCCCGGGCCGCGGCTGGGGCGCCGGAGACCGGCGCCCCAGGGGGTCTTAGCGGCGGCGCAGGCGCGCCACCGTCAGCGCGGCGCCGGCGCCGAGCAGCAGCGCCGCCCCGCCGAGGAGCACGCCCGCCTGGGCCTCGCCACCGGTCTGCGCGAGGGTCCCTGCGGGGGCCGGCTTCGCGGGCGTCGTGCCCGAGGGCCGCGTGCCGCCATCGGTGCCGCCGTCGGTGCCACCGTCGGTGCCGCCGTCCGTGCCGCCGTCGGTACCGCCGTCAGTACCGCCATCAGGGGTCTTGTCGGCGGTGATCTTCGCCGTCACCGTCGCCGAGCTGCGCAGCAGACCGGGGGCGTCCGGAACGAAGCGGAGCTCCACCTCGTGGGTGCCGACGGGGAGCCCCGCAAGCGTGCCGCGCCCCACGCCCTCGACCACGGCGAAGGGCTCGCCGAGCGGCTCGTCGCCGACGAAGACCTGCACGGTGCCGCTCGGGGTGGCGTTCTCGGTGGGCATCATGAGCGAGAGGGCAGCCGCGTCGCCCCCGGAGCGGGTCAGCACGGCGCTGTCGTCCTCGCCGCTGTCCTCACCCTGGTTTTCGCCTTCGCCGTCGGTCTCGGTGTCGTCGAGCCCCACCGTCACGTCGACCGCAGCCGGGTGCGCCGGGGTACCCTGCACCACGTCGGCCCCGGGCGTGAGCACCGTGCCGACCGCGCTGGCGAACAGCTCGATCGGGGCGATCTCGGCGGTGCCGAAGCCGGGAGCGGGCGTGTACTCCGCCGTGATGACGTGCGCGCCCGGGGTGATCCCGCCGAGCGTCACGTCGAAGCGCGCGATCCCGTCGCCGGGGGTTGCGTCGCGATCATCCGCCGAGGTCTCGGCGTACACCGACTGCCCGTCGATGAAGATCTCGATCCCGCCGCGGGGGTCGACCTGCGAACCGAGGCCCCCGGCGCGCACCTCGAGGCTCGCGACAACACCGTCGATCGCGCGGATGCGCGGCGACGACAGGCTGAGCAGGGCCGAGGTGCCGAGCGGCTCGATGGTCACCGGCGATGCGGCCGAGACCGAGGTCGCCCAGTTCCCTGCGGCGTCGCCCGTGAAGGCGACCGTCAGCTCGGTCGTGCCCCACGGCACCTGCGCGCCGGAGAACGTCACGGTGCCCGCACCCAGAGCGGTTGCCGTGACATCGGCGCTCTGGATCGGCGAGCCGTCGGCGAGCAGCGTCGCAACACCGCTCATATCGGGGAGGCCGAGCTTCGACGGGGTCACGGTGGCCGAGACATCGACGGCGGAGAAGGCGGTGAGCGTGCTCGGTGCGGAGGTGATCGTGGTCGTGGTCGGGGCCTGCGCCACCGTGAACGAGACCGCCTCGCTCTCCGACGGGGCGACCGCGGGGAAGTACTCGGTGGCGGGGGCACCTGGGAAACGCACGGAGAAGGTGTGCGTGCCGGCACCCGGCTGGCCCAGGTACGGCAGCAGGGGCACGAAGCGACCGGATCCGGTGTAGATGAGGATCGTCTCGCCCACGACGACATCGTCGATGAGGAATTGCACGGTCTTCCCCGTGAGGTCGGACGGGCCGTCGAGCCGCACCGTGGCGCTCGCGATCAGCGCGTCGCCGTAGACCGCGGGCGAGGTCAGGATCTGATGCGTCGTGGTCGAAGTGACCACGTTCTCCGGGGCATCGAGCGCCGCGGGCGCGGCGGGCGCCTCGAGCTGCGCGGGAAGCGGGGCGGCCACCGCGGGGCTGACGGCCGCGAAGCCGACGCAGCCGGCCGCGATCGACGCCGTCGCGACGAGCGCGAGCGGGCGGGTGAACCGGGAGCGGGCGCGGGACGTGGGCGCGGCGGCGTCGCCGGCACCTGCAGACGTGGACTTTCCTGAAACATGGATCATGTCCAAAGATTAGGTCGCCGGATCAGCGCCCACGCCGACTCCCCGCGCCAGGTGACGCGATCTGCACCTTTTCGTGCGCGCAATGGCGCGACGCGCGGGGGCCTGCTCGGTTGCTGTCTCGGCTGCCCGCTGCGCTGCTGTCTCGGCTGCCAGCTCGGCTGCTCTCGGCTGCCGGCTGCGCTGCTTTCCTGGCTGCCCGCCCGGCCGCCAGCTCGGCTACGCGCCGGCGGGCGCTTCGAGCGCGAGGTGCAGGATCGGGTAGGGCCGCCCGTCGCCGTCGATCGGGCTGCGCCCCACCTCGACGAAGCCTCGGCTCAGGTAGAAGCCGTGGGCCCCGGGGTTCTGCTCATTCACGTCGACCCGTGTGACCGCGTGCGCGCGCACGGCCTCCGCGAGCAGGGCGCTGCCGACCCCGCCCCCGCGTGCGGCGTTCGAGACGAAGAGCATCTCGAGCGAGCCCTCGGCGATCCCCGCGAAGCCGACAGGCTCGCCCGCCCGCTCGGCGACGAGTAGCTCGACGGCCGGGAAGTAGGCCTCGGCGAGGAGCCCCTCGATCCGCGCGAAGTCCTCCGGGGCGAGGAACTCATGCGTGGCCCGCACGGCGCTGCGCCAGATCTCCACGAGCGCGGGGTACTCCGCAGCGCCACGGCTCGGGCGGATGGTCAGCTCTGCGTCAGATTTCGGCACGATCCGATCCTGTCGCCCGCCACCCGCCCCGTCAAGCCGACGCGGCAGGCAACGCGGCAGGCGGCTCGGCCGCGGGCAGGGCTCCCGTGAGCACCGGGATCCCGGGCAGCGCCGCAGTCTCTGCGCCCGTGCCGATCCATGCACCGAGCTCACGGAGCTTCATGATCGCCCGTTCGATCAGCGGCAGGCGCGAGGGCCGCCCCGAGATCATCGGGTGGAAGGTGAGCATGACATGCCCGCCGAGGTCCGCGATCCCTTCGATCTCGGGCTCCCACACCTCCCACACCTCGCGCGGGGAGCGGATCGTCTTCTCCCACGTGTCATTCGCGAACCAGAAGTGCGGGGCGTCATCCAAGATCCACGAGATGGGCAGTTCGACCATGGGATGGGTGTCGTGCCGATAGGGACGAATGTCGTTGAGCAGATTCGAGGAGTAGGCGAAGCCAGCCTCGGTGATGAGGTCGAGCGTGTGCGCCGAGAACTCCCAGCTCGGCGACCGGTATCCCGTGACCGTCGCACCGAGGTCGCGCAGCACCTCGAGGCCGGCCGCGAGCTCGCGCGCTTCGGTGTCGCGATCCATGCGCGTCGGCGAGACATGGCTGTGCCCGTGATGGGCCACCTCATGGCCGGCCGCGATGATGCTGCGGATCGCTTCCGGGTGGCGCAGGGCGTCGCGGCCGCTCACGTAAAACGCCGCGGTGACGTCGAGGCGCGCGAGGAGGTCGAGGATCAGCGGCGTACCGACGCGGGCGCCGTACGCGCCCTGGGAGAGCACGCCGGGCCGCTCCGCGTTGGCGGGGTCCTCGCCGATCCACACCTCCTCGGCGTCGAAGTCGAAGGAGATCGTTGCCCCGAAGCGCGCACCGTCCGGGTAGGCGATCATGCGCGGTCCCCCGTCTCGCTGAAGTCGGTGTCGGCCATGCGACGGGTGAATCCCCGCGTATTCCACAGCAGGTAGCCGAGACCGATCGCGACCCAGATGAAGCCGACGATGAAGGCAGGGCCCGTGAGCTGCGTCCACAGCCAGGCGGTCACGCCGAATCCGAGCAGCGGGATCAGGCCGTGCCGCAGGAGCGACGAGAACGAGCGCTCCGCTCGATCCACGAGGTAGTGCTTCATGACGCTCAGGTTCACCATGGAGAAAGCGGCGAGCGCGCCGAAGTTGATCATGACGACGGCCTGCTCGATCGTGAGCACCGTCGAGAGCAGCGCCACCACCGCGACGACCACGAGCGCCACGACCGGCGTCTGCCAGCGCGGGTGCACGATGCCGAGCTGGCGCGGCAGTACGCGGTCGCGACCCATCGCGAGCATGATGCGCGACACACTCGCCTGCGACACCATCGCGGAGGCGAAGCAGCCGAGCACGTAGACGATCACGAAGATGACGCCGAACACCTGCCCGCCGAGCTGCACCATGATCTCTACCCCCGCAGCATCCGGGTTCGCGTAGTCGGTGCCGGGGTGCGCGAGGTTCCCCGCCCACGCGACGAGCGCGAAGAGCAGTCCCGCAATGAGCGTGGCGAGGAGGGTGGCGCGCGGCACGGTCTTTCGGGGATCCTTGGTCTCTTCGGCCATCGTCGAGATGCCGTCGAAGCCGAGGAAGCTGAACGCGAGGATCGCGGCGCCCGCGACGATGAGCGGGAACTGCTCCGAACCGGGCGTGAACGAGGCGAACAGCTGGCCGGGCTCGACCTCGGCCCGTGCGAAGCCGAGCACCACGAAGACGCCGATCACGATGGCGGTGAGCCCCATGATGACCGCGGAGACGCGGCTGACGAGCTTCACTCCGAGGATGTTGAGGACGAGCACGATCGAGAGGAGGGCGAGGCTGAAGATCCAGGCGGGCACGCCGGGCAGGATCGAGTTCAGGTAGACGCCGGCGAGCAGGAAGCTCACCATCGGGAGGAAGAGATAGTCGAGCATGAGCGTCCAGCCGGTCATGAACCCGATATTCGGGCCGAACGCGTGGCGGGCGTAGCGGTAGGCGGATCCCGCGGTGGGGATCGAGGCGACCATGCGCCCGTAGCTGTAGGCGGTGAGGAGCATGGCCGCGGTGGCGACGAGGTAGGTCGCCGGAAGGTGCCCCTCGGTCTGCTGGTTGATGAGCCCGTACGTCGTGAACACCGCGACGGGAGACATGTAGCTGATCCCGAACAGGATCAGGGTGGGCAGGTTGAGCGTGCGGCGGAGGCCGACGCCGTCCGTCGCCTGGGCGGCGTCGGAAACGGTCGATGAGGACGACATCGCTGTGGGTCCTTTCTGGGATGTCACCCGCGACGGAGCGGGATCGCATCTGCAACCTTCGCCGACGCCTCGCGTCTCGAGCAATGCGTAATCCTACGCAGCCGGGCAGTACGCAATCTTGCGGATTGCCGACGGGTCCCGCGTCGCGTTGACTCGTGGGAGGCCCGGCGCTGCGCTCGCAGCGATCGGCGCCGCCCCGCACGCGAAGAAACGAGGACCCGATGCCCGCTCCCGGCACCGACGCACCACAGCCCCGAGAAGCCACGCCCGGCGGGCCGCCTCCCGTGGCGATCGTCACCGGGGCGTCACGCGGCATCGGCCGCGCGGTGGTCGAGCGTCTCAGCGCGGAGGGCTGGCGCGTGGGTGCGATCGATCGTGAGCTGCCCACACCGGGCGCCGGAGACGATCCCGCCCGTGTGCACCCCGTCTGCGCCGACGTGCGCGATGCCGCGCAGCTCGCGGAGGCGACGGCAGCGGTGGTCGCCCGCTTCGGGCGGCTCGACGCCGTCGTCGCGAACGCCGCGATCGGCGGCCCGGACGGCGTCTTCGCGGAGCTGCCGCTCGACGCGATCCGCGAGGTAATGGACATCAACTACTTCGGCGCTGCCCACGCGGTGCGGGCCGCCGTGCCGCACATCCGGGCGCACGGGGGACGCGGCCGGATCGTGCTCCTCGGCTCCCTCTTCGCGCAGCAGCCCGTTCCGGGCGCGGCACCATACATCTCCTCGAAGGGTGCCGTGCAGGGGCTCATGCACGCGCTGGCGCTCGAACTCGCGCCCGCGATGACGGTCAACTCGATCGCGCCCGGATACATCATGACCGACATGCACCGCGAGGAGCTCGCGTTCCGCGCACAGCGCGCGGGCACCTCGTTCGACGCGCAGGCCGCAGCCGTGCGCGCGCTCATCCCCCTCGAACGCCACGGTTCGCCCGCCGACATCGCCGCGGGAGTGTCATTCCTGCTGTCCGAGGCGGCGGGGTACATCACCGGGCAGACGCTCAACATCAACGGAGGAGTCCAGATCTCATGACCACAGGAGCAGCATCAGGAGCGCCCAGCGTCGGGACGGCCGGATCCGGGACGGCCGGATACGGCACGGCTTTGCCCGGCGCAGCGCAGGAGCCCGCCCGCCAGTCGCCCGCGCCCCGCGCACGACGGCTCCTCGTCACGGGCGCCGGCGCGGGGATCGGGGCGGCGACCGCGGCCGTCGCGCTCCGCCGCGGCTGGGAGGTCGCGGGACTCGATCTCGCGGGGACCCCGCTCGCGGAAGCCCCGCGCGCAGGAGGAGCAGATCCGGCGGCCCGCCCCGGCCCGTTCCCGATCCTCCAGTGCGACGTCGCTGACGAGGACTCGGTGGAGCGGGCGTTCGCCGCGCTCGATGCGCTCTGGCCCGAGGGCCCCGACGCCGTCGTGCACTGCGCAGGCGTCTACCGGGTCACCCCGCTCACCGAGACCTCGGCTGCGGCCTGGGACGGCGTGCTCGGGGTGAACGCGCGCGGCAGCTTCCTGGTCGCGCGCGAAGCGGCGCGCCGAATGCGGAGCGGCTCCGGCGACCGCGCGATCGTGCTCCTCTCGAGTATCGGAGCGATCCGCGGGGACGACCACGAGCCGAGCGCTGCCTATTCCTCGTCGAAGGGCGCCGTGTCCTCGCTGACCGGGCAGCTCGCCGCAGAGCTCGGGGCTCTCGGCATCCGCGTCAACGCGGTGGCCCCCGGCGTGATCGACACCGCCATGACCACGCTGACCGACGACCCCGCGGCGGCGTCCGCGTTCTTTGCGCAGCGGGTGCCGCTCCGTCGCGAGGGCACGGCCCCCGAGGTGGCCGAGGCGTGCGTCTTCCTCGCCTCCCCCGAGGCGGCCTACATCAGCGGGGCGGTGCTGCCCGTCGACGGCGGCCAGTCCGTGCTGTAGCGGTGCTGCTGGCTGGGCCGGGCTGGATCGGGCTGGGCCGGGCTGGCCGACGGAGTCTGCCCAGCCCGCCGCCTCAGTCGAGGACCGACATGCGACCGCCGGAGTATCGGTAGGTCACGGTTCTGGTGGTGAGGGTCGCGTCGGCTGAGTCGAAGGGGTAGCCCGCGACCGTCTGGCCCGGCGTGCCGAGGGCGTAGGTGCCGTTCACCCCGCGGTGCACCATGAGTCGGAGCGCGTCGGACACGTCATCGGCCCGGCGCGATCCGGAGAAGAGGAACGCCTGGGCGAGCAGCTGGGCCTGATCGAAGGCGGCACTCGCCTGGCTCCAGCCGGGGGCGCGGCCGAAGCTGCGCGTGTACCCCTCGGCGAAGCGCTGACCGAGCAGGTCCCCCGTGCGACCGGTGGTGGTCGACCAGATGACCCCGTTCCCGTCGTCGCCGAGCTCGTCGAAGAAGCGCGGGATCGAGGGCGTGTACAGGTGGAACACGGGGGTCTCCACGGAGACGCGGCGCAGCGCGCGCTGCAGCTCGATCGCCACCTCCACGTCGAGGTGCGACACGATCACGAGGCCGGGCGCGGTGCGCAGCGCCTCGGCGGCGATCGCGTCGGCATCGCCGATCGTGAGCCCCACGCCGACCGTGGCGTCGACCGTAATCCCGCTCGCATCGAGCTCCTCATGGATCCCGCCCGCGGAGAGCGAGCAGCCGTAGCCGTCGAGTTCGATGATGGAGACGCGCGGGGCACCCAGCTGCCCCGTTTCCCGCGCACGCACCAGGTGGGCGCGCAGGCCCGAGGTGTACGAGCGCTCGGTCGGCGAGGTCTGGAAGGTGTGGGCGAAGCGCGTGGGATCTTGCGCGACCCGGAGCGCGGAATCCGTCCACGAGTTCGTGTGCAGGAAGGGCCGGTGGTAGTCGGAGGCGAAATCGAAGATCTCGGGGGCGAGGGCGCTCGCGTAGGTGCTGAGGATCGCGTCGACGTCCTCGGAGGCGAGCCGGGCGAGGCCCGCCGCCACGGAGTCAGCGGAGAGCGGGTCGATCGCGATCCGCACCGGTTCGAACGGGCGCCCCTGAGCGCCGCGGTGCATCTGGGTCATCTGGGCGAGGGCGAGCTCGGCCCCGTGCGCGGCTTCCCGCCCATCGTCGGCGAACGAGCCGTCCGTCACGAGGAGGCCGATGCGCAGCGGTGCCCGCGTGGGGCGCGGCGCGCGACTCGGCTCGGCGAACGGGCGGGGGTGCCGGCTCGACGCGCGCCCGGCGGCGTCGAGCGCGAAGACCGGGAGGACCGGATCCCGCAGGGGCTCCCCCGGCACCGGGAGCAGCGCCCACCCCTCATCGGCCACGACTGCGGCGAGCGCGGAGCGCGTCGGTAGCCCGTGCCGCATCAGGAGCCGACTGATCTGCGTGGACACCGTGCGGGGGCTCGTGCCGAGGCGCTGCGCGATCTCCTTGTCGGCGAGGCCTGCCGCGATGAGCGTAGCGATCTCGATCTCGCGGTTCGACAGCCCGCCCGGGGCGCCCGGCCCATACTCGAGGGCGAGCGAGACGCGGTCGACGGGGGCGAACTGACCGGCCGCGGCCTGGTGCTCCGCGAGCCCCGGGGCGCACAGCGCCACGCGCCACCAGGCGTCGCCGTCGCGCAGCACGAAGCGGAGCGTGGCGACACCGAGGGTACGGAACCGCTCCGCGTACGGGCGGAGGCGCGCGAACGCCTCGGGGATCTCCGCGGCGCCGTCGGCGTCGAACGCGATGTCCCACTCCCGGAAGCCGGAGGCCGTCTGCCCCCGCAGGCGCTGGCTCTGCATGGGGTCATTGTAATCGCTGCGCGGTCCGCTCCCGCCGGGCGCGGAGCAGCGGGATCCCGACCGTGGCGAGGAGCCAGGGGCCCGAGGGTGTGCGGTGCTCGGCCGCGGGCAGGGATCGGGGCTCGCGTTCCAGGCGGGATCCCGGCCAGCGGGAAGATTGGGGCGACTTTGCCCCGGTTTGACCCCTCGATACTCACCCAAACTCGAACAAAGTTGCAGTTTGCACCGGTACGCCCCGATTCGCGCGGTTCGCCCGTCACCCCGAGCACCCGAGCCCCCAGCGCCACCCCGCCCCAGCCCCACCCCACCCCGGCGCGGGATCCACGCGCGCCAGGCCAGGAGCCTCTAAGCTGCCGCACAGGAGGCCGGGCGCTCCCGCCGAGGCTCCGGGAGGGGGCGCAGCACGATGGCCGTTCTGGATCAGGTGGTGGCAGACGCGCTCGCGGCGGTGCGCGCGGGCCGCAACGTGCGCATCACCGGCAAGCGCCTGAGCGGGCGCAGCACCGTGCTCCGCACCGCCGTCGCCGAGCTCGAGAGCACCGGTGTGCGCGTCATCTCGGCCGCGGGCGATCGGCTCGCCGCCGAGCAGCCCGGCTACGTGCTCGAGCACCTGCGCAGCGGGCTCGGCGTCACTCCGCGGGCGCGGGATCTCGCCTCGACCGTCGACGCGCTCGCCGCAGCGCTCACCGCGGACGACGTGTTCGCGCTCGACGATCCCCACCTCATCGACGCACTCTCCCTCCGCGCGATCGCCGCACTGCGCCAGCGCCTCGGTTTCCGCATCGTGCTGACCGAGTGCGCGGGCCGGCTGCGCGACGCCGAGCTGCCCACGGTCTGGCCCGAGACGGTCGTGCCGGTGCCGGATCTCGATCTGCCGCGCACCGCCGCGGTCCTCCAGGATCTGCTCGGCGAACCGGTCGAGCAGCGCACGCTCACGCTGCTCTTCAGCAGCTCGGGCGGGGTGCTCGGGCTGCTCCTCGCCCTCGCGGATTCCGCCCGCACCGCCGGGCTCCTCGTCCGCGAGGGCGCTCAGTGGCGCGCCCCGAACGGCGAGCTCTGGAATCCGCACGTCGCCCCGCTGCTCGACGGCCTGCTCACCGAGCTCGCGCCGGAGGAGCGCGGGCTCATCGAGTGGATCGCGGCCGACGGTCCCGTGACGATCGAGGAGGCCCGCACCCGCGCAGACGCGGCCACGCTCGCGCGGGTGCTGCAACTGAAGTTCGTCGCCCCCGCGGGGCTCAGCGAGTCCGAACTCGTGCAGGTGTGGCCGCCGCTCCTCGCGCAGCGCTTCCGGGCGGCACCGCGCGTCGGCGCGACGCGATCGGGCCCCGGGGACGACGTGAGCGGCCTCGGCGAGGTACTGCTCGGGGAACGCCCGTCGCACCCGCTCGCGCTCCTCGCCCGCGCCTTTGCGGTGCACGACGAGGAGCTCGCCGCGTCCGCGTACCGCAGTTGGAGCCTCACCCCCACCCTCCGCAACGCGATCCACTACCTCCAGACCGCGATGGGCATGCCCGCGGAGACCGCGCGGGTGCGCACCGTGCTCGCGCGCACCCGCTTCGATCCGCAGCGCCGCTCGGCGCCGGAGAACGTGCTGCTCGCGTTCCGCAAGCTGGACTGGCTGCTGTTCGAAGAGCGAGATCCTGCGGCCGCGCGTGAGCTGCTCGAGGCATCCATCGCGCTCCTCCCCGAGCACGAGTTCACGCTGCGCACGGGAGCCGCGGCCCTCGGCGTGCTGAACGGCGAACCGGCTCCGAGCGCGCCCGAGCACATCGACTTCGCGAACGCCGACGTCTCGCTCGTCTCCGTCTCGCTCGGGCTCGCGCTCGTGCGGGGCGATCTGCCGCGGGTCCGCGCCGGGCTCGAGGCGGCAGGCGATCGCCCGGACTTCCGCCCGATCGCTGCGTACTTGGAGCCCGCGGTGCTCCTCCTGAACGGCGAGGTGCGCGCCGCGCTCGAGCTCGCTGAACTGAGCCGCGAAGACGCGCGCAGGAGGCTCGACCGCGCGGAGTTCTGCATTCTCTCCTACGTGTCCGCGCTCTGCGCGCAGCACCTCGGGGAGTACGAACTGCTGGACCGGGTGCTCTCGGAGGCGGCCGTGGTCGGGCGGCCGCGCGTCGTCTGGGGCATCGTCTACAGCGCCTTCCTCACCATCCGGGCCGGGGCGGCGCACTTCACGGGGCAGACCGCGCTGCGCGACTCGCTGCTCCGCGAGGCTACGAGCTACGCCCCCGAGACCGGGCCGTACCTCGGGATGGGCACCGATTTCATCACGGCGACGGTGCAGCACTCCGACGATCCGGATCGCTTCGGTGCCCTCGCGAGCGCGTGCGTGGAGGCCCGCCTCTCTCGCAACTTCCTCGTGGGCGCGGTGCAGACCGCGGTGACCGGGCTCGAACTGGTGTGGCGGGCCGAGCTCGCGCACGCCCTCCTCCGCGCGGCCGAGCGCGTGCACCTCCCCGCCTATGCGCGAGCGGTCGCGGTGACGGAGCGGCTGCTCGCGCGGGACCTCGCTGGGGTACGCGCCGTGCTCGCCGAGGCCGGAGACGACGCCGAGGATCGTGCGCTGCTGCTCCGCATGCTCGGGGCCGCGCTCCGCGCGTTCCGCGCCGAGGCGATCGCGCCCGAGCCGGAGACGGCTGCCGGTGCTGAATCTGCTCCCGGTACTGAAACTGCTCCCGATGCTGGGACTGCTGCCGACGCGGAGACTGCGGCCGAAGCGGTGCGAGCGGCAGCGGATGCTCCACGGGTCGCGGCGCAGGCGGGATCCGGCCCCGTGCCCGGCGCCGACTCCGAGATCGCCGAGGAACTGCTGAGCATCATCACGGCGGAGTTCGGCGAGGCCGTGGGCTACTCGGCCGCGGAGCGCGCACTCGCGCAGTTGAGCGCCCGTGAGCGCGAGATCGGCCGCCTCGGCGGGCAGCTCTCGAACCTGGAGATCGCCGAGCGCCTGCGCCTCAGCAAGCGCACGGTGGAGAATCACATCTCGAACGCGCTGCGCAAGACGGGGCTCACGAACCGGGCGGAGCTCGCGGAGCTGCTGCTCACCCGGTAGCGGTCCCCGGTCGGCGGCGCCCGCGCGCCGCCCGCCACAACACCGCCACCACACCCGCCACGACACCCACGGACGAGCGGCGACGACACTCAGTCGACCGAGCCCCACACTCATTCGAGCTGCGCTTCGGCCCCCGGCCCGTGCGCAAACCGCGACGGGCCTGCGCGAGCGCGCCCTGCCGGCACCTAGCGCCGCTCCCCCGTCACACTCACCGCACGGCCCCCGGTCAACACTTGCAGGGTCCCGCCACGTGCGGGGTCTCGCCGCTGGCCGCGATCCCGCCCGCGACGAGGCACGGTATGCGCAGCCGCCCCGGCGGACGGCACGCGCGCCGCCCCCGCACACCCGAGACCCGAGGGAGCCGACCATGCTCGTGTTTGACCAGAACGTGCAGGATGCCGTCGAGGCGGCCCGAGCGGGCCGCAGCATCCGCGTGCTCGGCCGCCGACTGAGCGGGCGGTCGACGGTGCTGCGCGGCATCGTCGAGGCGCTCGAACTGACGGGGCACAATGTGTTCCAGGCCGCGGGCGATCAGCTGTCACGGCAGCAGCCGGGCTACGTACTCGAGCAGCTCTTCGAATCGCTCGCCATCTCGCAGCGCAGGCACAATCTGTACACGGTGGTCGACACGCTCGCATCGGTGCTCTCGGCGCGCGACATCATCGCGATCGACAACGTGAACCTCGCCGACTCGCTCTCGCTCCGGGTCGTCTCGGCCGTGCGCCAGCGGGTCGGCGTGCGGGTCATCACGACGGAGGTCACGGGGCGCAGCCGCGACGACGAGTTCCCCGCACTCTGGCCCGAGCACGTGCTCGCGATCCCCGAGGTCGATCTCGCGACGAGCGCGCTGCTGCTCCAATCGGTCCTCGGCGGGCCCGTCGACCCGCACGCGCACGCCCAGATCTACGGCAAGGTCGGCGGCAACGTGGGCCTCACCGTCGCGCTCGCCGAGAGCGCGCGGCACGCCGAGCTGCTGATCTTCACGAACGGCTCGTGGCAGGCCCGCAACCTCCGGCTGTGGAACACCCACCTCGGGCCGCTCCTCAGCGGGCTCGTCGCCGAGCTCGAACCGGAGGAGCAGGAGCTCGTGTCCTGGCTGGCCGAGAACGGCCCCACCCCGCTCGAATCGGTGACCGAGCGCTTCTCGGCGAGCGTGCTGCGCCGCGTCTTTGAGCAGCACTTCGCGGCGCAGATGGGGGCGCAGGGCGCGCTTCTCGTGCAGGTCTGGCCGCCGATCCTCGCGAGCCGCCACCAGTACTCCGCGGACGCGCACACCGCGTTCCCCGAGGACGCCGTGGCCCGCCACGGGCAGCACACCACCGACGCCGCCGGGAACAGCCTCGCCATGCTCGCGAAGGAGTTCGCCGATCACGAGGTCCGCGCCGCCCAGGAGGCGCTCCGCGCCTGGCGCATCGCGCCCACGCTCGCGAACGCGCTCACCTACCTGCGGCTCGCGCTCGGTCTGCCGCGGGAGGCCGAGCACGTGCGCCGCGTGTTCCGCCAGACCCCGCACGGCACGCGGATCGGCCAGTCCGCCGCCCACCTCGAGTACGCGGTGCGCCGCATGCAGTGGCTGCGGCTCCAAGAGCACGACGAGGCGGGAGCCGACGCGCTGCTCGAGCAGCTGCGCTCACTCAACCCGTTGCACGAGTCGGCGCTCCTCGGCGCGGACGCCACCGTCTCGGTGTTCACGGGGCAGGGCGTGCCCGAGCTCGCCCAGCTCGGCGCGGCGGCGACCGCGCCGGGCGAGGCGTTCACGCTCACGGGGAGCATGGTCGCGGCGCTCGCGCGCGGCGAGCTTGACCGGGTCGAGGAACTGCTCGAACTCGCCCGGTCGCGCGCGGCGCTTGCCGCGATCCCGGCCTGCATCGCCTCCGCGAAGCTGCTCTTCGACGGCCGCGTGCGCGACGCGCTCCGCCTCACGCTCGAGCGCAGGCTCGACGCGCGGGAGCGGTCCGATCGCACCCAGTTCTGCGTGCTCAGCTACTGGGCCGCCGTCTGCGCCCACCACCTCGGCGCCACCGAGCGGATGCACCAGTACCTCTCGGAGGGCACCGTCGTCGGCGCCCCGCGCGGCGAGCTGAGCGCGTTCTACGGCGCACTCTTCAACATGGAGGCGGGTGCCGCCCACTTCAACAACCAGCACGCGCTGCGCGACAGCCTCCTCCGCGAGGCCGCCGCGCGGATCCCCTCGATCGGCCCGTTCCTCGGCATGAGCCTCGAGTTCCTCGACACCGTGATCCGGCACTCGGACACCCCGCCGAGTTTCGCACGCGACTCGGTCTCGGTCGTGACGCGCAGCCGCGAGCTCGGCTACCGCGTCGGCGCGCAGCAGACGGCCGTGACCGCGCTCACGATCCAGTGGAGCGCCGAGCTCGCCGCGGCGTTTCTCGCGAGCCACGAGGAGACTCCGCTGCCGCTCTACGCTGCGGCGGCGGCCGGCGCGCGGCTCGTCGAGGCCGGCGACGTGACCGAGCTGCGGGCGTGGGGGCAGGCTCTCTCAGCGGAGGAGGACGACGCCGATCTCCTGATCCGGCTCTTCGGGGCCGCGTTCCGCGACGCGCGCAGTCGCGGGGCCGATGAGCTCGCCCGGGCGCTCGAGGAGATCGTTACGCTCGTGCTGGACCGCCAGGCGCCCACGCAGCTGAGCGAGGACGACGCGACCGTGCTGAGCACCCGGGAGCAGCAGGTCGCGGTCCTCGCGGGCGAACTCACGAACCACGAGATCGCGGAGCGGCTCGGCATCAGCCGGCGCACGGTGGAGAACCACATCGCGAACGCGCTCAAGAAGACGCGGCACTCGAACCGGCGCGAGCTCTCGCGCTTCGCGACCCGGCGCTGAGCGGGGCGGCACTGAGCGGGGCGGCGCCGAACTGCTCCTCCGCGAAGTCGAGCAGCGCGGAGGCGCGGGGCGTGAGCCCGGTGTCGCGGGGCCAGATCCCCACGACGTGCGAGACGGTGACGGGCGGGTCGAGCGGCCGGATCACGACGGGGCGCCCCTCGAGGCTCAGCGGCAGCACGTGGGGCCGCGACATCAGCAGCCCGTAGCCGAGGCCACGCGCCACGAGCGCCTGCACGAGTCCGATCTCGGTCACGCTCGCGGCGATGTCCGGCTCTAGGCCGCGCGCCGCGAACGCGTCGAGCACGTTCGTGGTGCCGGGGGTCGCGTCGAACTGGATGTAGGGCTCGGGCGCCAGCTCGGCCAGGTCGATCGCGTCGGCCGCGGCGAGGGGGTGCTCCGGGTGGAGGTGCGCTTCGAGCCGCGTCTCGTAGATGTTCCTGCGGCGATACCCCGCGGGCAGGGAGACGTCGTACACGAGGGCGACGTCGAGGCGCCCGCCCTGCAGCTCGGCGAGGAGCTTCTCGTTCGTGCCCACGAGGATCTCGACCTGTACGCCGGGATGCCGCTGCGGGAAGCCTTCGAGCAGCTCGGGCACCACGTTCGACGCGAAGGTGGAGTAGCAGCCGAGCTTCACGGGGCCCCGGAGCTCCTCGCCCCGGCCCGCGCTGAGCACGAGCTCCCGGGTGTCGGCCACGATCCGCCGCGCCTGCCGCGCGAACTCCTGCCCCGTGGGCGTGAGGGTGAGGCCGCGCGCCTTCCGCCGGACGCAGAGCTGCTCGCCGACGGTGTGTTCGAGCACCGTGATGGCCTGGGAGAGCGCCGACTCCGAGATGTGCAGGTGCGCGGCGGCCGCGCTGAGCGTGGTGAAGTTGGGCAGCTCGGCGAAGAGCTCCAGTTGGCGCAGGCTGACGTCGGCCACTTCGCCGCACCTCCCTCGGGTTACTTCAGTTCAACCGAACTTGTTCCTCATATTACTGTGATTTACACGGAGAGCCGGGGCCGGGAACATGAGAGTCACCCGCCGCCAGCTCCCCGCTGCGGCGCCCGACAATGACGTTAGGGACCACGATGACTTCTTCCCCCGCCGCCGACGCTTCCGCCGGCACTTCCGCAGGCACCACAGCAGGCACCGCCGCTGGCCGCTCCACCTCGCTGCGCCGGATCGCCTTCGCGACGATCATCGGCACCACGATCGAGTGGTACGACTTCTTCATCTACGCCACGAGCGCCGGCCTCGTGTTCGCGCAGCTCTTCTTCCAGCCCGCGGGCGGCGAACTCGGCCTGCTCTTCTCGCTCGCCACCGTCGGCATCTCCTTCCTGTTCCGCCCGCTCGGCGCGTTCCTCGCCGGCCACTTCGGCGATGTGATCGGGCGACGCGCGGTGCTCGTCATCACCCTCGTGCTCATGGGCGCGGCGACGACCCTCATCGGGGTGCTGCCCACCTACGCCCAGATCGGCATTGCAGCGCCCATCATGCTCCTCGTGCTCCGGATCCTGCAGGGCCTGTCCGCGGGCGGCGAGTGGGGCGGCGCCGTGCTCATGGCCGTCGAGCACGCCCCCGCGGATCGTCGGGGCCGCGCGGGCTCCTGGCCCCAGCTCGGGGTGCCGCTCGGCTTCCTCCTCGCCTCCGGCATGACCGCGCTCATGACAGGCCTCATCTCCCCCGGCGCGGCCTACCTCGAGTGGGGCTGGCGCGTGCCGTTCCTCGTGAGCATCGTGCTCATCGCCGTGGGCTTCGTGATCCGCCGCTCCGTCGAGGAGAGCCCCGTCTTCACCGAGATCGCCGAGCGCGGCGCGCAGAGCAGCGTGCCGGTGCTCGAACTGTTCCGCCGCCACTGGCACCTCGTGCTGCTCGCCGCGCTCGTGTTCGCGGGCAACGGCACGCTCGGGTACATGACCACGGGCGGCTTCCTCAACAACTACGCGATCAACGTGCAGCAGATCGACACCACAGCCGTGCTGATCGCGGCCGCCTTCGCGGCGCTCGTCTGGTTCGGCTCGACGCTGCTCGCGGGCATCCTCGCCGACACGATCGGCCGCCGCACCACTTTCTTGCTCGGCTTCGCATTGCAGGCGCTCATCGTGTTCCCCGTGTTCTGGCTCGTCGATCACGGCGGCCTCCCGGGCCTCTACGCGGCGCTCGTGCTCATCTCCACGAGCCTCGGCCTCACCTACGGCCCGCTCGCGGCGTGGTACTCGGAGATCTTCCCCGCGTCGGTGCGCTTCTCGGGCGTCTCCATCACCTACGCGCTCGGCGCGATCCTCGGCGGCGCGTTCGCTCCCCTCATCGCGCAGATGCTGCTCGAATCGACGGGATCGACGATCGCCGTCTCCGCGTACCTCCTCCTCGCCTCGCTCCTCGGCGGCGCGGCGACCCTCTGCCTCCGGGATCGGAGCGGGATCCCGCTCGGCCCCGACCACGAGGCGGAGCAGGCGAGCGGCGCGACGGTGTTCACGCCGGCGGCACCCGCGCGCGAGCTCGCCGCGCGAGCGTGAGCCGCGCGGCTTGATCCCGCACCGCAGCATTCCACGTTGACCAGCAGTACGAAGGAGCAGCAATGGTCAGTCAATCCACCAGCATCGCGATCATCGGGGGCGGGATGGGCGGCCTCACCGCCGCCATCGCGCTGACCCGGATCGCGGGCGTCGAGGTCACCATCTTCGAGCAGGCGAGCCGCCTGGGCGAGGTGGGCGCCGGGGTCACGGTCGCGCCGAACGCGCAGCGCGTGCTCGACGCTCTCGGGGTGCTCGACCGCGTGCGCGAGGCGGGCGCGGTCCCCGACGGGCACGGCGTGTACCAGAACTCGATGGGCGGCCTCGTCACCGACGCCGCGTGGGAGGACTCGGCGCGGCAGTACCGCAACATCGGCATGTACCGCCCCGACCTGATCAGCGTCCTCGCGAGCGAGGTCGCCCCCGCCACGATCCGGCTCGGGCATCGGCTGGCCGCTGTCCACCATTCGGGGGCCGGCGTGCGCCTCGACTTCGAGAACGGCGAGACGGCCGAGTTCGATGCCCTGATCGGCGCCGACGGCATTCACTCGGTCGTGCGGCGCGCGATCGGCCAGTTCCCCGAGCCGGTCTACTCGGGGTACATCGTCTATCGCGGCGTCGTCGACGCCGCGCGCCTACCCGCGGACTGGCCCATGATCAGCCAGGTGTGGATGGGCGATGAGCGCCACTTCATGTGCTACCCGCTCAAGCAGCGAAAGCTCTTCAACTTCGTCGCCGGGGTGCCGAGCGACCGCCCGCTCGCCGGCCCCTGGTCCGGACCGGCGGAGGTGAGCGAGCTCGCGGCCGAGTTCTCCTCGGACATCTGGGATCCCCGGCTCGCGCGGTTCATCGACGCGATCGAGGAGACGTTCTGGTGGGGCCTCTTCGACCACGAGCCGCTCACGAACTGGTCGCGGGGACCGATCGCGCTGCTCGGCGACGCCGCCCACACGATGCTGCCCCACCAGGGGCAGGGGGTGAACCAGGCGATCGAGGACAGTATGGCGCTCGCCACGTTCCTCAGGGCCGCGAAGACCCCGGCCGACATTCCCGAGGCGTTCCGGCGCTACACGGCCGTGCGCATGCAGCGCACCGCGATCCTGCAGCACGGCTCGCGGCGTTCCGGCTGGATGTTCGACGCGCAGCACGAGTTCGCGGATCTCGCGAAGCGCGACGCCGATCTGCGCGTGGGGCGCGACTTCCGCCGCAGCGCCGTCTTCGACTACGACGCGCAGAAGGTCGCCGAGCAGGCGCTCACCCGATTCGAAAGGACCCCGGTCGCATGACCTCGATCAGCATCATCGGCAGCGGGAAGATGAGCGCGGCGCTCGCCGCGGTCGCCGCACGGGCTGGCGCCCCCACCCAGATCGTCCGCCGCAGCACGACGAGCAGCTCGGGCGAGCTGCCGGGTGTCGCGTACAGCGCGCTCGGCGAGCCTCTCACGGGCGAGCTCGTGGTGCTCGCCGTCCCGTTCGTGGCCTACCCGAGCGTACTCGAGCACTACCGCGACCAGCTCGCCGACCGCGTGGTGGTCGACATCAGCAACCCGATCGATTTCACCACCTACGAGCCGCTCGCGCTGCCCGGGGGCTCCTCCACCGCGGCCGAGCTCGCGCGGCTCCTCCCGCCGGGCACGGCCGTCGTGAAGGCGTTCAACGTGAACCTCGGCGACACGCTCACGAGCGGCACGAACGGCACGACCCCCACCACCGTGCTCTTCGCGGGCGACTACGCGGAGGCGAAGATCGCGGTCGCGGGGCTCATCGAGGGCGCGGGGCTCCGCGCGGTCGATGTCGGCCCGCTGCCGCGCGCCCGAGAGCTGGAGGCCATGGGATTCCTGCAGATCGCGCTCGCGGCGGCCGGGAAGACCCGCAACGAGTCCGGTTTCGCGCTGCTCCCGTAACCGGGTGCGGGCCGGGCCGGGGACTCCCCCGGCCCGGCCCGCACGGTGACGCTCCGCCTAGCCCGCGGGTGCCGGCTCCGCTTCGGGAGCGGGCGCCTCGGAGGCCGGATCCGCCTCAGGCGCCGAGTCCGGAGTCGTCTGCTCCGCCTCGGACTCCGAATCCCCGGGCGCGGGATCCCCAGGCGCAGGATCCCCGGACGCGGGATCCAGGAGTGCCGGATCCGCAGCTGCCGGATCGACGAACGCCGGGGCCGGCGGATTCGGCTTGTTGATCGTCCAGAACCACGTGTGGCTCCAGATCGGCCACTCCCGCTTCGGGGACGCCGCGTTGATGTTCACGATGTCCCACTTGTAGATGCGCAGCTTGCCCGAGAACTTGCCCTCCAGCGAGGCCCACGTGCGCACATTCAGCGAGAGGTTGTGCTGATTCGGCGGCGTGACGACATCGGTCAGCGTGCCCGAGACGTTCACGCGCGGCTTCACGAGCAACTGCGGCCCGACGGCGCCGTAGATGAGGGTCTCGGTCTTGAGCGTCGGCCCGATCGCGAGCTCCCCCGAGAGCTCGGGGGCGATCTTCCCGTTGAGCGCTGTGACGACGGGCGTCGCGATCTTCGAACTGCCCTGCTTGTCGATCGGCTGCACCCCGTGGGCCGAGGAGTAAGTGAAGCCCTGCACCACGGTGCGGTCGTAGCGCAGATTGGTGATCTGCACGTTGGCCTGGATCTTCGCCTCGGCGTCGATCGTGAGCGTGACGTAGTTCTTCACCACGATCGGGATCGGCCCGAGATACACCGTGAACGAGCCCACCTCGGTGCGCTTCATCGGCTCGGCGAGCTTCACCGCGCGCTCGGCGCTGCCGTTCGCCGCGATCTCCGCATCCACGCTCGCCACGACCTCGGCCGAGACGGTGAACTCGTTGACCCGGGCACCGACGGGCACCACACGCAGCTTCTTGATCAGCTGGACGTCGAGCACGATGTGCACGTTCGCCTTCGCCTTCACCTCGGCGCGGATCATGGCCTCGAAGAGCCCCGTCACCGGGTAGTTCACGATGCGGTCGCGGATGTTGTCGGTGTCCTCGCGCTTCGCGTCCGTCATGGAGGTGACGATCACGTTGCTCGAGCCGGAGCCCTTCCCCACCATGAGGTAGAACACGGGGTTCACCTCGAGGGCGGCTTCCTTGTCCCACGTGCCTGCGAGCGATGCGCCCGCGGCCGGGGCGTCCGACGCGAGCGCGTCGGCGCTCGCCGCGCGCGCGGTGCCCGGCTCGTGCGGGAAGAGCGCGTCCTCGCCCGTGACGATCGTGCCGGTGCCGACCCGCTCGTTCCGGTAGGTGAGCTGGTCGCGCTCGAGCGTCTCGCCGGTCTCGGGATCGGTCACCGAGACCGTGAGCGGATCCTCCCCGGGCTCCCCCGCGAGGGGCGCGAGCGCCTCGCCCTCGGGATCCACGGTGTCGGCGGTGAAGTCGAGCGTCTCGTCGAGCGAGGAGTTGAGGATCACATCGCCGAGCGCGGCCTCCGTGGTGCGCACCCACCAGGTGTCCCCGCGCCGCTCGATGCTCGCCACGCGGCCGAGGAAGCCGTCCGGCAGCTCCTCGGTCGCCTGCGACACGATCAGGCTGTCGAGGTCGAGGCCTTCAGGCAGTTCAGCGAAGGTCACCACGCGAGGATCGTCGCTCGCGCCCATCTGCGGCCCGCCCGTGCCGTTCACCACGAGCGCGTCGGCGCTGATGGTGTCGGCGTCCTCCGCGACCGCGGTGAGCTGGAGCTCGATGGCCTGCGAGGTGCGGCCGCCGACGCGGTCCACGAGGGTCACGGTGAAGCGGTACCGCCCGTCGACGGGCGCACCGACGTCTGCCGCGAAGCGGAGCCGCCCGTCGTCCGTGACGAACACCTCGGCGTTGCCGATGTATCCGTCGGGGCCGATCTCCCCGGGGAAGTCGGCGGGATCGAAGCCGGGGGCGTCGACCCCCGCGATCGCGATCTCGACGTGGTCCACCTGCTGGTCGCCCGCGTCGAGCGCGCCGGCGAGCTCCGTGAAGCCGAACTCGGAGAGGTCGATCGCGGCGCCGTCGCGCTGCGAGTCGATCGTCACCGATGCGGGCGCTCCCGCTGCGGGATCCGGGGCGCCGAGGTACTCGCCGATGAGGTGGATCCCCGCGCGGCTCGCGCCTCGGGTGAGCTGGATCCGATCGATGTCGGCGGCGGGGACGAGTGCGAGCTGCGGCCCCGCGCCTCGCGCGGGATCCACGAGGGCGCCCGTGGCGCGGCCCGCGGGGGCGTCGCCGAAGTCGAGCATGGCGGGCTCGCTCCCGGGCTCCGCCTGAACGAGCACGAGCACTGATCCGCCCTCGCTCGTGTCGCCGATGGGCACCTCGCTCGGTCGCGACGAGACGGGGGTGGTGAACTCCAGATCGCGGTCGCTCGCGAGGTCGAAGCTGCCGGTCACGTTGACGCGCGAGTGGAACTCGTCGGCGTCGGGCATCCAGCCGAGCACGTCGAGGCGCAGCGCGGCGCTGCCTCCGTCGATCTCGGCGCGTACGAGGCCCTGCTCGTCAGGGGTCACGACCGTCGTGAACGAGGTCGTTCCCGCCGGGAGGTGCAGCTCGGAGTCGTCGAGGGTGAGGTTCGCGGGATCGCTGAGCTCGACCGTCACGGCCGCGTAGATCGCGCGCACATCGGTGGTGGGGATCCCGCCCTCGCCGGTGACGCCGATCTCCATGGGGCGGTTCGGCGCGATGCCGAAGCCGCCGAGCCCGGCCGCGCTGTCGGCGCGCGTGACGGGGGCGTCGAGCGTGAGCGTGGAGCCCGGAGTGCCCGCGGTGAGGAGCGTGCCGTCCTCGCCGAAAGTCGGGGCGGTGCCGTCGAGCCCCGCGAGGAGCTCGACCCGGGCGTCGGTGGCGTCGGAGGCCCAGAGCGGCGCCTGGCCGTCGGCGACCCGCAGCAGCGTGGTCGTCGAGGCGGCCTGGCCCGCGGGGACGCTGAGCACGGCGACGGGGTGATCCGCCGTTCCCGTGAAGAGGGTACGCGCCTGCGGCGAGGCCGCGAGCGAGACGCGCACGAGCGCACCCGTCTGCCCGGGCTGCAGCCCGGGCAGCACGACGCCGGCGCCGGGTGCCGCGGTGAGCGCCGCGCCCCAGCCGAGGCTGCTCTCGACGGCGGGAAGGCGCCCGCCGACGGGCGTGAAGATGTTCGCGGCGTCGGCGACCTCGCGCAGATCCGAGGGCATCGCGAGGGCGGGGGCGGCGGTCGCGGTGGCGAGACCGCCGACGAGCGCGGCCGTGGCGGTCGCGGCGATGATGCGGCCGAACGCGGACGTTCGGTTCGGTGAGCGGGTCATGCGCGCGGCTCCTCGGAGTCGGTGGATGCGGGGTGCACGGATGCGGAGTGCACGGATGCGGGGTGTCCTGCCGCACGACGGGCGCGCGTCCCGCGGAGCGCGAGCGCCGCGCCGCCGCCGAGCACGAGCACGCCAGCGAGGAGCGCGATGGGGAGCATCGGCCCGGAGCCGGTCGTGGCGAGCGGCCCGCCCGGCTTCGCGCCGGTGCCCGAGCCGGGCCCGGCCGGGGTGCCCGAGCCATCGGTCGATCCATCGGTCGAGCCGTCAGTGCCGCCATCGCTCGAACCGTCGGTCGTACCGTCCGTGCCGCCGTCGGGCTTCGCTGCGAGCGTGGTCCGCTGCTCCGCGAGCACCGTCCCGGCGTCATCGGCGAAGGTGAGGGCGAGCGCGGGCTCCGCCGCGAGCGCCTCTGCCGAGGCGACGACCGAGGCCGTCACGTCCCCCGGCTGCACGGCGCCGCGGAAGCCGGCGCCGGCCACGGTGGCCGTCCAGCTCACGGGCTGATCCGCCGCGTCCGGTGCGGAGAGCGTCACCTGGACCTCGGCGGGATCGGCTCCCTCGAGATCGATCCAGACCTGGGTGCTCCCGGCGGGCGCCGTCGCGGTAACGGTGAGGGGCTCGGGGCTCGGGGCCGCGAACGCTGCGGAGGCGCCGAGGCCACCGACCACGATGCCGAGCGCGGCACCGAGCGCGAGCGCGGCACGGCGACGTGCCACGCGCAAGAATCCAGTTCCAGATGTTTTCACGCGAGAACGCTAACAATGCGGGGCGCCCCGCGGGCGGCGATCCCCCAAACAGTGCGCGCATTGCCGCGTCGCTGCGTGATCTGCTCAGCGCTCCGGTCGGCCGAAGCGCCAGTAGCCCATGAACGCGACGGCATCGCGGGGCATGCCACGCTCGGTCACGAGCTCGCGCCGGATCTGCTTGATCGCCCCGGCCTCCCCCGCCAGCCAGGCGTAGGCGCGGGCCGAGCGGGAGTCGTGCGCGAGCGGCATCCCCGTCGCCTCGTCGAGTCCGGGCACCTCCCAGAGCACGGTTGTGTCGACGTCGATGTCCTCGACCTCCCGCGCGGCTGAGGCCGGCCGGAACGCGGGGTCGTCGAGCGCGCGCACGGCGGCGACGAGCGCTTCCCCGTACGGCCGCCCGGCCCGCTCGTGCACGTCCACGGTCACCCCGGCCGGTGCGTCGAGCAGGGCAGCATCGGTGGGATCCCCGAGCTCCAGGATCACGCGCACCGCGGCGACGGCCGGGTCGACGGTCTCGAGGATCCCCGCGATCGCGGGCAGGGCGCTCTCGTCGCCGACGATGAGCAGGCGGCGGGCGTCGCGCGGCGGGAGCCAGCCCACGGCGCGGGTGCTCGCGGAGTACGCGCCGTTCGGCCCCACGATCGCGGCGACGTCACCGGGCCGCGCCGCCGCGGCCCACGCCGCGGCCGGGCCGGGATCCGGATGCCAGGCGAAGTCGATCGCGACCGTGGCGGGCTCGCCCGTCGCGGGGTCGGCCGGGCGCAGTGCGCGCGGCGTGTAGGTGCGCATGGGCGGCTGCTCGGCGGCGCTCAGCGCGCACCACTCGGCGTACCAGTCGTCCCCCGCGCGCAGTTCGGGAAGCACCCCGCGGCTGTCGGGCAGCAGCAGTTTCACCCGCTGGTCGATCCCGACGAAGCCGAAGTCGGCGAGCGACGCCCCCGTGAAGGTGACGCGCACGAAGCCCGGCGTCACCCACTCGGCGGAGCGCACCTCGACCCGGAACAGCCGGTAGGCGCCCAGCCCGCTCATGCGGCGCCCCCGCCCGAGCCGACGGGCACGATCATGGGCGTACCCGCGACGGGATCCGGGCAGATCACGGTCTCGAGGCCGAACACCTCGCGCACCAGCTCGACCGTGACCACCTCGGCCGGGCGGCCCTGCGCGACGACGGCGCCGTCGGCCATCGCGATCAGGTGGTCCGCGTAGCGTGTCGCCAGGTTCAGCTCGTGGATGACAACCACCACCTGCGTGCCGCGCTCGCGGGAGAGCCGCACGAGCAGTTCGAGCAGCTCCACCTGGTGGGCGAGGTCGAGGTAGGTGGTCGGCTCATCGAGCAGCAGGATGTCGGGTTCCTGCGCGAGCGCCATCGCGACCCAGGCCCGCTGCCGCTGACCGCCCGAGAGCTCGTCGACGCCGCGCTCCGCGAACTCCACCATGCCGGTGAGCTCGAGCGCCTCGGCGACCACCGCGTCGTCGCCGGCGCCGCGCCGCCCGAAGCCGCCACGGTGCGGCGTGCGGCCGCGGTCGACCAGCTCGGAGACCGTGATCCCGTCTGGCGCCGTGGGCGCCTGCGGCAGCAGGCCGACGATGCGCGCCACCTGCTTCGTCGCGAGCCGGGCGATGGGCTCGCCGTCGAGCAGCACGGCGCCGCCGCGCGGGCGGATGAGCCGGGCGAGGGCGCGGAGCAGCGTCGACTTGCCGCAGCCGTTGCCGCCCACGATCATCGTGACCCCGGCGCTCGGCAGCGCGAGGTCGAGGCCCGCGATCACGGGCTCGCCGTCGTAGCCGACCACGAGGCCGTCGGCGCGGAGGGAGCGGGCCGCGGGGGTGGCGTGGGTGCGTGCGCGAGTCATACGCGGGTGCGTCCTCTCATGAGCAGGATCAGCAGAACGGGGGCGCCGAGGAGGCCGGTGACGACGCCGACCGGCAGCACGGCCGGGGTGAGGTGCTGGGCGATGAGGTCGCCGCCGAGCACGAGCAGGGCGCCCACCAGCGCGGCGGCGACCGGCACCGCCTCCGCGCGGCGCACGAGGCGCAGCGCGATCGGGCCGGCGAGGAACGCGACGAACGCGATCGGGCCGGTGAGCGAGGTGGCGACGGCGATGAGCAGCACGCCGCAGAGGATCACGCCGAGCCGCGCCGCCTGCACGCGCACGCCGAGCGCGGCGGCGGTGTCGTCGCCGAGGCGGAGCGTCTGGAGGCGGGCCGCGGCGAACAGGCCGAGCGCGATGAGCACGAGGAGCACGGGGGCGGTGGGGCCGAGCTGATCCCACAGGCTGCGGCTGAGCGATCCGGTCATCCACACGACGGCCTCCTGGGCCGCGCGCACGTCGCTGCGCGTCAGCACGTAGCTGATCACGGCTTGGAGCGCGGCCGCGACCGCGATGCCGACGAGGACGAAGCGGATCCCGGACAGCCCGCGCCGGTACGCGCACGCCCACACGAGGAGCGCGGCCGCGAGCGCGCCGAGCACGGCGACGCCGGAGACGACGATCCCGGAGGCCCCGAACAGGCCGATCGCGATGATCGCGGAGGCGCTCGCCCCGGCCGAGATCCCGATCACATCGGGGCTGGCGAGCACGTTGCGCAGCATGGTCTGGAAGAGCGTTCCGCCGAGGCCGAACGCGAGCCCGGCGAGCAGACCGCCGAGCGCGCGCGGCAGGCGGAGCTCGCCCACCACGAACGAGGCGCCGGGCACGGGCTCGCCCGCGAGCACGCGCAGCACCTCCCCGATCGGCGTGACCGAGTTGCCCCAGACGAGCGAGACCGCGAACAGGGCGAGGGCGAGAAGCGCGAGGAGCGCGCAGACGAGCGCGTCGCGCCGGATCCGGGCCGTGCGGGAAGTGCGCAGCCGCTGCGCGAGCGGCGCGCTCACAGCCCCACCGTCTTCCGCCGCTGCAGCAGCACGATGAAGAGCGGGGCGCCGAGCACCGCGGTGACAATGCCCACTTCGAGCAGCCCGGGGCGCGCGATGAGGCGCCCCAGCACGTCGCAGACGAGGAGGAACGCCGCCCCCGTGCACGCGGAGAGCGGCACCACGAGGCGGTAGTCGCTGCCCGCCACGAGGCGCACCGCGTGCGGCACGGCGAGGCCGACGAAGCCGATGGGCCCGGCGATCGCGGTGGCGGTGCCGCAGAGCAGCACGACCGCGACGGCGGCGAGCGCGCGCACGAGGCTGACCCGGATCCCGAGTCCGCGCGCGACATCGTCGCCGAGCGCCAGCCCGTTGAGCCCACCGGCGCAGAGCACGGCGATGATCGCACCCGCACCGAGGAACCCGGCGAGCTGCGCGATCGTGTCGAGGGTGCCCGCGGTGAGCGAGCCGATCTGCCAGAAACGGAAGCTCTCGAGGGTGGACTGGTCGGTGATGAGGATCGCGGAGATCACGGAGGCGGCGATCGCGGCAACCGCGGCCCCCGCGAGGGCGAGGGTGACGGGCGTGGCACCCGCGGGGCTCGCGCTCGCGGCGCCGTAGCCGACGAGGACCGCGGCGGCGGCTCCCGCGAGCGCGCACCACACGATCGCGAGCGGCGCCTCGAAGCCGAGGAGGCTCATGCCGAGCACCACGAAGAGGGAGGCGCCCGCGTTCACGCCGAGCAGGCCGGGGTCCGCGAGCGGGTTGCGGGCCATGCCCTGCATGAGGGCGCCGCCGACGCCGAGCGCGGCGCCCACGACGAGCCCCGTGACGGTCGTGGGGATCCGGGCCAGCACGGCGGCCTGCTCGATCTGCCCGGTGTCACCGACGGTGAGCGCCGCCCACACCGACGCGAGCGGGACGTCGCGTACCCCGACGGCGAGGGAGAGCGCAGCCGCGAGGAGGACCGCGAGGAGCGCGATCCCGATCGCCCAGGCCGGGGCCAGGCGCGCCTTGCGGCGCACCGGGACCCGTGTCGGCGCGGAGGTGCGGGTCACCGGACCTTGGCGGCGGCCTCGCCCAGCTGCGTGGCGTACCCGGGGAGCGCCCACGGGATCGACAGCGGGGTGGGCGAGGAGATGGCCATGAGCTGCGCGTCGTCGTCGATGTAGACGAGGGCGCCCGACTGGACGGCCGGGATCTTGCTCAGCAGCGGATCGTTCTGCAGCGTGGAGAGGTCTCCCCCGCCCTGCACGAAGACGACCGCGATGTCGGCATCGAGCGCGTCGGCCTCCTCCGCGCTGATCGAGGACACGAACTCCTGCGAGCCCTCGGCGAGCTGCTCGATCGACGGCGCGATCGTGAGGCCGAGGTCGGTGAGGTACTGCAGTCGCGTGTCGTTCGGCGTGTAGTACTGCACCTTGCCGAGGTCCTTCGCGTCGACCCAGATGATCATGGCCGTCTTGCCGGCGACCTCGGGGTGCTTCGCCATCTCGTCGGCCGTGAACTGCTCGGTGTCGGCGATGAGCTGATCGGCGGCCTTCGGCACGCCGAGCGCCTCGCCGACCATGCGGGTGCTCTCGCGCCAGGGCGTGCCCCAGGGGGTGTCCGCGTAGGCGATGGTGGGGGCGATCTTGCTGAGCGTGTCGTACTCCTGCTCGCTCAGCCCGGAGTTCGTGCCGAGGATCAGGTCGACGCCGAGATCGGAGAGCGCCTCGTAGGGGGCGCCGTCGAGCTCGTCGTGCAGGGCGGGCAGCGGGCTCCCCGACGCTTCGAGCGCCTCCTTCGTCCAGGGCAGGTAGCCCTCGGCGTCGGCGCCGAACGTCGCCTTCCCGATCGAGACGGGATCGACGCCGAGCGCGATGGCGGAGTCGAAGCTGCCCCAGCCGATCGTGGCGACCCGCTCCGGCTGGGCCGGGATCTCGGTCGTGCCGTACACGTGCGTCACCGAAGCGGGGAAGGCGCCGCTCTCGGCGGCGGCCGATCCTCCCCCGGCGTTCTCGTCCGCCGCGGGGGCGGCGCAGGCCGAGAGGGCGAAGGCGGCGACGGTGACGGCGGCGAGCGCGCCGAGCGCGCGGCCGGCCGAGCGGGAGCGGGAACGGGTGACGGACATGGGGCTCCTTATGCGGTGAAGATTTCCGGGGATAAGGTTACCCTAAAGTACGTCTGATGATGGTCGCGGGGGTGGAATTCGGGGTGCGCGCACCTATTCGCCCGGCCCAGACCCACTCATTCCACGACTGCACCGCACCCAGCACGGCCCCGAGGGCGCAGGCTGGCGGTACCCTCGCCGCCAGACCCCGGAAAGGCCCCCAGGACTCGCACCCCGCTCACCCCGCTCACCCCGCACTCCCCCGACGCAGGCCCGTCGCGCCCGCCCGAGCTCTCCGTGAACGGCGTGCGCATCGAGCGCGCGTCGCTCGACTGGTGCACCCCCGAGGGGCACGCGCTGCTCCGCCCCGAGGAACAGCTCCCGCAGCAGCGCCTGCAGATCGCGGGGGTGCTGCGCCTCGTGCTCTCCTCCCCCGCGCAGCCGGCGGGCCTCTCGATCGCCGCGTACGCCGGGCCGCTCGCCACGATCGATCCCCTGGGCGAGCCCGCCCTCTCCATCGACGGGCTGAGCGCCGCCGGCCCGGGCACGGTGACGCTCGGGCCGCGCTCCCGCACGCTCGAGTTCGACGCGCGGCTCTTCCCGAAGGAGGGGATCGTCTCGGTATTCGGCGAGTACTGCCGCCCCGAGAGCGCGGCTTGCGCCCCCGGCCCCACGAACCTGATCGGCTGGGCGTTCGTCTGTGCACGGTGAGCAGTTCGGCTGGGGCCCGGCCGGGCTCACGGTGCTCGCCACGACCGCGGCGCTCGCGCTGCTGGGCCCGAGCTGGCTCTCAGCCTGCGCATCGCGCACCGAAGCGCCGCACTTCGCTCTCACGAGCGCTCGGATCCTCCAGCCGAAGCACACGGAGTTCCCGGCGACGCTCGTGCTGGCGGCGAGACCGCACACGCGCAGTCTCGACTCCTACGCGGGCATCCGCATCGACGGTGTCGCCGTGTTCGATGCCGACGCGGCGCCCCTCAGCCGCGGAGAGACACGTTCGGGCGTGAGTATCGCAAGCATCCTGGCTCCCATTCCCGTCGGCACGGAGCCGTTCGAGTTCGACGAGATTGTCGTCATGTGGGATGACCGAACAGAAACGACCCACCCAGTTGGCCAGTGGCGTTTCGAGCCGACGCAGGAGCACACCGAAGCGGATGCGGTGGACGACTGGCCTGCGGCGATCGGCGACTGCGAGACGCTGACGATCCCGCTTCCCTCGACCGCCGACGGTGCGGCGCAGGGAACCGTGCACGTGGATCAGCCTGGGGTGCACCTCGGTGCCCGCTCGGGGATCCTCTCTGCTCCGTCGGGCGGCACAGACCTCGTGCTCGATCTGCGTTGCTCGGACCGCTTCGACTTCTACGTCATCACTGCGAGCCACTCTGCCCAGCCAGCCGAACCCGCGGCGCCCGGCGAGCCTCCCGCAGCCGCCCCTGGTGCAGCCCAGCACCCGTTCGACCCGATCCTCGTCGGGTACCTCGATGTCTCCGATGCCGATGTCGCCAGGATCCTCGGCCGTGCGGGGAATTCCTGACGTGGCTAGGCGACCGCGCTCCGCACACATCTTCACGAGAAACGCTCCCAGCGAGATCACCCGTATGAGTGCCAGCCAGGTCTTCACCGCTGACGGGCGCCACTGGATCACGTCCGTCTGCCTCATCCGGAGCACGAACTCGATCTTCACCGAGGTGTTCTCAGTGGAGCGCGGTCAGGTGCGCCGGATCGAAGTTGAGATGCCCGTCATCAACGGGGTCACCCCGGCGGAATTCTGGCATCCCGCCACCGTCGTCGAGCATCGCGTCCACGAGGATCTGACCCTGCTCCCCGAGCCTGAGCGCCCCGCTGACCGGGCCGCGGAGACCCCGCAGAGCCGCGTGCCGTTCTTCCGTTCACGTCGCTGACACGCGGCCGCTCAGGGCGACGCCGACGCTCCCGGCGAGGCAGCATCCCGCGCCTCCCGCCCCCATGATGACGAACGGAATAAGACTGTTCGCGCTCCGCCCCTCAGTGTCTGCTGCGGAGCCCTCGCTGATGGCCGACGTGGCGCCGGCGGCAAGGAGGCCGAGCCCTGCAAGGATGAGCAGGATCCACCAGAGCCGTGCTCGACGGTGCAGTCGCGTGAGCGGGCGCATGCGCTGAGCCTTCGATTCTGTGCAGCTCATCACGGCGCCACCTCTCAGGAGTTCGGGCGGCTGGATGCCGCCGTCCTGCGACCCACGTTCTCAGAACGCGGCCCGCTCCCCGAACGCCCAGGGGCGATGTGAGTGGAAAGCACGCCAAGAGTTGAGTGCAGCACCCCGATCCCCTCGATAGCGCAGCGCGCGGCGCTGAGTGGAACGGGCCCGGACCAGCCGAGCCCGCTCCGCCCGGCGCTAGTCCGCGCGCGGGCGCCGGAGGCGACGCACCACGAGCAGCGAGCCGCCGAGCACGAGCGCCGCTCCCCCAATGAGGCCCGCGGCGCCCCACGACGCGGCACCCGTCGACGCGAGCGCGGGCGCACCCGTCTTCGGGGCGGTCGGCTTCGGCTGCTCCGCGCCGCCCGGCGTCTTCCCGCCCGGCTTGCCCGGCTTACCCGGCCCGGGCGGGGTCACCGCGTCCTGCGCCACGACGATGGTGAGCGGCTGGGCGGCCTCGCCGAAGTCGTTCCGCGCGACCACGGTGAAGGTGAACTCGCCGGCCGCGCTGGCGGTGCCCATGAGCTGCCCGGTCGCGGGATCGAGCTCGATGCCCGCGGGGAGGGCGCCCGCACTCACCGAGAGGCTCGGCTCGGGGAAGCCGCGGAACTCGATCCGGCTGTCGTACGCGCGGCCGACCTCGGTCTCGGGCAACGAGTCCGTCTGGATGGTCGGCAGCTCTCCGATCACGACCGTGTAGCTGCGCACCTGATCCCGATCGACCCCGTTGGCCGCGGTCACCGTGAACTCGAAGCTCCCGGCGCGGCTCGGCGTGCCCGTGATCACGCCGGTTGCCGCGTCGAGCGTCAGCCCGTCCGGCAGCTCGCCGGTGTGGCTGAGCGTCGGCTCGGGGGTACCGAAGGCATCGATCTCTGCGGTGTACGCGTCGCCCACGAGCCCGTTCGGGAGCGAGTCTGGCGCGAGCGTGAGCCCCGAGACGCGGGTCCGCGCGATCCCCATCGTCCCGTCGGTCGTGTAGGCCAGGGTGCCGCCGGCGGCGGTGTCCGCCACGGAGGCCACGCCCGCGCCGCTGAATCCGGTGCGCACCGAGCGCAGCACCGATCCGTCCTCGAGGGTCACGAGGTGGAGCACGCCCCGGCGCTCCAGCACGCTCAGCGTCCCGTCCGAAACGCTCACGTGCATCGGCGCGTTGAACCCGGAGAAGGCCGCCAGCACTGCGAACGTGTCGACGCTGCGCACCTCGACGCGGCCGCCCGCGCGATCCGGAATGAAGTACGCGGGTGCCCCCGCGTAGTCCGCGACCGTCACGGCGCCGGGTGCGTACGGGAGACTGTGCGCACCCACGGTCTTGCCGGTGAGCGCATCGATGATCGTGAACGAGGACGCCGCCTCCTCCGAGACGAACACCTGGCTCGATCCCGGCGCGCTGCCGATCGCGTTCGCACGAAGCGAGAGCGTCTGCTGCACGGCTCCGGTGTCCGGGTCGCGGATCTCGACCGGGCCATCGGCCCAGCCCACCACGAGACGCGCGTCCCCCGCACCGCTCACCGCGACCATCGGGAAGTCCTTACCCGACAGGGTGAGCTCGCGCGCGAGCGTGTCGCTCGTGGTGTCGTAGACCTTAATGTTCTTCGACAGCCGATCCGCCACGAACACCTCCCCGTCGGCGCTCCCCGCGCTGCTGGGCCGGAACCCGATCCCGCCCGTGGGGTATCCGAGCGTGTCCGTCACGTACTCGAGCTGCGTGCTCGCCTCGGCGAACGCGACGATCCCGCCGCGCGGCAGGAAGCCGAGCACGGTGCCCTGACCAGCCTGTTCACCGGGCAGGTACGCGACGGCGGACATGCCCGCGTCGTTCCTCGGGAATGCTTCCGCCGGGCCGTACGCGTACGTGGCCACGACCTGGTCGGTCGCCAGGTCGATGCGCCGGATCGCGCCGCTCTCCTGGCTCGTCACGAGCACGTGCTCCGATCCCGCCGTCCCGCCGGGGATCACGGCGATGTTGCGCGCCGAGTTGGGCCCCTCCGTGTTCGGCAGGCGGTGCGTCTCGGTGACCGCGCCCGTCGCGATATCGATGCGGAGGATCTGGCCCTTGATCCCGGCGTCGACGACCAGGAGACTGCCGGATCGCGCCTGCGCGTCGGCGCCGGGGGCGAGCCCGCCGATCCACCCGCCCCAGGGCACGTGCGCCTCCATGACCGTGTCTCCGGTCGCGACGTCCACGCCGTAGATCGAGTCCTCGGTGTCGGCGCCAACGAACAGTGTGCCCTCGGTGCCGTCATCGCTGCCCACGAAGGCCAGAGATACTGGCTGCGGGCCGGGCACCGAGATCTCGTCCACCCAGCTACGCGAGGCGATGTCGTAGACCCCGACGCTCCGCGAGAACACCGAGACGAAGAAGAGGCGCCCGCTGGCCGAAGTCGCTCCGGGGGCCGCCGCAACCCCGTGGGCACCGTTCAGCCCCGTCACCGCGGTGACCGCGGCGTTCCCCGTGGGGAGGTCGAGGATCGGCGCGATGCCCGTGTAGAAGGAGCTCACCACGGCGCGGGGCGGCACACCGTCAGCGCCCGGGAGCACCACGGCGGCGCCCGCGCCGAACTGAGCGGGCACGCCAGCGAAGGTGCGGGTCACCTGGGCCGGTCCGATCGCTCGGGTCTGCGGCCCGGGCGGCGTGAGCTCGGTCGTCGCGCCGCGCTCGTCGGGAGCGCTGTCCTCCGCGAGTGCGGGGGCGGTGCTCAGCGCGGGTGCGAGCAGCAGGCCGACGGCGAGCGCCGCGGCGGTTGCGGCGCTCGCGGCGAACCGTCGTGTTCGCTTCTGCATACGGGATCCTCGTATTCGGGTTCGGGTTCGGATCTGTGGGGAGCGGCTACGCGTTCGCGCGGAGTCGCCGCGCGCGGAGCGCGAGAACGGTGCCTGCTGCACTGAGCAGCAGCGCGACAGCCCCCAGGGCCCACGGCAGGGCCGCGCCCGTGGTGGCCAGCTCGCCGACGCCCGGCGCCTGCGTCCCCGGGGTGACCGGAGCCGTCGTGGGCGGCTGGGTGGTGGGCGGCACGGTCGTGGGCGGGGTGACGGTCGGCGGGGTCGTCGGCGGCGTCACGGTGGGCGGCTCAACGACCGGCGGCTCGGGCCGCTCGGGCGCCGCCCCGACCGAGACGGTGACGTCGCGGTCCAGGACGTTGCCGTGGCGGTCCGCTGCACGAACAGTGAGCGCGAAGTCGCCCTGCTCGGTCGGCGTGCCGCTGAGCACGCCCGCGGCGCTCAGCTGCAGGCCGGGCACCTCGCCCGCGGTCAGGCGATAGCCCGCCTCGGACGTGGCGCGGGTCTTCGCCGCGTCGGTGAACCCTGCCGTCGTGCGGAACTCGAACTCGTACGGCGTCTCGAGCGCGGCCTCGTCCGGTTCGCCAGAGAGGAACTCCGCCCGCTCCACCGCGTAGCTCACGGTCGCGGAGAAGGGCGGGCCGTTCGGCACCACGGGCTTCGAGACGAACACGTCGAGGCGATCGGCGTCGGCCTCGATGTCGCTCCACACGGCCCCCTCCCCATCGTCGGTGGGCGCGGCGAGATCCGCGACGGCTTGCCGCTCCCCGAAGGGCATCGCGAACAGGGAGACGACGTCGCTCCGGGTATAGCCCGTGGCCGCGGCGGGCACGAGCGCCGCCCCACCGTCGATCAGCTGGTTGTTGAAGCCGACGGTGGAGATGTCCGGCCAGGTCTCGAGCATCGACAGGTCGGTGACGTGATTGCGGTTGATGTTCAGCAGGTAGAGCTTCTGCTTCCCGCGCAACGGCTCCAGGTCTCGGATCTGCGCATCGGGCGCCGAGATCACCATGATGTTGTCGATCCCGCTGAGCGGGGTGAGATCCGACACCTGCGTGTTCTGGAAGTACAGGCTGCCGATGTTTGTGCTCTCGCTGAGCGGCTCGATCGAGTCGATCCCCGTGTACGCCACCTGCAGCCACGACAGTTTCGTGTTGCCGCGCAGCGGTTCGAGGGAGGTGATGTCCGTCCAGTTCAGCTCGAGCCAGTTGATGTTCGGCAGAGTCTCAAGCGCGGAGATGTCGGTGATCGGGTTCCGGCTCGCGGTGATCTGCCGCATGGCCGTCAGATTGCGCAGGGGCTCGAGGGAGGTGATGTTGTTCTGGTCGACGTAGAGCAGGTCGAGGTTCGTCGCGATCTCGAGCCCGGTGAGGTCGGTGATCCCGACGTTCTTCGCGGTGAGCGACTGGAGGCGGCGCACGTCGCCCTTCGTGAGCGACTGCGGCGAGCTGATGTTGAGCTTGCGGGCGATCTCGCGGCGCAGCACGGGATCGGGGATCACCGCGGGCTCACGATCGTCGGGGAGGGCACGGCTCTGGAGCAGTTCGGCGCTCAGCGCGTCGGCGTCCGCGTTGGCTTCCGGGGCGGCTTCCGGGGTGGCATCCGCGGCGGTGTCCGCGTCGGCTGCTGCGGTCGCGAGGCCGCTCGGCTCGGTCGTGCCGAGCCCGGAATCCGCGCCGACCGGGATATCCGCCAGTTCGGCGGAGAGCGCCTGCGCCGCCGGCGGCGCGATCGCGCCGCCCGCAATGACCGCGCCCGCTGCGAGCGCCCCGATCATCAGCCCCACGCTGCGCCGCAGCGAGCGAGCGCCCGTGGCGCGCGTTCCCGTCAGAGCCATATCCGAGCCCCTCACACTTCCCATGCCGTGGCACTTCCGCCCGGCTGGCGGGAGTGTCCATTTCCATGGCACCACGGGGCCCGACGCACTAGGTATCACTACCCATCCGCCGTGTGCGTATGCCCGTCCAGAGTGGGTATTCGGCTCCGAACAATAGGTGTGTTCGGCGCGGCGGCGCGGGTGAGGGCTGCGCCGGGACTCGGTATGCGCGGCGGCGCCCGCGCGAGGCTACTGCAGCGAGTGCAGGAGCCGCGCGAGCTCCTTGCGGTTCGCGAGGCCCGTCTTCTTGAGCCCGTTCGTGATGTGGTTCTCGACGGTGCGCCGGCTGATGCGCAGCCGCTCGGCGATCTCGATGTTGCTGAGCTCTCCCCCGAGCAGCCCGATCTCGAGCTCGCGAGCGCTCAGGAGCTCCGTCAGGTTCCCCGAGGCGATCGTCTCGGTACGCCGCTGGAGCACCGTCGAGAGGATCTCTTCGAGCACGTCCGCGAGCGGCAGCTCGGCCCGGCGCGCTTGGCGGTAGGCGGCGCCGAGCACGCGCACGAGCATCTCGGCATCGTCCCGATCCGGCTCGAGCGTCGCGGCCCAGGCCGTGAGCCCCGCGAGATCCCCGTCCAGGATCAGCCGCACGCCGCTGGCCGCGGAGGCAAACGCCGGAATGGGCGCCGCCTCGAACGCGCGGAGGAACGCGCCCGCGGTCACCGCGCTCCAGCGGATCGTGAGGCTGAGCGCCCCGACCTGCACCGCGTTCAGGCGGTAGCCGAGGCCGAGGCTCCGCTCCACGGCCGCCTCCACCGCTCCCGCGAACGCCTCCGGTCGCTCGGAGAGGCGGATGGTCGCGTCGAGGAAGTCGGCGCCCATGCCGATGCCGGGGCCCGCGGCGGGGAGCCGGATCGCCGCTTCGCGGTGGAGCGTATCGCGCAGCCCGGTCTGCCCCGAGTAGTGCGCCAGGCCGGCTTCGAGCCCGAAGAGCGCGCCGTAGAAGATGTTGAGCGAGCTCGACGGCTGCCCGGCAACGGTGCCCTCGTCGACGTACTGCCGCATCCCCGCGATGTCCCCGAGGTACAGCGCGCCGACGGCCGCCACGTAGCTGAGCATCGAAAACTCGGAGCGGCTGAACCGCTCGCGCGCGTGCTCCCGCTGCTCCAGTGCGAGGCGCACGGAGGCGCGCACCTCCCCCTCGAGGTACAGCTTCGCGGCCTCGACGAAGCCGACGAAGACGCTGTGCCCGGCGAGGTGCGCGGCGCCCGCGATGCCTCGGCGCACCCCCTCGACGTCCCCGAGTGAGAGCGCGCACGCGATGCGGCCGACGAGCTCCCACTCGTCGTGAGGCGGCGATTCGAGGCGGGCGACCTCCATGGGCACGCCGTTGCCGTCGGCGATCTCGACCGCGGCCATCGCCGCCATGATCGAGGTCTCCATGCTCGGATTCAGATCGAGCAGCTGGGCGAGCATCGTCTGCTCCCCCTCCGCGTCGTGCTCCTCGAAGCGCAGCCACTGGAGTCGGCGCATGGCGAAGGCGAGGTGCACGGGCTGATCCCCGAGCCGGTGCGACATCGTCGTCTGCGTGAAGACGCGGCGCACGCGATCGATCTCGCTCGTGACGCCCATCGCCGCCCGCACGTAGGCGATCGCGTTCGCGGGCGTCGGCGCGACGCTCCACGCCCGGAACGTCTCCCGCGTCGTGCGCTCCTCGTGCTCCACGAAGCTCCGGGCGAGCAGCGCAAGCTCGTTGCCGGGAGCCTCAGCGAGGAGCTCTCCCCCGGGTCCCGTGACGCGCTCACCGGCGGCACCGACATAGGTGTTCTGCCGCGCGCGGTTGACGAGCAGCGGCGGCCAGGCCTGCACGAGCAGCGAGGCGCGCACGCCCACCGGCGCGGCGTAGTGGAGGTCGAAGACGCGGCGCAGCAGCGGCTCAGAGAATCGCTCCACCACGCGGTCGTGGAGCACCGGCCCCTCATCGGCGAGCCAGCAGACGAGCTCCCGCTCGTCAGGTTCGAGCTCAGCGAGCAGCCCGTCGATGAGCGGCGCCAGATGGTTGTTCCAGAGGCGCGGGCCGTTTGCCCGCCAGTGCGAGCCGTCGAGCTCGAGCAGCCCGGCGTACTGCGCGCTCTCCGCGAGCGCGATCGTGAGCCCCGCGTTGCCGCCCACCTTCCCGTAGATCTGCAGGTGGGTGCGCGACTCGACGGGGTGCCCGAGCGCGGATTCGAGGAGCATCGCGCTGCTCGCGAGATCGAGATCCGGGATCGGGATCACGGCCTCCGGCCAGACCGGCGGAAACTCCACGTCGTTCGGGCGACCCGCGAGCTCGGTACTGAGGATCACGAGGCCGACCCGTCGCCGGAGCACGGTCAGCGCGCGCAGCGAGAGCGAGTCGATGAGGTGGACGTCGTCGAGCGCGATCACGTCGCGCACGGTGAGCGCTCCGGCGAGCGAGTCGACCACCGAGGAGAGATCCCGCTGGCGCGGGCCGAGCGCGAGCGAATCGCGCAGCTTCTGGAGCGCATAGCCCGGGTGTTCGCTGGCGAGTTCGTCGCCGGCCACCGAGAACACGCGGCCGCCGCCGCTCTCGAGCGCGGCCACCGTGGCGTCGAGCACCGAGGTGCGTCCGCTCAGGCGGCGCCCCACGATGCGAACGTTGCGTCTCGCGCGAATCGCCGCCGCGGCCTCCTGGACCGCTTCTCCGTAGACCAGCATCAGCTGCCTCCCATCCATCGAGGCGCCCGGAGCAGCGTGTCACGTCACATCATTGGGGTGCTTCTCACGAGTGCACAGCAATTTCACCACGCAGGCACCTGCACTAGGGAGCATTTTTTTCGCACTCACGGCGAAAGCCGAGCACTACCTAGCACCCATGCCCAATCGTCGCGCTGACCAGGGATCTGCGTAGGTATGCTCAGCCCCTACTCTGGGGACGCGCCGCGCGGTGCGTGGGTAGTGGGCGTATGCGGCCACGTATGACCGCAATGAGGCCAGAGACGCAGTATGGGAACACCGGCGTCCTTATGACAATGATCATCGACCCGATGCCGGAATCAGTGGACAGACTCAATCGGACCACGCCCACAACCCCACCGGGAGCGACAACGAGCGGAAGTCGAAGGGCGTTTCGCTCAAGAACTCGTGGAGAGTCCCAACAGCGCTCAGCCCATATCGGCCGTCGAGCTGAATCGCGCAATCAGTTGAGCTCGTGAAGAGATATTGAGCTTGCGATACACCCCCGTGAGCCGCGCCTCAACGGCGCGCACTGAAATGAACAGCGTCGCTGCGATCTCTCTATTGCGCCGTCCAGCAACGACCAAATCCACGACGGCTTTCTCTGAACGGCTCAGATCCGACACCGGTACCGCGGCAGCGCGTGTTGCCCATCTGGGGAGGCCGATGCGGCGGAAAACACTTGCTGCCGCAGAAGCGGCCTGACCGGCCTCTGCAGGCATGTTTGCTGCAGCCAGTGCGCCCGCGTACGCGTGGAGCGTCTTGGCGTACTCGTAGTCGGAGTCGTGTGGGCCAAACTGCGCGAGGAGCCTCTCGAAGGTGCGCACTGTTTCTGGAGGTGGAGCCATTACCGCATGGCAGCGTTCGATTGCGAGCTCGGCCCAGCGCGATGGCGCCAGCGCAGCTCGCCGTTCAAAGTCAGACAAGATCGTGCGGGCCGTGCTCTCGTCTCCAGATCGGACAAGGCTCTCCACCAAGTCAGCATCGACGCGTGCGAGTTGAGGATCTTCTATCTCCGCAGTGATCAGTCTGGCGCGCATCAAAAGCCGAACGGCATCCGAAAGATCATCGCGGTGAAGGGCAAGCGCACCGAGGTAAGCGTCAAGACGAGCTGCAATTGCGGGGTTCCGACGGCCTTGAAGAGTCGCATACAGTCTATCGAGAACCACATTGGCCGCCGCATCCGCGTCATGCTCGATGTGGTACCAGTACTCATAGAACAAGCGAAACGGTTCTGGCGCACCCTCTCCGCTGGACATGCGGAGAATGTCCGCGAGCGCACTGAATGCGCCGTGGAAGTCGCCTGCAAGTCGGTCGTTCTCAATGGAATAGAACCGTGCTGTCGACACCCAGAGTGGGTCGCTCTCCGCCGACGCCCCTACGATGAGTGCGAATAAGTCACGTGCGTCGTGATAGCGGCCCGCAAAGGTGAGGGCGCGGCCGTACGCGAGTCGGGCGAGGACGGCTGCGGACTTGTCCGCGACACTGATTGCAATTTCAGCGGCGGTGGGGAGCTGCGGCGTCTGGCCTTGCATGGCCGCGATCTGGATGCGAGCGTTCCCGACAACTGTGGCCGTGCGGTCGTTGCCCACGGACAGGTCGTTGAGACGTGCGAGGTACGACTCTGCTTCCTTGAATTCCCAGCGCTCGGCGCAGTAGATAGCCAGAAGGGCGGTGAGGAGCGTCGCGTCTTCTGGAGCAGCGTGTTCGTCGCGGTCCAGAGCTTCTGCCGCGAGTGTGCCGAGTATGCTCTGCGAAGTTAGATACTCGATACGAACGCGCAGGCTTACCATTGCGAGGCGAGTTCGAGGAACTGTCGGCGCAGCGCGATCCACAATGTCAATGAGCCGCCCTGCCGCAGAGGTGTTCTTTCGGTAAAAGAGCGTCTCGGCGAGCATCAACAGCTCTGGACCAGTATCGTCCGAGACAGGAAGTGAGAGTGAGCGTTCGATGTACTCGAGTGCTAGTGCTACGTCGCCTGAGTGCAGCAAATCCGCAGCTACTTGTCGTAGCGCGGATGCATGCTCCGGGGAAGGATCCAGGTATCCCGCATGCCACGCAACGTCGACCGGTTGGTCGCTCATTTCCGCTAGGAACGAATGGATACGTTGGCGTGAAGCTGTGTCGAGGTGTTGGTAGTAGATCGCCGAACGGGCCGAGGCGTCTCGTATGGCTACCCATTGGTCGGCTGCTACAACCCATGACCTATCGAGCAATTCGTCAACTACTCCGCTCCCGACCAGGGAGCGCAAGTCGGAGGCTCGCATCCTCGGCGTAGAAGCGAGATACTCGATCGCCTCCACCATTCGGTCGTCCATCCCCTCGAGTGGTTCGAGGAAAGCCGCGGCAACATGCCGGCCTTGTCGGAGTGGGGTCGGCAATGGGGAGGACCCGGTGAGCTGCGCAGGCTTCAGGTGGTGAGCCGCATCGACAACTCTGCCCGCAATTGCAGCAGAGATCGTTTCGATGTGTTCGAGAACCGCATCGTGTGGCGTTGCACCCGTCTCTGTTTCGACCAGGGTTCGGATTCTGCTGTGGTCGAGGGCCCCAATCTCAAGGGTAGGCAAGCCGTCGAACGGGCGGCGCCCCCCGAATGTCGAGACCATAATCACGAGGCGTACGGATGTTCCGCCGAGGCGGCGAGAGATGACAGCGAGAGCACTCGTGCTCTCGCTGTCCATCACATCAGCGTCGTCGATCAAGATGAGCTCAGGGAGATCCTCTGCGTCCTGCAGGCATGACACAACCCGTTCAGCCACGATAAACGAATCACGGTCCTTCGCACTTGCGATTGCGCGGGATAGGTGATGCGTACGAGGGTTGGGTAGCGCAGCAAGGAGATTCACAATGCCGGAAAAGGGACGGTTCGACTCGGCTGGATTCACTCTCACCGCTATTGAGTGCTGAAGGATGCTTGCAGCCTCTGTCACAAAGCGAGATTTGCCGGAACCCGCTGCGCCGTGCACGATGACCGTCGCGCCAGCGCCACCGTTTGTCAGCTCTACGGCTTTCATCAACTCGTTGCGTCGGAAGAACGGCATCTGATTTCTCCAGCTCCTCGATTAGTCGGTCATTCAGCGATACGTGTTTGAGATGCAGTCCCCCCGATACTCTTGAGCTGGTGTCAATATTACGTGGAGAAGTCATTCTCACGCGGTGTGGCCCCGACCCTGCGCATCGGGTGGGGTCGAGCTCACCCGACAAACTATTTACGGGGTGCGCGATGCGAGCGCCGCCAGCGCAGCGTTCCGAATGAGGACACCGAGCATGACGGGACCGATACCCCCAGGCACGGGGAGGATATGTCCCGCGACGGAGGCGACGTCCTCAGTCGCGATTCCACCACGAAGAATCGGTGCCTGGGTGCCGTCCTCACGTTCGACGAAGCCGACGAGACTCGGGTTGAAATCGATCACAGTTGCGCCGGGCTTCACCCACTCAGCGGAGACGACCTCCGGGCGCTCAAGACTCACAATCAGAACATCAGCCGCGGAAGCGAGTCGGCGAGCTTGGGGATGATCGATGGGCACGATCGCCAACGGTGAACTCGGCGGGAGCATCGCAGGCGCGACGCATCTGGCGACAACATTGGCGACGGGGTTGCTGCGCATCAATGGCTCTTCCGTCAGGAGAACAATGTTTCGGCTTTCTAGCGGGATGCCATATTCGGCAAGAGCGAGGATGACCGCCTCTCCAACGAGGGGCAGGACACCAGTGGGTGCCGGACGGTTCGATGGGAGCAATCCAGCGGTGTGCTCCGGATGCAGGCCTTCAAGTTCTTTCCTTGGATCAATTGCTGGAAGGATGTCGCGGATGGAAAGGCGCGAGGGAAGCGGCATCAGCACCATGACGCCGTGGACCGCTTGGTCGTCGTTGGCCTCATGGATGCGTTCGAGAAGAGTGTCGAGCGTTGCGTCGGCGGGAAGTGCGACGTCAATACCCTCAACGCCGTAGGCGGCGAAGGTGCGCAAGTGAAGCTCTCGGTTGATTGCGAGCATCGGGTCATCACTGGCCACTGAAAGCAGGGCGACACGCGGCAGTACGCCTGCCGAGGAGGTCTTGGCGAGTGCCGCCGCGACGAGGCCTTGCTGCACTGGGCGCCCATGAATGAGCTGTGCGGTCATTGGGAGCTTTCCTTTCGAGTTTGTATGGTGGTGGGTCTGACAAGCCGAGCAATGCGGAGCGAGGCGACGATCGCGGGCACGGAGAGTGCCGTTCCAGCCACGACCGCGGTTCCGGCGCCCACTCTGGAGATACTGGAATCGGCCCGGAACCCACGGATAGCGGCGATAGAACTCATCAGGAGCAAGGGTGCGGTGACAAGACCAGGGTTGTAATTACGCCGCACCAAGGCCTGCAGCAGATGCCCTGCAGCATTCACGGACAGTGCACCAGCAGACGCAATCGCGATCGCGGCAGTGATCGGCCGCCGAGCTCGACCACCTCTCGAATGCGTTGCACAGGTCACCACAGCGCTCAATAGCGCGGTGGCGATACTCATTCGGTCCGCGCGATAGTCTTCTTCAGAAAGACCGAGATTGGCGAGGAAACGGGGATCAAGCCTGCTGCCATGGTCAGAGAAGGCGATCTCTTCGGCGTTGTGACATCCGAAGGCGATGAGCATCGCCGTACGTCCTGCCCCGGCACTGCGCTCGGCGCTCATCGAACCAGTTCTCGCTGCGTCGCCGCTTGACCGAGAATCTCACCGATGCGCCGAAGCGAGGTCAGATCTCGGAAAATGGAGTAGTGGTCGCCATCGACGCCAATAATCTGCGGGGCCCGGGAGAGATATCTCGACCACTCGTTCACAGTCGACGGGGAGATCGAGAGACAATCGAGCACTTCCTCGGGCTCCGGTTCGGAAGCCTCGATGATGAGCACAGGACAGTCGATCAGTCGATCTGGCGTCCAGCGCTTAAGCATGCCGTGGTTTTCTCGCCAGATCTCGAAGAATCGCGCGAATTCGTTGCGCACGCTCTCAGGCCAGGCCGGGTGTTCGACAGCCTCGAGGATTCCGCGTGCGTCCGCGCGAGCACGAACGTCCTCGGCGAATCGAATGCCAGGGACAAGCGTGCTGAGCAGCGCCGGGAAGGCAGCGACGTACGCCTGCTCATCGCAGGCACCGCTGGTGTAGGCGTGCGGAGGATGCGAATCAATCATGACGAGAAGCTCGACTGTCTCGCCAGCCTCCTCCAACTGCAGTGCCAGCTCGGCGGCAAGGTTCCCGCCAAATGAGTACCCACCGATTAGGTAAGGTCCGGACGGCTGGATTCCGGTGATCGTGGCGAGATAGGAGGCCGCTAGCTCTCTCATCGTAATGCGCTGCCCGAGGAAGTCAGCAGGGAAAGCGAGACCAGTGACTCCGACATCCTCTCCAATGTGAGTAGCGACGCCGGCGTAGCAGGTCGTAGTCCCACCAGCGGGATGTACAAGGAAAAGCGTACGCTCACGAGGTGGCGTGATGTGGACGGCGTTATCGGAGGCCGATCGTGGCTGCCGAGCTATGTGACGGCGGGTCGGTTCATCGACCGGGCCCACCTTGCCAGACGTCCTGTCGATGACGTGTGTCTGAAACAGTTTCTCGACCGTGCCGATCCGTTCGAGTTCGGCGACGTCCAATGCCGTTCCGTGCCGTTCCGCGAGAGCTGCCGTGATATCGATAAGGGCGAGCGAATCGGCACCAGCATCCACGAGTCGGTCCTCGGCCGCGAGTTCGGGAAGCTGCAGGACCTCGCGGACGGTAGCAAGCAGTTCTTCCAGAGATGGAAGCGATACTGAACGTGCCGATTCCGTCGCGCGACCGGCGGCCTTCGAGACTTCCGGTGTTCGAGTGTGCCGGGGGTGGCCAACCCAGTGCCGCGTTCGCACGAGGCGACGGCCTTGGGGGGAAACCTGCCGGCCGCGCGCGTCGGCGCGTCGGCGAAGAATGGCATGCACGTTACTCCCGCCCATCCCGAACGAGCTGACACCAGCGTGGGTCAGCCACGGCGCATCGACGGGTTCTGTAGGGAGGACGACTTCCTCACCCACATCGAGGAGCGGATTCGATTCGGAGAAACCGGCGAGCGGAGGAATGACGCCCTTCTCGAGCACGAGTGCAGCTCGCACGAGCCCCATGACACCGGCAGCCGCGTCGAGATGGCCGACGTTCGCCTTCGCACTACCGAGATAGCACGATTTGGTTGAACCTTCGCGCGCAAGTCGAAGAGCGCGAATCTCAATCGGATCCCCCAGAAGCGTGCCTGTCCCGTGAGACTCGATGTAGCGCACCTTGTCGGCGGTGATGCCAGCAGACGCCATTGCAGATCGGATTACGGCAGCCTGCCCAGATACCCCTGGCGCGGGAAATCCGACCTTGTCAGCCCCGTCGTTGTTGGCAGCGGTTCCGGCCACGTTCGCATATACATGTTGAAGGTTGGCGTCCTCTGATCTCACTAGGACAACGGCCGCGGCACCATGTGCTTTTACTGTTCCATCGGCAGTGCGGTCGAATGGCCGGCACGATCCGGTTGGGCTAAAGATGCTTCCGGAGCGCTTGAGGTAGCCTCCGAGATGCGGGATCGATATGGAGACACCACCGACGATTGCCGCGTCGCATTCCCCGTGCAGGAGTGCTTGCCTGGCGAGGTGGACAGCCAGAAGCGAGCTCGAGCACGCGGACTGCACCACTACAGACGGACCGGTGAGTCCGAGCGCGTAGCTCGTGCGCGTGCACAGGAAGTCCTTGTCGTTGGCGAGCATGGCACTGAAATTGAGATCTGACTCATCCCAAAGCCCTGCCGCGCGCACGGGTCCGGTGAGGTAGGTACTCGAACTTGCTGAGCCGAAAACGCCGACCTTGAGTCCTGTAACGTCACCGAATCCAGCATCATCGAGTGCCCTGCGAGCGCATTCCAAGAAGACGCGGTGTTGTGGATCCATGAGCGCCGCGTCACGTGCTGAGATGCCGAACGCATCGTGGTCGAAGGCATCGAAATCGTCGAGCGCGCTCACTACGGACACGAAGTCCTCATCGTCGATCTGAGCGGACGTGTATCCGAATCGTTCTGATTCTGCCCTTGAGACGGATCGGAATGTTGACGTCCCCTCAGCGGTCAATTGCCAGAAGGCGTTCACATCGTCGGCTCCGGGTACACGGAGAGCGATCCCGGTTATCGCAACGTCGTTCCCGTAGGCGGGAGCAGGATCTTGTACGGTCATAGTAAGCCTTCTTCTGGGTTAGGCGCGAGTGCTGAGCACGTAGTCGGCCAGGGCGGCTGGGGTGGAATATTCGAAGAGGTCGACGAGCGTCAAGTCGTGTAGCCCGAGGTCAGTGCGCAATCGCTCGTGGACTTCCATCACGTGCATCGAGGTGCCGCCAACTTCGAGGAAGCGGTCTTGAGCTCGCACACGCCCAGCCCCAATCGCCTCCGCCCAGACCCGAGCGATGCGCCCGGAGAGGCTATCGTCGACTTCCTCGTCCGTCTCATGTGCAGGAAGGGGAAGGGCGGCGACATCCGGTTTCCCGTTCCGAGTCATCGGGATCGTCTCGAGGGCTACGACGACGGCCGGAACCATGTACGACGGGATGTGATCCCCGAGCTCCGCGCGGATGGCGTCTGCGTCCTCCTCAGAGGTGGTGACGACCCAAGCGCAGAGGAACGGTTCCCGCCCCTCCGGTGAGACGAGCGCAGCTACCGCTGCGCTCGTTCGGCCGGTCGCAGCGATGGCGGCTTCGATCTCTCCTAGCTCGATTCGGTAACCACGCAGCTGGACCTGTTGGTCGATGCGCCCCAGGTAGACGAGTTCTCCGTCGATGTCGCGGCGCACACGGTCGCCTGTGCAATATGCGCGTAGCTTGCGCCCCTGGACCTCGATGGTGCGGAATCTGGCTGCCGTCAGCTCTTCCTGCCCGAGATACTCGTCCGCGAGGCCAGCGCCGAAGACCAGCAATTCGCCTGCCACGCCAACTGCTGCTGGGCGGCCGAGCTCGTCGAGGATAATGATGCCAAGATGTGCCAGGGGTTCCCCGATCATGCTCCGACTTTCACAGTCAATCTCGGGCTCCGTGATCTCCTTTGCCGTCACATGTACCGTCGTTTCAGTAATCCCGTACATGTTGATGAATCGTGTCTGGGCGTTCGCTTCGCCTCGCCAGGACCGGAGATCAGCGGGGTGGAGCGCCTCGCCCCCAAAGACAACCACGCGAACGTCGGGAAAAGTGCGAGTGCTTCTGCGCAGAGCGTCAGCCAGTCGCCGGAACGCGGATGGTGTCTGGTTGAGCACCGTAATACCCGCGTGCTCGACAAGGTCGGCAAAGGCATCAGGGTGGGACACCTCTTCTGGGCGTGGAACTATCAGCGTGCCACCCGTAGTAATCGCTCCGAAGAGCTCCCAAACGCTGAAGTCGAACGCAAGTGAATGAAAGAGACACCAGCGGTCTCCGGCGCTCGAACTGATGACCGAACGAGCAGAGCCGAGTAGCGCCGAAAGCGCACTGTGAGAGACGACGACTCCTTTCGGTTCCCCCGTGGAGCCCGATGTGAAGATCACATAGGCGCGATCCGCTACTGTCGGCGGGCGCATTGGCCGAGTGCGCCGCGATGTGCGGGTAATCACTGCGGCACACATCTCGCCAGGGCCGGTGGCACTATCGTCGACGAGAATCGTTGGTGATGCATCGAGTTCCTTGGCGATCTTGCTCAGGATGAGCTGGACGCGGTGGGGAGGTGCGGCGGGGTCGATCGGAACGTAGGCTCGACCGGATGCGAGGACGGACAGGATCGCAATCACGGCGTCTATGCTCTTTCTCATCCGCACAACCACGAGCCGGCTGGCTTCATGGGCGTCCAGTTCACCGGCGCCCGAGAGCATCCGGTCAGCGAGCTCCGCGTAGCTGATCTCTTCGTCGGCGCTCAGGGCGATGGAGTGGGGCTGGGTGACGGCGATCGAACGGATGAGGTCGATAACCGTGAGCTCGGGCTTCGCAACTTCCACGGGGCTGGATGACGTTGATGCATCGTCGAACACGGCATCGTCGACAACGAGAGCGTCAGGCTGTGCCGTCGCGAGAGCGAGGGCTTGCATCACCTGCGCCGCTGCCGTCGGCTGATGGAAGGCATCCGACACGCCAACCTCGATGCGAATCGCATCCTGTTCATCGGCGAAAGTGATTGTGAGTGGATACGGGAGATCCGTGCGATTTATGGGAAGAGAGACCACACTAGCGCCCTCAAGTTCGAGAGCGAGATCCTGAGCGTAAAACGTCACGGCGTTGTCGACCGTCGCTCTCGGCCCCGGGAACAGGACGGAGCCAGTTTCCCCGTGGATGTTGAGACCTTGAGCGCCCTGGAGGGTTCGGATACCGGAGGAGATCTGCCCGCACAGGCTCCGCCACGTCGTGCTTCCGTCGATCAAAACGGGGAGCGGAAGAGTGTTTACGAAGAAGCCGACGGCATTCTTAGCTCGATGCCCCGCACGGCCTGCAACTGGTACTCCGACGGTGATCGCCCCGGAGCCAGCAAGGCGACTCAGGACATGGGCGTGGGCGGCGAAGAGAACGGCCGCCAAACCGTACTCCCCCACCATCTCGCTCTCACGCAGCGCACGAACTTCGGGCCCATCGAGCCGGAGCCGCGAGCGGGTTCCTCTGATTCGCCCACGGTCGCGAACTGCAAGTGGCAAGGAAGCTGGCTCAGGTACCGTTTCGACGAGTGCACGGTAGCGATCGATCGACCGGGGAGAGATGGGCGGCGGAGCGACGGTGCCGGGGTGCTCACCTAGACCACTTACGAGATCGGGCCATGCAGCCTCGATCGATGCGTACAGCGTCGAGATCATGCCAACGACTCGATAGAAGGAGTACGCATCGCTGACGAGGTGTGAGGCAACGAAGGAGAGGAGCAACGTCTTCCGACCGTAGTAGAAACGAGCCGTGACCTGATGAGGATCGTGCGGGGCAATCGGACCTGATGCGAGCATCTGCTCGGTTTCCTCAAGGACCATGGCTTCGAGAAGCTCTGTCGGCGTCTGTGTCCGATCGAACTCGAGCACTCGCGCAACACCTGTTCCCGGCGCAGCGATCAAACCATCGTCAGAGTGCCGGAAGGTGGTTGAGAATGCTGTCGTAGCCGAGAATACGGCGCGTGTCGCATCGATGAGGCGAGCGCGGTCGACGTCCCCTTCGACCCGGAAGACGAATCCGAGGTCGAACGCAGTGTCGGACGGGTGGGCAGCAGAGTGCAAAAACATGCTGCGCTGTGCCGATGTTGCAGGGTAAGGGCCGAAGGTGTTCGTCATCATCACTAAGTCCTTTCGGGGGCCGAGTAGCGGGGGCGGGCCTGATTGCGCCGCGCATCGATCGGAGTGGTGTATTCAAGGAGCTGGACCCCGGTGTTCTCGTCAGGGACCGTGACAGCGAGGATGTGGCTCGCGTCGAGACTTTGGAGGGCAACACACGAAGAATCGTTGCCGTCGAGAATGCGGATGTGCCGAGCGGACGGACTGCTGACTATCGTGCCCGGATGGCGGAGTAGGCCTATGCCCAGTCGTTTGAGGTGAGCTTCCTTCGCCGCCCATATCCGGGCCTTGAGTAGCTGGGCTTCGCTGGTAACGCCCTTGCCGATTCGAGTGAGCTCAAGCGGGTCGAACGCAGTATTGGGGATAGATGAAGCCCGGTCAATGGCGACGACATCGACCCCAATCGCGTACCTTGCAGTAGCCGCGACCACCCATACTCCATCGTGGCTTGCAGAGGCACCAGCGCCAGTGGGATGTATCGGCCGACCGATGTGGTCGTACCCTGCTGGAGCGCCGCAGACGTGGTGAAGGAGGTAATCAGCCATCCGTGATCGAACCCGGTCAATTGCGCGGTGCTTGCGGGCGATCATCGCCGCTCGAGCGGCTGACGCTGGGCTCCAGCCGCCTCGATCGAGCGTTGCCAGGTCTGCGGGGAGGCGGGCCGCTATGATTCTCACGCTCATTGGCCACCGACAAGTCGGCCGAGGGCGAAGCGCATCGCGATGAGGGCCGCGACCAACGCGGTGATGCCTGCGAGCCATTGAAATCCCGCGGAGTAGGCCGCGACGTCGGCAGAGAGACGAACAGTGGCAGCCTCAGCTCGCGTCAGAGGAGCCGCAGCCTCTATTCGCTCGGACACAATCGACGTTGCGATCGTGCTGAGGAAAGCCACACCAAGTGAGGCCCCCAGCTGTTGGCTTGTGTTGGCGAGTGCGGAGGCAAGGCCGCCCCGTGCTGGGTTAAGACCCACGGTCGCGGAAGACATCGCGGGAGCCATAACGGTCCCGAGCCCCATCCCTATCACCACCATGGGCGAGACCAACTCTGAAACGTATTCGTCCACGGTTCCCAGACCAGACAACCAAATGAAGCCGATGCTTTGCATGAGAGGGCCAACAGTCAGGACGACTCCGAGTCCGAAGCGAGGCACAAGGAATCGCGTGCTAACGATTGCAGCGACGATCAGCCCCACAACCATGGGGAGGAAAGCGAGTCCAGTTCGCAGCGGCGAGTACCCCAGGTCCTCTTGCAGGTAAAAGGTGAGGTACACGGACGCGCCCATCTGAGCGAAGCCGACCAGGGCGATCGCGAGATACGAAGACGAACGCCGAGCGTCAGCGAGCAGGCTCAACGGGACAAGAGGTTCAGCCGCCAATCGTTCACGGATCACGAATACGATGGCGAGAACTGCGCCGCCGACGAGCAACACCAGAGTCGATAAGTGAGTCCAGCCGTCGGATTCGGCGCACGAGAAAGCGAACACCAGTGCCGACACCGACGCGGTTCCCAACAGTAGTCCGGTCACGTCATCAAGGAGTGAACCCGAAGTTCTGCCGGCCGTGCCGCGGAGCCCATTGATCGCGACGAGGATTGTTCCAGCGACCAGGGGGACATTTATGAAGAAGCACCACCTCCAATCCCCCAACTCAGTAAGCGCTCCGCCCAGAACAAGCCCCAGCGCAGCACCAGCCCCTGCGACGGAGCCGAAGATTGCAAAGGCCTTGGACCGTCCAGCTGCCCCTGGGAACGCAGCATTCATGAGCGAGAGGTTTGTAGGGGCAAGCAACGCGGCGAAGACTCCTTGGAGGACACGGAAAGCGATCAAAGTTCCAAAGTCATTCGCAAGGCCTCCAAGAAGGCTCGCGATGCCAAAACCTGCTGCGCCGATCAGAAAGGCGCGTTTTGCGCCAAGGAAGGTTGACACGCGTCCCCCTACAAGGAGCAGGGATCCGAATGCGAGTGTGTATGCAGTGACAGCCCATTGACGGTCAGCGCTGGCGAACCCCAGATCCAACTGCGCGTCAGGGAGCGCGACTGCAACAATCGTGGTGTCGAGAACGATGATGACTTGAGCGAGGCAGGCCGACAGAACGACCAGGGAGGGCCTGCTAGCGGCGCGTCCGAGCTGAGCTGAAACGCGGATGGTTGGGGAACCCGACATGGCCCAACCGTATGGATTCACGCCCTGCACGCGACACCGCAAATGAGGCGTGATGTGGTCCGCATGTGGTTTCCCGCACGTCAGTCTTGTTTGGCGACGACGACGACGCAAGCGTTGTCGCCAAGCTCGGGCATGGGCCGTCTTGCGCTCTCAGCCTGCGCCCGACTTGACATGAAGTTTGGTTTCCGCTCTGACCTGACCTACTTCTGGAGCAAGCGGAGGAAGGGTCTGATGCACGTTTAGGTGACATTCAACATGGCTAGTTTCTGCTGGCCTGGAAGGATGAACCTATGCCCCCTCGTTATCCCAAAGAGTTCCGTGATGACGTCGTGAGGATCGCGTTGGATCGCGGCCCGGAGGTCACACTGGCGCAGATCGCGAAAGGCTTCGGAATCCACGTCAGCACCCTCGACAAATGGCTCCGAGAAGAACGCGTCGAACATGGCCAGAAGCCCGGCGTCACGCGTTCCGAGAATGCGGAACTTCGTGAGCTTCGCAAACATAACAAGCTCCTTGAACAAGAAGTGGAAGTGCTTCGTCGGGCGGCCGCGTATCTCTCGCAGGCGCACCTGCCGGGAAAAGGCTCTACCCGCTCGTGAAAGAGCTCGCCCGCGACGGGATCCCCGTCCAGGTGTCGTGCCGGGTATTGAAGCTCTCACGCCAGCCCTACTATCGGTGGCTGCGTAGTCCAGTCACCGGGCGTGACCTCGTGCAGGCGTATCGCGCGAACGCGCTCCATGACGCCCACCTTGAGGACCCCGAGTTCGGGTACCGGTTCCTCGCCGACGAAGCGAGGACTCTCGGGGAACCGATGTGTGACCGGACTGCGTGGCGGCTCTGCCGCGATCAGCAGTGGTGGTCAGCGTTTGGGAAGAAGAAAGCCCGCGGGAAAGGCAGGAATCCTGGCCCACCCGTTCATGACGACCTGGTGCAGCGCGAGTTCGTGGCCGCTACCCCGAACGAGTTATGGCTTTCGGACATCACCGAGCATTGGACTGGTGAAGGCAAGCTCTACCTATGCGCGGTGAAAGACGTGTGGTCAAACCGGATCGTGGGTTACTCCATCGACTCAAAGATGACGTCCGCGCCCCCGGTGACGGCGTTGAATAACGCTGTGCTGTGCCGTGGAGACGTGCGTGGGTGTGTAACTGCACACGGATCGCGGATCGCAGTTCCGAAGCCGGAAACTACAGCGCGCGCTCACCGGTCATGGCATGGCCGGTTCGATGGGGCGCGTTGGTGCTGCAGGTGACAACGCGGCGATGGACTCGTTCTTCAGCCTGCTCCAGAAAAACGTCCTGAACCGCAAGACCTGGGGTACTCGTGACGGGCTCCGGTCAGCGATCGTGACTTGGATCGAGCGCACGTACCATCGACGCCGCAGACAGGCCCGGTTGGGGCGTTTGACGCCGATCGAATACGCGACCATCATGAACGAACAGCTCGCACTCGCTGCCTGACCAAACTGTCACCTAAACGTGCATCAGACCCGTGGTTGAGTGCGGTTGTGATGCTATTTCGAGGACCTTGGTGATTGACATCGCCAATCGCCTAGCTCAGCGAAGGCTCAGAGGACCTCCGATGCGCTAAGCGCTCAGTCGAGGCCTGACGGTCGACCGATATTGTAGTAACCGTGCCAAAGTCTTTGTCGATGAATGAGATCCGAACTCGAGCCTCGCAGTTCATTCGCGATTGGCAAGACGAGCCCGGGGACGAGCGGCAGCAAGCTCAATCATTCGTTCGGGACCTGCTCGGGGTATACGGGATCACCCAGACCCGAGCTGCCTTCTATGAGAAGCGTGTTAAGCGCTCCTCAACCGGCTCACGTGGATACATCGATGCCCTGGTCCCCGGTCTCGCACTGATCGAGATGAAATCCGCCGGTAAAGATCTCGTCGCCGCCGAAAAACAAGCGCTCGACTACATTGATGACCTCCCCGATCCGGAGGTCCCCCGCTGGGTTCTCACCAGCGACTTCCGCAGGCTCCGCCTACTCGACCTGCACGCCGAGAATGACAGTGTCCAGGAGTTCACGCTGACTCAGCTGCGGGAACACGCTGACAAGCTGGCCTTCCTCTCAGGATACGGTGAACGCACCTTCGGATCAAAGGATCAGGAAGCTGCATCGATCAAGGCCGCGAAGCTGATGGCTTCGCTGTACGAGGCTCTTGAGGGGTCGGGGTACGACGATCACGAGGCCTCGGTGTTCTTGGTACGCACTCTCTTCGCACTTTATGCCGATGACGCCGGCGTGTGGGATCGCGATCTATTCCTCGAGTTCCTTGAAACGCGTACCGCTCATGACGGCTCTGATCTCGGCCCGCAGCTATCGCTGCTATACCAGGTTATGGGTCGGCACCCTAGCCGGCGGCAATCAAACCTAGACGAGTTGATCTCACGTTTCCCATACGTCAACGGCGGCGTCTTCGAGGAATCGGTGTCAATCCCCTCGTTCGATACTGAAATGCGCGATCGGCTGATCGCTTCGGCGATGTTCAACTGGTCGGCGATCTCGCCTGCCATCTTCGGCAGCCTCTTCCAAGCCGTCAAAGATAAATCCGCACGTCGCGAGCTCGGCGAGCACTACACCACCGAAACAAACATTCTGAAGGTCATCGGCCCGATGTTTCTTGACGAGCTGCGGCAGCGGTTCACGGACGGCTATTACGACACCGCCACGCTCAAGAAGCTGCGCGCGGACATGGGCCAGATGCGATTCCTCGACCCAGCGTGCGGATGCGGCAATTTCCTCGTCGTCGGTTACAGACAGATGCGCGCGCTCGATCTTGAAATCCTCCTCCGTATCCAGGAGCTCTCGGGCGACACAGCTCGCACGATGTTCTTCACCGAGGAGCACCTTTCCGTCCGGCTGTCGAGCTTCCACGGGATTGAGCTTGAGGAATGGCCAGCACAGATCGCTGCCACTGCCCTCCACCTGGTAGAACACCAGGCCAATCAAGCAATGGAGCTGGCCCTCGGTGCTGCGCCAGACACCCTTCCACTGAACAAAATCCGAAGCATCCAGGTCGATAACGCGCTACGCACGGACTGGGGCGACGTCGTCGAGCCCACCGAACATCTGTACATCATGGGCAACCCGCCATTCCTCGGCCACGCGACCCGTTCGAATGAGCAGGCCCAGGAACTGCGGGACGTGTGGCGCCGCAAAGACATCGGCCGACTCGACTACGTCACCGGCTGGTACGCCAAATCCCTCGATCTGTTCAACCGACCAGGGTATGCAGGAGAGTTCGCTTTCGTGTCCACGAACTCAATTGCGCAGGGCGAACCGGTGCCGGCACTGTTCGGTCCTGTCTTCGCTGCCGCATGGCGTATCAAGTTTGCGCACCGCACCTTCGCCTGGACAAGCGAAGCACCCGGTGCCGCCGCGGTGCACTGCTCTGTCATAGGATTCGACCGAACACAGAAAAAACGCGCTCGCCTGTTCGACTACTCAGGCAACGTGAAGGGTGAAGCCGTTGAGCTGCCAGTTATCGGACAGCTCAACGGCTACTTGGTGGACGGACCTAACGTACTCGTCGAGCAGCGTCGTACGCTATTGGCTCCGCAACTTCCACAGATGGTGTTCGGCAACATGGCTCGTGATGGCGGGAACCTCCTAATCGAGGTCGAGGATTACGACGAAGTCTCCGCAGACCCCGTAGCGGCGAAATACATCCGACCGTTTGTAGGTGCGCGTCAGCTCATCCACAACGAGCCGCGCTGGTGCTTCTGGCTCGTCGATCTGGACCCGAGTGACATCGCCCGCTCGCCCATTCTGCGGCGCCGACTGGATGCCGTCCGGCAGTTCCGGGCGGACTCCGCTGCGGAGTCAACTCGAAAGATGGCTGAGACTCCGCACCTGTTCGGTCAGCGCTCCCAACCAGACACGCCATACGTGTGCGTTCCACGTCACGTTAGCGAAACCCGACGCTACTTTCCGACCGCAGTGTTTCCACCGGAAGTAATCTGCGGTGATGCGAACTTCAAAGCTGATGACCCGGATGGCATCGCGTTCGCAATCATCTCCTCCTCAGCCTTCATCGCCTGGCAGAAGGCGGTGGGCGGTCGTATCAAGTCGGACTTGCGCTTCTCGAACACGCTGACCTGGAACACGTTTCCCCTGCTGCCAATGACCGACAAAGAGCGGGCTGCCGTCATCGCTGGCGGCCGGGCCGTGTTGGATGCGCGAGCGCTACACCCTGAACGCTCGTTGGCAGACCACTACAACCCCCTCGCGATGTCCCCGGAACTCGTGCGAGCACACCGCGAACTCGACTCCTCCGTCGACAAGTGCTTTGGGTTGAGAGGTGCCGTCAGCGACGAAAGCCGACTGCGCGCGCTGTTCACCAGCTACGCCAAGCTCACGACAGCCAACGAGCTGCCGATCGCTGTCAAAAGATCCCGCCGAAAGAATGTCGAATCTGGTGCCACGAAATGATTGAGAGAAGCTGGCCGTACCCCACTATTCCCGTCCGTGGGAGCCTCACCATGGACGTCGACAGTGAGAAGCAGCGATGTGCGTGCGGAGGAAGTGACTTGTACGTCCAGGATTGGGCTTACGCTGATCCGACCGGCCGACTGACATTCGCAGCTTCCGGATCATCTGATCCTGCAGCGTTCGCGGTGTGCTCACGTTGCGGGCGAGTGTACAGCAACGCCGATCTTTTCCAATCCGAGGATGGGGTTGTCGCTGCCGTTACACGATATGACGTGAACGCCCGAGTCTTCATGGCAGCGCGTGCGAAGTATGACCGGGAAGCACACGCCGCTGAGCCCAGGGGCTCAACGCGAACCACAAACCGGCTAGCCGACTTCGAGGACTCCTGCTACCAGGTCGCGGTTCACGCGCAGGATTCCACCATCGGCCGAGTCGGTGTCGTGCTTGAAGCGATTGCTCATGCTGCCGACAGGGCCGGTGACTACGAATGCATCGATATCGCTGTCGCGTATGCATCCGCTGAGGGAGTCCGACTTCTCGAAGAGAAACTGGCAGGCCCGAGCTGGGCCGAAGCCCGGAAACGTTTTCTCGTCAGTTTAGACTTCGGGTTTACGCAGCCCAAGGCGCTCACGCGTCTCGCCGAGATCGGCAACACTGAGGTGCGTATTCCCAACGGACGAGAAGTGCTAAGTTCACCTGCTCTGCGACCACAATCGGCGTTCCATGCCAAGGTGTTCAGCTTCGGCGTGGAACAGTATCCAAACCTGCGCGCGTTGGTAGTCGGATCCGCCAACCTAACCGCAAGCGCGCTCTCGACCGGTGCCGAAGTGGTCACAACTCAGACCTGGAAGTCACACGCAACCGCCTGGAACGACTTGAGACGGGCACAATCTGTCCACAAATGGTTCGAAGACACATGGGAAAATGCTGACGCGCTTGATAACGTGCTCGATGAGTACCGACTAAAGCGCAGTGCGCTACCGAGACCCCCACGAATCCGCGAGGAAAAGACCCCAGCAACGCGGCATTATCTAGCTTCCATGGAAGACCATGAGATTTCCGGAGATCTTTCCGTCCAACTCGCGGCAGCCAAGGAACTGTGGATAGATGCCTCGTCAGTGATTCGTAACCGGGGCACTCGACCGGGAAGCCAGCTCAACACCCCTCGAGGGACTCGCGTTTTTTTCGGTTTCGCGTCCGAGAAAGTCCCCCGAGACACCACCCTCGGGGCGATAGATCTGAGAGTCATCGGTCACGACTACCACGACCGCACCGTTCGCTTCAGCAACAACAGTATGGATATCATCAATCTGCCGATCCCTGAAGAGAACGGCGTCGAGACTTATCAAGGTACTTTTTTGCTCTTTGCTCGCGACTCACCAGGGCCTGACAATCGTCGCCGCTACACCCTGACTGTCACAGACGAAGCAGGAATCGACGCCAAAAAGGCATCTGCCGCCAACAGTATTGACCTATCAATGAATAGCGGGAGAAAGTACGGTCTGTTGTTCTGAACGACAGGAACCCCCGCCCCGAGAACCAGCAGGTCAGGGGCATGTAGGAATTCTCGGTGTGAGATTCCTCACCGCCTAGACCAACAGCCAGATGAACGGTCAGAATTTCCACCCAATGAAGCCCACATCTGCGATGGTTCGCTCACTCCCGACAGTGAGCAATTGCCTCCGATACCCTTCCATGCGCAGGGGTCTCTACGCGGCCGGGTGCAAGCAAGCCTTGACGGTTTTTTGCAGCTCCGTCGTTGCCCAAGTCGCTGAGTCGTTCAATCATCATTGGTGATGGCACCGTTCCTTCAGTTGCGGTTCACGGGCAGCGAGTCGCGTACTTGTGTGAGGAACGAACTTCACGGCACCATAGAGTCAGTCCAATGCAGCTCAGCTCCTTATACCGAATCCTCTACTGCGCTGACCGCAGCATGGCGCGCTACCCATAGGCCACCGGGTGTCAACGAAGTTCTGAGAAGGCATCGTCGATAATGTCTGCCGTGATCGGGTCGACCAACTCGGCGCTGACAACGTAGCTAGCGCGGGTGATCTGCTCGTTCGCATGCCTGAGCAATCGGGAGGCGAGCGTAGTCCCCGCAACGGCTTCCATGAGCGTCGCGGTAGAGCGGCGGAAGATGTGCGTGCTGAACTGGTCAGTCTCGATGCCCGCTGCTTCTAACTCTTGCTTATTGTCGTCGATGAAGGTGCGCAGAAGGCGTTCGTAGTTGCTGACGCTGAGCGGCTTGCCCGTCTTCGTCGCAAACAAGTACGCCTCCACTCCCCTACCCGTCCGGGCGAGCTGGCTACGGACGGCGGCCGCAGTGAAACTCGGCGGCACGATCCGCCGCTTCTGCCGCGTCCGCTTCGGTGACGGTTTCCGGTAAATGCCATTCTTCTTTGCTGTTTGATCGTCGCGTTCACCAACGCGCTCGATGGGCTCGACGCCACGTCAACATCGCAACGGCGCAGCGCGAGGACTTCCCCGATGCGGACGCTGGTGCCGACCATGATCCACATCGCGTTTTCCAGCGTCTCCACATTTGGGCGCGGCCCATAGCCCGAGTCTTTCCGCCAAGCACGGATGAGTCGCTGCACCAGCAGAAGCTGTTCCGGAGTAAGCACCGAGGTCTTCCTTTCCGGCAACGGCAACCGCCTGGCGTCCCGCACCGGGTTGAAGGAGAAGATGTCGTACTCGATCTCGGTCTGGCAGATCAACGACAGCACGCTCCGCGCTTTCCGCGCCGCCGCCAACGACCGCTGCTCCCGAATATCCGCAAGGATGCGATTACACCGACGCACCGTGAAATCCCGCAACAACAGGTCGCCGCAGGTCGGGGTGATCACGTTCCGTACCGAAGCCTCGTAAGCCTCCGTTGTGGAGTCCTCAACCGTGCCCGAGCGACCCTTGTCATAGAGAAACACAACAGCAGCTTGCGTAATAGTGGCGTCCTTACCGAGGGTCGGGCCGCCCGAATCGTTCAGCACCGAATCAGCCTTCTCCCGCAGCGCGGTCTCTGCAAGGGCTGCGGTAGCGCCACTGGCTTTGAGCTGATGCAACTTCCCCACCTCATCACAGAGGCGGGCACGAGCTTGAAACCTGCCGCTGGGTAGCGTGATCACCTGAATGGTTCCAAGCTCTCCGGCGCGAAGCTTCTGTTTAGCCATCGGAGTCCAACTCCTCAAACCAAACCAACACCTCGCGACGCAGATAATGAACATGATGCCCCATCCGACGCCCTGCAGCGAACCCCAAAGCGCCTCGACTTGACCGCGCTCCGGGTACTCCGACAGTCTTGTCCTAAAAGGACACGCTGATAGTGCCCGCCCTGGAAGGAGCGCCATGCCTTCGAACACCCCCGATTTTGACTATGTACCGTTAGCCGATCTCCAATTCGACACCGCAAACCCGCGCTTCCCAACGTCTCTTGATGGAGGGGACCAGCGAGCAGTTCTTAAGTTCATGCTTCAGGATGCAGGGTTGATCGACTTGATGCGATCAATCGCGAAGCAGGGGTTCTTCCCGGGTGAGCCATTGCTAGTTTCGCCCGCAATGGAGAGCAGAGGCTGGGTTGTAGTGGAAGGCAACCGGCGTCTCGCAGCGTGCACTCTCTTGTCGGAGCCGCACCTAGCACCGATCAGCCAGCACGCGGTACGTGAGGTTGCTGCAGGTGCAGACCCGACCAAGGTCCTTCATATCCCGTGTCTCAAATTTGCGTCACGCGATGCCATCCTCGCTCACCTGGGGTACCGGCACGTAACAGGAATTAAGGAGTGGGATCCGCTTGCCAAGGCGCGGTTCCTCCAACAACAGTTTGAGGGCGAAGAGGGAACGGTTGAGGAGCGCCTGCGGAGCACGGCCAGATCCATCGGAAGCCGGTCAGACTATGTCGGACGGCTACTGACAGCTTACGGGCTGTACCAGGTGCTGGAAGAGAACGGTTTTTTCGATATCCGAGGCCTCTCCGAAACGAGCATCAATTTCTCCCTTATTCCCTCAGTCCTTGCGTACTCAAACATCGTGGACTATCTCGGCCTGCAAGGAAGCCAGGACTTGAGCATGCACGAGCTGGTCCTTGGGAAGTGGAAGTTTATCGCGCGCTTCATCTTCGAGCGGGACGACAATGGCAAGACCGGTCTCGGCGAATCTCGCAATACCCGAATCCTGGCGGATGTCCTGGCAGACGCCCGAGCACGGGCTGCCTTAGAAGATGGTTCTGCCACTCTCGCCCAGGCGCGTCAGTTGCTCGGCGGCAGCGGAAGCGCTTTCCGCAGCCTGGTGTCGCAGGCGGAACAAGATCTTCAGCTGGCACGTCAGGAGTCCGTCGGCGTCAGCGTCGGTGTTCAAGACGTGGAAGCGGTGGAGCGGGTGCGAGTAAGCGCCATGGAGTTGCGCAATCTCGTGCAACACCGGATCGACGGATCGGTCTAGGCGTGTTCGACGAAGTAGAGCGCCTGCCAGGTGCTCCGCAGCTGCATCGATGGACGGACTGGGCTGAGCTACTCGCATACACGTCTGCGGTCGGGGCGATCTCGATGCCTGAACTTGCCGAGACCACCGAACGGCGGACAGACTTCATAGATACCGAATCTGAAGACGATCAGGACGAGAGTGAGCTCGAATCAGAGCCGCTAATTGAGGAATCTCAGGGCGAGCCAGCGAAGTATCAGGATGCCCTCGCACGGCGCGCCGGTGACGTTCTCAGCTATCTGCAGGATCGTGCAACACGATACGGCCCGGCATATCCGTTTGAAGTCGACTTGAACGCACGTACGGTTTCCTTGCGGTCGGCAACCAACTCCCGCCGCTTCTACCTCTTTCTCCTGGCATGCGCCTGCCTGCGCTACGTTGAGAAGCCAGCTGACCGCACTAAGTTGGCCGCCCAGTTCGAGCTGGCAGGCATCGAGGTGCTCAAGCGTATTTTGCCGACAAGCGCGGAAGTTCACCTCTTCGGCGCGAACTCCCTGACGACCGGCAAATACTCCGGCCTGCTCTTCGAAAAGGTGAAGGCCCTCGCCGCCGATCTCGGGGAACGTGTGCTGGCAACGAACACTGACTTCGAACGGGGAGACCGCGGGGATAACGGTCTGGACCTTATCGCATGGGTGCCTTTACATGATGAGTTGCCCGGCCGCCTTACGGTTTTCGGGCAAGCTGCATGCACGCCGGCCTGGGTTTCGAAGCAGCACTCCTCGCATTCTTCATCCTGGTCGTCAGTTATGACTTTGACCGCAGACCCTGTGAACATGGTTTTCATCCCGTATGACTACCGTCGGCCCGGCGCCGAGTGGTACACGAGCAGGCATATTCACAAGAGCACTGTCATAGACCGCTACCGAATCGTCAAGCTCCTTTCCGCCGGTACCGACCCAGCTGATCCAATCGAGCTGGAACCGGACTTGCTCGGCGCACTCGACCTCAACGCATTCGATACTTTCCGGCAGCAGGAGGCCTCGGATCTTTGACGTTTCCAGTTCCACGGACGAGGAACGCGTCTCCCGAGCACCGCGGTCATCCTCTCGTGAACCAAGACGTTCCATACATTGCAGGGCGCGTCACATTTTGCATGGGCAGGAAGTCGACCACTATGTTGACTCACTAAATTCACTGGTTGCGCACCGGAGAACTTCATGCGTTATCAGAGCCTCCCGCTATGCATTCGACTCTCCTGCGATAGGCTCCCTCAAGAGGAACGACTCGTCGAGAAGAAAGTGGTTCGTTTTTGGGTGCCAACGAAGTGATCCTGATCGAGCAGTTCATCGATGAAGCTCAGCGAGCGAGAGATACCCCACTCCCCGACGACGTGGCCTTCGAGATCTTCTCGGCCACTATGGTTCTCGCAGATATGAACTTGACAGATGAGGAGATCGCCGCTGGTCGCATTGGCGGCGGCAGAGATGGTGGCATCGATGGGGTCTACACATTCCTTGACGGCGCCCTGCTCGAATCAGATGATCCCATCTTCGAAGATGGATTCAGCCCTAAAAGCCTAAGACGCGGGCCTGAACTCACGCTTCACCTTGTTCAGGCAAAGCGCGAGTCCTCGTTTAAGGAAACGGCCTTTGAGAAAGCAATCCTCAGTACCACAAAGCTATTCGATCTCAACCTCAGTGACGAGGAGGTTCTAAAGATCTACTCACCCGAGCTCGTTGAGAGAATCCGGATATTCACTCGAGCGTGGCTGCTTCTCGGAATTAGGGCGCCCAGGATTACAGTCCACTTTTCCTACGCGACAAAGGCGTCGACAACCAATATCGCGGCGGGCGTTCAGCACAAAGCACAAGACTTCATCGACCATGTCTCAGCACAGATCCCTGGCGCTACTGGAGAAGCAAGCATGCTCGGCGCTCACGAGCTCTGGGAAAGCGCAACTACACTTCCGGAGTACGACCTTCAGATCCGATTCGAAGACTATGTGTCAAAGGAAGACTCCTACCTCGGGCTGGTCCGGCTACCCGATCTCTACCGTTTCTTTACCGATGAGTCGGGGAACCTGCTCTCACATCTTTTTGACTCGAATGTCCGCGATTATCAGGGGTCCATCGCAGTAAATAGGCAGATTCGCCAGAGCCTTAGAGACGATGAGGCCCGTGATTTCTGGTGGTTCAATAACGGCGTAACGGTCATATGTTCCAAGGCACACATCGGCGGCAGCAAGACCTTCACCCTTTCTGATGTTCAAATCGTCAATGGACTGCAGACTTCTCACACCATCCATCAGGCCTTGAGTGAAACAGACCTTGACTCAGAACCAAACTCTGGCAAGTCGGTACAAGTTCGCATTATTGAGACAAGGGACGAGAAGACGCGCGATGACGTCATTCGTGCCACGAATAGTCAGACAAAGGTGCCCGATGCATCCCTGCACGCGACGGAAGACATTCATCGGCAGATTGAGTCACATTTCGCGGCGGAAGGCTGGTACTACGATCGCCGCAAGAACTTCTACAAGAACATGGGGAAACCCAGCGACCGGATAGTAAGCATTCCGGCGCTTGGGCAGGCAATGGCGGCAATTACGCTGGGGCGACCAGACGACGCGCGAGCTCGCCCGACAACTCTCCTGAACAACGAAGCTGACTATAAGGCGATGTTCTCGGAGTCTGTCCCCCTTCCCGTATATCTTTGGGCAGCAAAGCTTCAACGAAGAATCGATTCCCTGCTGCTTGCGCCGGAGCTGGAAACAGACAGTTTCACGCGAACAAACACCCGGTTCTTGGTCAGCATGTTTGTCGCGATTCAAAAGGTAGGCTCTCAAGTTCGCAGCCCTCATCAGCTAATGGGGATAGTCGATTCAGGACCTGATCTGACGATCGAGGATGTGCAAAGAGCCTTCCTAGCAGTAGCCGAAGTTGCTCGTATTCTCTCAGAGGAGAAGGGGTGGGCTCTTGACCGCGCGTCTAAGAGCCGAGAACTGGCGGAAAGAGTTGCGAAGAGAGCATTGGGCAGCTGAGTCGCTGCCCAAACAGCTCGACTACTACTTGTCCATTGACCCCGGCGAGCGCGCAGAGACATCGCGTAGCAAACTAGCCTCAAGATTCCGCTACCCGCTACTCCTCAAGGACCTGCCGGAGGCCTGACTCACACGAGTAGGTCTGGCACTAATCAAGTTTCAATCACATCAGCCGGGACGTCAGACAGCCGTCATGCGTCAGAATTCTGCCCCGCTTCCTTGCTCAGGCCGCAAGGTGTCCACATGGGTCAACAGGTTGCGTCCGAAAGAAATACCCGGTCCGGGGCGGTGGGCACCGCGCGACGTAGGAACATGCCGGCGAACCGCCGGAGAGATACGGGTCCGGAACTCGCCCTGCGCTCTGCTCTCCATCGCGATGGATACCGCTATCGTTGCGATTTCCCAATCGACTTGCCGGAGGGCCGAGTACGACCCGACATCGTCTTCACCCGGAAACGGGTTGCCGTCTTCGTCGATGGTTGCTTCTGACACTCCTGCCCCGAGCGTGGAAGCCGCCCCTCGGTCAATCAGTCCTACTGGTCATCGAAACTTGCGCGGAACGTCGAGCGAGATACTCGCAACACGAGAATGCTCACCGAGGCCGACTGGGTCGTCGTCCGAGTTTGGGAGCACAAAGTCGTTGAGAGAGGAATGGCCCGAGTCGTCGTTTCCCTGGAATCTGCCCATCTCTGAGTTGGGTGAGGAACGATGGCGAGGTTAGTGGGCCAATAGTCAAGTGCACTAGCCCATAGGCTGTGAGCATGATGTTCCCAGGTAATGAGGCCGAGCAGGCCGACGCTGGCGTCGTTGCGGTTGTCAAGAAGCTCCGGGAGCTCGACCCCGACGGCTCCCGTATGGCGAAAGTCTTCCGGGCGACTTTTGATCAGCTCTATGATGGTCAACACACCGGCCGGTACAGCGTCGACCAGCTCTTCAAAACGGAGAAGACTCACTTCGGCACGCTCATCGAGATCAACTTGCAGCGTGAGCTGAAGTTCGAGGACGGCGATGTGCTGGATTTCAAGATCGCGGGCCTGGAAGTCGACTGCAAATACTCGCACACGGGCGCCTGGATGCTCCCGGTGGAGAGCTTCGAGCAGATCGTGCTCGTCACGCAGGCCAATGACCAGAAGTCCGTGTGGAGCGCCGGAGTAGTGCGGGTCACGGTAGAGAACCGGCGCACGAGCGAGAATCGGGACAAGAAGACGGGCCTGAACACGCACGGGCGGAGCCAGATCACCTGGCTGTTCAAAGACGCCCCGATGCAGCCGAACGCGCTCCTCCAGCTACCCACTGAAGTCGTCGCCGAGATCATGTCGGGCAGGAGCGGACAAGCACGGCTCAATGAGCTCTTCCGCCGCGCAACGAACCGGCGGCTTTCCCGGAACATCATCGCGACAGTCGCGCAGCAGGACGACTACATGAAGCGCGTCCGTGACAACGGCGGCTCCCGCGGTGCGCTTCGCCCCGAAGGGTATCTGATCCTCGGCGGCGACTACAAGGTGCAGCGCAATCTTGCTGAAGCGCTCGGTGCTGCGATCCCTGAACCCGGTGAGCTCGTGAGCATTCAGGTCGTTCCGGCGTCCCCAGCGGATGGGGTGCAGATCGGCGAGGCATTCTGGCGCCTGGCCGAGGAGGGCGAAGCTGTCACAGTCCCTGCGCCGGTAGTGCCGCGATGACGGCGGCCGAGCGGCCTCTGCCGGAGCCTGACAGCGCCGAGCTCGCTGGAATTCTTAGAAGCAAGGAGAAGCACAAGCTCTACAAGTTCCTCTACGAGCGCCGCGACAATCCGCCGACAATGGTTGAGATCCAGGCTCATGCGGACGCTGGCCGTGGTGAATCTCATGCGCAGACCGGTCGCCGTGTTCGAGAGCTTCGCAAGTGGTTCTTGCTTCGTACCGTGCAGAAAGGCAGGACTCACTATTACGAGTTGCGTGGCTGGCAGACCGGCCCGACCTCGGATAGCGCAGGAATCTCGGGTAAGGTCCGTGGCGAAGTACTTAGCAGCAATCGGTGCGCGCAGTGCGGGAAGACCCCGTCTGAAGACGGCGTGAAGCTCGAAGTAGACCACAAGGTTCCGCAGAGCTGGGGCGGTACCGACGACATAGACAACCTGCAGCCGCTGTGCACCCAGTGCAACCATGACAAGCAAGCGTTCTACGCCACGATGGACCCGTTCGAGGACCAGATCCGTGCAGCAACGCAGCACATGGAGCCGCATAGGCGTATCGGCGAGCTCCTGAAGGCCTTTGCCGCTGCTGGAGCGGAAGCACCGTCCCAGGTCGTGGGCGTCGTCGCGTCGATGCACCAGTACCAGGAAGACTGGCAGAAGCGCATGCGCGAGCTCCGTGAACTTGGCTGGGACTACACCACCCGTAAGGAGACTCGCCCCGAGCGGGTCCACACCTTCTACATCCTCACCAAATGGACTGAATGGCCAGAAGGAGATACTGCCGCGGAGATCCGTAGGCGGGAAAAGGCCAGGAAAGCGCAGAACCCGAAGGGTTAGCTGACAGCCCGGAGCACGTTTCCGGTGTCAGTGGTGCGCTGGCTCACGGCGCCGAGGGCTTCAGCGATCGCGCCGCCGATTGCGGCAGCAACCGGCGGCGGGAACGCGTTCCCGATCTGCCGGTAGGTTGAGGTTTTCCGTCCGGCGAACTGCCACTCGGGGTAGAAGCCCTGGATGCGGGCGGCCATCTCGTTCGTCAGCCGTGGAATGTAGTCGAGCGGGGCGTCAGCTGCGGGAGCTTCGTCAGCGATGCCCTTGCCGTCAACGCCGAGGGCCAGCCAGGACTGCTTCGCGCGGGTCGGGCCGAGATCCGCGCCGCCGTGCTTCTTGGAACCGCCGACGAGCGTCGGAGCGATATTGTTCGCCTGCTTGGCCCACTGCTCCGCGCCGGTCCAGCCCCGGGAGGCCATGAGCGGGCGGAGTACCTTCCCCACGGTCGGCGGGGTTCCCATCGGGCGGGGCCACTCGAACTTACGGAACTGACGGCGCTTGAGCGCTACCAGGATGAAGCGGGGGCGCAGCTGGGGCACCCCGTACTCGCTGGAGTAAATGAGCTGCCAGTCGGCTTCGTATCCGGCTTTGTCGAGTGCTTCAATGATGGATTCGCGGTAATTTGCGAACCGGGCTGATGCGAGGCCTTTGACGTTCTCCAGCATGACTGCGGTCGGCTTGGCCTCCCGGACTAGCCGGAGAGCTTCGGGGAAGAGATCTCGTTCGTCATCGGCGCCGAGCTGCTTGCCGGCGACACTGAACGGGGGGCAGGGTACGCCGCCAGCCAGGAGATCGATGCCGCGGTGATCCTTGCCGTTGATGTCGCGCACATCGCCTTCGTGTACGTCCCACTCGGGCCGGTTCAGGCGGAGCGTAGCGGCGGCATCCTTGTCGATCTCGACGGCGAGCGAGTGGCTGAAGCCTGCATGTTCGAGGCCCGATGATTGCCCGCCGGCACCTGCGCAGATCTCCAGGACACTAAGTTCGGACGTTGTCGGCATGTGTCTTATCCTCTCATCGTTTCAACCGGCGCTGAATCCGCCTTGCCGGTTGCGAGTATGCTCCCAGCAACCGCTGACACTGGCCCCACCCGACAGCGGCAGCTATTACCTCGCACTGGGGGGCCGTTACTCAACAGGTGTCTGCATCATTCGCCACGACTTTCAGCGCCCTGGCACCTGTCCGTGAACCCGACTTCCTAGGGGCTCCAGCGCCCTTTCTGCCCGAAACAGGCCGCCAGATCGCCCATCTGCCCGTAAGCTCGTTGGCTAAGTCAGGCAACACAGCCCTCGAACCGGTAGGCCTTCGGTTCCAATCCGGACTTTAGCAAGTGTTCCCCAAAACGAAAGAAGCCCTGACGAGAGAGAATCTCGTCAGGGCTTTCTGGTCGGGCTGACAGGATTTGAACCTGCGACCCCTTGACCCCCAGTCAAGTGCGCTACCAAGCTGCGCCACAGCCCGTTGGTCACGATTGCTCGTGGACAACTCCTCTATCTTACCCATACTTTTGGTGGCCGCTGACCACGGTCGCAGGCCGGGCGCGTCGCGCCCTGAAACGGCTGTGCCCCGGTCGCCAAAACGGCGACCGGGGCACACGCACCGAGCGGGATGGGGAGGCAGCCGACCGGAGCACACGCACCGAACGGGATGAGAGCGCGGCCGACAGCGGCACACTCGCCCAGCGGGATGGAGGCACAGGCACCGAGCGGGACAGGGAGCCGCAGCCGCGCCGCGCCCGGACCCCACCCCAGCTAGAGCACGCTCTGGAGGAAGCCCTGCGTGCGGGCGTGCTGCGGGTTGTCGATCACGTCAGCGGGGGCGCCCGCCTCGACCACCACGCCGCCGTCCATGAAGACGACCTGGTCGGCCACCTCGCGGGCGAAGCCGATCTCGTGGGTCACCACGATCATCGTCATGCCCTCCTGGGCGAGCTCCTTCATCACGTCGAGCACCTCGCCCACGAGCTCCGGATCGAGCGCCGAGGTGGGCTCGTCGAAGAGCATGAGCTTGGGCTTCATCGCGAGCGCGCGGGCGATGGCCACGCGCTGCTGCTGCCCGCCCGAGAGCTGCGACGGGTAGTGGTCGGCCCAGGCGTCGAGGCCCACGCGGCGGAGCAGCTGGCGGGCCTCGGCCACGGCATCGGCCTTGTTCCGCTTCGAGACGACCATGGGCGCCTCGATGATGTTCTCAAGCGCGGTCTTGTGCGGGAACAGGTTGAAGCGCTGGAACACCATACCGATGGAGCGGCGTTGCTTGGCCACTTCACGGGGGTGCATCTCGCGGAGGCGGTCCCCCTCCGGGCGGTAGCCCACGATCTCCCCGTCGACCGAGATGCGGCCGCCGTCGATCGTCTCGAGGTGGTTGATGCAGCGCAGCAGGGTGGACTTGCCGGATCCCGAGGGGCCGAGCAGCACCGACACTTGGCCGGCGTGCACGTCCATGGAGATTCCCTTGAGTACCTCGAGGCTGCCGAAGTGCTTGCGCACGCCGCGGAGCTGCACGAGGGCGGAATCACTGAGCTGCGGGGTGGTGAGATCAGCCACGACGCTCCCCCTTCTTCTTTCCCTGGAACTGGACGGCGATCGCGCCGGTCATCTCGCGGGCCTTCTGCAGCGGCGAGGTGGGCGCGTTGCGCTCCACGCCGCGGCCGAAGTAGCGCTCGAGGTAGTGCTGCGGGATCGACAGGATCGACACGATGAGGAGGTACCAGATGCTCACCACGATGAGCAGCTCGACCTGCTTCAGGTTCTGCGCCGAGATCTGGGTGGCCCGCGTGTAGACCTCCATCACGGCGATGAGCGAGAGCAGCGAGGTGTTCTTGATCATCGAGATGAGCTCGTTGCCGAGCGGCGGGATAATCACGCGCATCGCCTGCGGCAGCAGGATCCGCGTGAAGGTGGCGAGCGGGCTCATGCCGAGCGAGGCGGCGGCCTCCTTCTGGCCGGCGTCGACGGACAGCATGCCCGAGCGCACGATCTCGGCCGAGTAGGCGGCCTCGTTGAGCGTGAGCGCGATGATGCCGGCCACGAAGGCGGTCAGCAGCACGTTCGTGTCGATCGACCAGAACACCACGTCGGTGAACGGGATGCCGAGCGAGATCTTCTCGAAGATGAGGCCGAAGTAGCCCCAGATCACGATCTGCACGAGGAGCGGCGTGCCGCGGAAGAGCCACACGTAGAAGGAGGAGAACACGACTGCGACGGGGTTGCCCGACAGGCGCATGGCGGCGAGGATCACGGCGAGCACGGTCGAGATGATCATCGAGATCGCCGTGATGAGGAGCGTCACGCCGACGCCCGACACGATCTCCGGGTTGAACATGTACTGGCCAACGACCGAGTAGTCGATGTTCTTGTTGGTCCAGAGCGCCTGGATGAACCAGGCGGCGAACAGGATCAGGGCGATCGCCCAGATCCACCGGCCGGGCCGCCGGAGCGGGAGGGCTTCGATGTCGAAGCTCCGATCCCGCTCCGGGGCCGTCACAGTTGCGGTACTCATGGTGTGGGTTATCCCTCCAGCGATGCGCCGTTGACGATCGCCTCGTCGGTCGCGAAGTTGCCGAGGTTGTGCTTCGCGAGGATGTCCTGGTAGACGCCCTCGTCGATGAGCGCCTGCATCGCGAGGCGCAGCGCCTCGGTCAGCTCGGTGTTCTCCTTGAGGGTGCCGATGCCCGTGTAGACGGGGTTCACGCCAGCCGGGTACTCGGGATCCTCGACCATCTCGAAGTCCTTGCCGTTGCCCGCGGTGGCGACGGTGTACGCGGCGACGGGCGCGTCGACGGGGTAGGCGACCACGCGGCCGGCCTTCAGCGCGGTCTGCGGATCCTGCGCAGTGGGCAGCTGCTGGATGGTCAGCGTGCCCTTGCCCTCGGCCTCGCAGGTGGCGGCGAGCTCGGTGAGCAGATCGAGCTGCGCGCTCGCCTTCTGCACGGCGACCGGGTGGCCGCAGAGGTCGTTGAGGCTCTGGATCCCCTCGGGGTTGCCCTGCTTCACGACGATCGTGAATCCGGCGTAGATCTCCTCGATGAAGTTGAGGGTGCCCTCGCGCTCGATCGTGTCGTTCATGCCCGACATGATGATGTCGAACTTCTTCGCCTGCAGCGACGGGATCACGGTCTCGAAGGCCTGGTGCGAGAGCTTGATCTCGACGCCGAGCTTCTCGCCGAGGGCCTGCGCGAGATCGGGATCGAGGCCGACCTGCTTCTCACCCTCGAGGAGGATGAACGGCGGGTAGGGGATGCCCGCTGCGGCGCGGATCACGCCGGCGTCGCGGATCGACTGGGGCAGGGCCGCCTCTGCGGCCTTGTCGACGCCCGAGGTGAGCGTCGCCGCAGCGTCGTCCTTCGCGGGGGCCGCGTCCCCCGAGCCGCCGCCGGAGCAGGCGGTGAGGCCGAGCGCTGCGACGAAGGCCGCGGCCGCGGAGATCTTGATGAGCTTCTTCATGGTGGGTTCCTCTTCCTTGGGGAATCGTGGTCGGTGGGGTGGGAAATCGGGCAGAAAGTCGGGTCAGCAGGCCGGGTCAGAGCACCGGGGCCGGATCAGGAGGCCCAGGCCTCCTCGCTCGGGCCGACGTGGTGGCCGAGGAACTCGGCGTACGTCTGGCGCCGCACCGCGAGGCGGCTCTCGCCGTCGCGGCAGAACACGACGGCGGGCTTCAGCGCGCCGTTGTAGTTGTTCGAGAGCGTGTAGCCGTAGGCCCCCGTCGCGGCGAGGACGATGGTATCGCCCGTGGCGGGGGCGGCGAGCTCGGCGCGGTCGACGAGCAGGTCGCCCGACTCGCACTGGCGGCCCACGAGCTGCGCGGTCGTGTCGGGCTGCGCGTTCGCGCGGTCGGCCACGATGGGGGTGAACTCCATGTTCATGAGCGCGACGTTGAGCTGGTCGGCGAGGCCGCCGTCGACGGCCACGAAGGTGGCGCCCGTGCGCTTCACGTTGTTCACCCGGTACGCGGTCATGCCGGCGCGGGCGACGAGCGAGCGGCCGGGCTCGATGATGAGGCGGCTGCCCGCGGGGAGCACGCGGCGCGCGGCCGCCGTGATCGCGTCGAGGTAGGCGTCGAGGCTCGGGGCGTCGTGCGACACGTTGTAGTTCACGCCGAGCCCGCCGCCGATGTTGTAGACGGGGAACTCCCCCAGCTCGCGCACGGCCTCGACGGCCCGCTCGAACGGCTCCACCTCGAGCACCTGCGAGCCGATGTGCAGGTGGAGGCCGACCACGTTGATGAACGGGTGGCTCTCGAGCCGCGCGATGAGCGCCTTCGCCTGCGGGATCGGGAGACCGAACTTCGAGGTCTCGCCGCCCGTGGAGATCGCCTTGGGCACGCGGGGGTTGACGCCGGGGATGATCCGGATCAGCACGTCCTGCGGGCGGGTGAGGAGCGCGTCGAGACGCTCGACGTCGGCCTCGCCGTCGAGCACGATCGCGCCGATCCCGGCGTCGACCGCGAGCACGAGCTCCTCGTGGCTCTTCGCGTTGCCGTGGAGGTGGATGAGCTCGGCGGGTGCGCCCGATTCGAGGGCGAGCAGCAGCTCGCCGGCACCGGCGACGTCGATCGCGAGCCCCTCGGCCGCGGCGATCGCGTAGGCCGCGAGCACGGGGAAGGATTTGGAGGCGAACGCGACCTGGCTGTTCGGCCAGCGGGCGGCGAGGCCCTCCCGGTAGGCCCGCATGCGGTCGCGCAGGCCCTGCTCGTCGATCACGTACAGCGGGGTTCCGTACTCCTCGGCGAGGGCGGGCACGGAGCAACCGCCCACCTCGAGGACGCCTTCGGCGTTGACCGCCGCGTTCGGGGGAAACACCCGCTCGAACCGGGGATCGTAGAACCCGCTCGCTACCACTTGACCACTCCTTTGTTTTCGTCAGTACCGACTGTAGAAAGCGAAAAGTGCCGCACGGTTATCGGAATCGCTAATATTTACCCGTGGCTCTATCGAACTCGCGCACGAGCGCCCTCTCCCCGCTGTCGACCGGCCTGCCCATCGGCAGCCTCGTCACGCAGATGGGGCACGGCGTGCTGACGGTGCTGCACGCGCCGCAGCACCCCGCGGCCCTCCTCGGGGTGGCCTACTACGACACGGATCTGCTCGAGCAGCAGCTCGCCGGGCAGCTCGTCATGCTCACGGCCCACGCCGAGCTGAGCCCCGAGCGCATCGACCTGCTCTGCGAGCGGCTCGCGGCGGCGCGGGCGAGCGGGATCGTGGCGCGCGCCGCGCACGGCGAAGCGGCGGCCGGCCTCGTGAGCGCGTGCGTGCGGCACAACATCCACCTGCTCGGGCTCGCGCCGAGCGTGGGCTGGCGCGAGTTCGACGCGCTCGTGAGCCGGCTCCTCGGCGAGCACGGCGCGGGTCTGCAGCTCGGCACGAACTCGGGCGACCGGCTCTTCGCGCTCGCGAACTCGGTGGCGCAGGCGTTCGGCGGCTCGGTGGCGATCGAGGATCACCGCCGCAACATCCTCGCGTACTCGGCGCTGCCTGGACAGGCGATCGACAGCCTGCGCGCCAACGGGATCCTGACGCGCCGCACCCCAGATGGCCCGCTCAACGAGGTCCGCTATCGCCAGGTCTTCGCGGCCGACGGCGTCTCGCGCTTTCCCACCGAGAACGGCTTCGCGCCACGCGCCGCGCTCCCCCTCCGCGCGGGCAACATCCCGCTCGGCTCGATCTGGGTGATCGACCCGCTCGGCGACGAGCTGGACACCCCGATCCCGCCCGAGAAGGAGGAGGTGCTGCGCAGTGCGGCCGAGCTCGCGGCTGGCTACATCGTCGACGCGTGGCGCTTCGACCACGGCGACGAGCGCTCACGCGAGACGGCGTTGCGCCGACTCCTCTCGGGCACCCCGCACGAGAACGACACGACCGTGCTCGGGATCCGCCCCGAGCAGCACTACCTCGTGCTCGCGGTCGACTGCGGCACCGTGCCCGAGGGGGATCTCTCCGAGGTGCGCACGGCGGCGTCGCGCCACCTGTCCGTGTACTTCCCGGGCAGCGTGTGCACGATCATGGAGGGCAAGGTCGTCGCGCTCCTGCCGAGCAGCGCGACGGATCCCGTCACCCGGTCGCTCGAGCGGCTGCTGCCGGAGCTCACGCGCCTCATCGGCAGCGCCGCGCACTGCGGGATCAGCCACCCGCGGAAGCCGAGCGCCACGCTCGCGGCCGACGCGGAGCGCGCGATCCGGGTGGCCGAGTGCGCGCGCGGCCTGGGCCTCGCGGTCGCGACGCCGGAGGCGGTGCAGCCGCAGCTGATCCTCCGCGAGTGCGCCGACGCCCTGCAGGCGACCGACCTGCAACTCCCCGAGGCGGAGCGGCTGTTCGCCCCCGAGGAGCGCGAGACCCGCGCGACGCTGCTCGCCTGGCTCGAAGAGCGCGGCAGCGCGCCCCGGGTGGCCGAGCGGCTCAATGTGCACGAGCAGACCGTGCGCTACCGCATGCGGCAGCTCGCGGGGCGGCTCGACATCGACCTCGACGATCCGGATCGCACGCTCGCCCTGTGGCTGCAGCTGCGGCTGGCCGAGCTCGCGCGCTCCCTGCGCGACGAGCCCGCGAGGTCGTAGGCTGCGCAGCTAGCCCGCGAGGTCGTAGGCCTCGCGGGCCGAGAGCACGTCGGCCATGTGCGTGCGGGCCCACGCGTCGAGCGCGCCGAGCGGCTCGCGCAGCGTGCGCCCCGCGTGCGTCAGCTCGTACTCCACGCGCGGCGGCACCTGCGGGAACAGCGTGCGGGTGACGAGCCCGTCGCGTTCGAGCGCGCGCAGCGTCTGCGTGAGCATCTTCTGCGAGACCCCGTCGACGCGGCGCGAGAGCTCGCCGAAGCGGAGCGGGCCGTCCGCGAGCGCGCCGATCACGAGCACCGTCCAGCGGTCGCCGATGCGGTCGAGCAGCTGCCGCGTGGGGCAGTCACGCTCGTAGGGATCCCAGTGCGGCTCGGTCATGCGCGCCCCCTCCGGCACCGCCGGGAACCTTGGTTACCGGAAAGTGCCTACTTACGAATACTTCCTTACTCTCCTATCGTAAGTATTGGCGGCTCCGAACGGAAGCCCTCCCTGACGAAAGGACGAAACACATGGCACGCATCACCGTGATCGGCGGCACCGGCTACGCCGGGGGAAACATCGTGCGCGAGGCGGCGGCCCGCGGCCACGAGGTCACGGCGGTCTCCCGCTCCGTGCCGAGCGAGGCCGTCGAGGGGGTCACGTACGTGGCCGCCGATGTGCGCGACGCGGAAGCACTGCGCTCGGCGGTCGCGGGCGCCGAGGTCGTGGTCGGCGCCCTCGCGCCGCGCGGTCCGCTCGAGGGCGAGCTGCGGGGCCTCATGGGCACGCTCGCGGCGGAGGCGCAGGCCGCGGGCGCGCGGCTCGGCGTCGTGGGCGGCGCGGGATCGCTGCTCGTCGCCGAGGGCGGGCCCACCGTCTCCTCGGGCCCCGAGTTCCCCGAGGCGTTCAAGGCCGAGGCCGAGGAGATGGGCGCCGTGCTCGCCGATCTGCGCGCCTCCGACGCAGCGCTCGACTGGTTCCTCGTCAGCCCCGCGGCGAGCTTCGGCGCGTGGGCGCCCGGCGAGCACACCGGCACGTTCCGCCTGGGCGGCGACGTGCTGCTCACCGACGCGGCGGGCGAGTCGAGCATCTCGGGCGCCGACTTCGCGCACGCCTTCGTCGACGAGATCGAGCGCCCCGCGCACCGGCGCGAGCGCTTCACGGTCGCCTACTGAGCGGCGCACCCGACGCCCGAGGCCCCGGCCCGCTCCTGCGGTCCGGGGCCTCGGGCGTGTCCGGGCGGGCTACTCCCCCGCCGCGACGAGCCGGATCGTGTTGCCCCACGGATCGTCTGCGCGGATCCCGTCGGGGATGGTCCCGGTCGTCACGCCGGCGTCGGCGAGGCGATCCGCCACCGCATCGACGCTCGCGGCATCGGGCAGCACGACGGTCACTGCGCCGAGGCCCACCTCGGTGCTGCGCGGGCCGGATCCGGCACTCATCCACGTGTTCGTCGCGAGGTGGTGATGGTAGCCGCCCGCTGAGTAGAAGAGCGCGCCGTCGGCCTCGGACACGACGTCGAAGCCGAGCGTGTCCGCGTAGAAGCTGCGCGCCTCGCCCAGGTCGCCCACCTTCAGGTGCACGTGCCCCACGGTCGCGGTGCCGCGGGCCTCGCCATCCAGGTAGTCGGTGATGAACTGATTGGGATCGAGCGCCTCGCTGCCCATCACGACCTGGCCGTCCTCCCACACCCACTCGGTCTCGGGGCGGTCGACGTAGAGCTCGACGCCGTTGTTCTCGGGATCGCCGAAGTAGAACGCCCGGCTCACCGCGTGGTCGGCGGCGCCCTGGTAGCTGCTCGGCGCGCGCTCGGCCACGCGCAGGAGGGTCGCGGCGAGCGTCGCCTCATCGGGGAACAGGATCGCCGTGTGGTACAGCCCGGCGTCGTCGGGCTGCGGCAGCGGCTGCTCCGAGCGCACGAGCCGTATGATCCCCTCGCCGCCGAGGCCGAGCAGCACCTCGTCCTCCGATTCGTCGAGCACGTCGAGCCCGACCGCGTCCGCGTAGAACGCGCGCACGCCGGCGAGATCGCGCACCCGGAGTTCGTTCACCGAGAGGTGCGTGGCCGCGGGGAGCCCGTCGGCCCGCTCGCGCGGGGCGCCGTCGGGCCCGCGCACCTCCCCCGAGCTCGCGCCGCCCGCGGTGCCGGAGGCCTGGGCGCGGGCAGTGAACCACCAGATCGCGCCGATCGCGAGCGCGACGAGGACCGCCCCGCCGATGATCGCCGCGCGCAGGCGCGGGCTGCGGCGGGTGGACTGAGGTGCTGCGGGCATAGCGGTGAGGTCTCTTCTCTGCGTGTGGGTGGGCGGGGTGCGTGCGTGGGGACGTGGATGGGTGGGTGCGTGGGGACGTGAGTGCGGTCGTGCGGGTCGCGGCCGGGCGGATCAGGCCTCCCGCTCGGCGAGCATGTCCTGCATGAGCTGGATCTCGCTGCGCTGCGCCGCGACCATGCTGCGTGCGAGGTCGGTGACGACGGGCAGGGAGCTGCGCGCCACCACGGCCTCGGCCATGTCGACGCCGCCCTCGTGGTGCGCGATCATCAGTTCGAGAAAGCGCCGCTCGGCCGCGCGGCCAGAGAGCGAGCCGAGCTCCGCGAGCTGCTCGCGCGTGGCCATGCCCGGCATCGTCGCGGGCACCACGGCCGGATCGACCTCGGCCTCCGCCTCGTGCCCAGCGTGCGCGCCACCCTCCCCCGGAATCGGGCGGTGCATCCAGGTCATCGCGGGCTCGGGAGCGGCGGGCGGAAGGCCCCAGACCGCGAGCCAGCCGTACATCTGCCCGGACTGCCGCGCCTGCGACGTGAGGATGTCGTACGCGAGGAGGCGCACGGCCTCGTCGTCGGTGCGATCCCGCACCATGATCGACATTTCGACCGCCTGATCGTGGTGGGTCTGCATGTCGCGCGCGAAGCCCGCCTCCGCGCTGCGCGTGCTCGGCACCGGATCCGGCGTCGCCGTGACCCGCCCGATCATGAGCGCTGAGGCGACAAGCACGAGCGCCAGCATCGTGGCGATGAACGCGGTGAACCCGACGCTGCGGCGAGCGCGCTCCTCGGTCACGCGGCGACTCGGCCGAGGCCCTCGACCGCACCCGAGCAGGAGGCGCCGGGCTCGGGGGCGTCGGCCGACTTCCAGAAGCGGTCGATGAACTGGCCGAGGCGGGGGTCGCTGGGCTCCTCGAACGTGATCTGTGCGCCCCAGGCGGAGGCCACGAAGGGCGTTTCCAGATCGGGGAACGGCGAGATGATCGTGTAGAGCTCGGGAATGCTGCGGCGCAGCTCGGCGAGCTGCTCCTCGGAGACGGAGTCGGGGTTGTACGTCACCCAGACGGCGCCGTGCTCGAGCGAGTGCACGGCGTTCTCGTTGGGCTGGGGCACGGAGTAGACGCCGCAGTTCAGCCAGGCCGGGAAGTGATTGCCGCCCGCGGGCGGGGTCATGCCGTACTCCGCGGCGTAGTCGACGGGCGCCGGGCCCACGTGGGTGGCCGGGAGGTTCGGGTACTCCTGCAGCCCCTCGATCGCGATGTCCTGGGGGCGCTGCCGCGGCTCGGACGTCGTCGCGATGAACGTGACGAGCAGGGCAACGACGGCCGCACCGCCCACCGCGCCGCTGATGATGCCGATCCGGCGTCGGCGCGCCTTCGCGGCCTGCTCCCGCTGGTACTGCTGCACCTTCTCGGCGCGGCGCTCGGCGCGCTCCTGCTTGATCGTCTTTCGCCCGGTGGGTGCCGCCACAGTGTTCCCCGCATTCGCAATTGGTTGTTGCGACAAGCTTTTCCCACGCGCCTGGGAGTTTCGTGTCCGGAGGCTGGGCGGGCTCCCAGCGAGAGGATCGCGGCGGGGCGCTGGATCCGGGTGGCGGCGGCGCGCTGGATCGCGG
>NZ_AYMV01000029.1 GCF_000633415.1 Leucobacter sp. PH1c | reverse complement strand
CCCGGGCCCGTTCGCTGTGTTCCGGCTGCGCAGCCGCGCGGCCGTTGAGCTCTGCGGAGCTGCCTTGAGGTCTGCGGAGCTTAGTGGCCCTGAGCCGCGAGGCGCTCCTGCGCCTCGACGATCAGCTGCTCGGCGTCAGCCGCCGAACCCCACGCGTCGACCTTGACCCACTTGCCGGGCTCGAGATCCTTGTAGTGCTCGAAGAAGTGCTCGATCTCCTTGCGGGTGTACTCCGGGATGTCGGCGACGTCCTGGATGTGCGCCCAGCGGGGATCCTTGTGCTGCACCGCGATGACCTTGTCGTCGCCGCCCGCCTCGTCGCTCATCTTGAGCACGCCCACGGGGCGCACCTTGATGCCGACACCGGGGAACACCGGGTAGTCGAGCAGCACGAGCACGTCGAGCGGATCGCCGTCCTCGCCGAGGGTCTCCTCGAAGAAGCCGTAGTCGGTGGGGTAGACGAAGCCGGTGTAGAGCACGCGGTCGAGGTACACCCGGCCGGTCTCGTGGTCGACCTCGTACTTGTTGCGGCTCCCCTTGGGGATCTCGATGACGGCGTCGAATGCAGCGGTCATGCGCGCTCCTTCAATCGTGTGGTGGGCGGGCGGACTCCCGACCCAGCGGATAGTGCTGGCACCAGGCTACCCGACGCCCGCCGTGCCCTGGCCCGACGAACCCGCGCCCCAGCGCCGAACCCGCACCCCCCGTGTCGACCCCGCACCCCTCGTGTCGATCCCGCACTCCCAGCGACGAACCCGCAGTTCCAGCGACGAACCCGCCCTCCCAGCGACGAACCCGCAGGAGAAATCTGCGATCTCGGAACTTTGGGTGGGCCAGCCTCCGAGAATTCTGATTTCTCCTGCGGGATCGGAGGGCGCGAGTGGGGTGGGGTGCAGGCCCTGCAGAGCACCGGTTCTCGGGACACAGGCTCGGCAGGGCGACCGCGAGTGCCGAGTAGCCTGAGAGCATGTCCGATCGGCCCCTGCTCGACACCCGCCGCGCCGTCCGCCGCACCCTCACAGGGATCGCCGCGGACACCGACACCGGCACCGGCACCGGCACCGGCACTGGCACCGCCGAGCACGCGCCGCCGCTCGCCCTCGTCGCGCTCTCCGGCGGCGCCGACTCCCTCGCCCTCGCCGCCGCGCTCGCGCACGAAGCCCCGCGCCTGAACTGGCGTGCGGGCGCGATCCTCATCGACCACGGGCTGCAGCACGACTCCGCAGCAGTGGCCGCCCGCGCGGCCGCGCAGGCGCGCGAGCTCGGCCTCGACCCGGTGCTCGTGCGGCGCGTGCGGGTAGCCGAGCGCGCACCGGGCGGACCGGAGGCCGCCGCGCGAGCGGCCCGATACGCGGCGTTCCGCGATGTCGCCGAGGAGCGCGGCGCCCGCGTAATCCTCACCGGCCACACCCGAAGCGACCAGGCCGAGCAGGTGCTCCTCGCGCTCGCCCGTGGCTCGGGCACCCGCAGCCTGGCGGGGATCCCGGAGCAGCGGGACATCGGGGAGTCCGCGGTGCTGCTCCGCCCCTTCCTCGCTCCCGATCCCGAGATCACCCGGGACGTGACGATCGCGGCGTGCGCGCGCGCCGGGCTCGCGCCCTGGACGGACCCGCACAACGCGGATCCGGTGTACGCGCGGGTCCGCGTACGGCGTCGGGTGCTGCCCGTGCTCGTCGAGGAGCTCGGCGCGGGCGCGGCCGCGGGGCTCGCGCGCTCCGCGGACCTCGCCCGGGAGGACGCGGACGCGCTCGACGCGCTCGCGGCCGAGGCGCTCGCGCGCCTGCGCGCGCATCCGGCCGCCCAGCCGGCCCCGGCCGCCCAGCAGGCCCCGGCCGAGCCAGGCACGGCCGAGCCGCACACGGCCCAGCCGGCCCCGGCCGGGCCAGGCCCAGCCGAGCTCGCCCAGCCCGAGCCCACCCAGCCCGAGCCCGCCCCCATCGACCTCGACGCGCGGGGTCTCGCCGCACTCCCCGCCGCGATCCGGCACCGTGTGATCCGCCGGGCCGCGGCCGAGTACGGCGCGCAGCTCAGCCGCGAGCACACGCTCGCCGTCGCCGCCCTCGCCACCGAGTGGCGCGGGCAGGGGCCCGCCTTCGTGCCGGGGATCCGGGCGACGCGCGCGGGCGACGTGCTGCGGCTCGCCCGGCAGCAGGGATCGCCGCGCGCGGCGCGCGGCTAGGCCGTGCAGAACCGCCCAGCGGCGGGCACTAACATAGCCGCATGGATTCCACACACCTGGGGGATGACCTCTCCGTCGTACTGCACACCGAGGCCGAGCTGCTCACGCGGCTCGGGGAGATGGCCCGTGAGATCGAGGCCGACTACCCGGAGGAGCCGCCGCTCCTCGTCGGCGTGCTGAAGGGCGCCGTCATGGTCATGGCGGATCTCGCGCGCGAGCTGCGCTTCCACGCGCAGATGGACTGGATGGCCGTGTCCTCCTACGGGGCCGGCACGAAGTCGAGCGGCGTCGTGAAGATCCTGAAGGATCTCGACGCCGACATCACGGGCCGCGACGTGCTGATCGTCGAGGACATCATCGACTCGGGTCTCACCCTGTCCTGGCTGAAGGACAACCTCGAGAGCCGTGGCGCGAAGTCGGTGCGCATCTGCACGATGCTCCGCAAGCCCGAGGCGCTCAAGGTCGAGGTCGACGTCGCGTACGTCGGCTTCGATATCCCCGTCGAGTTCGTCGTGGGCTACGGCCTCGACTACGCGGAGAACTACCGCAACCTGCGCGACGTCGCGATCCTCGCACCGCACGTCTACGGCGGCGAGGCCTAATCCGCTCTCCGGGGCGCCCGCGTGAGCACGCAGGCGCCCCGGCCGCGCGGCTCGGCGGGCAGCGCTCCGGCTGCGCCCTGAGCGGACAAGCGGATTCCGCACAGTAGGTGGACAGTGGAATTGGTTACGCTTGCAACGGCTGGAACCCTCCGGCACGGCACCCTCGAAAGGCCCTGACTTGGCAGAGAATTCTCCGAAGAGCTCGACGAAGAGCAGGAAACTGTTCCGTGGCCCGCTCCTCTATCTGATCCTTGCCCCGCTGATCGTGCTGATCGGCTGGTCCCTCCTCTCGGGCGGCAACGTGCGCGAGGTCCCCACGAAGCAGGGCCTCGAGTTCATCGCCGACGGCAAGGTCGCCGAGGCCGAGATCATCGACGGTGACCAGCGCGTCAACCTGAAGCTCACGAAGGCCGACACGAAGCTCGCGACCGACGAGGTGTACTTCTACTACGTCTCGCAGCGCGGCGGGGCCGTCGTGGATGCCGTCACCGACGCCAAGCTGAAGGACGGCTTCACCGACAAGGTGCCGCAGCCGAACCCGCTGTGGTCGCTGCTCGGCTTCCTGCTCCCGCTGCTCCTGATCGGCGCGCTCCTCTGGTGGATGCTGTCGTCCATGCAGGGCGGCGGCCGCGGGGTGATGCAGTTCGGCAAGTCGCGGGCGAAGCTCGTCTCGAAGGAGACCCCGCAGGTCACCTTCGCGGACGTCGCCGGTGCGGACGAGGCCGTCGAGGAGCTCCACGAGATCAAGGACTTCCTGCAGGACGCCACGCGGTTCCAGGCCGTGGGCGCCCGCATCCCGAAGGGCGTGCTGCTGTACGGCCCTCCCGGAACGGGCAAGACCCTGCTCGCGCGTGCCGTCGCGGGCGAGGCCGGTGTGCCGTTCTACACGATCTCCGGTTCGGACTTCGTCGAGATGTTCGTCGGCGTGGGCGCGAGCCGCGTGCGCGACCTCTTCAAGGAGGCGAAGGCGAACGCCCCGGCGATCATCTTCATCGATGAGATCGACGCCGTCGGCCAGCGCCGCGGCCAGGGCATGGGCGGTGGCCACGACGAGCGCGAGCAGACGCTCAACCAGCTGCTCGTCGAGATGGACGGCTTCGACCCGAAGACCAACGTCATCATGATCGCGGCGACGAACCGCCCCGACATGCTCGATCCCGCGCTGCTGCGTCCGGGCCGCTTCGACCGTCAGATCGGCGTGGATGCGCCGGACATGCCGGGCCGACTCAAGATCCTGCAGGTGCACTCGAAGGGCAAGCCGCTCTCGAAGAACGTGGACCTCGAGGTCGTCGCGCGGAAGACCCCGGGCTTCTCGGGTGCGGATCTCGCGAACGTGCTGAACGAGGCCGCGCTGCTCACGGCCCGCTCGAACGCGCAGCTCATCGACAACCGCGCGCTCGACGAGGCGATCGACCGCGTCATCGCAGGCCCGCAGCGCCGCACCCGCGTGATGAAGGACCAGGAGAAGCTCATCACGGCGTACCACGAGGGCGGGCACGCGCTCGTCGCCGCGGCGCTGAATCACACGGATCCCGTCACGAAGATCACGATCCTGCCCCGCGGCCGCGCCCTCGGCTACACGATGGTGATCCCGCTCGAGGACAAGTACTCGGTGACTCGGAACGAACTGCAGGATCAGCTCGCGTACGCGCTCGGCGGCCGCGTGGCCGAGGAGCTCGTGTTCCATGACCCCACGACGGGCGCCGGCAACGACATCGAGAAGGCCACGGGCACCGCGCGCAAGATGGTGACCGAGTACGGCATGTCCGCGTCGATCGGCCCGGTGAAGCTCGGCCAGGCACAGCCCGGCGCCTTCCTCGGCGAGTTCGGTCAGAGCCGTGACTACTCCGAGGGGGTGGCCGTCTCGGTCGACACCGAGGTGCGCGCCCTGCTCGAGCAGGCGCACAACGAGGCGTACGAGGCGCTCGTGCTGAACCGCGACGTGCTGGATCGCCTCGCCGCCGAGCTGCTCGAGAAGGAGACGCTCGATCACCTGCAGATCGCGGAGATCTTCCGCGACGTGCAGAAGCTCCCGGAGCGCCCCACCTGGCTCTCGCACTCGGATCGCCCGGTCTCGGATCGCCCGCCGATCGAGGTGCCCGCTGCGGTGCGCACCGACGGCGAGCTGGCCGCGGCTGACCGCCCCGAGGACGCGGACACCGCGAGCGGCGCCCCGGCCGAAGCTCCCGAGGCCCCTGAAGCTCAGGCAGCTCAGGCAGCTCCGGAAACTCCCGCAGCTCCCGCGCCCACCGAGCCGCCGCGGAACCTGGGCGCCGCGCCCGCCGCGGACGACGCGGACGACGCACGGTAAGCGCGTGAGCGAGACCGTGGATCGCGAGCGCATCGCCGCGGCGGTGCGCGAGATGCTGAGCGCGATCGGATCCGACCCCGACTGCCCGGAACTGGCGAGCACGCCGTTCCGGGTGGCCGATGCGTACGCCGAGTTCTTCGCGGGCGTGGGCACGGATCCCGCGGGCTTCCTGAGCGACGCGGTCCCGGTCGGGGCGGACACGGGCGAGCTCGTGCTCGTGCGAGACATCACCCTCCGCTCGATGTGCGAGCACCACCTCCTCCCGTTCCGGGGGCGCGCGCACGTCGCGTACCGCCCCGGGCGCCGCGTGGTGGGGCTCAGCGCGATCCCGCGCGTCATCGAGACCCTCGCCGCCCGCCCGCAGGTGCAGGAGCGGCTCGGCGAGCAGATCGCGCAGACCCTCCAGGACGGGCTCGATCCCGCGGGCGTGCTCGTCGTGCTGGAGGCGAGCCACGGCTGCGTGTCGGATCGCGGCGTGCGCCAGGTCGACGCGACCACGGTCACCGTCGCCTCCCGCGGCGTGCTCGCGGAGCCCGCCGAGCAGGCGGCCGTCTTCGCGCTCCTGGCCCCGCCCGCCGGGGCCGAGCGATGAGCGCCGCGCCCCGCACGGAGGTGATGGGGGTGCTGAACGTGACCCCGGACTCCTTCAGCGACGGCGGCCGCTACACCTCCCTCGACGCCGCCCTCGCCCGCGCCGAACTGCTCGTCGCGCAGGGCGCCACCATCATCGACGTTGGCGGCGAATCGACCCGGCCCGGCGCCGAGCCGGTCGCCCCGGCGGTGGAGCAGCGTCGCGTGCTCCCCGTGATCGAGCGCCTCGCTGCGGCGGGGATCGCGGTGTCGATCGACACGATCCACGCGGAGACCGCCCGGGCCGCTGTCGCTGCGGGCGCGCGCTTCATCAACGATGTCTCGGGCGGGCTGAACGACCCGGCCATGCTGGGGGTCGCGGCCGCCGCGAGCCGCGAGCACGGCGTGCGCTTCATCGTGGGGCACTGGCGGGGGATCCCGGATCCCGGCCACGGCCGTTCCGCCTACCGCGACGCCGTCGCCGAGGTGCGCGACGCCCTCGCAGGACTCGCGGCGGCGGCGATCGCGGCGGGCGTCGCCCCGTCGGACCTCGTGCTGGATCCGGGCCTCGGCTTCGACAAGACGGGTGCCGACGGCTGGCGGATCCTCGCCCAGCTCGACGCGCTCACGGGGCTCGGTTTCCCCGTGCTCATCGGGGCCTCGCGGAAGCGGATGCTCGCCGAGGTACTCGACACCGTCCCGGCCGCGGCGCGCACGCCGCAGCCGGGCGCCGCCCCTGCCGCGGAAACCGAGCCCGCCGCGTCAGCCGGTACCCCCCACGAGCGCGATCTCGCGACCGCCGTGGTGAGCGCACTCGCCGCGCGCGCGGGGGCCTGGGGCGTGCGCGTGCACGACGTGGCCGGGACCGTGCAGGCGCTCGCGGTCGCCGCGGCCTGGGGGAGCGCGGCAGCTGGGACGCAGATCGCAGCCGCCCCGCCCGCACCCGCACCGTCCGCCCCGTCCGCGCTCCCCGAGGACCGGATCGTGCTGACGGGGCTCGAGGTGTTCGCGCACCACGGTGTCTTCGACTTCGAGCGCGCCGACGGGCAGCGCTTCCTCATCGACGCCGAGGTGGCGGTCGACCTTCGCGCTGCGGCCGCGGGCGATGCGCTCGGCGCGACCGTGCACTACGGCGAGCTCGCCGAGGCGATCGTCGCGGCCGTGCAGCGCGATCCCGTTGACCTCATCGAGACGGTCGCGGAGCGCGTCGCCGACGTCGCGCTCGGCTTCGCCGGGGTGCGGCAGGCCCGGATCACGGTGCACAAGCCGGACGCCCCGATTCCCGCGACCTTCGCCGATGTGGCGGTCTCCGTCGTGCGCCGCGCCGTCTCGGGAGGCGAGCGGTGATCGCGCAGGTGGTTCCCGTGTTGCTCGCCTTCGGGGCGAACCTGGGAGATCGGGGCGAGACCATCCGCGCCGCGCAGGACGAGCTCTCCGCTGCTCCCGGTATCAGCGGCTTCGTGGCGTCCCCGCTGCGCGAGACGATCGCGCTCACGCCCGAGGGCCCGGATCCGGACGCGCCGCGCTACCTGAACGGCGTAGCCACCGCCCGCACCACGCTCTCCCCGCACGAGCTGCTCGACCTCGTGCAGCGCGTCGAGGCGGCGCACGGGCGCACGCGCGAAGTGCGCTGGGGCGCGCGCACGCTCGACATCGACATCATCCTGTTCGGCGGTCGGGTCGTGCAGGACGAGCGGCTCACCGTGCCGCACCCGCGCGCACACGAGCGCGACTTCGTGCTCTCGCCGTGGCTCGCCCTCGACCCGGACGCCGTGCTGATGGGGCACGGCCGGGTCGCCGAGCTGCTCGAGCGCGTGGGCGACACGACGCTTCCGCTCGGGGCGTCGGATCCCGCGCCGCCCGCAGGGGAGGCGCCCCATGCGCGGTGAGGAGCGCACGGGCCCGCTCGCGGTCGCCGCGGCCGGGGCGATGGGCATCGCGATCGGTCTCGTACTGCAGTTCGCGCTCTCCGGGCGCGGGGCGCCCCCGTTCGTGCCGCCGCTCTCGCTCGCGCTCATGCTCGTGCTCATCGCCGGGGTGTTGCTCGCCCTCGGCATCCGGCTGCGCCGCATGGTTCGTGGGCGCGCGGGCGCGGTGAACCCGTTCCACGCGGTGCGGCTGCTCGCCACGGCGCGGGCGGGACAGCTCGTCGGTGCGCTGCTCGGCGGCTTCGGCGGCGGGCTCGCGCTGTCGCTCCTCGGGCGCAGCGTCCCCGCGCCGAGCGAGAGCTGGCTGCCCATGGTGCTCGTCTGCGCGGCGGGGGCGGTGCTCGTCACCTGCGCGGCGATCACGGAGCACCTGTGCCGGATTCCGCCCGGGGACGGCGACGCGCCGGAACCCGGCGACTCGGATCCGGATCCCGCGGGGCAGACCGCGTACCGGGGCCCGTAGCGGGCGCTGCGGCAGCCCCTCGCGAGTCCGCACGGCTCCCCGCGACTCCCGGTCGGGGGCGCGCTGGCCTAGGCTGGTGGGGTGACGAGTGACTCCCTGCCGCAGGACCAGAACAGCCCCGCCCCGGCCCACGCCGAGCCCGCCCCGGCGACCCCGGCCGAGCCGGCCGCGCCCGCTGCGCAGCCTGCTGCCCAGCCGGCAGCCCAGCCGGCCCAGCCTGCAGCCCAGCCGGCAGCCCAGCCCGCAGCCCAGCCGGCAGCCCAGCCCGCAGCCCAGCCAGCCGAGCCCGGCGCCGACTGGCCGCAGGGCGACGGCACCTGGCAGCGCGTCTCGCCGTCGTACGCCTGGGCCGATCTCATCGTCAACCTCGTGCTCGTGCTCATCGTCGGCGCAGTGCTCGCGTTCGTCATCGTGATCAACGCGGGGGAGCAGCGCCTCCTCCCGCTCCTCGGGCTCGCCGCGGTCGTGGTCGCCCTCCTCGTGAACGCGCTGTTCGCATTCCGCCGCGTGCGCGCGATCGGCTACATCCTGCGCGAGGACGACCTGCTCTTCCGGCGCGGGATCATGTTCGAGCGCGTGGTCGCCGTGCCCTACGGCCGCCTGCAGCTCGTCGACGTGACGCGGGGCCCCCTGCTGCGCGCGCTCGGGCTCGCCACGCTGAAGTTCGTGACCGCCTCCGCGGCCACCGGCGTCCAGCTGCCCGGGCTGCGCCTCGACGACGCCGAGGCGCTGCGCGACCGGCTCGTGCTGCTCGCCGAGACCCGGCGGTCGGGCCTGTGAGCGAGCTCCCCGGCACCGCGGATGCGCAGGGCTGGCGGCGGATGCACCCGCTCTCGCCGCTCCTGCGCGGCGGGCTCGCCCTGCTCGTCATCGCGGGCATCGTCATCGCGAACTTCCGCGACCGGCTGGTCGAGTTCTTCTTCGCCCGCGAGGCGCTCGACAACGAGGATCTCGCGGGGATCATCGATGAGCAGAACGTCTTCACGTACGTCGTGGAGCAGGGGCTCCTGCTGCTCGTGCTCGGCGGCGCGCTCGCGATCATCCTGCTGATCGTGCTGTTCTCGTGGCTCTCGTGGCGCTTCTCCAGCTACCGCGTCACGTCCGAGGCGGTCGAGACGCGGAGCGGGATCCTCTTCCGCAACCACCGCCGCGCCCCGCTCGAGCGCATCCAGAGCGTCAACCTCCAGCGGCCCATGCTCGCTCGCGCGCTCGGCCTCACGAAGATCGAGGTCGTCACCGCGGGGCAGGACGGCAAGGTGGAGCTCTCCTACCTCGGCCACGCCGACGCGAAGACCGTGCGCGAGCAGATCATGCGCCGCGCCGCGCAGAAGCGCCGCGGGGAGTCCGCGGAGGAGCCGATCGAGGGGATCCAGGGCCCGGCGGCCGTCGCCTTCGACGGCTCGGTCTACGACGCCGAGACGGCGGGCCTCGCCGGGCGCGCGCAGGACTTCGTCGACACCGACGTAGATCCGGAAGCGGTCGCGGCGAACGCGCTGGTGCGCGTGCCCGTGGGCCGGCTGCTCGGCAGCATCGCGCTCAGCTGGGAGGCGATCATGCTCATCGCCGTCGTCATCGCGGTGGTGATCGGCGGCGCGATCCTCGAGCCGTTCATGATTCTCGGTATCCTCCCGCTCATCGTCGTGATGGCTGGTGTGATGTTCAGCCAGTTCAACCGCGGCTTCAACTTCACGCTCTCGCGCGGCCGCGACACCGTGCGCACGGGCGCGGGGCTCACCTCCACGCTCACCGAGTCCATCCCGTTCGGCCGCATCCACGCGATCGAGGCGCGGCAGCCGCTGTTCTGGCGCCCGCTCGGCTGGTGGCGGGTGCGGATCACGACGGCCGGGCACTCGGTCGCGCAGGGCGGGCAGAACGCCGCGCAGAACGTGGTGCTCCCGGTCGGCGTGGAGGCCGATGTGCTGCGCGTCATCGACACGCTGCTCCCCGGCGTCGGCGACGATGACGCCGAGATCGCCGCGCTCCGCAACGGCCTGAGCGGGGCCGCGACGGGCTACCGCGGCGCGGGCCGGCGCTCGGGCTGGGTGCTCTGGTGGGGGCGCCCGCGGGCCGGCATCGCGCTCGAGGGGCTCGGCAGCGAGGACGCGACGCTCCGGATCCGCCGCGGCGTGCTCACCCGCTCGCTCTCGATCATGCCGATCGTGCGCGCCCAGTCGGTGCAGCTGCGTCGACCGCTCGTGCACCGCATGCTCGGGCTCGCCTCGGTGCAGGCGCACACCGTGCTCGGCCCCGTGCGCATGGAGATGCGCGGTCTCGCGCTCGGCGAGGCGCAGCGCGTGTTCGACGAGCTCGCGGCAGCGGTGCTCCGGATCCAGGGCGCCGAGGCGCGCCGCATCGCGGGCACACGCGCTCCGGCCGGGCTCCCCGCGGCCGCGCAGGCAGCCCCGGCTCCCGCGGCCCCGGCACCCGCAGTACCCGCAGCACCCGCAGCACCCGCAGCCCCGCCCCTCCCCGGGGGCGAGCGCTGATGCTGCCGGGCGCGCAGGAGTCGCGGCTCGGCGTCGGCGTGATCGGCGCGGGCCGCGTCGGCCCCGTGCTCGCGCGGGCGCTCGCGGGCGCGGGCCACGCGATCACCGGCATCTCCGCCGTGAGCGAGGAGAGCCGGGAGCGCGCCGAGGCGATGCTCCCCGGCGTGCCGATCCTCGAGGTGCCCGAGGTGGTGCGTCGCTCCGAGCTCGTGCTGCTGGCCGTTCCCGGGGACGAGCTGCCCGGCCTCGTCGCGGGGCTCGCGGCGACGGGTGCGTGGCAGCCCGGTCAGCTCGCGATCCACACCGCGCCCGAGCACGGCACGGGCGTGCTCGGGCCGGCGCTCGCGGCCGGCGTGATCCCGATCGCGCTGCACCCCGCGATCGTGTTCACCGGGACGAGCCTCGACCTCGGTCGGCTTTCGGGCGCGACGGTCGCGGTGACCGCGCCGGCGCCCGTGCTCCCCATCGGGCAGGCGCTCGCGGTCGAGATGGGCGCGGAGCCCGTGATCGTGCGCGAGCAGGACCGCGCGGCCTACGCCGACGCCATCACCGCCGCGGCCGAGCTGTCTCGCGCGGTCGTGCGGCAGACGACGGACGCGCTGCGCGCGCTCGGCCTCGAACGCCCCGATCGGCTCGCGGGCGGCGTGCTCCGCGCCGCCGTCGAGGAGGAGCTGCTCGCGGCCGCCGGTCGCGACGACGCGGCGGGGCCCGGCCCGCACGACGACGAATCCTGAGCCCCGCGCGGCTGGCCTAGGATGGTACGGACCGTCGGATCCTTGCGACGGACGTCACATCACGGAGGACACGCCCCCACATGAGCGATCAGAGCGCACCCCACGCAGTCGACCCGGCCACCGCTGACGCGGCCCCGGCCGTCAGCGCCGAGGAGATCTTCGAGCAGAAGCGCGTGCGCCTGGAGAAGCGCGACAAACTGAACGCCGGCGCCGGGCTCGAGGGCGGGGCCTACCCGGTCGCGGTTCCCGTGACGCACACGATTCCCGCGGTCCGCGCCGAGTGGGGCCACCTCGAGGAGACCCCCGACACCGCCTCCGGCGCGATCGTCGGCGTCGCCGGCCGCGTGGTGTTCCAGCGCAACACGGGCAAGCTCTGCTTCGCGTCGCTGCAGGCGGGCGACGGCACGCGCATCCAGGCGATGGTGAGCCTCGCCGAGGTGGGCGAGGAGTCGCTCGCCGCCTACAAGGAGCTCGTCGATCTCGGCGATCACCTCTTCGTGCGCGGCGAGGTGGCCTCGAGCCGCCGCGGCGAGCTCTCGATCATGGTCACCGAGTGGCAGATCGCGGCGAAGGCGCTCGCGCCGCTGCCGAACATGCACTCCGAGCTGAACGAGGAGACCCGCGTGCGTCAGCGGTACCTCGACCTGATCCAGCGCGAGCAGGCCCGCCGCAACGTCGTGACGCGTGCGCGCACGATGGCGAGCCTCCGCCGCACCTTCGCGGAGCGCGACTTCATCGAGGCTGAGACGCCGATGCTGCAGACGATGCACGGCGGCGCCTCCGCGCGCCCGTTCGTCACGCACTCGAACGCGTTCGACACCGAGCTCTTCCTGCGGATCGCGCCCGAGCTGTTCCTGAAGCGGGCGGTCGTCGGCGGCCTCGAGCGGGTCTTCGAGATCAACCGCAACTTCCGGAACGAGGGCGCGGACTCGACGCACAGCCCCGAGTTTGCGATGCTCGAGGCGTACCAGGCCTACACCGACTACGTGGGCATCGCCGACCTCACGCAGGACCTCGTGCAGAACGCCGCGCTCGCCGCGAACGTCGGCACGGAGCGCGAGGGCACCCAGGTCGTCGAGTGGGCCGACGGCACGCTCTTCGACCTCGGCGGCGACTGGGATCGCATCTCCATGTACGGCTCGCTCTCGGAGGCGGCCGGCCGCGAGATCACCCCCGAGACCTCGGTCGAGGAGCTGCTCGAGCTCGCCGCGGCCGAGGGCGTCGAGGTGAAGCTGCCGAACCACGGCAAGCTCGTCGAGGAGCTCTGGGAGCACTTCGTGATCGACTCGCTCACCCGACCCACCTTCGTGATGGACTTCCCGGTCGAGACGAGCCCGCTCACGCGGCACCACCGCTCGATCCCGGGCGTCGTCGAGAAGTGGGACCTGTACGTGCGCGGCTTCGAGCTGGCCACGGGCTACTCCGAGCTCGTCGACCCCGTCGTGCAGCGCGAGCGCTTCGTGCAGCAGGCGGCTGAAGCGGCCCGCGGCGACGACGAGGCGATGGGCGTCGACGAGGAGTTCCTGCGCGCGCTCGAGCACGGCATGCCGCCGTCGGGGGGCATGGGCATGGGCATGGATCGCCTCCTCATGGCGCTCACCGGTCTCGGGATCCGCGAGACGATTCTGTTCCCGCTCGTCAAGTAACCGGAGCCGGATCCGCGTGGAACGCCCACTCGCCCTCGGGCGGGTGGGCGTTCAGCTATCCCCGCGGGGCACCCGGTACACTGGGCGGCATGGACAGCTGGTGGACGAACGCGGTTTGGTCGCTCACGCCGACCGTGCTCATCGGGATCTTCTTCTGGATGGTGATCCGCCTCATCCTGCGCGCGGATCGCACGGAGCGCCGGGTGTACCGGCAGATCGAGGACGAGGAGCGCGCGAAGGCCGGTCTCCCCGCCCGCGAGGAGTAACTCCGCCGCCGCAGTGCCGGCCACGTGCCCCGCGCCCGCTACAGTACATGCAGGGGTGATGTCCCGCAGTCCGCTCATCGAGCGCTGCCCGGAGGGACTCACGGAGTGCTGTGGAAGGTGGGCCCATGGAGGAGCTGAACTGGTTCGGGGTGAACTGGCCGTTCGCCTGGACGCTGACGTTCCTCATCGTCGACAACGTGATTCGCGTCGTCGCCCTCTTCGTGGTGCCCCGCAACCGCCGCCCCACCTCGGGCATGGCCTGGCTCATGGCGATCTTCCTGCTCCCCGTTCCGGGCCTGCTCCTGTTCCTCATCATCGGAAGCAAGCGCCTGCCGCGCGCGCGTGAGCAGAAGCAGGAAGCGATCAACCTCTTCGTCTCGCAGATCGCCGAGCGCGAGGAGCGCGACATGGTCACCCCGGCGACCGAGCTCCAGCCGGGCCTCGACAGCGCCGTGCGGCTGGGCCGCTCGCTCGGCGCGCAGCCGATGCTCCGCGGCAACGCCGCGACGCTCTGCATCGACTACGAGGCCTCCCTCGCGCAGATGGCCGAAGCGATCCGCGCGGCGACCGAGTACGTGCACATCGAGTTCTACATCCTCGTGCACGACGACGCGACGAACGACATCTTCGTGGCGATGGGCGAGGCGGTGTCCCGCGGCGTGCAGGTGCGCGTGCTGCTCGACCACATCTCCGCGGTGCGCAACCCCGGCAGCCGCCGCACGGCGCAGAGCCTCGACGACCTCGGCGTGCAGTGGGCGTACATGCTCCCGGTGCGGCCGTGGCGCGGCGAGTACCAGCGCCCCGATCTGCGCAACCACCGCAAGCTCATCGTGGTCGACGGGCGGGTGGGCTTCATGGGCTCGCAGAACCTCGTCGACTCGAGCTACAACAAGCGCTCGAACCAGCGGCGCGGCCTGCACTGGAAGGACCTCATGGTCCGCGTGGAGGGGCCGATCGTGCTCGGCCTCGAAGCGGTGTTCCAGGGCGACTGGTACCTGGAGACGGGGCAGTACCTCACGCACCTCGCCGAATCGCCCATCGAGGTGGCCCGGCCCGGCCAGCTCGACTGCCAGATCGTGCCGAGCGGTCCCGGCTACGAGGCCGAGAACAACCTCCAGGTGTTCGTCGCGCTGCTGTACACGGCGAAGCGCCGCATCAGCATCACGAGCCCGTACTTCGTGCCCGACGGCTCGATCATGAACGCGCTGCGCGCCGCGACGGCGCGCGGGGTTGAGGTGGAGCTGTTCGTCTCGGAGACGGGCGACCAGGCCGTCGTCTACCACGCACAGCGCTCGTACTACGAGGAGCTGCTGCGCGCGGGGGTGCGGATCTGGATGTACCGCCCGCCCTACATCCTCCACTCGAAGCACTTCACCGTGGACGACGCGGTCGCCGTGGTCGGCTCCTCGAACATGGACCAGCGATCCTTCGGTCTCAACATGGAGATTTCGATGGTGGTGCACGGCGAGGGCTTCGTGCGGGATCTCGACGAGGTGAGCGACTTCTACCGCGCGAACTCGCGCGAGCTCACGCTCGAGGAGTGGCTGCAGCAGCCGCTCCGCTCGCAGCTCCTCGACGGGCTCGCGCGCCTCACCTCGGCCCTGCAGTAGCGGCGCACCGGGCTGGCCAGCCAGCCAGCCCGCCAGCCCGGCTCAGCCAACCCGCCAGCCCGGCTCAGCCCGCCCGCCCAGCCGGCCAGCCTCGGCTACAGCGCGTGCTGCATCGCCGGAGTGCCCAGCCGGCGCACGGCCGGCGCGGCAGCGCCCGACACCGCGGACAGCAGCCACGCCTCCCCGTTCAGGATGCGGGGCGCGGGCTCGCCGCTCAGCTCGGAGAGCGCCGCGCGGATGAGCGCGCCGTGCGCGATCACGATGCTGCCCGGCGCCTCGCGCAGGTGGCGCTCGAAGGCCCGGGCGCCGCGCCGGGCGAGCGGCAGGAGCCCCTCCGCCTCGGGGATGTCGAGGCCCGGCCAGCGCGCGGTCACCTCGCTCACCTGGAGACCCTCGGCCGGCCCGAAGTCGCGCTCGGTGACCGCGACGTCGATCTCGGGCTCGGCGAGGCCGAGGCGCCCGGCGATGATGCGGCCCGTGTCGACGGCCCGCCCGAGCGGCGACACGACGACCCGGGACCAGCTGCCCGACGCCGCCAGGAGCTCGGCGATCTCGCCGGCCTGCGCCCGGCCGCGCTCGTTCAGGGGGATGTCGGTGCGACCCTGGATGCGGCGCCCGATGTTCCAGTCCGTCTCGCCGTGGCGCACGATGACGATGGACGCGGCGGGGTGCGACGAGGTGCTCATGCCCCCACGCTAGCCGGTTCCGCCTGCGAGCTCGCGTGGGCGGCGTGCTGCGCCGGATCCGGCTCGAATACGAGGGCCCGGTCGATCTCGACGCGCACCCGCTCGCCGGCCGCGCAGCGGGCGCCGCTCGCCCGGGAGCGCAGTCGCAGCTCGCCCCAGCGCACGACGAGCTCGTCGCCGCTCCGGCCGAACAGCGAGGACTCGACGACCGCGGGCCCAGCCGGGTCGGGCACGACGCGCACGTGCTCCGGCTGGACCGCGATCTCCACGGCGCGCTCGCCTGCGACGTGAACGGGGTGGGCGGGATCTCGGTGGGCGCGAGCTCGATGGTCGGGACTGCGCTCCGCCGAGAGCCGCTCCGCCGGCACCTCGATCGGGAAGCCGCTCGCGCGGAACACGCCGCCGGACAGCCTGCCGGGCAGCACGGCCGCGTCGGAGATGAAGCGCGCAACGAAGGGGGAGGCGGGCCGATCGACGAGCTCGCTCGGGGTGCCGATCTGCTGCACCCGGCCCGCGTCGAGCACGACGACGCGGTCGGCGAGGGCGAGCGCCTCGCTGCGGTCGTGCGTGACGTGGATCACGGTGAGCCCGAGGCTGCGGGTGAGGGCGCGGAGCTCCAGGCGGAGCCGATCGCGCAGGGGCTCGTCGAGGGCGGATAGCGCCTCGTCGAGGAGAAGTACCCGGGGCCGGCCCACGATCGCCCGGGCGATGGCGACGCGCTGGCGCTGACCGCCCGAGAGCGTCGCGGGATCGCGGCGCTCGGCGCCTCCGAGCCCGACGAGCTCGAGCGCCTCGGCCACCCGGCGGGTGCGCTCCGCACGGCCGACGCCCGCGCGGCGGAGCGGATACTCGACGTTGCGGCCCACGTTCCAGTGGGGCCACACCGCGTGCTGCTGGAACACCATGCCGAGGCCGCGCCGCTCGGGCTCGACGTCGCGTCCGGCCCCCGCGACCGTGGTCTCGCCGATCCGCACGGTGCCCGCCGTGGGCGAGATGAAGCCGGCGACCGTGCGCAGCAGCGTCGTCTTCCCTGAGCCGGAGGGGCCGACGAGGGCGACGAACTCGCCGTCGCCGATATCGAGATCGACATCGGCGAGGCCGAGGTGTCCGCCCGGGTAGGCGAGACTGACGGAGGTGAGGGAGACGGATGACACGATCGGTCCTAACGCTGGGTACGTGCGGTGAAGCCGAGGCCGACGAGGCCGACCACGGCGACGATGAGGGAGAGCGCCGACGAGGCGTTGTACGCGCCCGCCTGCTGCAGGTTGAAGATGACGACGCCGAGGGTCTGCGAGCCGGGGGAGAGGAGCAGCACCGAGAGCGTCAGCTCGCGCACCGCGGTCAGCGCGACGAGCACGGCGCCCGAGATCGCGGCGGGCACCGCCATCCGGCAGGAGATGTCCCACAGGGCCCGAAGGCGGGAGGCGCCGGAGAGCCGGGCCGCCTCCTCGGCGGTCGTGGGGATCCCGGAGAGCGGCGCGTGCACCGATTGCACCACGAGCGCGAGGAAGGAAGTCAGGTACGCGCAGAGGATCAGCCACGGGGTGTTGTAGAGGCCGATCCGTGGCGCGATCAGCAGCCAGGCGACGGCGATGACGAGCCCGGGGATCGCCTGCGGCAGGAGCGAGAGGCCGAGGAGCGCGGCGTTGCCGCGGGAGCGCGTGCGGGTGACGATCGTTCCGATCCCGATCCCGAGCACCCCGCAGCCGAGCGCGGCGAGCGTGGCCAGCATGAGCGAGTTGCCGATGCCCTGGAGCGTGCCCGAGGCGCTGAGTGCGCGCTCGAAGCTCGCGAGCGTGACGGTCTCCGGGGTGAGCGGCACCCCGGGGGCGGGCAGGAGCGCCTGGATCGCGAGCGTGACGAGGGGGAGCACGGTGACCGCGAGGACGAGCAGGGCGGTGATCGCGGCGATCGGCCCGCGGGCCCGGCCGAGCGGGAGCAGCGCCGGGGCGCCCGCCTGGGCGTCGAGCTCGACGCGGGTGCGCGAGCGCAGCAGATCGACGACGACGCCGAGCAGCGCGATCAGGAGCAGCACGAAGCCGATCGCGGCGACCACGGCGAGCGGATCCTCGACCGTGCCGGACTGGAGGTAGCGGTACACGAGTGTGGAGAGCGTCACGTAGCGCTCGGGCAGCCCGATGATCGAGGGGATGCCGAAGTCGGCGAGGTTCGACACCGCGATGAGCGTGAACGCGGAGAGCATCGCGGGGCGGAGAAGCGGGGTGGTCACCTCCCAGAGCGCGCGCGGCGCGGAGGATCCCGCGATGCGCGCGGCCTGCTCGAGGTCTGCGGGGATGCGGCGGAGCGCGGCCGTGACGATCATCATCGCGATCGGGAAGCTGTGCAGCGTGAGCAGGAAGATGACGCCGTCGCCGCCGTAGAGGTTCCACAGCGGGGCTCCGAAGCGGGCCGTCCAGAACGTGTTCACCGCGGAGGCGGGGCCGAGCAGGCTGAGCCAGGCGATCGCGCCGACGAACGGGGGCATGAGCATGGGGCTCAGCGCGAGGAGCCGGAGCACGCGCCGCCCCGGGAGGTCGGTGCGCTCCAGGAGGAGGGCGAGGAGGGTGCCGATGACCACCGCGAGCACGCCCGAGACGGTCGCCGACACGAGCGAGTTGGCCGCGGCCGCGAGCACATCGGGATCGGCGAGCGCCGCCCAGCCGCCGCCGCGCGCCGCGAGCAGGACGACCGCGGCGATCGGCACGAGGACGAGCGCGGCGACCGCGCACCACAGCGCGAGGCGGGTCGCGTCACAGCCGTCGAAGCGGATTCCGCCGGTGCGCGGCCCGCGGGCGCTGGTGCGCGGCCCGCGGGCCCGGTCGGTGATGACCAGGCCCGCGGGGATGCGCTCCTGCGTGTTACTGGAAGAGGCCATTGAACGTCTGCACGGCGTCGGCCTGCGTGGCGCGGATCTGCTCGAGCTCAGGGGTGAAGAACGCGATGTCGGCGATCGCCGGCGCGCCCTTCGGGCTCGCGACGTCCTCGCGGATGGGCAGGTACGACTGCGAGGCGGCGATCTCCTGGCCCTCGGCGCTGATGAGGAAGTCGACGAAGAGCTTCGCCGCTTCGGGCTGCTCGGTGTCGGCGAAGATCCCGACCGGCTGGGAGACGAAGGGCACGCCCTCGCTCGGGTAGACCGCGGCGATGGGGGAGCCGGCCGCCGCGAGATCCCGCACGAGCGAGTCCACGACGATGCCGACCGGGCTGCTGCCGTCGGCGACCGCCTGCGAGACGGGGCCGTTGCTCTCGGCGATCAGGGGCGTGTTCTGGGCGAGGCCCTCGAGCCAGCTCAGGCCGAGCGCCGGAGTGTCGAGCCAGACGGCGGCGTTGTAGGCCGCGGCGCCCGAGACATCGGGATTCGGCATCGCGATCTTCCCCGCGTACTGGGGATCGGTGAGATCGGCCCACGACTCGGGGGCGTCGGTGATCACGTTCGTGTTCACGGCGATCACCGTCGGGATCAGGCGGGTGCCCACGTAGAAGTGCTCGGGGTCGATGAGGTCCTGGCGGATGTCCTTCGCCTCGGGCGACGCGTACTCGAGCAGCAGATCGCGCTCGGCGTAGTCCTCGAAGGTGCCCGCGTCGGCGGCGAGCAGCAGGTCCGCGCCGATGTCGCCGGCCTTCTCCTCGGTAGCGATGCGCGCCGTGAGGTCGCCCGTGCCCGCGCGGAACACGTCGACCGTGATCTCGGGGTGGTGCTTCGTGAAGGCGGCGATGACCGCGTCGATCTTCTCCTGCGGCTCCGAGGTGTAGAGCGTGATCGTGGAGGCCTCGGCCGAGGCGCCGGACGCTGCCGGGGCCTCGGAGCCGGCGGCATCGGCCGCGGAGGAGCAACCGGTGAGGGCGAGCGCCGCGAGGGCGAATGCGGCGATGACGCCGGTGGTGCGATTACGAGACATGAGTCGCTTTCTGTGCGGGTCGGGTGATGGGTTGGGTGAACAGGGGATCGGGGGAGTGCAGCGCGATCGCCGAGGCGCTCACTCCGTCGCTCGTGATCTGCACGAGCGAGAACATGGGGGAGTCGTGTCCGGCCACGGCATCGGGCCCGGCGTCCATGACCTGGTGGTAGGCGAGCGAGGGGCCGACGAAGACGGGGATCCCCTGCACCGACGCCGACAGGCTGTGGTGGTAGTGCCCGGCGAGGATCGCCCGCACATCGGAGCCGCGCAGCAGTTCGAGCAGGGCGTCCGCGTTCGCGAGGCCCTGCCTACGCAGGGTCGGCAGCGGGGAAGCGAGCGGCGCGTGGTGCAGCGCGATCACGGAGCCGTGCGCTGCGGGCCGCGCCAGTTCGTCGGCGAGCCAGTCGAGCTGCGCGGGATCCAGCACGCCGCGGTGCGAGTCGAGCCGGATCACACGGGTGCCGTCGACATCGTGCGCGGCGAAGTGGCCCGCGCCGTGGTGCGGGAGCTTGCGCGCCGCGACCGGATCGTCGTGATTGCCGAGCACCGTGAGCACGGGGGCGCCGAGCCGGTCCTCGAGCCGGCGGCAGGCCGCGGCGACCGCGGGGTACGCCCCGGGGTTGCCGCGCTCGATCAGATCGCCCGTGATGAGCACCACCTCGGGCGTGACGCCCGCGGCCACCGCGTAGTCGCCCACGCGCTCGATGCGGCCGGCGCCGTCCACCGAGCCGTAGAGCAAGCCGGTCTCGGTCGCGTGGACGTCGCTCAGGTGCAGCACCGTGAAGCGCCCCGTGTCGCGGCTCATGCGCGCAGCTCCGCGACTGCCGGGCGCTCGGCGCGTGCACGGAGCGCCCGGAGCTGCGCGTCGCTCGCGCCGTGCGCGCGGAGGTAGGCCTCCGGGCCGCCCTCCGCGTCGATCAGGTCGAGCGCCCCCTCGAGCGCCTCGGCGGGGCTGTCGAGGTGCAGGCGCTCGGCGGCCGCCCGCGCGGCCCCGCTCAGCGCGAGCGCATCGAGCTGCGCGGTCGCGATACTCGCCCGCGCGGGCCGCACGGTGCGGCCCGACTGCGCGTAGTCGGCCACGACCGTCTCGCGAGTGTCGCCCGCCACGAGGCGCGCGAGCGCCACGACGAGGCCCGTGCGATCCTTGCCCGCCGTGCAGTGCACCGCGACGACGCCCGGGTGCTCGGCGATCGCGCCGACGGCGGCGGCGATCCGGGCTCCGCGATCCCGCACGAGGCCCGCGTACACGCCCTCGAGCGAGCCGGCGGCGGGCGGAGCCTCGCCGTACAGGGGCGCGGAGCGGATCGGCAGGCCGTGGGTGCGCGGGCCGTGCTCCTCGGGCTCGCGCAGGTCGATCACGAGGTCGACCCCGAGTGCGCGGAGGGCGCGCTCGCCGCCGGCGCTCAGCCCGTCGAGCGACGCGGTGCGCACGAGCCAGGGGCTCGCCTCCGCGCCGACGCTCCGCGCGTTGTAGCTGCCCTCGAGTGGAATGACGTGCACTGCTCAGAACTCCTACCGGTTGCTGCCCGTTACATCGAGCGTGAAATTCGATTACATGAGCAGCTTCCCGAGCCCAGGTGTCGCCTCGGTGAACGCCGCGAGGCGGCCGCGTGGACGTTCGCGGAAGTGCGCGCGACGCGCGGGCAGGGGCGGGTGCGCGACGCGGGCAGGGCGGGCACGATTTCCCGCCGCGCGGCGTCTCTGCGCTCCCTAAGCCCCGGGATCGGCGAGCGCGTCGGCGACGACCTCGCGCATGTCGAGCGCGTCGCTCGGCGCGGCCAGCGCGGACACCTCGGCGACGAGCGCCTGCAGCAGCACGGAGTGCCCGAGCCTGCTGAAGAAGGGATCGACCGTGTGCTGGGCGCCGATCATCCCCGTCGAGAGCGTCACGTCGGCCAGGTCGCCGAGCGGTGAGCGGGCGTAGCTGCTCAGCGCGATGATGCGCGCCCCGCGCTTGCGGGCGGCGCGCGCCGTGGCGAGGGTGTGCGCGTTCGCACCCGAGTGGCTGAGGGCGAGGCAGACGTCCGCGGGCCCCGTGCTGTGCGCGGCGAACTGCTGCGCGAGGATGTCGAGCGGCGCCTCGACGGGGCGGCCGATCGTGGCGAAGCGCATGGCCGCGTCCTGCAGCGGGGGTGCGGAGAATCCGTTGGCCGAGCAGACGACGCGGGCGGCGCCGGCGAGGAGCGCCGCGGCCTCGGCGAGCGCCGCGCGGTCGATCGCCTGCTGCCCCACGAGCAGCGCCGTGCGCGCGTGCGCGAAGACCGCGTCGACGGCATCGCCCGCGACCGGCTCGTCCGCGGGCGTCGCGGAGCCCTCGCGCGCGAGTTCGAGCCGCAGGTGCTGAAAGCCGCGGAAGCCGAGCCGCTGGCAGGCGCGGATCACGGTGGCGGTCGAGGTGCCGGCCGCCGCCGCGAGCTCCTGCGTCGACCACTGCGGGATCTCGCCCGGCCGGTCGAGGATCACCCGCGCGACGGCCCCCTCGCTGTGTCCCAGCCCGCCGGCGACCGCGCGGATCAGCGCGAGGGCCGAACCGTCGGGCGTCGCGTGGGTGAGCGGGGCTGGCATGCGTTCACCGTAGGGCGCCCGGGTGAACGAGAAGTGGCGGGGAGCTTGCGAGCAGGCGGCGGGGCGGCGGCACGGGATCCCCGCTCGGCGGGCGGGCACCGGGCCGCGGATCCCGGCCTTGCACGCCTCTGGCGAACAACCGCCCACGGAGCCCCGCCCTCGCATACCCTGGGTACATCGACGCACTCGCGCCCCGGCGAGTCCGTCTGGGAGGTTATAGATGTTCGAGAGATTCACCGACCGCGCTCGTCGTGTTGTCGTCCTCGCCCAGGAAGAGGCGAAGATGCTCAACCACAACTACATCGGCACCGAGCACATCCTGCTCGGCCTCATCCACGAGGGCGAGGGCGTCGCCGCGAAGGCGCTCGAGCAGCTCGAGATCTCGCTCGACGCCGTGCGCGCGCAGGTCACCGACATCATCGGCACGGGCCAGCAGCCGCCCGCCGGCCACATCCCTTTCACGCCGCGCGCGAAGAAGGTGCTCGAGCTCAGCCTCCGCGAGGCGTTGCAGCTCGGCCACAACTACATCGGCACGGAGCACATCCTGCTCGGCCTGATTCGCGAGGGCGAGGGCGTCGCCGCCCAGGTCCTCGTGAAGCTCGGCGCCGACCTCAACCGTGTGCGCCAGACCGTGATCCAGCTCCTCTCCGGCTACCAGGCCGGCAAGGAGAACGCGACCGTCGGCGCCCCCGAGTCGGGTGGCGAGGCCAAGGGCTCGCAGGTGCTCGACCAGTTCGGCCGCAACCTCACGCAGGCCGCCCGCGAGGGCAAGCTCGATCCCGTGATCGGGCGCGAGAAGGAGGTCGAGCGGGTCATGCAGATCCTCTCGCGCCGCTCGAAGAACAACCCCGTGCTGATCGGTGAGCCCGGCGTGGGCAAGACCGCGGTCGTCGAGGGCCTCGCGCAGGCCATCGTCAAGGGCGAGGTCCCGGAGACGCTGAAGGACAAGCAGGTCTACGTGCTCGACCTCGGCTCCATGATCGCAGGAAGCCGCTACCGCGGCGACTTCGAGGAGCGCCTGAAGAAGGTGACGAAGGAGATCCGCAACCGCGGCGACATCATCATCTTCATCGACGAGATTCACACCCTCGTGGGCGCGGGAGCCGCCGAGGGTGCGATCGACGCTGCGAACATCCTGAAGCCCATGCTCGCCCGCGGCGAGCTGCAGACCATCGGCGCGACCACGCTCGATGAGTACCGCAAGCACTTCGAGAAGGACGCCGCGCTCGAGCGCCGCTTCCAGCCGATCCAGGTCGCGGAGCCCTCGCTGCCGCACTCGATCAACATCCTGAAGGGGCTGCGCGACCGCTACGAGGCGCACCACAAGGTCTCGATCACCGACGGTGCGATCGTCGCCGCCGTGAACCTCGCCGACCGCTACGTGCAGGATCGATTCCTGCCGGACAAGGCGATCGACCTGATCGACGAGGCGGGCGCCCGCCTGCGCCTCTCGATCCTGTCGAGCCCGCCCGAGCTGCGCGAGTTTGACGAGAAGATCGCGGTCGTGCGCGCCGACAAGGAACAGGCGATCGAGAACCAGGACTTCGAGGCCGCCGCGAACAAGCGCGATGAGGAGAAGAAGCTCATCGCCGAGCGCCTGCGACTGGAGAAGCAGTGGCGCTCGGGCGACGTGGCCACCAAGGCCGAGGTCGACGAGGGGCTGATCGCCGAGGTGCTCGCGCAGGCCACGGGCATCCCCGTGTTCAAGCTCACCGAGGAGGAGACGAGCCGACTCCGCTTCATGGAGGAGGCGCTCCACCAGCGCGTCATCGGTCAGAACGAGGCCATCTCGGCTCTCGCGAAGACGATCCGCCGCCAGCGCGCCGGGCTCAAGGACCCGAAGCGTCCGTCGGGCTCGTTCATCTTCGCCGGCCCCACGGGCGTCGGCAAGACCGAGCTCGCCAAGGCCCTCGCGGAGTTCCTGTTCGACGACGAGAACGCACTGATCTCGCTCGACATGTCCGAGTACGGCGAGAAGCACACGGTCTCCCGCCTCTTCGGCGCGCCCCCCGGGTTCGTCGGCTTCGAGGAGGGCGGCCAGCTCACCGAGAAGGTGCGGCGCAAGCCGTTCTCCGTGGTCCTCTTCGACGAGATCGAGAAGGCGCACCCGGACATCTTCAACTCGCTGCTGCAGATCCTCGAGGAGGGTCGTCTCACCGACGGCCAGGGCCGCGTGGTCGACTTCAAGAACACCGTCATCATCATGACCACCAACCTGGGATCGTCCGCGATCGCCGGTGGCCCCGTCGGCTTCCAGCTCGAGGGCGACACCTCGGTGGGCTACGACATGATGAAGGGCAAGGTCAACGAGGAGCTGAAGAAGCACTTCAAGCCCGAGTTCCTGAACCGCGTGGACGACACGATCGTCTTCCCGCAGCTCACGAAGGCCGAGCTGCTGCAGATCGTCGACCTGTTCGTGAAGCAGCTGAAGGATCGTCTCCTCGACCGCGACATGCACATCGAGATCTCGCAGGCGGCGCGTGAGCGCCTCGCAGAGATCGGTTACGATCCCACGCTGGGTGCGCGTCCGCTGCGCCGCGCGATGCAGCGGGAGATCGAGGACCGGCTCTCGGAGAAGATCCTCGGCGCCGAGCTCCTCGCGGGCGACCTCGTGAAGGTCGACCTCGTCGACGGCCAGTTCACGTTCGAGACCGAGTCGCGCTCCGCGAAGGCGCACGGCGACGCCTCGGCGTCGGCCGCCGCCGCGGTGGCCTCCACCGCCGCGACGCCGAACACGACCGCGGAGTAGTTCCCGCCGCGCGTTCCGCGTCTCGCTCGACCACGGGCCCGCTGCTTCGGCAGCGGGCCCGTCGTCGTCTCAGCGGTGCGCCCCGCCCGGCTAGACTCGGTGCATGAGCGCTGCCCCCGAGATCCGGATCCGCAACGCGCGCACGGGCGACGTGCTGCGCATGGTCGAGCTGATGGAACCGCTCGTGGCGCGACGCATCCTGCTCGGCAAGGACCTCGTCGACCTGTACGCGGCCGTGCCGGAGTTCCTGGTCGCGGAGGACGCCGAGGGCGCCCTCGTCGGCTACGGCGCGGTCCATGTGATGTGGGAGCAGCTCGGCGAGGTGCGCACGCTGGGCGTCTCGGAGGACTGGCTCGGCCGCGGGGTGGGGCACCGACTCCTCACTGCTCTGGAGACCCGTGCCGCCGAGCTCGGGCTCACGCAGCTCTTCTGCCTCACGTTCGAGACGGACTTCTTCGGGAGGCACGGGTTCGAGGAGCTCGGGGAGGACGCCGAGCTGATCGCGGTCGACGTGTACGCCGAGCTGCTCCGCTCGAACGACGAGGGCGTGGCGGAGTTTCTCGACCTCGCGCGCGTGAAGCCGAACACCCTCGGCAACACGCGCATGCTGAAGCGCCTCTGAACCGCGAATCCGGGCTACGCTGACGCCATGTCCACCCTGCGAGATCCCGTCGGGCCGAAGAGCCGGAAGGTGTACCTGCGGCGCCGCCTGCTGGTGCTCGCGGGGCTGCTCGCGGTCATCGCCGTGATCGTGCTCGTGATCGTGAAGCCCGGCGGGGGCGAGGGGCCGAAGGACGCGGCGCAGGTCGAGGTGCCCGAGGGGCTCGACACGAGCGCCGGCGCCGCCGATCCGGAGCCGACGAAGGACGGCGAGGGCCCGGCCGCGTGCCGCGCGGGCCAGCTGCGCGTCACCCCGGTGACGGATCGCGGCGACTACGCCGCGGGGGAGCTGCCGCAGCTGTCGCTGACGGTGGAGAACACGGGCGAGCAGGCCTGTTCCGCGGATCTCGGCACGGCGGGCATGCAGTTCGCCGTATCGAGCGGCGACGACGAGGTGTGGCGCTCGACCGATTGCCAGACGGGCGCCGAGTCGCTCGCGGTGATCCTGGAGCCAGGCAAGGCCCTCGAGAGCGAGCCCATCGCGTGGGACCGCACGCGCTCGAGCACCGAGACCTGCGACATCACGCGCGACCCGGTGGGCGCCGGCGGCGCTTCGTACCACCTGCGCGTCGAGGCCGCGGGCGTGAACGGCACGGGCACGGCCCAGTTCCTGCTCTACTAGTGCGGCACGGGTGCGGACGGTTCACGCGTCCCCAGGCTCAGCACTGAGGGCACGCGACCTCTCACCCGTGAATCGTGCACGTGAAGAGCGTGGCGAGTGTGGCACCGAGCTCACGCCCGAGCCGTGAAGCGGCTCCCTCACCCGCCGATCGTCACCCCGAAGTGCCGCGCGAACACGCCGAGCAGGTCGTAGCCCTGCTCCTCCGAGACGCGCGCGCCGCGCAGGCCGTCGAGTCCCTGCAACTCGGCGAAGTCGAGGCCGCGAAGGTCCAGATCCTGCGCCCGCGTCTGATCAAGCACGAGCGTTTGCGCACTGCAGTGCTCGAACGCGACCCGGGTGAGCGTGGCGCCGCTCAGGTCGAGTTCGTCGAAGCGGCACCCCGTGAAGGTGACGTCGCGGAGTTGGGCGGCACGGAAGTTCACCCAGCCGAGCTTCGAGCCCTCGATGTGCACCTGCGCGAGCTCGGCATCGAATGCCTCGAGCGCGCCGACGCGGGACGAGGACAGCTCGACGTTGCGCCAGGTGGTGCGGGCGGCCCGGAGCCGCGGAGCGGTGATCTGGGAGAGCCTCGAATCGACGAACCGCGCGCCGAGCAGCCGCGTCTCGTCGGCGATGAGCGACGCGATGTCGCACTCGCTGAACGTCGTGCCCGAGAGATCCAGCCCCGTCGCGTCGATCTGCGCGATCCGTGCACCGTCGAAGTGCCGCCCCGGGCCGAGCTCGCTGGCATCCAGCGGCTCCAGCTGCTCCAGCGGCGATGCGGCAGGTCCAGCCCCGCCAGCGAGCCCGGGGAGCCCGGCACGCCCCGGGAGCCCGGCGAGCTCCGGGAGCGCGGGGGCGCGGAAGCGGGTGGATCGGCGCGGCGGCATAGCTCCTCCTCGGATTGGGGCGTGCTCCGATCGTAGAGCGTTGCGCGCGCCCCGGCCCACGGCGGAGGCCAGGCTCGCTCTGCTACCCGGCTCGCTCTGCTGCCAGGCTCGCTCTGCTACTCGGCCTGAGCCGGCAGCACGATCGCGCCGCGGAACGCGGGGTCGCCCCAGCGCGTGACGCGGTCGATCGTCGCGAACGGCAGGGGGAGCGCGAACGTGTCGACCCAGCTCTCGCCGTTCGGCGCCTGCACCCACGGGTCCGCGATCAGCAGCGCGTCACCCACGACCTCGGTGGCGAGCACCCAGTGCGGCGTGGGGTCGGCGATGAGCTCGGTGAGGTCAATGAGCAGCAGCACCTGGTCGCCCGCGCGCACGGCGTCGACGATCTCGTCGATCTCCAGCCAGCGCCGCTCGAGCGGCAGGCCGAGCGCCTCCGCCTGGCGCAGCGCTTCGAGCTGCAGGTCGATCCGGAGCTCCTGCTCCCAGGGCTGCTCGGAAAACTCCTCGATGAAGACGGGATCGGGGGTGCTCAGGTAGATCCTGGGCTGCCCGGCGAGCGTGCCCGACGCGGCGCCGAGCTTCGCCGTCTCGACTGCGAGCCCGACCGGCTCGCAGGCAGGGAGGTTCGTTGCCCGCCGCCAGAAGCCGATCTCCGCCGCGCGGTTCTCCGCAGCGTCGTCGGCGCGGAACTCGCCAAGCCCACGCTGCTCGAGTGCGGTGAGCGCCGCAACGGCCCCGCAGGTCACGTCCGTGGTCTGCCCGTAGTAGGGGGCGCCGCGCTCGGGGGCCGGGACGTGCCAGAACGACCAGGCGGCCACACCGTCCGCGTGCTCGCGTCGGGTGCTCGGCACCGAGGGCACGGGGGTGTCGGCGGGGGCGAAGCCGGCCCGCGCGAGCGCCTCCCGCTGTGCGTCCGAGAGGGGGGCGATCGCGAGGTGCTCCTCGAAGTGCACGGCGATCGGGGCGGGATGCTCCTCGCTGCCGGGGGCGCCTGAGAGGTCGTCGCGCGCGGCGGCGACGAGGGCGGCCCACGCCTCCTCGGTTGTGGCCGCCGCATCCACGATCTTGCGGTACGCGGAGAAGGGGCGGGCCGCGGTGAGGGCGGCGCCGACGACCGTCCCAGCCCGGTCTCGCGCGGTGATCGTGCGGGGCGTCCAGAGCTCGCGCTCCACGTCCCAGAGCGCCGTGCGCGCGGCGGGCAGGCTCGCTCGCAGCGCGGCCGGGAGCTGCGCTCCGGGCTGCGCCTCGAAGGTGAAGTCGTGCGTTGCGGCGGTCATGCCTGCTCCTCTCGGGGAAGCGAATCGGTGGGGTCGTGCGCGATGCTGTCGCGCTCCGCGGCGGCGACGAGCACGCGGGTGTACGGGTGCTGCGGGTCGCGCAGCACGGTCGCGGCGCCGCCCTGCTCGACGATCTCGCCGAGCCGCAGCACGGTGATGCGGTCGGCGATGCGGGCCACGACACCGAGGTCGTGCGTGATGAACAGCATTGCGAGCCGGAGCTCGTCGCGGAGCTTCGCGAGCAGCCCGAGGATCTGCGCCTGCACCGAGACGTCGAGGGCCGACACGCTCTCGTCGCAGATGAGCACCTGCGGGTTCGGCGCGAGCGCCCGTGCGATCGCGACGCGCTGCCGCTGGCCGCCCGAGAGCTGGGCGGGCCGGCGGTCGGCGAGCGCGGGATCGAGCTCGACGAGCCGCAGCAGCTCGTCGACGCTGCGCGCACCCGAGCGCGCCGAGCTTCCCTGACCGCTCCCACCGCCCCCACCGCCCGCGCGCAGCGCCTCCTCGAGCGACTCGCGGATCGTGAAGACGGGGTTGAGCGTGGAGTAGGGATCCTGGAACACGACCTGGATCTCGCCGGGCGTGCGCCCGCGGCGCCCGGGCGGGAGCGTGCGCCCCGCGAGCCGGACCTCGCCCGTGTCGGGGCGTTCGAGGCCCGCGATCACGCGCGCGAGCGTTGTCTTCCCCGAGCCGGATTCGCCGACGATCGCGAGCACCTCGCCCGCGGCGACCGCCACAGTCGCATCGGCGAGCGCGGTCGTCGCCCCGAAGCGCTTCGACACGTGCTCGGCCTCAAGGAGCGGGGCCGGGTGCTCGGCGGGATCGCGCAGCGCGTCGGTCACCGAGAGGTTCGCCGCGATGAGCTGGCGCGTGTACGGGTGCTCGGGATCGCGCAGCACGGCCGCGGTCTCACCCCGTTCGACGACCTCGCCCTGCCGCATCACGAGTACGCGGTCGGCCCGCCCCTCGATGACGCCGAGGTCGTGGCTGATGAGGATGAGGCTCATGCGGTGCGCGAGCTGCAGTTCGCGCAGCAGGTCGAGCACCTCGCCCTGCGTGCTCGCGTCGAGCGCGGTGGTCGGCTCGTCGGCGATGAGGAGCCGCGGTTCGGCCGCGAGCGCCGCGGCGATCGCCACGCGCTGCCGCATGCCGCCGGAGAGCTCGCTCGGGTACTGCCCGGCCACGCGGGCGGGGAGGCGCACCTCGTCGAGCCGGCGCGCCACCTCAGCGCGCACCGCGGCCTTCCCCGCGCGCCGACCGGTCGCGGCGAGACGCGCCTCGATCGTGTCGGCGATCTGCTCGCCGCAGCGCAGCACGGGGCTGAGGCTGGTGAACGGGTCCTGGAGGAGCAGCACGGCGCGGCGCCCGCGCACGGCCGCCCAGTCGGCGTCGCGGGTCGATGCGAGGTCGTAGGCGTGCTCGTCGATCTGCGCGTCCCCCGTGGCGCGCACGCCGCGGGGGAGCAGGCCCGTGAGCGCGCGTGCGGTCATCGACTTGCCGGAGCCGGATTCGCCGATGATGGCGAGGAGCTCGCCCGGGGCGACCGTGAGATCGACGGGAGCGACGAGCGTGCGCTCGCCCGCGACCACGCGGAGCCCCGAGACCGCCACCCCGAGAGACCCGCCCGGATCGGTGCGCTGTGCGTCAGATGAGATGATCACTGCATTCCCCGTTCGCGGAGTCGCTCGCCGAGGTGATCGCCGAGCACGTTGATGGCCATCGCGACGAGCACGATGAGGATCGCGGGCACCACCATCATCGCGGGGTTGTCGCCCAGGATGCCCCGTCCGTCGGTGATCTGGCGCCCCCAGTCGGGGGTGCCCGGCGCGACGCCGATGCCGAGGAACGACAGCGACGACAGCGTGACGAGCGCGATGGCGAGGTTCAGCATGAAGTTCGTCATGATGAGCGGCCAGACGTTCGGCACGATGTGCTTGAACATGATCCGCGCCGGCGAGAGCGAGAGCATCTGCGCCGCCTCGATGTAGGGGCGCGGTGCCTGCTCGGTGACGCCGGCCCGGATGATCCGGATGTCGGAGGGGCAGAAGAGGAGCACGAGCATGATGACCGTCACCCAGTACCCGGCGCCGAAGATGCCGGCGACGACGAGCGCCACGAGCATGACGGGGAGGGAGAGGAGGATGTCGACGACGCGGCCGACGATCCAGTCGACGGGGCCGCGCAGGTAGCCCGCGAGCGTGCCGATGAGGATGGCGAGCAGCATCGATCCCGCCGCGATCACGAAGGGGCCGGCCACGGCGGAGCCCGTTCCTGCGAGCGTGAGGAGCAGCACATCGCGGCCCAGCTCGTCGGTGCCGAGGGGGTGCCCGGGGGAGCCGGGCGGCAGGAGCGAGTCGAGGATGCTCTGCGCCGTGGCGAGCTCGGTGAGGAAGGGCGAGGCGATCGCCGCGAGCACGACGAGGGCGAGGAACACGGCCGCGAGCGTGGACACCCAATCGCGGGGCCGTCCGGGCGCGACGCGCACGTCGTTCAGCAGGGAGACCTGGCGGGTGCGGGGGGTCATGCGCTCAGCTCCCGTGCTCGGACCCGCGGATCGAGGAGCAGGTAGCTCATATCCACGAGGATGGTGATGATCGCGATCGCCGCCGCGACGAGGAGGGTGATCGCCTGCACCACCGGAAGGTCCTTGAAGAGGACAGCCTCCTGGAGCAGCTGACCGATCCCGGGGAGGGCGAAGACAGTCTCGACGATGATCGTGCCGCCGATGATGAAGGTGAGGATCAGCCCGGCGCTCGTCACGATCGGGATCAGGGCGGCGCGCAGCGCGATCCGCCGCACCCGGCGCTCGGGGATGCCGCGCGCGCGGGCGAAGGTGATCGCGTCGCTCTCGAGCTCGCGGAGCACGGCCGCCCGCGTCATCCGCATGAGGATCGCGCCGATCCCCGCGGCGAGGACCGCCGAGGGGAGGAAGAGATGCCACAGGTGCTCGAGCGGTCCGTTGCCCGCCCCGTAGGCGGGGAAGATCGGGATCGCGATGGCGAAGACCGTGATCGCGAGGATCGCGAGGGCGAAGCTCGGCGCGGAGAGGCCGAAGAGCGCGGTCGCGCTCGCCACCCGGTCGACGGGCGTCCCCGCGCGCGCGGCGCTCACGATGCCGAGCGGCACCGCGGTGACGATCGCGAGCACGAAGGAGAGGCCGATGAGCAGCGAGGTGATGCCGAGCCGGCTGCCGATCACCTCGGTGACGGGCTGCTGGAGCCGGATCGAGACGCCGAAGTCGCCCCGGAGCGCGCTCCACAGCCAGTCGAAGTACCGCACGAGGAACGGGTCGTCGAGGTGGTACTGCGCGCGGATCGCGGCGACCGCCTCGGGGGAGCTCGGCCGGTTGCCCAGCAGGTTCTTCACGAGATCGCCCGGCGCCAGGTAGAGGAGGGCGAACGTGAGGAACGACAGGATGAGCAGGATGACGAGCACGCCTCCGATGCGGAGGGTCAGGGTGCGGGCCAGGCGGCGCCCACCGGGGGCGCCGCCTGTGCGCGTGAGGGCCATCGGGGGAGCTACTTCGCCTCAGCCGCGAAGAGCTGCGCGCCCCACGTCCCGGTGAAGGTGTACGGCCCGTAGTCGGTGACCCCGATCCCGTTCGAGAACGCGGTGACGGACTTGCCCCACCAGATCGGCGCGTTCACGACCTGCTCGGCGTTGAGCGTCTCGAGCTCGATGAGCTTCGCGGCGCGCTCCTTCGGATCCGTGAGGGCGTTCGCCTCGGCGATGAGCGCGGCGGCCTCCTCGCTCTCGAAGCCGTTGGGGTTGTCGGGGCCGAGCAGGTAGCCATTCACCTCGGCGGGGTCGCCGGTCGTCGAGAAGTACCACATGAAGCCGAGGCCGTGCTCGCCGTCGCCGATCGTGGCGAGCCACTCCTCGATGGGCACCTCGCGCACCGTGACCGTCACGCCGATCTTGCCGAGGTTCTCCGCGATGGCCTGCGCCGCGATGCCGAGCTGGGGCCCCGTGTTCGGGTAGGTGAGCTCGGTCTTCAGGCCGGCCGCGTCGGTTCCGTCGATGAGCTGCTTCGCCGCGTCGAGATCGAAGTCGTGCTGCGGGATCTTCGCGAGCTCGGCGCGCGCTGCGTCGCCGTCGAAGGCCTGCGCGAGCGACTCGGGCGTCATGATCGCGGTGGCGGCCTCGCCGTACCCGCGGAGCAGCTTCTCCGCGATCGCGCTGCGGTCCACGCTCAGGGCGATCGCCTCGCGCACCTGGGGGTCGTCGAAGGGGGCCACGCGCTCGTCGAAGAGCAGGCCGACGTAGGAGAGATCGTTCATCGACTCGACGCGCATGTCGCTGATCTTCTGCCACTCGGCGGCCTGGTTGATCGGCACGTTGAACGCGATGTCGATGTCGCCCTTCTGCGCGGCCGCGAGGCGCGTGTTCGCGTCGGGGATGAAGTTGACGCGGATGCTCTTCGCCTTCGGCACGCCGCCCCACCACGTGTCCACGCGCTCGAGCAGCACGTGCGAGTCGGGCTGGAACTCGGTGACCTGGTACGGGCCCGTCCCCATGAGGAGGGAGGCGCTCGTGCCGACCTTCCCCTCGTGCTCCTCCCAGAACTTCTGCTGCGTGACGACGAGCGCGCCGGAGTTCGAGAGGTTGACGAGGAACGTCGCATCGGGCGCCGCGCTCTTCACGGTGACCTCGCGCTCGCCCGTCTTCTCGACGGAGGCGAGGTTGTTCAGGTAGTACGAGATTCCGGGGGAGAGCTCGGGATCCTGGGCGCGCTGGAGGCTGAACACGACGTCCTCCGGCGTGACCGGATCACCGTTCTGGAACTTTGCGTCCGCCCGCAGGGTGAAAACGTACGTCGACTCGTCGGGGGTCTCCCACGCTTCGGCGAGCGCGGGGACGACGGCGCCGCTCGCGTCCTGCGAGACGAGGCCCTCCTGCACGGTGGCCGCGAGGTTGTAGTTCAGGATCCCGCTCTCCTGGCCGATGTAAAGGTTGGCCAGCGAACCCGGGAACGCGACGGTGACCTGATCGAGCTCGGCGCCGGTGTCGACCAGCTCGACGGGGGCCTGCTCGGCCGCCGGGCCGCCGCCCGCGCAGCCGACGAGCGCGAGGGTCGCGGCGAGGGCCGCCGCAGCGGCGAGGCGCACGCGGCCTGGGCGGCTCACGCGTGAGGGATGAGTGTGCATCTGTGTCGCTCCTTTGCGTACCCGGAGCCGGGAGGCTCCGCCCCCGCACGGTCGCGGTGGGTGCTGGATCGAGTGTACTGGCGGCGCGAGGCAGCCCCCGGCACGGACGGAACCGGTGCGGAAAGCGTAACCGAGGGCGCTGCGCCGTCGTGCGCCGCGCTGACTCGCGAGGTAACCTGCCGCGCCGCCCGGGCGACCCCAAGCAAAACGCAGAGCACCCCAGCCGAATCGAAGAGCTGGTGGCGGGGCCCCGGACCTAGCATGAAAGCGGGACAGGACACCGTTCGTTTGTGAAGGAGTACGCGTGCAGATCGCAGCTGGGAACGCCCCGCGGGCCCTCGGCCGGCCGCTCGCCGAGATGGAGCGCGGCTGCGCCCCCGCGGTGACGCGCGCCCTCACCGAGGCCGTCGGGCAGGACGCGCTGCGCTACCTCGCGCAGGAGGACGTCGCCCGGCTCCAGGGCGCGGTGGCCGAGTGGCTGCGCGAGCGCTACGGCTGGGAGCCCGATGCCGAGTCGATCCGGCCGGTCTCGGATCTCGTCGCGGGGTTCCGCGCCGTGCTCACGCACCTGATCCCGGACGGCCAGCCAATCATCGTGCCGACGCCGGGGTACATGCCCTTCCTCTCCGTGCCCCAGCAGATCGGCCACCCCGTCATCGAGGTGCCTATGCTCCGCTCCGCGGCCGGCTGGCGCTACGACCTCCCGGGGCTGCGCGCGGCGTTCGAGGCGGGTGCCCGCCTCATCGTGCTGTGCAACCCGCACAACCCCATCGGCAAGGTCGCCACCGAGGAGGAGCTCGCGGCGATCGAGGAGCTCGTCGCGGAGTTCGACGGGATCGTCTTCGCTGACGAGATCCACGCGCCGCTCGTGCTCGGGGCCGGTGAGCACATCGTGTACGCCGCCCGCTCCGAGCGCGCCGCGGCGCACACGATCACGGCGACCTCGGCGTCGAAGGCGTTCAACATCCCCGGCGCGAAGTGCGGGCAGCTTATCTTCACGAACCCGCGGCAGCTCGTCGAGTGGCAGCGCGTGGGCCACTGGCACGAGCACCAGACCGCGGTGCTCGGCGTCGTCGCGACGACTGCCGCCTACACCGCGGGGCGCGAGTGGCTGCGCGACACCGTCGTCGGGCTCGGGGAGACGGTCGACGCGGCCATCGCGCTCCTCCGGGACACGGCCGAGGAGACGGGGATCCGGGTGATCGCCCCCGATGCGACCTACCTGCTCTGGCTCGACCTCACCGGAACGGAGCTGCTCCGCGAGGGGCGCACCGCGGCGGAGGCCGTGCGGGAGGCCGCTCAGATCGTGGTGACCGACGGCTCGTCCTGCGGCGCGGTGGGGGTGGGGAGCGTGCGCTTCAATGCCGCGCTCGCGCACGCGGATACGATGGAGGCGGTGCAGCGACTCGTCGACGCGGCCACCGCCGCGAAGCGCGCGGCGTAGCCCCGGGCTGCGGGACGCACCGGCACCCGGCGCGAAGGAGGGGACATGGCTGACGGGATCGATCCCCGCGCACTGATGTCGTTCCGGGCGGTCGCGGAGCACGGCTCGTTCGCCGCTGCCGCGCGCGAGCTCGGGTGGACGCAGCCGGCGCTCAGCAGCCAGGTGCGCCGCCTGGAGGAGGGCCTCGGGGTCACCCTCGTGACGCGCACCGTGAAGGGCGTGCAGCTCACCGAGGCCGGGCGGCGGCTCCTGCACCACGCGGAGATCATCGACGGCCACCTCGAGCGCGCCGCCCGCGAGGTCGCTGGCCTCGTCGACGAGGGCCAGCGCACCGTCCGCGTCGTCGCGTTCCCGTCCGCGTGTACGAGCATCGTGGCGCCGGCCATGTCGGAGCTCCTCGCCCGCGGCAGCGCGAACGCCTCGGGCGGCGCGAACTCCGCCCCGGGCGCCGCGAACTCCGCCCCGGGCATCGCGATCGAGCTGGAGCAGCAGGAGCCGTTCGCGGTGCCCGAGATGCTCCGCCGCGGCACGGCCGACGTGGCGCTCGTGTTCCGCTACGAGGGGGAGGCCTCGCCCGACTTCGGCGAGGCGGTCACCGAGATCCCGATCGGCTGGGATCCCCTGCAGCTCATCGTGTCGCAGCGGCGCGGTTCGGGCGGGGCGAAGCGGCGGGCGCTCGCCGAGCACGGGCGCGACCGCTGGGTGACCGGCTGCCCGGCCTGCCGGCAGCACTTCCTGCGAATCGCGGAGCGCGAGGGCTTCGTGCCGGACATCCGGCACGCCACCGACGACTACATGGTGGTCCAGGAGCTCGTCGCCCGCGACATGAGCGTCTCCGTGGTGCCCCGGCTGAGCCTGCTGAGCTACCGCCATCCCGGCGTGCGCGCCTTCGGGATCGGCGAGGGCGACGGGCGGCAGCTGCTGATCCTCCACGCGAAGGGCGAGGCGCGGCAGGAGGTGCACGACGTCGTCGCGGCGCTCGAACGGGCCGCCGCGCGCGTGCTCGATCCCGTCGAGCTGGGCGAGCGCCCCGGCCGCACGCGCACCGTGCCCGGGCCGACGGACTCGCGCACCGTGACGGACGCGGCCGACTAGCGCGCAGCGCCCCCGGTCAGATCCTCCACGCGGAGGGCGAGCCAGAGCTCGGCGCGATCGTCGGCGTCCGCGAGCGTGCGCTCGGTGAGCCGCTCGATGCGGGTGATCCGATCGCGGAGCGTGTTCCGGTGGATGCCGAGCGCCGTCGCGGCGGGGCCGCGCTGGCCGTCGGCGGCGTAGACGGCGCGCAGGGTGGCCCGGAGCAGCTCCGCGTCCTCCGCCGGAAGCGCGTCGGAGCTGCGGGACAGCGGGCCGAGCACCCGCGCGCTGAGGGGCGCGGTCTCCCGGGGCGCGATCGCGCCGCCCGCTTCGGCGATCCCGGAAGCGCCGGATCCGCCCGGCTCGCCCGAACCGCCCGTCCCGCCCGATCCGCCAGTCCCGCGCTCGTCGGCGAGGGCCACGAGCGCCTCCAGGAACGGGGTGTCGCGATCGGCCCAGACGACGGCGGGCACGCGGGGCGCGGCGTAGAGCGGCGCGGTCGCGGAGAGCGCGTTCAGCCGCGCGTTCGCCGAGCGCAGGCTGAGCTCCGCGGCCTCGGGCGTCGCGGGGCGGCCGAGCACGGCGTCGAGACCGTGCTCCGCCGCGACCGCGAGGAGATGCTCGGTGGCCTCCGGAGTGTCCGCGCAGAGCTGCCAGGCGAGGGCGAGGCCCGGGGCCTGCGCGGGGATCCCGCCCGGCGTGATGCACCGATCGAGCCCGCTCCGGGGACGCCTGCGCCAGTCGGAGACGTCCTCGGGAGAGCCCTGCACGGCAACCGCGCGCACGCGCTCTGGGAGCCGCACGCGCGTGGAGAGCACCTCGATCGTCTCCGGCGGCACCGTGCCCGTGAGCAGCGCCCAGGTGAAGCGCTCCCAGCGCTCGCGCTCGCGGTTCTCCTCCGCGTCCGCCCCGCGCAGTCCGAGCCAGAGCACGATCGAACCGGCCGCGATCACGGCGTGCCCCTCGGGGGTGAGCGGCGCTGCGCCGGCCACGGCCAGGCGCAGCGAGCCCTCCCGATCGAGCCGGATCGTCTCGGGATCGAAGCCGGGCGCGCTCGCCGCAGCCGCGAAGCCGGCCGTGCTCGCCAGCACGGCGCCGTCCGACGTGAGGAGGGCCAGGTGTTTGCCGGTCGCCTGCGCGATGCTCGCGAGGACCTCGGCGGGATCCTGCTTGCCGCGGGCGCCGTCGAGGAGGCGCTGCTGGGCCTGGAGCGCGCTCCGCGCGGCGCGGAGCTCGTCCGCACGCACGAGACCGGCGACCGCCTTGCTGATCGCGATGAAGGGGGTGGGGAGCGGGACCTCGACGAGCGCGACCCGGTACATACTCGCCGCCTGCACGAGCGCGGGCGGGATCCGGTCGTGGTTGACGCCGACGCCGAAGCCGATCGCGGCCACGCGGGCGCGGCTGAGGCTCGCCACGAAGTCGCGCCAGCGCGGGTCGTCGGCCCCGAGCGAGAGCCCCGTCGTGAGGATGATCTCACCGCCGTCGAGGTACGCGCCGAGGTCGAGGAGCTCCGTCGTCGAGATCCAGGAGATCTCCGGGTCGCCCGGGCCCGATTGCACGAGCGTGAGCCCCAGCTGGGGGAGTGCGAGCAGATCGGAGAGCGAGGCCATGCTGAGATTCTTGCACAGGAGCGATTCCCTCGGGTATGCAATTGCGCAGTGGGGAGGCTGCGAATCCGCCGTACACTGGCGGCAGGAGCAGGGCGGCGCAGCGGCCGCCGCGACGATACGAACGGACGGGGAATCACGTGAACGACCAGACGGAGCAGAGCGCCGCCGGTGCGGCCGGTGCCGCCAGCGCGGCCGCCGCGAACGCAGGGGCGCTCGCGGGCATCCGGGTCGCCGACTTCTCCCGCGTGCTCGCCGGTCCTCACGCCACGATGATCCTCGCGGACCTCGGCGCCGACGTGATCAAGATCGAGAGCCCCGAGGGCGACGGCACTCGGCAGTGGAACCCGCCCACCAACGCCGTGGGGCAGAGCACGTACTTCGCCGGTGTGAACCGCGGGAAGCGCTCGGTCGTGTGCGACCTCCGCGATCCTCAGGGGCTCGCGCGCGCCCGCGAGCTCGCCCGCACCGCCGACGTCGTGATCGAGAACTTCAAGCCGGGCACGATGGCCAAGTTCGGTCTCGGCTACGACGCCGTTGCGGCGGAGAACCCGGGCGTCGTCTACTGCTCGATCTCCGGCTTCGGTGACACCGCCGGGCGCGACCTCCCCGGGTACGACCTCCTCGTGCAGGCCGTCGGCGGGCTCATGAGCATCACCGGCCAGGAGGACGGCGAAGCCACAAAGGTGGGCGTCGCACTCGTCGACATCCTCACGGGACTCAACTCCGTGATCGGGATCCAGGCGGCGCTGCGCGCCCGCGACACCGCCGACTCACCGACCGCGGGGCGCGGCCAGCACGTGAAGGTCACCCTGCTCGGCTCGCTCCTCTCGGCACTCGCGAACCAGGCCTCGTCGACGCTCGAGACGGGCGTCTCGCCCGGGCGCATGGGGAATGCGCACCCCTCGATCTCTCCCTACGAGACCCTCGACGCAGCCGATCAGGCCATCGCGCTCGCCGTCGGCACCGACGGACAGTTCGCCCGGCTCTGCGAGGTGCTCGGGGTGCCCGAGCTCGCCGCCGACGAGCGCTTCGCGAACAACCCGCAGCGCGTCGCGCACCGCGTGGAACTGCGTGCCGCGCTCGAGGCGCCGCTGCGCACCCGCCCCGCCGAGGAGTGGATCGCCGAGTTCACGCGCGCGAACATCCCCGCCGGCCGCGTGAACACGATCGCCCAGGCTCTCGAGCTCGCCGAGGAGCTCGATCTCGCCCCCGTGGCGCAGACCCCGGCTCTCGCGGCCGATGGCACCGAGCACCTGCTCCGCTCCGTGGCGCTGCCGATCTCGCTCTCCGAGACCCCGGCGCGCTACTCCGCGCCGCCGCCCGGCGTGGGCGAGCACCAGGACGCCGACTGGCGCGACGCCTGAGCCGCCCCGCAGCGTTCTCCCGCACGACAACGATTTCCGAGATCCCGACAAAGGAGCATCATGACCACGACGATTGACCAGCTGTTCAACGTGTCCGACTTCGTGACGGAGGAGGAGCGCGAGTGGCAGATGCGCGCGCGCGAGTTCGCGCAGACCCGCATCAAGCCCGTCATCGACCAGGCGTTCGAGGACCGTCGCCTGCCCGTCGAGCTGCTCCCCGAGGTGGGCGAGTTCGGCGCCTTCGGCATGTACATGCACGGCTACGGCCTGAAGGGCGCCTCCTCGGTCGCCTACGGCCTCGTCGCGATGGAGTTCGAGGCGGTCGACTCCGGCTTCCGCACCGCGCTCTCCGTGCAGGGCTCGCTCGCGATGGGCGCGATCTACAAGTTCGGCTCGGAGGAGCAGAAGCAGCAGTGGCTCCCCGCGATGGGCCGCGGCGAGGCCGTCGGCTTCTTCGGGCTCACGGAGCCCCAGGGCGGCTCCGACCCCAACACGATGCTCACCACGGCGCGGCGCGAGGGCGACGAGTGGGTGCTGAACGGCAAGAAGCGCTGGATCGGCCTCGCCACGATCGCCAAGGTAGGCGTCATCTGGGCGAAGGACGAGGAGGGCGTCGTGCGCGGCTTCGTCGTGCCGACCGACACCCCCGGCTTCCAGGCCACCGCGATCGAGAACAAGCTCTCCATGCGCGCATCGCTGCAGACCGAGATCGTGCTCGAGGACGTCCGCCTTCCCGCGGACGCGATCCTTCCCGAGGCGAAGGGTCTCTCGGCGCCGTTCAAGTGCCTGAACGAGGCGCGCTACGGCATCGCCTGGGGCGTCATGGGCGCCGCGCGCTCGTGCCTCGAGGTCGCCGTCGAGCGCTCGCAGACCCGCGAGGTGTTCGGTGCCCCCATCGGCTCGAAGCAGATCATCCAGGCGCAGCTCGCCGACATGTTCGTCGAGTACGAGAAGGGGCTCCTCCTCGCGCTGCACCTCGGCCGCCTGAAGGACGCGGGCAACCTCTCCTACGGGCAGATCTCCGTGGGCAAGCTCAACAACGTGCGCGAGGCCATCAAGATCGCCGGCAACTGCCGCTCGATCCTCGGTGGCGACGGCATCACGAGCGACTTCCCCGTGATGCGCCACATGGCGAACCTGGAGTCGGTGCGCACCTACGAGGGCACCGACGAGGTGCACCAGCTCGTGATCGGTCGCGAGCTCACGGGCATCGCGGCCTTCTAGCCCGCCCGCCGGCGCGCTGATCCACGGCCTCGGGATCCGCAGCCCCGGGAGACACAGCTCTGGGATCCACAGCCCCGGAACCTACAGCCCCGGAATCTGCAGCCCCGGAATCTACAGCCCCGGGAACCGCAGGGAGACCTGCGGTTCCCGGGGCTCGCGCGTCTCCCCGCCCCGGCCGGTGTTCCCGGCCCCGCCAGTCCCGCCGGCCCCGCCAGTCCCGCCAGCCCAACCAGCCCCGCCACCCGGAATTAGTTCGCCTCCGGGTAGAACAATCGGAGTAGACTCGGGGTGGTAGAAGGAGGCCGCCATGCTGGTACGGATCACCGAGTCGAGCGAGCACCCGCTCTACGCTCAGATTGCGGCGTCGGTGCGTGAGGACATCGCGGCCGGGCGCCTCGCTCCGGGCGCCGCGCTGCCGCCCGCGCGCGAGCTCGCTGCGGGCCTTGAGATCAACGTGCACACGGTGCTGCGCGCCTATCAGATGCTCCGCGACGAGGGGCTCATCGACCTGAAGCGCCGCCGCGGCGCGGTGATCACGCCGGCCGCGGGGGCCATGGCCGAGCTGCGCGGTGAGGTGGCCGCGCTCGTGCAGCGCGCCGTGGATCTCGGGGTTTCGGGTGCGGCCCTCGCCGCGCTCGTCGCGAGCGCGGTCCCCGCCGCCCTCAGCCCGGACCCGGACTCCGCCGGGGCCGCGGCATGATCGGGGACGACCAGAGCAGGGCCGACATGACCGGGAACGGCATGAGCGCAGCCGGCATGAGCAGGGCCGACAAGAGCCGGGCCGACAAGAGCCGGGCCGACAAGACCGGTGCGGCAACCGGCGGCGCACGTAGCGCGCACCCCCGCGCCGTGCCTTCCGCCCGCCCCGTGCCTTCCGCCCGCGCCGTGCCCTCCGCCCGATCCGTCGAGTCCGGCCCGGATCCGAGCCACGAGTTCGCGCGCGCCCGCCGCGCGGCGCGCTGGGTGGGGCTCGTGGCCCCGCTCGCGTTCACCGCGGTCGGGGCGGGCCTCACCGCGATCTGGCTGCCCCGGATGCCCGACCCCGCGGCCACGCACTGGTCCGGGACGGGCGGACCTGACGGCTTCGGGCCGCCCTGGACGTTCGTCGCGCTGTCGCTCGCGACGGGCCTTGGCTTCACCGCCCTCTTCTGGGCCGTTCTCGCAGCGTCGTCGCGCGGCCGGGGCGGCGCGCTGCCGAGCTGGTCAGCGCATCACCGGCTGCTCGCGGCCGCGAGCGCGGGGCTCGTCGCGATGCTGCAGCTCAGCGCCGTCGGCAGCGCCGCGGTGCAGCTCGACCTGCCGGATGCCGCGCAGGCCCCGGGCATCGGTGGGCTGCTCCTCGCAGGCCTCGCGCTCCTCCTCGGTGTCGGTGCCGGCGCCTGGGCCGTGCAGCCCGACGTGCGCGTCGGGCCCGCGGACGCGCGACCGGGCACCGGGCTCGACCTAGCGGTCGGGGAGCGTGCCGTGTGGATTCGCACGGTGCGCGCCTCTGTGAGCTTCTCCGCGATCGTCCTGTCCGCGACGGCTCTGGCCGCGGGGAGCGGGATCTGGCTGCTCGCGGCAGGCGAGGCCACGGGCTGGATCCCGCTCGGCGTGGGCGTCCTCCTCGTCGCCCTCTTCGCGACGATGGCGGCGTTCCGCGTGCGCATCGACGCCGGCGGGCTGGCGGTGCGCTCGGCGCTCGGCTGGCCCGCGTTCCGCACACCGCTCGCGGACATCGCGGAGGCGAGCTCCGGCCCGATCCACCCGCTCGCCGACTTCGGAGGCTGGGGGATCCGCTGGGCTCCCGGCCGCACCGGCGTGGTGCTCCGCGCGGGCGACGGCATCATCGTCACCCGTCACGACGGCACCCTCTTCGCGGTGACGGTGGACGACGCCTCGACGGGCGCGGCACTCCTCACCGGCTTCGCCGACCGCGCGGCTCCGGCGGCACGCCCAGCGGCCCCAGCGGCCCCAGCCGCCCCAGCCCCAGCAAGCCCAGCAAGCCCAGCCCCAGCAGCCCCAGAAAAGCCAGCCACCCCAGGAGGAACTGCATGAGCGTTCAGCCCGATCCCGCCCAGCCCGATTCCGTGCAGCCCAATTCCGTGCAGCCCGATCCCGCGCAGCTGGCACAGCTCACCCCACTCACCCAGCCAGCCCAGCCCGCCCCGCTCGCGCGCGTCCCGTGGCTGGCCGTCGCGGTGTTTGTGGTGCTCGCCTGCGGGCTCGCCTGGCTCGTGGCACTGCCGCTGTGGTTGCGCGGCACGGAATCGCCGGAGTTTGTCACGCTCCTTGGGCTGATCGCGCCGGCCATGATGTTCACCCCGGCGGTCGCGGTGCTCGCGGTCGTCTTCCTCTGCCGGGTGCCCGCGGGGGAGCGACTGCGCTTCCTCGGGATGTGGCCGCTCCGCCCCGCGAAGCGGGTGGTGTGGTTCACGGTGGCGGCGATGTTCGCCCCCACGCTGCTCGTCGCGGCGAGCATCGGCGTCGCCGCGCTGCTCGGGTGGACGGAACTCGACCTGGTGGGCTTCTCCGGCTTCGCCGCGGCGATCGAGGCCACCCTCCCCGCGGACCTCGACGTGCCGCTCCCGCCGGTGCAGCTGCTCGTCGTCGCGCAGCTCCTGGCGCTGCCGCTCGGCGTCCTCATCAACTCCGTGAGCGCGTTCGGCGAGGAGATCGGCTGGCGCGGCTGGTTGCTCCCCGCACTGCGACCGCTCGGCACGTGGCCCGCGCTCCTCGCCTCGGGCGTCATCTGGGGCCTGTGGCACTCGCCACTCATCCTGCTCGGCTACAACTTCGGCCTCACCGACTGGCGCGGTGTCGCGCTCATGGTGGTCGGATGCGTCGCCTGGGGCGTGCTGCTCGGCTGGTCGCGGCTGCGCTCGGGATCCGTGTGGCCCGCCGTGATCGGTCACGCCTCACTCAACGCCTCGGCGGGCCTCCTCGGCCTGGTGATCGCGGCGGGCGTCGACGTCGATCCCGCGCTCGTGCTCCCGCTCGGGGCCAGCGGCTGGATCGTGATCGCCGTCGCGGTCGCAGCGCTCGCCGTGCTGGGGCAGTTCTCGCCCGCGCGTCAGCCGGATCTGGCCCCGCGCCGCGTGCGCCCCGGGACATTCCCGCAGCCCGGCTCGGCTAGTCCAGTCGCGTGAGCTCGGCGATCCGCTCGGCGACCGCGGGGTAGCGCTCCTGCAGCGCCGCCCGCTCGCCGAGCGCGAAGCCGTTCCACTCGAAGGGCGGGGCCATCGTCGTCCCGATGAGCGTCCACTCGCCGGCGGACGAGGATCCCTGCATCACCCCGGCCGGAACCGCGAGCTGGGGGAGCTGCCCAGGGAACTCGGCGGAGTCCGGATCCGGTCCGAGGAAGCGCTCCTCGGCGCGCCCATCGGGGTGCAGCAGCAGCATGCGGAGCGGGGCGCCCGCGTACCAGTGGTAGACCTCGACCGAGGCGAGCGAGTGCAGCGCCGAGAAATCGGGATCCGCGAGCAGGTACGTGATCGCGCTCGAGTGCTCGTCGAGGTGCATCTGCCGGAACAGCCCGCCCTCGTGCTCGAGCGGTTCGAGCTCAAGCCGCTCGACCCAGCGCGCGGCTGCCGCGGGGAGGTTCCCCCCGGTCACGCGACGGCCGCCTCACGGGTCTTGCGGAAGCGCTTGCTCATGAGGATCAGCGCGAGGAGCGTGAGGACGTAGGGGCCCGCGTCCGTCAGCTGCTGCGGCAGGCCAAAGGACTGCAGGCGGAAGCCGAGGGCATCGGCGAAACCGAAGAGCAGGGCGGCGCCGAGCACGCCCACGGGGTGCGCCCGGGCGAGCATCACGGCGACGACGGCGATCCAGCCGCGGCCGGCCGACATGTTCTCCGTGAACTGCACGACGTTGCCGAGCGCGAGCTGTGCGCCGCCGAGGCCGGCGAGCGCGCCCGAGGCGATCACCGCGCCGAGCTGGTAGCGCTGGGGGTTGACACCCATGGTCGCGGCCGCGAGCGGGCGCTCGCCGACGCCGCGCATGCGCAGGCCGAGCGGGGTGCGGAAGAGCATGATCCAGAGCGCGGGCACGAGGAGCAGCGCGAGGTAGCCGAGCGGGGTGAGGGCGAAGAGCGCGCCGATCCAGGGGATGTCCGCGAGGACCGGGATGCGCCACACGGGGATGCCGTCGATCCCCGGATCCTGGAACACGCCCTGCACGTTGAAGATCGCGACGATCAGGAAGCTCGTCATGCCGACCGCGAGGATGTTCATCGCGATCGCGAGCACGATCGGGTCGCCCTTGCGGTAGACCGCGCCGTAGCCGAGGATGAGCGAGAAGAGCGCGCCCGAGACCATCGCGACGATCACGCCGACGATCCAGTTGTGCGTGAAGAACGACCCGGCGACGCCGGCGAACGCGCCCACGAGGAGCATGCCCTCGAGGCCGATGTTGAAGATGCCGACGCGCTCCGCGAGCATGCCGCCGAGTGCGGCGAGCAGGACCGGGATGAGAGCGCGCAGCACGGAGGAGATCAGGTCCTCGGTGAACAGGTCGAGGAAGTTCATCGCTCGTCCTCCTTCGCTGCGGGGCTGGTGGCTGTTCGCTTGCGGAACTTGGGGAGCGCGACGCGGAACGCCAGCAGGATGATGACGAGCGCCTGGATCACGGCGGCGATCTGCGGGGAGAGGCCGAGCTCGCGGCCCATCGCGTCCGAGCCGACCATGATCGCGGCGAAGAAGAGCCCGGCAATCACGATGCCGACGGGGCGGTAGAGCGCGAGCAGGGTGACGAGCAGTGCGGTCCACGCGAAGTTGGTCTGCACGAAGTAGCCCTCGATGAGGCGGGTGCTCGGGGCGCCGATGATCAGCATCAGGCCGAAGAGGCCGGCGAGGCCGCCCGAGATCGCCATGGTGCGGGTGACGAGGGGGCCGGGCTGCACGCCGCTGTAGCGCACGAACTCAGCGTTCTGCCCGGCGAGGCCGGACTCGAAGCCGTAGCGGGTGCGGCGGTTCACGAAGATCGCGCCGAGCACGACCACGATGAGCACGACGATCGACCAGTTCACGCCCGTGAGGATCGCGGTCACCGGGTTCGTGGGGCCGAGCGTGTTCCGCAGGGTCTCCGCGAATGCCGAGTCCCGCGGGACGAGCATCGACAGCTGCACCTCGGGGCGCACCTGCTCGCTCGCGACGAGGTCGGACGTCGGCTCGTCGAGCCGGTACCGGATGAGCCACGAGGAGAAGTAGCGCGCGGGGTAGTTGAGGAGCAGCGTGGAGAGCAGGATCGGCACGCCGAGCAGGTTCTGCAGCAGCGCCGTGATGAGGCCCCATGCGGCGCCCGTGGCGATCGCCGCGAGGAACGCGAGGGGGACGATCAGCGCTGCGGGGCCGGGCACGTAGATCGCGACGATGCCGCCCGCGAGGGCGCCGAGGCCGGCCTGGCCCTCGGTGCCGAGGTTCAGCACGCCGGCGCGGAAGGCCACCGCGATCGCGATGCCGATGCCGATGATCGGCACGGCGCGCTGGAGCGTGTTCGCGAGGCCGGCGCCGCTCCCGAAGGACCCGTTCACCATGGCGATGTAGCCGCTCACGGGGTCGACCCCCGCGATCAGCATGAAGCACGCGCCGATCAGCAGTGCGAGCACCACCGAGACGGGGATCGGGCTGGCGAGCCAGCGCCCGAAGCTCTGCAGGGCCTTCACAGTGCGGTCTCCTTCTGCGGGGCGGCAGCGGAAGCCGCCTGGGTCGTGAGCGGGGCGCTGGGTCGGTGCTGCGCCTCCGGAGCATGGCCGGCCATGTACAGGCCCAGGAGGGCCTCGGTCGCCTCGGCCTTGGGAACCTCGGCGACGATGCGCCCCTCGAACATCACGAGGATGCGCGAGGAGAGCGACAGGATCTCGCTGAGCTCGGCCGAGATCAGGAGGAGCGCGCCCCCGCCGTCCCGGTACTCGCAGAGCTCGCGGTGGATCGACTCGATCGCGCCGATGTCGACGCCGCGGGTCGGCTGCTCGGCGATGAGCACCGGGGAGCGGTAGTCGAGCTCGCGCGCGACGACGATCTTCTGCAGGTTGCCACCCGAGAGGGTGCCGACCGGGGTCGTGGGGCCGGCGATCTTCACGCCGAAGCGCGCGATGAGCCGCTTCGCGTGCTCGACCATCGCGCCGCGCGAGAGCAGGCCGCGCTGCAGGATCGGGGAGGTGCGGTGATGGCCGAGCGAGAGGTTGTCGATCGCGCTCGCCGAGCCGGCGCTGCCGACCGCGTGGCGGTCCTCGGGGACGTAGGCGACGCCGCCGGCGCGGCGCTGCGCGATCGAGGAGCGGCTGAGATCCGCGCCTGAGACGTGTACCTCGCCCGCGCTCGCGCGCCGCATGCCGATGATCGCCTCGGCGAGCTCGACCTGGCCGTTGCCCGCGACGCCCGCGATGCCGACCACCTCGCCCTCGCGGACGGACAGGCTGGCCGTGTCGACGGCCGGGCGGCCGCCGGAGCCGGGCACCGTGAGGCCGCGCACGTCGAGCACGGTCGCGCCGGGCTCCTGCGCGGGCGGCGGGGTCGTGAGGTCAACGTCTCGGCCCGTCATGTGGCGGGTGATCTCGGCGGGGGAGCTCTCCGCGGTGACGAGTTCGGCGACGTTGCGGCCGTCGCGCAGCACGGTCACCCGATCCGAGATCGCCATGACCTCGTTCAGCTTGTGGGTGATGAGGATGATGGTGCGGCCGTCGGCCTTGAGCGCGCGCAGCACGTCGAAGAGGCGCTCGGTCTCCTGCGGGGTGAGCACGGCGGTGGGCTCGTCGAGGATGAGGACCTTGGCCTCGCGGTAGAGGGCCTTCACGATCTCGACGCGCTGCAGCACGCCGACCGGAACGGAGTCCACGCGGGCGGTCGGGTCGAGCTGGAGCCCGTACTTGTCGGCGATCTCGGCGACGCGGCGGTTCGCCGCCTGGCGGTCGATGAGGCCGCGCTTCGTCGGCTCGCTGCGGAACACGACGTTCTCCGCGATCGTGAGCGACGGGAAGAGCTTGAACGACTGGAAGACCATGCCGATGCCGGCATCGATCGCGTCGAGGGGGGACGAGAAGCTCATGCGCTCCCCGCGGATGTAGATTTCGCCCTCGTCGGGCTGCATGACGCCGGCGAGCATCGACATGAGGATCGACTTGCCCGCGCCGTTCTCGCCCATCAGCGCGTGGATCTCGCCCGGGGCGACCTCCAGGTCGACGTTGTCGTCGGCGAGCACGCCGGGGAAGCGCTTCGTGATGCCGCGCATGGAAACCTCAGCGGTCATCATGGCTCCTTCGTTCGGGCGTGGTGGTGGTGCGTGGTGGTGGTGCGTGGTGGTGGGGGTGCTGATGCGTGGTGTTGGTGGCACCTCGGTGGTGCGTGGCGGTGATGCGAGCGCGGGGTGTCTCCCCGTGCAGAATCATCTCCCGCGTGCGCCGAAGCAGTCGTGGCCGGGAAGCACCGCGCGAGCGGAACCTCCCGGCCACGAGTTTACGACCTAGGCCAGCGGATCGGTGACCGTGATCTTGCCGGCGACGATGTCGTCGCGGACCTGGGTGACCTGCTTCAGCACGTCGGGGTTCTCCATGACGGTGCACTGCGAGTCGGCTGCGCCCTCGGTGAGGCTGACGATCGTCATGCCCTCCTCCTTGAGGCCGAACGAGGTGGTGGCCTCGGCCGAGCTCTTGCCGTCCATGATCTCGCCGACGACGGTCTCGACGACGTTGTTCACGGCCTTGATGGTGCCGTCGACGACCGAGCCCGGCGCCATGCCGCACTGGTTCGCGTCAACGCCGTAGGCCGAGAAGCCCTTGGCCGCAGCCGCCTCCATGATGCCGCCGTTCGAGGCCGCGCCCACGGCGAACATCTGGTCGACGCCGGTGCCGGCGTAGGCAAGCGCCTGCTCCTTGGCGCGAGCGGTGTCGGCGAAGGGGTTGTCGCCGCCGATGACCTGCGGGGCCACGGTCTCGACGTCCTTGTTGACGCTCTTCGCGCCCTCGGCAAAGCCCTCGGAGTACTTCTTGAGGAGGGGGTTGTCGACCGAGATGACGGAGCCGACCTTGTTCGCCTCGGTGAGGAGGCCCGCCTCGACGCCGAGGAGGTAGGAGGGCTCCTGCTCGCGGAAGGTCGCCTGGTAGAGGTTCTCCGGCGCCCCGTCGACTGCGGTGTCGATGAGGAGGAACTTCTGCTGCGGGTTCTGCTCGGCGAGCTCCTTGGCGATGTCGCCGAACTGGAAGCCGAGCATCACGACGACCTCGGGGGCCTTCGCGATTGCCGCCTCGAGGTTGGTGCGGCGCTGCGCCTCGTCCTTCGACTCGTACGTGGTCGCCGAGCCCTCGAAGGTCTCCGCGACGGCGTCGATGCCGACCTTGCCGGACTTGAGGAACTCGTTCTGGCCGATCGGGTCGCTCGTGATGTAGATGAAGCTCGGGCCCTCGGCGCTCGAGCCGCCGTCGGCCGAGCCGCCGTTGCCCGCGCAGGACGTGAGGAGCAGAGCGGCGGTGGCCGCACCCGCGACGAGAGCCGCACGTGCGCGGCGCTTGGTGAAGAACATTGGTGTTCCTTTCGGAGGTGGTGGAGGGGAAAAACTGCGGGACGCGTCCCCGCCCGGCGCGCGGCCGGGAGCGGGAACAGGGAAGTGGATCTAGCCTAGGAGCGGAGCGCCTCGAGGGGAACGGTTGCGAGCGTTTCTCCCGATCCGGGGCGGATCACGCGGCGCTCGGTGACGATCGCCGTGATCAGCTCGTGCGGGGTCACGTCGAACGCGGGGTTGACCGCGTCGATGCCCTCGGGCGCGGTGCGGGTGCCGCCGAAGCCGGCCACCTCGTCGACGCCGCGATCCTCGATCTCGATGTCGGCGCCGCTCGCCGTCTGCATGTCGACAGTCGACTCGGGGGCCACCACGATGAAGGGCACGCCCGCGTGCTTCGCCGCGAGGGCGAGCGAGAAGGAACCGATCTTGTTCGCCGAGTCGCCGTTGGCCGCGATGCGGTCCGCGCCGATGAAGACGGCGTCGGCGATCCCGCGCGAGAGCAGGAAGGGGCCGGCCGAGTCGATGAGGAGCCGGAAGGGAGCGCCCATGCGCTGCAGTTCCCAGGCCGTGAGGCGCGCGCCCTGGAGGAGCGGCCGCGTCTCGAGCGGCAGCGCCTCGGCGAGGGATCCCTGCTCGAGGAGCGTCTGGATCACGCCGAGCGCCGTGCCGCGCTCGACGGTCGCGAGGCCGCCCGTGTTGCAGATGGTCATGACGCGGACGGGATCCTTGCCCGTGAGCTCGCGCGTGAGGTCGGCGCCGCGGAGGCCCATCGAGATGCAGGCGGCGATGTCCTCGTCGCGGATCGCGAGCGCCTCCTCGAGGATCGCGGCGGCGCCCTCGTCGAGGCGGGTGAGCGCGCGGTCCACGCCCCAGGAGAGGTTCACCGCGGTGGGGCGCGCCTCGCGCAGGAGACGTGCTTGTCGGACAACCTCGTCGCGGTCGAGCTCGGCGTCGCCGCCCGCCTCCTGCACCGACGCGGCGATGAGCGCGACGCCCATCGCGCCGGCCACGCCGAGGGCCGGGGCCCCGCGCACTGCGAGGCGCTGGATGTCCGTGATCAGCTCGCTCAGCTCCGTGACGCGGCGCTGCTCGAGCCGGTGGGGCAGGAGCGTCTGGTCCACGAGTTCGATAGCTCCGTCGATCCAATCGATCGTGCGCAAATGAGGCTCCTTCGAGGCGCGACCGAGGGATGCGTGCCGTCCCCCGTGTGTGGTATCGCACAGACAGAATACCCGAATCTTGTCAGACCTCATCGGTTCCCCGACGATCCTGCACGTCACGCGCCCGCCATGCAACGTTCATGCGGCGATGCGCGTGTCCCCGCGCGGACGGCCGCGCAGCAGGCGTACCGTGTGTGCCATCGGGCAGGGTGCCCGATCGAGGCGGCCAGCCACCTCGATGGGAGTGATGGTCGTCTCGCTGATCCGGGGCCTGCGCCTCGGGGCAGAGGAGCCATCGTGGCCGAGATGAATCACCCCGCAATTCACCCCGCAGCACCGAGCGACACACCCTCCACGCGCACCGCGACCCCGGCGGATCCGGCGCTCGCGCTCCCGCCCGAACAGGAGCGCATCGCCGGCAGCGACACGGGCCAGCGCACCTACGTGCTCGACACCTCGGTGCTGCTGAGCGACCCCCGCGCGCTGTTCCGCTTCGCCGAGCACGCCGTGGTCCTCCCGGTGGTCGTGCTGATGGAGCTCGAGCACAAACGCCACGATCCGGAGCTCGGCTACTTCGCCCGCCGCGCGCTCCGCTTCCTCGACGAGCTGCGGGCCGCGCACCTGCGGCTCGACTTCCCCGTACCGGTCGGCGATGCGGGCGGCACGCTCCGCGTCGAGCTGAACCACACGAGCGTCGAGGCGCTCCCCTCGGGGATGCGGCTCGGGAACAACGACAGCCGGATCCTCGCGGTCGCGCAGAACCTCGCGGGCGACGGCTGCGACGTGACGGTCGTGTCGAAGGATCTCCCGATGCGCCTCAAGGCGGCCGCGCTGGGGCTCGGCGCCGAGGAATACCGCGCCGAGCTCGCCGCGGACGACACCTACTCCGGCACCGCGACGCTCTCGATCGACGAGTCGGAGATGGCCGCGCTGTGGGAGACCGAGCGGCTCGACGGCGTCGACGCGGCCGAGGAGCTGCCGCTCGGCACGGGCGTGGTGCTCCACTCGCCGCGCGGCTCGGCGCTCGGGCGCATCGACGGCCCCGGCGGGCTGCACCTCGTGCGCGGCGACCGCGAGGTGTTCGGCGTGACGGGGCGGAGCGCCGAGCAGCGGCTCGCGATCGACCTCCTCCTCGATCCGAAGGTCGGGATCGTCTCCCTCGGCGGCAGCGCCGGGACCGGCAAGTCGGCCCTCGCGCTCGCGGCGGGGCTCGAGGCGGTGCTCGAGCGCCGGCAGCACCGGAAGGTGATGGTGTTCCGCCCGCTGTACGCCGTGGGCGGCCAGGAGCTCGGCTACCTGCCGGGCGACCACCAGGAGAAGATGGGCCCGTGGGCGCAGGCCGTGTTCGACACGCTCGGCTCGATCGTCTCGGAGAACGTGCTCGAGGAGGTGATGGCGCGCGGCCTCATCGAGGTGCTGCCGCTCACGCACATCCGCGGCCGCTCCCTCCACGACGCGTTCGTGATCGTCGACGAGGCCCAGTCGCTCGAGCGCGGAGTGCTCCTCACCATGCTGAGCCGGATCGGGCAGAACTCGCGTGTGGTGCTCACGCACGATGTGGCCCAGCGTGACAACCTGCGGGTGGGGCGCTACGACGGGATCGCCGCGGTGATCGAGAAGCTGAAGGGGCACGCGCTGTTCGGCCACGTCACCCTCACCCGCTCGGAGCGCAGCGAGATCGCCGCCCTCGTCACGGAACTGCTGGGCGACTAGGGGCGGATGCCCGGGCCGGGCCCGGGCTCACTCCGCCGTGTGGGGCGCCGAGCTCTCGGCGTCCCACACGGCGGTTGCGGCGAGATTCTCCTCGGCGCTCGCCGCCGCAGCATCGGGGTCGCGGCGCGCGATCGCCGCGAGCACGTCGTCGTGGCCGCGCGGCTCGTCCCGGCAGAACCCCTCGCGCTGCTGCGCCGAGCGCATGGACTCGTGCAGGCGGGGGAGGAGCGCGGTGTAGACCTCGAAGAGGATCGGGTTGTGCGCAGCGCGGGCGATCGCCTCGTGGACGGCGACGTCGCTCTCCACCCACTCCGCGTCGCTCGCCGCGGCCCGCGCCGCGAGCGCTCCGGCGATGCGATCCGTGTCCTCGGGTGTGGCCCGCTCGGCCGCGAGCCGCGCGAGCTGGGGTTCGAGTGCGCGTCGCGCCTCGAGCACGTCGCGCAGACTCGCCCCCGAGCGCGCGAGGGCGCCGGGCACCTCACTCCGGGCGCGCACGAAGGTGCCGTCGCCGCGCCGGATCTCGAGCATGCCCGAGTACTGGAGGGCGCGCAGCGCCTCGCGGAGGGTGCCGCGGGCGACGCCGAGGGAGGCCATGAGCTCGGGCTCCGGCGGGATGCGCTGACCGACCGGCCACCGCCCCTCGCTGATCTCCGTGCGCAGGCGCTCCACGACCTGGTCGCTCAGCGAGGTGCGCTGCACGGGATCGAGGCTGGGTACCGCTTCTGGACTCACATGTGTCATGATAGTCCCCGACAAATGGTTAGACGTTGGATGTTTGGAACTTTATGACCGCCGCAGCCCCCTCCCGGTCCGCAGCCGGGGCCTCAACCTCAGCCGTGCCCGCCGGAGCTTCAGCCGTGCCCGCCGGAGCTTCAGCCGCAGCTTCAGCCGCCGTGCGCCGTGCGCCCCGTGCGCCCCGCGGCGCCGTCCTCATGCTCATCGCCCTGCTGCTCGTCGCGGTGAACCTTCGCCTCGCGATCACGAGCGCGAGCGCCCTCCTGACCGCGCTCACCGACGCCGGGGCGCTCACCCCGGCGACCGTTGTGCTGATCCCCGCGATCCCCACCGCCGTGTTCGCCGTCGCCGGGCTCGGCACGGCGCGGCTCGCCGCGCGCTTCGGCGTCGAGCGGATCGTGCTCGTGGGCCTCATCGGGCTCACGGCCGGGCTGCTCCTGCGCGGCATCCCGAGCCCCTGGATCGTCGTCGCGGGGACCGTCGTCGGCACGGGCGGCCTCGCGATGGTGAACATCCTGCTCCCCGCGGTGGTGCGCGGGCACTTCGCGGGCCGCATCGGCCCCGTGACGACCGCGTACACGACGCTCATGTCGCTCGGAGCGGCGCTCGCGGCGGCGCTCGCCGTCCCGATCGCCGGCTGGCTCGGCGATCCCGCGCTCGGCCTCGCTGCCTGGGCGGTGCCCGCGCTCCTCGCTCTCGTCGTGTGGCTGCTCGCGATCCGCGGGATCCCGTCTGCCGCGGCGCCCGCATCGGCGGCTCCAGTTCCGGCCGCGCCGGTAGATCCCGCCGCGTCGGCGGCTCCTGCTCCGGCCGCCTCAGCCGCCTCAGCCGCGTCGGCGGCTCCTGCCGCGGCTCCCGCCCGTTCCCGGCTGCCGCACGGCACGTGGTTCCTCGCGGGCTACTTCGCGCTGCAGGCGTTGCTGAGCTACGTGGTGATGGGCTGGCTGCCGTCGATTGCGCAGGACGCGGGGCTCCCGGCCTCGCGGGCGGGCATGCTGCTCGGCATCTCGATGGCGGTCGGCGTGGTGGGCACGGTGCTCGTCATGGCGCTCGGGCGCACCCCGGCGGGAATGCGGATCGGCTTCGGTGTCGTGGCGCTCGCCAACCTGGTCGCGCTCGCGGGGCTGCTCGTGGCGCCCGCCGCGCTGCCGGAGGTGTGGGCGGCGCTCTTCGGGCTCGGCATGTGCGCGTTCCCGCTCGTCCTCGCACTCATCGCGGGCTTCGGGCGCGACGCCCAGGAGTCCGCGCGGGTCTCCGGCATCGTGCAGTCGGTCGGCTACTCGGTCGCGACGCTCGGCCCGCTCGGTGCCGGCGCGGCCCGCCAGCTGCTCGGCGACTGGAACGCGGTGATCATCGCGCTCGCCGTCTGCACGGTCGCGCAGTTCGCGATCGGCGTGCTCGTCACCCGCGTGGTCGAGCGCCGTCGCGCGGCCGAGCGGTAGTTCGGGGCGAGCCGCCGTCTTGCCCGGCCCCTGCTCAGTCGCCTGCTCGGCCGTCTGCTCAGCCGTCGTGCGCGGCCGCCCGCTCCCGGAGTTCGGCGGCGTAGCCGCGCAGCGAGCGCTGGTAGCGGGGGAGGTGCGGGATGAGGGCGTCCAGCGCCACGGCGAGCGCTTCGTCGCTGCGCCCGGCAGAGTGCAGTGCGAGCGCGAGGAACGCGTCGGCCGCGGCACCGTGTGCGGGGTCGCGGGGCCCGTTCTCGAGCTCGGCGACGGCTTCCGCGGTGCGGCCCAGGTTGCGCAGCGTCGAGCCGTACTGCACGGTCAGCTCGGCGCGCGCCGGGCCCGAGAGGCCGAGCGCGATCGCGCGCTCGTAGAGCAAGCCTGCGCGGGCCTCGTCGCCGGCGGAGTCGTGCGCGCCGCCCAGCTCGAACGGGCCGCGGGGATCGTCGTCGGGCAATTCGGCGGCGAGTTCCGCGATCCGCGCGATCACGTCCTCTGACGCGAGCGTCGCGTCCTCCCAGACCGCGTCGACGCGCGCCTGCCAGGCATCCGGCTGCCCGCTGCTCGCCGCAGCGCCGGACGCCGTAGTTCCGGGCTCCGCAGCGCCGGGCTCCGCAGCGCCGGGCTCCGCAGCGCCAGGCTCCGCAGTGCCGCGCTCCGCATCGTGTTGGTTCATGCCGTCAGCCTAGCCGCGCTCCCGGTCCGCGCCGCGGGTATCGGACCCGGGAACCCGGACGGAGCTTCCGGATCCCCGACGGAGCTTCTGGATCCCGGACGCAGATTCCGGCGGAGAAATCAGAAACGTCG
>NZ_AYMV01000028.1 GCF_000633415.1 Leucobacter sp. PH1c | reverse complement strand
TCGGCGCGGCCCCACGTGCGCGTGCGGTGGGCTCGGGCTCCCGGCCGCGGGTGCGCTCGGGAGCCCGCGGGCCGCTACGCCAGTGCGGGCTCCGGGGCCTGCGCCGCTTCGCCCGCCTGCTCCGCCTTCTTCGCGCGGCGCAGTTCGTGCAGCAGCGGCTCCGTGTAGCCGCTCGGCTGCGCGCCGCCCTCGAGGATCAGCCGCCGCGCCGCGGTGAAGGCGATGCCGGGCGTGCTCCCGTCCGCGCCGAGCAGCGGCTCGTACGCCGCGTCGGCCGCGTTCTGGCGATCCACCACTGCGGCGCAGCGCGTGAGCGCGGCGTCGACCTCTGCCTCGGTGATGACCCCGTGGAGCAGCCAGTTCGCGAGCAGCTGCGCCGAGATGCGGAGCGTGGCCCGATCCTCCATGAGACCGATGTCGTGGATGTCGGGCACCTTCGAGCAGCCGACGCCCTGGTCGATCCACCGCACCACGTAGCCGAGGATCGACTGCGCGCTGTTCTCCAGTTCGGCCGCGACGGTCTCCGCGTCGAGGTCCGACGGCTGCGCGAGCGGCAGCGTGAGGAGGTCCCGCAGCGCGCGCTCCGCCGCCTCCGGATCGGCGGCAGCGCCGACGACGAGCTCCGTCCGCGCCGCGAAGGCGTCGACGAGGTGGTAGTGGATCGCGTGCAGCGTCGCCGCCGTGGGCGAGGGCACCCACGCCGTCGAGGCGCCCGCGCGCACGTGCCCGATCTTCTGCTCGAGCATCGCCGCCATGAGATCGGGCATCGCCCACATGCCCTTGCCGATCTGCGCGTGGCCGTCGAGGCCGCACGCGACCCCGATCGTTACGTTGCGCGCCTCGTAGGCGGGCAGCCAAGGCTCGGCGCGGATTGCGGCCTTCGGCAGGAACGGACCCGCGTGCATCGAGGTGTGGATCTCGTCGCCCGTGCGGTCGAGGAAGCCCGTGTTGATGAACGCGACGCGGTCGGCCGCGGCGGCGATCGTGGCCGCGAGGTTCGCCGAGGTGCGGCGCTCCTCGTCCATGATCCCCACCTTGATCGTGCGGGCGGGGAGCCCGAGCAGCTCCTCGACGCGGCCGAACAGCTCAGCGGTGAAGGCGGCCTCGGCGGGGCCGTGCATCTTCGGCTTCACGATGTACATCGAGGGGGTGCGCGAGTTCGCCTGCTCCCCGCGGATGTCGTCGAGCGAGCCGAGCGCCGTCATGATCGCGTCGACGATGCCCTCGGGCGTCCATGCGCCGTCGCGGTCGAGGATCGAGTCGCCGAGCATGAGGTGGCCCACGTTGCGCACGAAGAGCACCGAGCGGCCGGGCAGGGTGCGCGTGCCGCCGTCGGGGGTGGTGACCGAGCGGTCGGCCGCCATGGTTCGCGTGAAGGTGCGGCCGCCCTTCGACACCTCCTCCGTGAGCGTGCCCGCCATGAGGCCCCGCCAGTTGCGGTAGCCGAGCGCCTTGTCCTCCGCGTCGACGGCGGCGACCGAGTCCTCGAGGTCCATGATCGTCGTGAGGGCTGCTTCGAGCACGATGTCCTGGATGCCCGCGGCGTCGCTCGCGCCGATCTGCCCGCCCCGGTCGATCACGAGCTCGGCGTGGAGGCCGTGGTGCACGAGGAGCACCGATGCGGGCGACGCGGCGTCGCCGGTGAATCCGGCGAAGGCGGCGGGATCCGCGGGCCGGGCCTCGCCGGCGCCGAGCGCGACCCGCAGCTCGCCGTCGCGCACCGAGTAGCCGGTCGCATTGCGGTGCGAGGCGGGCGAACCGTCGGCGAGGGAGACGAGCGGCGCGATCGTGTCGAGCAGCTCGCGGCCGCGCGCGATCACGGCGGCGCCGCGGGCGGGGGAGTAGGCGGAGCCCGGGGCGAGCTCGCCCTCCTGCGGGATGGCGTCGGTTCCGTACAGCGCGTCGTACAGGGATCCCCAGCGCGCGTTCACGGCGTTCAGCGCGAAGCGCGCGTTCAGGATCGGCACCACGAGCTGCGGGCCGGCGAGCTCGGCGATCTCGGGCGCGACATCGGTCGTGGTCGCCTGCACGGGCCCGGGCTCGGGGGCGAGGTAGCCGATCTCCTCGAGGAACGCGCGGTAGCGCTCGGGATCCGGTGCCCCGGGCGTCTCGCGGTGGAACGCGTCGATGCGCTCCTGCAGCTCGTCGCGGGTGCGCAGCAGCTCGGCGTTGCGCGGGCCGAGATCGTGGATGATCCCGCTCACCCCCGCCCAGAACGTGTCGGGGTCGATCCGGTGGTGCGCGAGGCTCTCCTCGGCGAAGGCGAGGATCGGTTCGGCAACGGACAGGTCGGCGCGGGACGCGTAAGCGGTCATGCGAGCTCCAATGCTGTGGGCGGTGGGCGCTGCTTCGCGCCACTGCCCACGATAGGAGCACGATTGTCGATTTGGAGTATTCGTTCCGTATGATGGAATCATGAGATCCGAATCCGCGGTCCCCGCCTCCGGCGGCGGCCAGGTGCAGTCGGTCGCGCGCGCCTTCAGCCTGCTCGAAGCGCTCGCGACGGCCGACACCCCGCTCCCGCTCGCCGAGGTCGCCGCGCGCACGGGGCTCGCGGTTCCGACGGCGCACCGCCTCCTCCGCACGCTGCTCGACCTCGGCGTCGCGCGACAGCTCGAGACTCGGGACTACGCGCTCGGCCCGCGCCTCATCGGCCTCGGCGAGCGGGCGACCCCGCCCCTCGCGGAGTCGGCGCGCGGCGCGCTGATCCAGCTCGAGGAGGCGGCGCAGGAGACCGCGAACCTGGCGGTGCTCGACGGGGATCTCGTGGCCTACGTCGCGCAGGTGCCCTCGCGGCACCGCATGCGCATGTTCACCGAGGTGGGCCGCCGCGTGCTGCCGCACGCGAGCGGGGTGGGCAAGGCGATGCTCGCCACCCTGCCCGAGCGGCGGGTGCGCGAACTGCTGTCCCGCACGGGCATGCCCGCCTACACGCCCACGAGCCTCACGACGGAGGAGGAGCTGCTCGCCGACCTGCGCGAGACGCGGCGGCGCGGTTTCGCGATCGACGATGGCGAGCAGGAGATCGGGGTGCGCTGCATCGCGGTGGCCGTGCCCGGCGCGGTGCCGCCTGCAGCGCTGTCGATCTCGGGACCGAATGCGCGCATGACCGATGCGATCGTCGAGCGGGCAGTGACCGAGCTCACGCGGGCGGCGCAGGAGCTCGCCTAGGCGCGGCGCTCTCGCCGAGGCGCGGCGGTGCACCGCACTGCGGTGCACCGCCGCTACGGGTGCCGGGTCGTGGCCGAATCGCAGAGGGAACGGGACCCCGAGTACCCTGGAGGCGTGACTTCGCCCACCGGACTCCGCGCCATCCCCACCGACGATCGTGCCTGGCTCGTGGCCGCGCTGCAGGACGCGCTCTCGGGCGGCGCCCCCGTGCTGCCCGTTCCCCCGGGCACCGACGACGCGGTGGTGCGCGAACTGCACGACGCCCCCCTCCCCGCGGGCACCGCGCTCGTGGTGCGGACCTCGGGCTCGAGCGGGATCCCGAAAGCCGTCGCGCTCTCGGCCGCGGCGCTCATCGCGAGCGCTGACGCGACCCACGAGGCGTTCGGCGGCCCCGGCCAGTGGCTCGTCGCGCTCCCCACTCACCTCATCTCCGGCATCCAGATGCTCGTCCGCAGCGCGCGCAGCGGCATCGACCCCGTGTTCGTCGACGGCTCCTTCGACCCGGCCGCGCTCCTCGCCGCGGCTGAGACGATGACCGCCGAGCGGCGCTACGTGTCGCTCGTGCCCGTGCAGCTCACCCGCCTCCTCGACCGCGCAGCAGAGGATCCCGCCGCCGCCGAAACGCTCCGCAGATTCGACGCCGTGCTCGTCGGCGGGCAGGCCGTCTCCCTCGCGCTCCGCCAGCGCTGCCACGAGCTCGGCGTCACGCTGAAACGCAGCTACGGTATGACGGAGACGGCGGGCGGCTGCGTCTACGACGGCGTGGAGATCGGCGACACCCGCGTGCGCATCCGCGCGGGCGAGGTGCAGCTCGCCGGGGCCACGCTGGCGCTCGGCTACATCGGAGATCCCGAGCTCACGGCGGCGGCCTTCGTGACCGACACGGGCCGGGATGGCCGCGAGACGCGCTGGTACCGCACGGGCGACGCCGGCGAACTGCTCGGCGGCATGCTGACCGTCACGGGCCGGATCGACCGTGTGCTCATCTCGGGTGGCATCAACGTCTCGCTCGACGAGGTCGAACGCGTCGTCCGTGAGCTGACCGGCTGGGACGGGGCGGTCGCGCTCGCCGCACCGCACCCCGAGTGGGGGGAGCGCGTCACGCTCGTCGCCCCGATCCTGCCGCCCGGCGCGCAGGAACGGCTCGCGTTCGACGAGGTGCGCGAGGCCGTGCGGGCCAGCCTCGGGGTCGCCGCGGTGCCCGAGTGGGTCACCGAGACGGAGACGATCCCGCGGCTCGCGGGCGGAAAACCCGATCTCGCCGCGCTCGGCGAGTGGATTGCACGAGTGCGCGACAGCTTCCGAGAGACGCGGCGCGCGGCAGGAGAGGAACACGCGTGAACCAGGCGAAGGATCGGCGGAAATCGGGTAACCCCGCGGTGCGCGCGGCGGCGGAGCAGCGCGTCGCGGCGGGTGGTGAGCCGCGCATCACCTGGCGGAACTGGGTGGGCGGCGCCCGGCTGCGCACCCTGCCGCTCGCGGTCGCGCCCGTCGCGGCCGGCGCCGGCATCGCGCACATGGTGCACGGCTTCTCGTGGCCGCTCACGCTGCTCGCGCTCGCCGTCGCCGTGTTCCTGCAGATCGGCGTGAACTACGCGAACGACTACTCCGACGGCGTGCGGGGCACCGACGAGTTCCGCGTCGGCCCGGCCAGGCTCACGGGATCCGGGCTCGTGAACCCGAAGCACGTGCTCATCACGGCGCTCGTCTTCTTCGGGCTTGCGGCCGTCGCGGGCCTCGTCGCGGTGGCCCTGAGCGGCCGCTGGTGGTTCCTCGCGCTCGGCGCGGTGGCCATCGTCGCGGCTTGGTTCTACACGGGCGGGAAGCGGCCCTACGGCTACGCGGGGCTCGGCGAGCTCGTCGTGTTCATCTTCTTCGGCCTCGTGGCCACGGTCGGCACCGTGTGGCTGCAGAGCGACGTGCAGACGCAAGAGGTCTGGTTCGCGGGCGCCGGCGTCGGGTTCTTCGCGGTCGCCGTGCTGATCGTGAACAACATCCGCGACATCCCCACGGACCGGCTCGCGGGCAAGAAGACGCTCGCGGTGCGGATCGGCGACCGCGCTTCGCGGATCCTCTTCGTGGTCTGCCTCCTGCTGCCGTTCGTCGTGCCCGCCGTGTTCGGCTTCGTCTACCCGGGCATGGTGCTCGTGTGGCTGGTGCTGCTCATCGTCGCGCCGTGCATCGTGATCGTGCTCACCGCGAAGACGCCGAAGGAGCTCATCCTCGTGCTGCAGCTCACGAGCTTCGCGGGCCTCGTCTACGGCGTGCTGCTCGGCGTCGCCTTCGCGTTCTAACCGCGGCCGATCCGGCTGCCGGCCTCCGCTCCCGTGGTCACGGGGCGGTGACCGAGTGCGCGGCCCGGGGCGCAGCAGCGCTCCGCGAGCCCGCGGCGAGGAGGATCGCGCCCAGCGCCCACGCCCAGAGCGCGCCGCCCCCGGCGAGCACGGCGAGCACCCCGCCCGCCCCGCAGAGCACGGCGGCCGCAACGCGCCAGGGTCGCGGTGACCCGCCGCCCGTGAGATCTGAGCGGCCGGCGGCCCGCACGTCGTTCGCGCCGCCCGACCCGGCGGCGGGGCGCCGCTCCCAGCGCCGCACGGCGGGGACGACGGCGGCCACCGCGAGCCCCGCCGCGAGGAGCCAGGCCGGCCGGCCGAGCCACCAGGCGGCCGAGAGCGGCTCGGGGATGAGCGCCGCCGCGCCGCCGCCGAGCGAGCCCACGGCCAGTGTGGCGCCCGCGAGCAGCACGACGACGGGCATGTGCCACGCGTAGATCGTCATCGCGGCGCCGTTGAGGGCGTCGGAGCACCGCCGCACCCGCGGGCTCTCCGCCCACGCCGCGAGCATCGGGCGGATGCGGGCGAAGAGCGCGAGCTGCGCGACGCCGAGCAGCGCGAGCGCCGCGGTCGGCGGGTTGAGCGCCGCGTAGAGGTTCGCCGGGCTCAGTCCGAGGAGCACGAGCGCCGCAATCCCCGCGATCGCCCACCCCGTGACCCGCAGCGAGGGCGCGCGCCCGTCGGCCAGCCAGAACCCCAGCTGCTGCGCGAAGAGCCACACGAGGAGCAGATTCACGAAGCCGATCGCCTCGACCCCGCTCGCGGCGCGGACGGCGTCGACCGCGACGATCCCGATCCCGAGCGCGACGAGCGCCGCGGCGGGGGTGCGCTCGTGCAGGCGCAGGCAGAGCGGCGCGCACGCGGTGCAGAGCACGTAGACGCCGAGGAACCAGAGCGGCTGGCTGATGCGCCAGCCGGCCTCGCCGACGAGCTCGGGCGGGAGCCCCGCCGCACTGAGGGACGTGAGCGTCGCGACGACCGCGATGGCCGCGGCGAGCGGCACGGGGAGGAGGCGCCGCATGCGCGTGCCGAGGTAGGCGGCCGTGCTGACGCCCCGGGCCCGCCCGCGGCGCAGCTGGGTCGCCGAGGCGAAGCCGCCCAGGATGAAGAACAGCGGCATCATTTGGGTGACCCACGAGAAGACCGTGAAGCCGCCCCAGGACTCGAGGGCGTTCTCGAGGACGACCTCGCCGTCGCGGATGCCGATCCCGACCATGAGCGCGTGCATCGCGACGACGGCGACGAGGCACGCGGCCCGCACCAGATCGACGGCGCGATCGCGGCCGGGGAGCGTGGTGCCGGGGGCTGTGGTTCCCGGGGCTGTCGCGCCGGCGGGGTGCGGGGTTGGGGTGCCGGGGAGCGTGGTGCCGGGGAGCGTGGTGCCGGGGAGCGTGGTGCCGGGCGTCGAGCGTGTCGCGGGGTGCGCGGCGGGCCGGTGCGAGGGGCGGCGGGGTGCGGGGGAGACGAGGGTCATGCGCGGGTCCTTCCAGGGTGCTGGAAGAACGATCCCGTGCGAGAGCGTGCGGGGGCATCACCCCGGGGTGCGCTTTCGACCCCCTACCGGGGTATGGGGCGGAGCCTCCCCGCGTGCCCGTGCCCTGTGCCCCGCCGCCCCTCCTCCGCGCCCCGCCGCAGCAAATCGCGTCGAGTTTGATCCGGTATGCGGCCCCGATACCGGATCAAACTCGACCCGAACTGGTGGGAGCCGGGGCCGGGAGGCGGAGCCGGAGCGGGGGAACCGGGAGCGGGGGCTAGCGGTCGGGCTCGACGAGGCCCGCGTCGTAGGCCAGGATCACGGCCTGCACGCGGTCGCGGAGCGCGAGCTTCGTAAATATCCTGGTCACGTGCGACTTCACGGTCTGCTCGGCGATGAAGAGCTCGGCCGCGATCTCCGCGTTCGCACGCCCGCGCCCGATCCGCACGAGGATCTCGCGCTCCCGCTCGGTCAGCTCGGCGAGGCGCAGCGCGTGGGTGTCGCGCGGGGGCCGCTGGGCGGCGAAGCGTTCGAGCAGGCGCCGCGTGACGCTCGGTGCGAGGAGCGCGTCGCCCGCCGCCACCACGCGGACGGCGTTCACGAGGTCGGCGGGCGGGGCGTCCTTGAGGAGGAACCCGCTCGCGCCCGCGCCGAGCGCCTCGTGCACGTACTCGTCGATATCGAAGGTGGTGAGGATGATCACCCGCGGCACGTGCTCGACCCGGGCGGGCGGATCCATGAGCTCGCGGGTGGCCTCGATCCCGTTCATATTCGGCATGCGCACGTCCATGAGCACCACGTCGGGGCGCAGCCGGCGCGCGAGTTCGACGGCCTCGGCGCCGCCGGCGGCCTGCCCCACGACCGAGATGCCGGGTTGCGCATCCAGGATCGCGGCGAAGCCGGCGCGCACCATGGCCTGGTCGTCGGCGATGAGCACGGACACCGTCATGAGCGGCGACTCCTTCGAACGAAGCGGGCTCCGCGGCCTCGTGGCGCGGACGCCGGACGGGTCGGAGCGGGGGTGGGATCGGGATCGGGGCCGGGACCGGGACCGGGCGGCAGAGCACCGGACGGCAGCGCGGCGGGCGGCGCTGCGGAGGGCAGCGCAGCACCGGGAGCCACCGCACCGGGCAGCGCAGCGCCGGGCGCGAACGGGAGCCGGGCCGTCACGCGGAAACCGCCGTCCGCCGCGGGGCCGGCGTCGAGCGTGCCTCCGAGCGCCGTCACGCGCTCGCGCATGCCGCGGATGCCGTGGCCGCTCGTATCCGGCGCGGGGACTCGGACGGCGGATCCCGCGGGCGGCGCCGCGTTCTCGACGCTCAGCGCGAGCCCGCCGCCGTCCGCGTCGAGCGTCACCCGGACGGGAGCGCCCGCGGCGTGCCTCGCCGCATTGCCGAGCGACTCCTGCGCCACGCGGTAGGCCGCGAGCGCCACGATCGGATCGACGCGCGCGCGGGCCGCCGCGGGCAGGCGGTCGTCGAGTGCGGCGCGCGAGCGCGCGGCGAGCTCCGGCAGCTCGGCCAGCCCGGGCTGGGGCGCGTGCTCGGCGCCGTCGTCCGCGCGCAGCACGCCGAGCAGCGCGCGCATCTCCCCGAGCGCGGTGCGGGCGGTCGCGGCGAGCTCGTCGAACTCGTCGGCGACGGCGTCGTCGAGGCCCGAGAAGCGGTAGCGCGCGCTCGCGGCCTGCACCTGGATCACGGACATGCCGTGGGCCACGACGTCGTGCATCTCGCGGGCGATCCGGGTGCGCTCCTCGGCGATCTGGCGCCGGGCGAGCTCGAGCTCCGAGACCTCCCGCGCGGCGGCCAGCTCCCCGCGCGCGGCCCGCACGGCGCGCACGAGCGTTGCCGTGCCGATGACGATCGTCGCGAGCGCGAGCAGCACGATGAGGTTCGCGATGACGGGGCCGCCCGGCAGCTCATTGCCGAAGCCGGATGCCACCCCGCTCGCGCCGATCCCGATCAGCGCGGCGCTCACCGCGGCGGCGAGCCAGCGGCCCTGCAGCGCGGCGGCGGCCCAGCCCGCGAGCAGCGCGAGCAGCGAGGCGACGGGCATCGGCCAGGGTGCGACGGCCGTGGGCTGCGCGACGGTGAGCACCGAGGTCACGGCGATCGTGAGCACCGTGACGCCCCACCGCGGGAAGCGCACCGCGAGCAGCAGCCCCGCGGACTGGGTGGCGGCGAGGAGCAGGCTTTCGAGGACCGGCATGCGGTAGACGGTGACGCCGAGCGCGCCGGAGACCGCGAGCAGGGCGATCGCGAGCAGCGTCGCGGCGCCCCACAGCCAGGGGGAGCGGCGGGCGGTCATGCGCCCAGGCTACTGCCCGCGCCGCGCGGATCCCCCGAGAACTCGTGCTTGCGCGCCGCTCGTCCGGCCGGATAGGGTGAGATCCGGTATCCCCGAAGACCCGGAAAGGAGCAGATCATGGCGACAATCATCACCGCGACAGATCTTGCTCGTCCGGGCACCCCGCTGACCGGACATTAGGTTCCCCGCGGCCCGCCACGCGCTCGGCCGCCGCTCCGCACTCAGCCCCTCCCGCGCCCCTCGCGCGCGCTTCTTCGATCAGGGATCATGACTTCTCACGCTTCCGCGTCGCCCGCAGACGACGCCACCCCCTCCTCCACAGCCGCGACCGCAGACGCGCGGCCCCGGCTCTCCACGCCCCGCGCGCTGGCGCGCCTCTTCCCGTTCGCGCGGCCCGCGCTGCCGCGCCTCATCGGCGGCGCGCTCGTCGGGCTCGGCGCCGCCGTGGCGAGCCTCCTCATCCCGCTCGTGCTCCAGTGGGCGGTCGACGGGCCGATCCTCACGGGCGACCGCGGCCAGATCGTCGGCGCGACGCTCGCGGTCCTCGGTCTCGGCGTGCTCGAGGCGCTCATGGTGTTCCTGCGCAGGCGCTTCGTGCTCGCGCCCTCCACGGGCATCGAGTACCGGATCCGCCAGGCGTTTTACGACCGCCTGCAGCGTCTCCCGGTCGCGTTCCACGACCGCTGGCAGTCGGGCCAGCTCCTCAGCCGCATGATGCAGGACATCGGCACGATCCGCCGCTGGCTCGCCTTCGGCCTGATCCTGCTGCTCATCAACCTGCTCACCATCGTGATCGGCGCCGCGCTGCTGTTCCGCTGGCACTGGGCCCTCGGCACCGTGTTCGTGATCTGCTCGATCCCCGTGTGGATCGTGGGCTTCAGCTTCGAGCAGCGCTACGGCGTGCTCTCGCGGCGCAGCCAGGACCAGGCGGGTGATCTCGCGACGGCCGTCGAGGAGAGCGTGCACGGCATCCGCGTGCTCAAGGCCTTCGGCCGCGGCGGCCACGCGCTCGGCCAGTTCCGGAGCCGCGCAGAGACGCTCCGGGAGACCGAGCTGCGGAAGGCGAAGGAGGTGGGCGCGCTCTGGTTCTGGCACGAGCTCGTGCCGATCCTCGCGCTCGGCGCCTGTTTCATCACGGGCGTGTGGCTCGCGGCGCACGACCTGCTCACGGTGGGCGAGCTCGTCGCGTTCTTCGCGATGGCCGCGGCGCTGCAGTGGCCGATGTCGTCGCTCGGGTACCTCTACTCGTTCCTCGTCGACACCCGCACCGCGACCGATCGCATCTTCGAGGTGTTCGACGCGCCCATCACGATCGAGGATCCCGCCGAGCCGCGCACGATCGTCGAGCCGCGCGGTGAGCTCGTGTTCCGCGACGTGACGTTCCGCTATCCCGACGCGGCGGCGAGCGAGCCGGCGCTGCTCGACGGGGTCGACCTCGCGCTGCGCCCGGGCGAGACGCTCGCGCTCGTCGGTGCGACGGGCAGCGGCAAGACGACCATGACCACGCTGCCCACGCGCCTCTTCGACGTGACGAGCGGCGCCGTCGAGCTCGACGGGGTCGACGTGCGGCAGCTGCGGCTCGAGGAGCTGCGTCGCCGCATCGGCGTCGCCTTCGAGGAACCGATCCTGTTCTCGGCGTCCGTGCGCGAGAACGTGCTGCTCGGCCGCGACGACCTGGATCCCGCCAGCCCCGAGGCCGAGGCCGTGCTGGCCGAGGCGCTCGAGGTCGCCCAGGCCGGCTTCGCCTACGAGCTGCCCGACGGCCTCGACACCGAGGTGGGCGAGGAAGGGCTCTCGCTCTCGGGTGGCCAACGCCAGCGCCTCGCGCTCGCGCGGGTGGTCGCTGCGGCGCCCGATGTGCTCGTGCTCGACGACCCGCTGTCGGCGCTCGACGTCGACACGGAAGCGCTCGTCGAGGCGGCGCTTCGCCGCGTGCTCGACGGCACGACCGCGCTCATCGTGGCGCACCGCCCCTCGACCGTCTCGATGGCCGACCGGGTCGCGGTGCTCCGCGACGGCAGGATCGTGGCGATCGGCACGCACACCGAGCTTCTGCGCGAGAGCGCGCACTACCGGCACCTGATCGCCTCGACACCGGAGACCCGAGAGGAGGACCGCGCATGAGCCCCGCAAGCGTGCACGGCACGAGCGGCGAAGACCGCGACCAGTACACCCGCGAGGAGAGCCGCGCGATCCGCCGCCGCTCGCTGCGCCTGCTCGGCTCGATCCTCCGCCCGCTCAAGGGCCTGATCGCCCTCACCGCGATCGTGATCGTCGTCTCGACGGCGGCGCGCGCGGTGGGCCCCACGCTCATCGCGTTCGGCATCGACGAGGCGCTGCCCCGCGCCGTGCAGCAGGGCGACTGGGGCCCGGCGATCGGGATCGGGGTCGCGTTCCTCGTGACCGGCGCGCTCGGCTCGCTGCTCGTCGGCTGGTACATCGTGCTCATCGCGCGCCTCACGCAGGCCGTGATGATGGAGCTGCGGATCCGGATCTTCCGGCACACCCAGCGCCTGAGCCTCGAGTTCCACGAGGGCTACACCTCCGGTCGGATCATCGCCCGGCAGACGAGCGACCTCGAGTCGATCCAGGAGCTCCTCGACGGCAGCCTGAACGAGCTGATCGACGCGATCCTCATCGGCAGCTTCACGCTCATCATGCTGTTCCTCATCGACTGGCGCAGCGGCCTGATCCTGCTCGGCATGGGCATCCCACTCGTCATCCTGATGCGCTGGTTCGTGGTCGAGTCGCAGAAGGGCTTCCGCTCCACCCGCGTGGTGAGCGCGCGCCTGATCGTGCAGTTCGTCGAGACGATGACGGGCATCCGCGCGGTGCAGGCGTTCCGGCGGGAGCGCCGCAACCGGGTCGAGTTCGGCCGCGTCGCGGAGGACTACCGGCGGGCGAACCTGCGGGTGTTCCGGCTCTTCGGGGTGCTGGATCCCGGCCTGATCCTGCTCGCGAACGTGACGATCGGCGTCGTCTTGCTCTGGGGCGCACTCCGGGTCGCCGACGGGGCGCTCGCCATCGGCGTGCTGCTCGCCGCCGTGCTGTACGTGCGGAACTTCTTCGGCCCGATCGAGGAGGTGGCGATGTTCCTGAACTCCTACCAGTCGGCCACCGCCGCGCTCGAGAAGGTCTCGGGCGTGCTCGAAGAGGCGCCGACGGTGCGGGATCCCGAGACGCCGACGGCGCTCCCCGCCGCCCGCGGCGAGCTCGAGTTCGCCGGGGTGAGCTTCGGCTACGGCGGCGGCCGCACCGTGCTCGCCGACTGCGAGCTCGTGATCCCGGCCGGGCAGACGGTCGCGCTCGTCGGCACGACGGGGGCGGGCAAGTCGACGCTCGCGAAGCTCGTCGCGCGCTTCTACGACCCCACCACCGGGGTCGTGTCGCTCGACGGCGTCGATCTGCGCGAGCTCGATCCGGCCGACCTGCGGCGCGCGATCGTCATGGTGACGCAGGAGGCGTACCTCTTCAGCGGCACGGTGGCCGACAACATCGCGCTCGGCCGGCCCGGCGCGAGCGCGGAGGAGATCCGCGCGGCCGCCCGGGCCGTGGGCGCCGACGCATTCATCGAGGCGCTGCCCGACGGCTACGACACCGACGTGAACAAGCGCGGCGGCCGCGTCTCCGCCGGCCAGCGGCAGCTGATCTCGTTCGCGCGCGCGTTCCTCGCCGACCCGCGCGTGCTGATCCTCGACGAGGCCACGGCCTCGCTCGACCTGCCGAGCGAGCGGCTCGTGCAGGAGGCGCTGCAGCGGCTGCTGGCCGACCGCACCGCGATCATCATCGCGCACCGGCTGTCGACCGTCGCGATCGCGGACCGCGTGCTCGTCATGGAGCACGGCCGCGTCGTCGAGGACGGCAGCCCGGCCGAGCTGATCGCCGCGGGCGGGCGCTACGCGGCGCTCAACGCGGGGTGGGAAGCCTCGCAGGCGTAGAGCGCGCCGGCCCGGGCGGGCCGGGCACCGGCTGAACGTTGGCGGCCGGCCTGCTGCCCGCGGACCTGCTGCCCGCCGGCTCAGTCCGCGATCTGCGTCGGGCTGTTGAGCGACACCGTGAGGTGGGTGGTGACGTGCTGCACGACACCACCCACCCCGATCCAGCCGTTCGCCGCGGTCTCGAGCACCGACGCGAGGTCGCCGTCGAGGCGGGTCGCGAAGTGGTCGGATCCCGAGTAGACCCCGGCCGCCTTCGCCTCCTCGATCGCCGTGTAGATCGGCGACATGTGGTCGCCCGTGCTGCCGCCGTCGAGCAGCGGGTAGAGCGACCAGTGCGCGCGGGCGCGCACGCCCGTCCGGGGGAGCGCGACGGGGGCCGCGCCGAGGGCGGGGACCCCTGCCGGGAGTGCGCAGGCGAGCTCGCCGGGGCACCCGCGAGAGAGCAGGATCGCCGCGGAGAGGTGGGCGCCGCTCGCCGCGGCCGCCGCGATCACCGCGCTCAGGAACTCGAGCACGCGCTGCTCCGTGCCGCCGACGAACGTCGAGATGTCGTTCGTCTCGATTGTGAGGCCCGAGCGGTCGGCCTCCGCGAGGGCGTCGAGGATGATCCGCACGTACTCCGAGTCGTACACGGAGAGCGTGAAGCGCGCGCCCACCCCGTACTGCTGCGGGGTCATCTCGGCGCCGGCTGCGGTGCTGCTGGGCGCGGGGGCGGTGTCGGGTGCGGAGGTGTCGGGTGCGGCGGTGTCCGGGGCGCTGGTGTCGCTGGCGAGGGTCATGGCCCCCACCCTAGGAGATTCCGTATGCATTCCGCGATCCGGAATTCTGCTACGGTGATGGGCACACGGGAGTCCGGTAGGCCGGGCTGAGAGGAAGGTCATCAACCTTCGACCGTCGAACCTGATCTGGATCATGCCAGCGCAGGGAGACACTCTTCATCACCCGTGCCCCTCAACGAATGAAAGGGCACGCTCTTGCGTCACCATACCCACTCACGCCCACCCGCACGCCGTCTGATCGCCGCGGCAGCGGCTCTCGCGGCCGGAGCGCTCGCGCTCGTCGGCTGCGCCGCACCCGGGGCATCCGGATCCGGCACCGACACCGCGGGCTCGGACTCGGGCGCCGGCGCGCCCGTGCGCTTCGCGCTCGACTGGGCGCCCAACACGAACCACATCGGCGTCTACGTCGCCGAGGCCGAGGGCTTCTTCGCCGATGCCGGCCTCGACGTCGAGATCCTGCCCTACGGCTCGACGCCGGCGAGCCAGCTCGTCTCCGCGGGCGAGGCCGACTTCGGCATCGGCGGCCAGTCGGGCGTGCAGATGGCGCGGACCTCGGGGCTCGACGTGGTCTCCGTGTACAGCGTCACCCAGACCGACACGGGCCGCCTCGTGGTGCTCGGCTCGCGCGACGACCTCACGCGCCCGAAGGATCTCGACGGGCTCGTGTTCGGCGGTTTCGGGGCGCCTCTCTTCGGCGCGCTCGCGCAGACCACCATCCAGGGCGACGGTGGCTCCGGCGAGTTCGAGGAGGTCGTGCTCGACACGGGCGCGTACGAGGCGCTGTCGCAGGGCCGCATCGACTTCACGCTCTCGGTCGCGACGTGGGAGAACCTGCAGATGGAGATCGATGGCCACCCCTACCGCGCCTGGCGCTACCAGGACTTCGGGGTGCCCGAGCAGCAGTCGACCGGCATCATCTCGAGCGACGCCTACCTCGACGCGCACCCGAAGGAGGCGCGCGCCTTCGTCGAGGCCGTCGCCCGAGGCTACGCGCTCGCGGCCGAGGACCCGGAGCGCGCGGCCGACATCCTGATCGCGGCGAACCCGGACACCCTGGGCACGGCCGAGGAGCTCGTGCGCCGCAGCGCGAAGCTCATGGCGGAGGACGGCTACCTTGTGGCGAAGGGGCGGGAGATCGGCGCCGTGGATCCCGCCGCGTGGGACGCCTTCGGCGCGTTCCTCTTCGACGGCGGTTTCCTCACGGACTCCGAGGGGAAGCCCGTCACCGAGGAGCCGGACTGGTCCGAGTACTACGCCGAGCTGCGCGGGTGAATGAGGTGGGGGCCGCGGTCGGCGCGCCCGCAGGTGCCCGCGAGTCTGCTGGCGCCCGCGCGTCTGCGGGCGGCGGCGCCGTGGGTGGCGGCGCCGTGGGTGGCGGCGCCGTGGGTGGCGGCGCCGTGGGTGGCGGCGGCGTGGGCGGCGGTTTCGCGGCCGCCGGCCGCGCGCTCGGCCGCGTGCTCCCGCCGCTCCTCGCGTTCGCACTGCTGCTCGTCGTGTGGCAGAGCGCCACGACGGCCGGCCTCGTGCCGCCAGACATGCTCCCCGCCCCCACCCGTATCCTCGAATCCGGACTCGCCGAGCGCGACGCGCTGCTGCGCCACGCGCTCACCACGGTCACCGCGACGCTCACCGGCTTCTCGCTCTCGGTCGTGGTCGCCTTCGTGGTCGCCTCACTCCTCGACTTCTCGCCGCTGCTGCGCCGCGCGCTGCTCCCGCTCCTCGTCGTGAGCCAGACGCTGCCGCTCATTGCCCTCGCCCCGCTCGTGGTGCTGTGGTTCGGCTTCGGTTTCCTCCCGAAGGTGCTGCTCGTGGCCTTCGTGACCTTCTTCCCCATGGTCGTCGGCCTCCTCCGCGGCTACGCGGAGGCGGACCCCGACGCTGAGGCGCTCCTTTGTTCCATGGGGGCGACGCGGTGGCAGCTCTTCCGCTTCGTGCGGCTCCCCGCGGGGATCCCGTCCTTCTTCTCTGCACTGCGCATCTCGATCACCTACGCCGTGGTCGGTGCGATCTTCGCGGAGTATGCGGGGGCGGTGTCCGGGCTGGGGGTCTACATGCAGTCGGCCAAGCACGTCTTCCGCACCGACCTGGTGCTCGCCGCGGTCACGGTGTCCTCGCTCGTCACGCTCGCGCTGTTCGGGCTCGTGATCCTCATCGAGCGCATCGCGGTGCCCTGGCTGCGCATCGAGCAGGGGCGGGCCCGATGAACGGGGGCGCTGAGGTGCGAGCTGATCCTGCGCCCCGTTTTGGTGCCGCGCCCCGGGCCGGTGCCGCGCCCCAGGCCGGTGCCGCGCTGGAACTGCGCGGGATCGGGAAGTCCTTCGGCGATCACCCCGTTCTCGCCGACGTTTCGCTCACGGTCGGTGCGGGGGAGATCGTCTCGCTCGTCGGCGCGAGCGGATCCGGCAAATCGACGCTGCTCTCGCTCCTCACCGGGGCGCTGCGCCCCGACACTGGGGAGATCCGCTACGGCGGGGAGCCGGTGGCCCCCGCCGCGGGCGGACGGGACCGGCCGTTCGCGTTCATGCCGCAGCGGGACGTGCTCCTTCCGTGGCGCCGCATCCTCGACAACGCGTGCATCGGCCTGGAGGTCGCGGGTGTGCCGAGGCGCGCCGCCCGGGAGCGCGCGGCAGAGCTCTTCGCTCCGTTCGGTCTCGCCGGAACGGAGGCGCGCTACCCGCGCCAGCTCTCCGGCGGGATGCGGCAGCGGGTCTCCTTCCTGCGCACCGTGGTGCAGGGCAAGCCCGTGCTGCTGCTCGACGAGCCGTTCGGCGCTCTCGACGCGATCACCCGCGACGAGCTGCAGCGCTGGCTCCTCGACATCTGGGCTGCGCACGGCTGGAGTATTCTCCTGATCACCCACGATATCCGCGAGGCGGTGCGGCTGAGCGACCGTGTGCTCGTGCTCCCGCAGCGCGCGGGCCGGATCGCGGGCGACGTCCCCGTGCCGCGCGACATCCCGCGCGGCGACGGCTTCCTGCTTGACGGGCGGGTGCCCCCGCTCGAGGCGCGCCTGCATGCCCTTATGGTGGCGGCTCGCGCCTGAGTCGACTTGAGCTGGGGCCGGTTGGGCCGGGCTCCCCTCTTTCCTCGGAGAAATCTGAAATCTCGGACGCTGCGCCCTCAGAATCTCCGAGATTCGCGATTTCTCCTGCGGAAACGGTGGGGCGGGCGGGCGCAGCTCGCTCGGCTCGGGTGCGCTCGGCGTGCGTTTCCTCGGAGAAATCTGAAATCTCGGACGCTGCGCCCGCAGAATCTCCGAGATTCGGGATTTCTCCGAGAGAGAAGGAGAAAGGGGAGGGGAAGTCGAGACGCGAGAGGCCAGGTTCGGGGTCTATCGAGGCGGCCCCGAATCGGTCCGAGCAGGGAAGAGCAGCGGAACCGAGAAACAGCGGAACCGAGAGCCGCGCCGGCGGGGCGCGTTACTGCTGGGCGGTCTTGCCCGCGTCAGCCGTGTCGGCTGCGAGAACGGGCTCAACTGCAGGAGCCTCAGACGTAGGAACCTCAGACGCAGGAGCCTCAGCGGCAGGAGCCACAGATTCAGCCGCAGGAGCGTCAGCAGCGGGAACCGCAGCCTCAGCCGCAGGCGCCTCGGCGGCGTCCATCGCCTCGTCCTCGGCGATGCTGTCCGGCGTCCGGTCACGGTTGCGCCAGTCGTAGATGCTCTCCGAGGCCTTCTCGCGCGGCTTGGAGAGGAAGATGATCGAGAGCGAGACGCCGATCAGCGCCGCGAAGATCGCCGCGAGCCACGGCTTGATCCCCATCAGGAAGAGCACCGCGAACGGGGCTGCGAAAAAGACGAGACGCAGCACGGTGTACACGATCCAGGCGGTGCGGGGGTTCTTCACGGCGCCGAGTCTACCCGGCCTGTCTGCGGCGATCCTGAGCCGCGATTCGGTCACGCGCCCAGGCCGGTGTGATGCGGGGCGGGTAGCATAGGGGTATGGTGCGGTTCGGGATTATCGGTATCGTCATCGCGGTGGCCTTCACGCTGTACTCGCTGGTCGACGCGGCGATGACGGACGGCTCACGCGCCCGCGGTGTGGCGAAGCCGGTGTGGGTCGTGCTGATCGTCCTGCTCCCGGTGATCGGCGGGATTCTGTGGTTCGTGATCGGCAAGGGTGCGGTCCCCGCGGCACGTCCCGCGGCACCCGATGACGACCCGCGCTTCAGTGGCACCCGCATGTCCTCGGACGATCTCGATACCCATATGCGCGACCTCGAGGCGCGGCTGCGCGAACTCGACGAGGAGACCTTCCCCGGCGAGGAACTGCGGGGTGGCGAGACGGGAACCGAGGCAGGGGACGCCCCGGCCGCGGGATACGGTGCGACCGGATCCGGCGCCGCGAACGCGGACGGCGCGGACCCCGCAGCGGACAGCAGCAGCTCCGGATCCGGCAGCTCCGGATCCGGCAGCTCCGGCACGGCCGCACCCGGCGGGCCCGAGGAGCGCCGCCGCGACGCCGGCCCGCGCGCCGACGGGGATTCGTCGCGCCCGTGAGCGCGCAGGTACCCTCGCCGCAGCCGCAGCCGCAGCCGCAGCCGCAGCCGCAGCCGCAGCCGCAGCCCGCGCCCGCCTCGATCTTCGCCGTCGAGCTGCTGGGCGAGCTCATCCGCCTCGGGGTGCGCGACGTGGTCGTGTGCCCGGGATCCCGCTCGCAGGCCCTCGCGCTCGCCGCTGCCGCCGCTGAGCGGGTCGGCGCGATCCGCCTCCACGTGCGCGTGGACGAGCGCTCGGCCGCGTTCTTCGCCCTCGGCGTCGCCCGCGAGACGGGGCTCCCCGCGCCCGTGATCGTGACGAGCGGCACCGCCGTCGCGAACCTGTTGCCGGCCGCGCTCGAAGCGCACGAGGGCCGCGTCCCCATGATCCTGCTCACGGCGGACCGCCCGACGGAGCTGCGCGGCATTCGCAGCAACCAGACCACGACGCAGGCCGGCGTGCTCGGCCCGGCCGCCCGGCTCAGCCTCGACGTGCCCGCCCCCGGGCTCGGCCCGGACGGCGACCTCGCGCGCGGCGCGGCCACCGATCCGCAGCAGCTCGCGGCCCGCGCCGTTTCGGCGGCGACGGGCTTCCTCGGCGCCGCCCCCGCGGGCCCCGTGCAGCTCAACCTGTCGTTCCGGGAGCCGCTCTCCGGCGTCGCGGGCTTCGAGGCGATGATCGACCGCGGATTCGAGGCCGCAGCCGCCGAGGCCGCCGCCGCGCGCGATAGCGGGGAGCTCGGGATCGCGAGCGCGGCAGCGCAGGCCGTGCCCGGCGGCTTCCGCGCGCACGCCGGCTTCGCCGAGGAGGAGCTCTACACCCACGCGGGTGACGCCCGCACGGTCGTGCTCGCGGGGGCCGACGCCGGCCCGGCCGCGGAGAGCTTCGCCCGCGCGATCGGCGCGCCCCTTCTCGCCGAGGCGGTGAGTGGCGCGCGGTACGGGCGCGAGGCGATCGCGAGCTACGCCACGCTGCTCGACGACCCGGAGATCGGCGGGCTCGTCGAGCGCGCCGTCGTGTTCGGGCACCCCACGCTTACCCGGCAGGCCACCGCGCTGCTGCGCCGCGAGGCGGTCGACGTGATCGTCGTCGATCCCCACGCCGGTCCCGGCGTCGAGCATGTGAACCCGGGGCGCCGGGCGACCGTCGTGCGCGGCGCGCGCGCAGCCGCCGACTTCGATCCGCGCACGCTGCATCGCTGGCTCGGATCCTGGGTGGTCGCGGACCGGGAGATCCAGCGGGATCGCACCACCGTGCACGCCCCCAACCTCTCCGCCGCGACCGCGGCGGGCTACAAGGAGCGCAGCGCATACGCGCGCGCCGAGGTCGCCGCGATGCGCGAGCCCGTGACGCGGGAGCTGCTCGCGGAGGCCGTGTGGCGCGGATCCTGGCCGCACGATCGGCTCGTGGTCGCCGCCTCGCGCCTCGTGCGCGTGCTCGACGGGCTCGCTCCCGGGCGGAAGCTCGGCGTCCACGCGAACCGCGGCCTCGCCGGGATCGACGGGACGATCGCGACCGCGCTGGGCGTGGCCGCCGCGAGCCAGGCCGATCCCGAGGGAACGGCCGCCGCGGGCGTGACGCGCGTGCTGATCGGCGACCTCGCGCTCCTCCACGACGTGGGATCCCTGCTGCTCCCTCCGGCCGAGGCCCCGCTGCGGGTACAGCTCTTCGTCGGCAACGATGGCGGCGGCACGATCTTCGACGGGCTCGAGGTGGCCGGGGCCGCCGCGCCGGACGCGTTCGAGCGCGTGATGCGCACCCCGCACCGCGTGGCCCTCGAGCCGCTCGCCGTGGCGTACGGCTGGGACTACCGCAGAGTCGAGACGCGGAGCGAGCTCGAGCGGCTACTCACGGAACCCGTGACGGGCCCGGGCATCATCGAGGTGCCGCTCGACCGAGACTGATCGCGCGCGGCGCCGCCACCCCCTACAGTGGGGAGCACTGATCGGGGAGGCCGTATGACGACGCAGTTCTGGGACGCCGATGTTGCTCCGCTCCTCCGCGCAGGGAGCCCGTTCTCGTTGCGCGGGATCGATCCCGCCGCGACCCCCGGCACGACCGCGGGAAAGAGCTCCGGGCGCACGGAGCTCGCCGAGTCTGCGCAGGAGCTCCGCGAACTGCAGGAGCGGCTCTTCGCCCAGAGCCGCGCGGGCAGCCGCGAGCGCGTGCTCGTGGTGCTCCAGGCGATGGACGCCGCCGGGAAGGGCGGGATCGTCAACCACGTCTTCGCGCAGGTCGAGCCGTACGGGCTCGCGCTCGCGGCGTTCAGGGCCCCGAGCGAGGAGGAACGAGCCCACGACTTCCTCTGGCGGATCGAGCCGCGCGTGCCCGGCCCCGGCGTGATCGGGGTCTTCGACCGATCCCACTACGAGGATGTGCTCATTCAGCGGGTGCGCGCGTTCGCGCCGCCCGAGGAGATCGAGCGCCGCTACGGGGCGATCGTCGAGTTTGAGCGCCGGCTCGCGGACGACGGGGTGCGGATCGTGAAGATCATGCTCCATGTGTCCCCCGAGGAGCAGGCCCGCCGGCTTGCGGACCGGCTCGCGGATCCCGCGAAGCACTGGAAGTACGAGCCGGGCGACATCGATGAGCGGGAGCGCTGGGCGGAGTACATGACGGCCTTCGAGATCGCGATCGCGCGCACCGACGCCCCGCACGCGCCCTGGTATGTCGTCCCCGCGGACGCGAAGTGGTACGCGCGGGCAGCGGTGCAGCGCATCGTGATCGGCGAGCTTGCTGCGCTTGCGCCCGAGTGGCCGCCCGCCGGCTTCGACGTCGCCGCCGAGCAGGCGCGCCTCGCCGCGTCCGCGGGGCTGCGCTGGCCCGCCTGAGCGCTCGGGAGTCGGCGCCCGTGTGCGCCCGCCGCTGAGCAGCTAGCGGGCGAACGCCTCCGTGATCGGGCGGAACTTCGAAACGGTCTCTCCGAACTCGTGCTCGGGATCGGAGCCGACGACGATCCCGCCGCCCGCGCTCGCCGTGAGCGTGCGCGCGCCGGTCTCGGGATCCGCCTCGCCGAGCTGTGCGCAGCGGAGCGCGATGACCCACTCGCCATCGCCCGCCGCGTCGATCCAGCCGACGGCGCCCGAGTAGCGGCCGCGGTCGAAGGGCTCGAGCTCGGCGATCGCGGCAACCGCGTCGGCGGTCGGGGTGCCGGCGACGGCGGCCGTCGGGTGCAGGGCTCCCACGAGCTCGATCGCCGAGCTGCGCTCCCCGAGGGCGGCGCCGAGGTCGGTGGCGAGGTGCCACACGTTCGGCAGGCGGAGCGGGAAGGGCTCCTCGCTCGTGCGGAGATCCTGCACGTAGGGCGCGAGCGCCGTGACGACGCTCTGCACCGCGAACGCGTGCTCGTGCTGCTCCTTGTCGCTCGTGAGGAGCTCATCGCGCGCCTGCGCATCGCGCACGGGCTCGTCCGCGTGCCGCGCGCGCGTCCCGGCGAGGACGCGCGCCGAGACGGCCCCGGCGGTGGAGCGGATGAGGGTCTCGGGGCTCGCGCCGAGCATCCCGTCGACCGCGAACGTCCAGCAGTCGAGGTAGCGCTCGGCAAGGCGCCCGAGGGGCACCCGCAGATCCGCGCCCGCGGGCAGCTCGCCCGCGATCTGGCGGGCGAGCACGATCTTCTCTGCCGCTCCCGCCTCGATGCGGCGCACCGACTCGGTGACACCGGCGAGGTAGGCGGCGACGGGATCCGGCGCATCCGCACCGGGGCCGCGGCGCGGGGCGAGCTCGAGGCCGGGCCACGCGCCCGCGGGGGACGCGGTGGGAAGCTCGGGATCCCGATTCGAAGCTTCGGCGTCGAGGACGGTCTCCGTGATCCACCACTGGTCCCGGTGCCGCGCGACGAGGATGCGGGGCACGATCAGCACGCTCTCCGCCGCGCTCGCGTCGTCGAAGGCGAAGGTGCCGAGTGCGACGAGTCCGGAGCCGGGGAGCTGCACGGGATCATCGATCGTCGCGTGCTCGGCGACCGCGCGCCAGCTCGCCGCGGCCTCCGCGAAGCGCTCGGGGCCGCGGAAGGCGAGCCGCAGGGTCTCGCCCAGGCCAACGCAGCCGCGATCCCCGCGGAGCCAGACGAGCGGGGCCGCGGGATCGGTGAGCGCGAGCAGATCCGGGCGTTCGGCGAGGGGTCGCGTGGTCGCGCGGAGGCGGGGCACAGCGGGTTCACTCGTCACCCCCTCAATCTACCCCTCCGGCCTGAGCCGGGGGTTCAGCGTGCGGAAGGCGCACCATCAGATGTTCAGCCGCAACGGGATACGATGGTGGGGTGACTCGACCCGACACCGCGACCAAGCACGCCGCCGACGTCTCCTCGATGTTTGACGAGGTCTCGCCCCGCTATGACCTCATCAACGACGTCCTCACGGTCGGCAACGATCGACTGTGGCGCATCGCGACGACGAAGGCGATCGGCCCGCGGAAGGGCATGCGGATCCTCGATCTCGCCGCGGGCACCGGCACCTCGTCGGCGGCTCTCGCCGCGCACGGCGCGAACGTCGTCGCCGCGGACTTCTCCGAGGGGATGCTCGCGGAGGGGCGCAAGCGCCACGCGGGCAACGCGCTCATCGAGTTCGTGCACGCCGACGCGACGGCGCTGCCCTTCGAGGACGACAGCTTCGACGCCGCGACGATCTCGTACGGCCTCCGCAACGTGCACGATCCGCGCGCGGCGCTCGCCGAGATGCGCCGTGTCGTGAAGCCAGGCGGCCGCGTGGTCATCGCCGAGTTCTCGACGCCCCCCGCCGCGCTCGTGCGCGGCCCCTACACCTTCTACGGCCGCCACGTGCTCCCGCGCATCGCGGGCGCGATCAACCGCGAGGCGGCCGGCGCCTACCGCTACCTCAACGAGTCGATCGAGCAGTGGCCGGATCAGGATGAGCTCGCCGCCTGGCTGCGCGAGGCCGGGTTCGAGCGCGTGGCGTACCGCAATCTGACCTTCGGGATCGTCGCGCTGCACCGCGGCTTCGTGCCGCGCGAGGCGCCCGCGAAGCCCGCCGCCGCGGCCGCGAAGAAGCCAGCCGCGAAGAAGCCCGCCGCTGCGAAGCCGGCCGCCGCGAAGAAGCCGGCCGCTGCGAAGCCGCCCGCCGCGAAGAAGTCGGCTACGGCAAAGCCCGCCGACGCGAAGTCCGCGGCATCCGCGAAGAAGCCTGCCGCTGCGAAGCCGGCCGCATCGACCGCATCCGCGAAGCAGCCGGCCGCGAAGAAGCCTGCGGCGAAGAAACCCGCGGCGCAGCAGCCCACCACGACGACCGAGGCCTCCGGAGGCGAGCAGTGAACCGTCCCATCGCAGAAGACACCGCCACCCAGGCGCTGCCGATGCGGCTGTTCCGTGGTGCGCAGGACCGCCGCCACGCGAAGCAGCTGCAGGAGCAGCTCGAGCTGATCGAGGCGGGGCTGATCGAGCACCTGCGCTTCGCCTCCCCGGTCGCCGACGCACCCGCCCGCTACCTGATGAGCGCCGGGGGCAAGCGGATCCGGCCCATGCTCACGCTCCTCACGAGCGAGCTCGGCACCGGCCCCAATGAGCTCGTGCGGCGCGCGGCGCAGGCGGTCGAGATGACCCACCTCGCCTCGCTGTACCACGACGATGTCATGGACGATGCGAAGCTGCGGCGCGGCGTTCCCGCCGCTCAGACCGTGTGGTCGAACTCCGTGGCGATCCTCGCGGGCGACCTGCTGTTCGCGCGCGCCTCGTCGCTCGTGTCGGGCATGGGTGAGGAAGCGATCCTGCTCCAGGCCGAGACGTTCGAGCGGCTGTGCCTCGGCCAGCTCCACGAGACCGTCGGCCCGCAGCCGGAGGACGAGCCGATCGCGCACTACATCCAGGTGCTCGCGGACAAGACCGGTGCGCTCATCGCGACCGCCGCGCGCATGGGCGTGATGTTCGGCGAGGCTCCGCAGGAGTACGCGGATCCCGTGACCGAGTACGGCGAGCGCATCGGCGTCGCGTTCCAGCTGATCGACGACGTGATCGATCTGTCCCCGCAGAAGGAGCAGACAGGGAAGCGCGCGGGCACCGACCTGCGCGCCGGCGTCGCCACGCTGCCGCTCCTCCTCCTGCAGCAGCGCGCCGCGCAGGCGGGCGGCGCTGACGCCGAGCTCCTCGCGCAGATCGAGGCTGGCGTCCGCGACATCGAGGCCGGGGCCGATGCCTCCGTGCTCGACTCCGCGGTCGAGGCGCTCCGCGCGCACGAGGTGACCCGCGAGACCGAGGCGACTGCCCGGCGCTGGGCCGCCGAGGCCGTGACGGCGCTCGATCCGCTGCCGAAGTCCCCGGTCAAGCGCGCGCTCGAGCGCATGGCCGATTCGATCGTTTCCCGCGAGGGATAGCCAGGGACGCACCCCGATCCCGGGGTGCCCCGTACCAAGTGAGGCGCCCGGCGGAGGATACCGTTCGCGGCAGACTGGAAGTAGGAATGCGATGAGCAAGATGCGATTGGCGATTGTCGGGGCCGGCCCCGCCGGGATCTACGCGGCGGACCTGATGCTGAAAGCGGAACGCGACTTCGAGGTGGAGATCGACCTCTTCGAGCAGCTTCCCGCCCCGTACGGGCTCGTGCGCTACGGCGTCTCGCCCGATCACCCGCGCATCAAGGGCATCATCACTGCGCTCCGCGACGTGCTCGACAGCGGTCAGATCCGCTACTTTGGCAACGTCCGCTACGGCCAGGACATCACGCTCGAGGACCTGAAGCAGCACTACAACGCGGTCATCTTCTCGACGGGCGCGATCCGCGACGCCGGGCTCAACATCCCGGGCATCGAGGCCGAGGGCTCCTACGGAGCCGCCGACTTCGTCAGCTGGTTCGACGGCCACCCCGACGTGCCGCGCACCTGGCCGCTCGAGGCCGCCGAGGTGGGTGTGATCGGCAACGGCAACGTCGCGCTCGACATTTCGCGCATGCTGATCAAGCACGCCGACGACCTCCTCCCCACCGAGATCCCGGAGAACGTGTACCAGGGCCTCAAGGAGAACCCGATCCAGGAGCTCCACCTCTTCGGCCGTCGCGGCCCGAAGTACGTGAAGTTCACGCCGCTCGAGCTGCGCGAGCTCGGCGAGGTGCGCGACGTCGACATGGTCGTGGACGAGCGCGACTTCGACCTCCCCGACGCCTACGCGGACGAGGTGCTCGCGAAGAACAAGCAGGTCACCGTGATGACCCGCGTCATGGACAAGTGGCGCCAGGAGCAGCGCGAGCGCGAGGAGAGCGGCGAGCGCGCCTCCCGCCGCCTCCACATGCACTTCTGGTCGAAGCCGGTCGAGGTGGTCGTCGAGGACGGCCGCGTCGCGGGCCTCAAGATCGAGCGCACGGCGCCCGACGGCGAGGGCGGCGCGATCGACACGGGCGAGTTCGAGATCATCCCGATGCAGTCGCTCTACCGCGCGATCGGCTACTTCGGGTCGCCGCTCGACGAGATCCCGTTCGACGACGCGAAGGGCGTGATCCCGAACGCCCAGGGCCGCGTGCAGGATCTCGAGGGGCGCCAGATCCCCGGCATCTACGCGACCGGGTGGATCAAGCGCGGCCCGATCGGGCTCATCGGCCACACGAAGTCGGACGCGATGGAGACGCTCGAGTGCCTCATCGAGGACCAGAGCAGCTGGTGGCAGCCCGCCGTCGAGGACAGCGAGGCGATCCCCGCGCTCCTGCACGAGCGCGAGGTGCCCTACACGACGATCGAGGGCTGGCACCGGCTCGACGAGCACGAGCTCGCCCTCGGCGAGAAGGCGGGCCGCACGCGCATCAAGGTGGTGCCGCGCGACGACATGACGCGCATCTCCCGCGCGGAGTAGTCGCGAGGGTGCGGGGCGCGAGCTCCGCACCGTTTTCCTCGGTGCCGTGACGTGTCGTGAGCGAGCTCCGCACCGTTTTCCTCGGAGAAATCAGAAATCTCGGAGGGTTTCCCCGGGAAGCCTCCGAGATTTCTGACTTCTCCGAGGATTGGTGCGTGCAGCGAGGTCCGGCGCGCGCAGGTCGAGATTCGGTGCCCCGAGGTGAGACACGGAGCGCGAAACCCCCGCGGCCCCGCGGCCCCGCGGCCCCGCGCCCCGCTACCTCCGCGCCGCGAGGGCTACGAGCTCCCGCCGGGCGCCCGTCAGATCGCGCCGGGACCCCCGCCAGATCGCGGTGAGGGGCCGTTCGAGCGGCTCCGGGCCGAGCGGCAGCGCGACGATCCGTCCGAGCCGCACGTCGTCCTGCACGCTCAACTCGCTGAGCACGGCGGGTGCGACCCCCTCGGCGACCGCGCCCCGCACCGCCGCCTCCGTCGCGAGTGCCAGCACGGGCTCGCGGGTGGGGATCCCGAGCCGTCCGCGCACCTCCGCCTCGAACGCGGCCCGGGTGCCGCTGCCGGCTTCGCGCGTCACGAGCGGCACCGCGGCAAGCTCGGCGAGCCCCACCTGGCCGCGCCCAGCCCAGGGATGATCGGGGGACACCGCGGCGATCATGCGATCCTGCCGCAGGAGCGCCGTGCCGAGGCCGTGCGGCAGCTCGGGGGTCTCGATGAACCCCAGGTCGAGCTCGCTGGCCCGCACGGCCGCGATGATCTCGGCGCTGTTCGCGGTGCGGAGCGCGACCGTGGTCGGCGGCCGATCCGCGGCCAGCTGCGCGGATCGCAGCTCGAGCAGCCAGCCGGGCAGGAGGTGCGCGGCGATGGTCTGGCTCGCCCCCACGGTCAGCGCGCGCGACGCGTGTCCCGCGAGGCTCGCGATCCCCTCGTCGAGCCGCGCGGCGGCCGTGAGCACCTCGCGGGTCCACGCCAGCACGGCGTCGCCGGCCGGGGTCGCGGTGACGCCGGCGGGGGAGCGCTCGATGAGCGGCACGCCCACGATCCGCTCGAGCCCCCTGAGCCGGGCCGACACCGCCTGCTGCGTCACCCCGAGCTCGCGCCCCGCGGCTGAGATGCTCCCCGTGCGGAGCGCGGCCTCGAAGCAGCGGAGTTCGGTGAGATCGGGTGCGGCCATGCGCTCAGGATACAAGCTCCGCTTGGATCCCCCAACGAAGCAGTCGCTTCCGCGGAGTGGCCGGGACCGGAACACTGGAGGTATGAAGGTCACCCCACTGCCCACGCTTCCCCGCCGCCTCGTCGCGCGCGGCGTCGACGTGCTGCCCGGCGCGCTCGTCTGCGCCGCGGTCGCCGCCGTCGCCACGGTGATCGGCGGGTGGATCCCGATCCTCGGCTCCGCCATCCCCGCCGTGCTGATCGGCGTCGCGATCGCGCTCGTGCGCCGTCCGAGCGCGCGCCTGCAGCCGGGCATCGGGTACTCGGGCAAGTTCGTGCTGCAGAGCGCGGTCGTGCTGCTCGGAGCGCAGCTCTCGCTGGCGAGCATCGTGCGCGTGGGCGCCGAGTCGCTGCCCGTGATGCTCGCCTCGCTCACAGTGTGCCTGCTGGGCGCGTGGCTCATCGGACGCGCGCTCGGGGTCGAGCGGGATCTGCGCGTGCTCGTCGGCGTCGGCACGGGGATCTGCGGGGCCTCGGCGATCGCCGCGATCTCTCCCGTGATCCGCGCGAAGAGCGCCGACATCGCCTACGCCATTTCGACGGTGTTCCTCTTCAACATCCTCGCGGTGCTGCTCTACCCGGCCCTCGGCCACGCGCTCGGCATGTCGCCCCACGCGTTCGGCCTGTTCGCCGGAACCGCGGTGAACGATACGAGTTCGGTGGTCGCGGCGGCGAGCGTTTTCAGCGCCTCCGCGCTCGGCTTCGCCGTCGTCGTGAAGCTCGTGCGCACGCTCATGATCATCCCCATCAGCATCGGCCTCGCCGTTATGGAGGGCCGCCGATCGGGCCAGGGGGAGCGCTTCACCCTCCGCCGGATCATCGGCCTCGTGCCCTGGTTCCTCGTCGGGTTCCTCGTCGTGGCGACGCTCACCTCGCTGGGGGCCGTCCCGGCGCCCGCGGCGGAGGCGCTCACCCACATCAGCGTGTTCCTCGTCGCCATGGCGCTCGCGGGAATCGGCATGTCGACCGACCTGCGCGCGATCCGCTCGGCAGGATTTACTCCCCTCATCCTGGGCGGGATCCTGTCGGTGCTCGTCGCCGCGACGACGCTCGGCGTGATGGCGCTCACCGGCGCACTGTAGGGGAGCGGCGAAGCTGCGGGCTGTGGGCAGGCGGCAGGGAGAGCGCGTTGGGGCCTCTGATCCCGCCGATTTCCTCGGAGAAATCTGGAATCTCGGAGAGATTCCCGGGGGAGCCTCCGAGATTTTGGATTTCTCCGAGAGAACGGAGAGGGGGCGCGTGAGTGCGCGGGCAAGCGAGCGCGCGGGCCAGCGAGTGCGCGGCCCGGCGAGACCGGGCGGCCCGGCTAGACCGCGCCGCCCGGCGCGGCCGGGGCCAGCAGGCCCGCGAGTTCCACGAGCGTTTCCGTCGTGCCGCCCTCGATGCGCACGCTCGCGCGTGAGTCGGCCGCGGTCGGGCCGCGATTGATCACGCCGACGGGGATCCCGCGCCGCTCGGCGCGATGCAGCAGCCGGACGCCCGTGTTCACCGCGAGGGAGGTGCCCGCGAGGAGGAGTGCGCCTGCCTCGTTCACGAGCCGCTCGGCCTCGGCGAACACGGAAGGAGGGACGACCTCGCCGAAGTACACGACGTCGGGGCGCAGGAGGCCGCCGCAGGCGGGGCAGCGGGGCACGCGCACGGCGTCGAGCTCGCCCACCTCGGCGTCGCCGTCCGGGTTCAGCGGGGCACCGGCGTAGCGCTCGGCGTAGCCGGGGTTCGCTACGTCGAACCAGTGCAGCACCTCGGCGCGGGTCCAGCGGGCGGCGCACTCGGTGCAGCGGATGGTCGCGCCGCTGCCGTGGAGCTCCACGACCGAGCGGGATCCCGCCCGGCGGTGCAGTCCGTCGACGTTCTGCGTGATGACCCCGTCGATCCGGCCCGCGGCCTCGAGTCGTGCGAGGGCGCGGTGCCCGGGGTTCGGCTCGATCGCCTGCATGGGCCCGGCGCCCACGCGCGCCCCCGCCCAGAAGCGGCGGCGGTACGCCGGATCTGCCATGAACTGCTCGATGCTCATGGGGGTGCGCGGCGGGGTGCCTGCGCCGCGGTAGTCGGGGATCCCGGAGTCGGTGCTGATGTCGGCGCCGGTGAGCACCGCGACGGGTCCGTCGGCGAAGAGCCGTGCGAGATCTGCCACCTGGTCCATGTGCGCCCCCTTCGCGGTGCAGCTTACGTGTCCGCTGGTGTCAACGCGACCGGGCCGGGGGTATTCCGCGCGGCGGACACGGCGCGCGGCGGGGACGGCGCGCGGCGGGGGCGGCGCGCGGCGGGCCAGCCTGCGCGGCCTGCGCGCTGCGCGCACGCGCGCAAGACGCGCCCCACGCGCCCCACGCGCCACGCGCGCAAGACGCGCGCCACGTGCGCACCACGCGCACCTCGCGCGCAAGACGAGCACGCGCGCGCCGGATCGCAGCTTGGAGAAAACGTCAGGCGCGGCGACGAAAGCTGTGCCGAAATTCCAAAGCGGGATCCGGGATGCGGCCCTACGCTGGGTCGAGACACGAGAGGACCCGTCATGGATCAGAACACCGCCGCCGCACAGCCCGCCCCGGAAGGCACCCGGCTCGCCGAGCTCTGGGACGTGCTGCCCGAGGAGTCGGCGGTCACCGCCGACGGGGTGCTCGCCATCGGCGGGGTGCCCGTGACCGAGCTGGCCGCGCAGTACGGAACGCCGCTCCACGTGTTCGACGAGGCCGGGCTCCGCCGCCAGATCCGCCGCTTCGTCGACGGGCTCGCGGAGCGCTGGCCCAACTCCGAGGTGCTCTTCGCCTCGAAGTCGCTGCCGATCGTCGGGATGTACCGCGTGGCGCAGGAGGAGGGGCTCTCGGTCGACATCGCGGGCGGTGGCGAGCTGCAGCTCGCGCTCGCGGCCGGAGTGGACCCGGCAAAGCTCCACTTCCACGGCAACGCGAAGTCCGATGCGGAGCTCGAGCTCGCGCTCGCGGCCGGGATCGGCGCGATCGTGGTCGACAACGAGGACGAGCTCGACCGCCTCGAGCGGCTCCTCACCCGACCGCAGGCGATGCTGCTCCGCGTGATCCCCGGCGTCGACGCCGAGACGCACGCCTCCCAGGCCACGGGCGGCTCCCGCTCGAAGTTCGGTCTGCCGATGGACCAGGCGCTGCGCGCCATCGAGCGCATGCGCGCGCACCCGCTCATGGAGTTCGAGGGCGTGCACCTGCACATCGGCTCGCAGATCCTCAACACCCGCCAGTTCGCGGAGGCGGTCGAGAAGATCTCGACCGCGGGCGAGTTCGCCACGTACGACGTGGGCGGCGGGCTCGGAGTGAAGTACACCTACACGGATGACGCCCCGACGGTCGAGGAGTACCTCGACGAGATCGTCGCGGCCGCGCGCGAGCACCTGCCCGAGGGCGCGCGCCTCCTCATCGAGCCGGGGCGCTCGATCGTCGCCCGCGCCGGTGTCACGGTCTACGACGTGCTCTCCGTGAAGCGCACGGGCGACACGTTCGTCGCGGTCAACGGCGGCATGGCCGACATGCTCGACGTCGCGCTCACCGATCAGCGCTTCGAGGCCGTCCTCGCGAACCGCGTGACGGAGCCGTGGGCGGAGTCGGTGCAGCTCGTGGGGCGCCAGTGCGAATCGGGCGACCTGCTCATCGACGGGGCGGCGCTGCCCGAGGCGCGCATCGGTGATCTCGTGGTGCTCGCGACGACCGGCGCCTACTCGTACACGCTCAGCAACAACTACAACGGGGCGCTCCGGCCCGCGATCGTGTTCGTGCAGAACGGTGAGTCGCGGCTCGTCGCGCGTCGCGAGACCTACGAGGACCTGCTGCGGCTCCACGCGCCGGCCATCGAGGCCGCGCGATAGAATCGTCCCCATGACGACCGCGCGCGAACAGCTCATCGACCTCATCACCAGCGAGGCCGTGTTCCACGGCGACTTCACGCTCACGAGCGGGAAGAAGGCCACCTACTACATCGATCTGCGCAAGCTCAGCCTGGACCACCGTGCGGCGCCGCTCATCGGCCAGGTCATGCTCGACCTGATCGCCGATGTCGACGGCGTGGTCGCGGTCGGCGGGCTCACGATGGGTGCGGATCCGATCGCTTCGGCGATCATGCACCAGGGGGTCGCGCGCGGCGAGGTCTACGATTCCTTCGTGGTGCGCAAGGCGCCGAAGGATCACGGCCGCGGCCGTCAGGTCGAGGGGCCGGATCTGCAGGGGAAGCGCGTCATCGTGGTCGAGGACACCTCGACGACGGGCGGCTCGCCGCTGCAGGCCATCGAGGCGCTCGAGAAGGTCGGCGCGGAGATCGCCGCCGTCGCCGTGGTGGTGGATCGCCAGGCGCCCGCCAAGGCGCGCATCGAGGCGGCCGGCTACGAGTACCGCTACGCGATCGGGCTCGAGGATCTGGGGCTCGATCCTCAGTAAGGGACTGCGCTGGTCCGCCGCAGGCGGGGTCCGGAAGGACCCGCTGCGGACGGGCCGGAGGAACGGGTGCGGCCCGGGTGATCATCTCACCCGGGCCGCACCCGTTGTGCGTTGTGCGCGGCGCGGAACGCGACATCCCGCCCCGAATCCATCCGCCGTTGCAATGGCACGTAGCGCATGACGATGGACGTATGTGCTCATCAGGGATTTTTCCGCACACTCTTGTCGCAGTGCTCCAAGTTCTCCCCGTGATCTTTGTCTCGATCCCACGCTTCTCCTCGGCGATCTTCCGCTGATAGCATCATCGTCAGTCGGTCATTTGGTCAGACCAAGTTGTCACCTCGACCGGCTCCAATCCAACGTTTGATGAAGGAGATAATGGTGTCTGTTTCGTTTGAAGCCCGTGTTGCTGAGCTCGGCCTGGAGATCCCCGATTACAGCCAGGGCGGCTACCACGGGACCTACTACGGCTCGATGAAGGCGTACCACCAGACGGGCAACCTGCTGTTCCTGTCGGGCCACGTCGAGGACGCGCTCGGGAAGAACGGCCAGCCGATCCACGCCGGCAAGCTCGGCAAGGACGTCACGATCGAGGAGGGCTACCAGGCCGCTCGCCGCACGGCGCTCAACTGCCTCGGCACGATGCGTCTCGCGCTCGGCTCGCTCGATCGCGTCAAGTGCCTCGTGAACTCGCTCAACTTCGTGGTCGCCGACCCCGATTTCGTCGATGTCAACCTCGTCTCCTCCGGCGCGACGGACCTGTTCCGCGACGTCTTCGGCGAGGAGTTCGGCCTCGGCGGTCGCGCCACCATCGGTGTGACCTCCCTCGCGGCGAACCACTGCTTCGAGAACTGGATGACGATCGAAACGATCGATTGATCGGACGACCGAGGGACGTGAGGATCATGAGCAGCAGGAAACGCGCCGTACTGGCGCTGACCGCGGGTGTCGCGCTGATCGCGCTGAGCGCCTGCTCGTCTGGAAAATCGGGCGGCGAAGAGGGCGGCGGGGGCGAGGGAGCGATCCCGCTCGGCTACACCGCGACCCTCTCCGGCGATTTCGCGAGCTACGGCCTCGAGATGCGCGAGGGGATCGATCTCGCGATCTCCGAGATCAACGCCGCCGGCGGGGTCCTGGGCCGTGACCTCACGACCGAGGTCGTCGATGATGAGGGGAAGCCGGCAAACGGCCCGGTCATCGCCCAGGAGATGTGCGACAACGCGGAGATTCCCGCGGTGCTCGGCTTCAGCTTCTCGAGCGTCGCGCTCTCCGGGCTCCCCATCTACACGCAGTGCGGCCTGCCCATCGTGGCGGCCGCGGTGACCTCGCCCGAGCTGAGCGGCGCGAGCGACATCTTCTTCCGCACCGTGTTCACGGACGCCTACCAGGGCGCCGAGGCGGCGAAGTTCATCTCCGACAACCGCGGTGTGAAGAAGATCGCGATCCTGTACCAGCAGGACGACTACGGCAAGGGCGTCGCCGACTCCTTCTCGGAGGCATTCGAGGCCGCGGGCGGCACGATCACGAGCTCGCAGGCGTACCAGCTGGGCACCGTGAACTTCGGCAGCACCGTCGACTCGGCGCTCAAGGACAACCCCGACGCCGTCTTCATCGGCGGCTTCTACACGGAGGCGGGGAAGATCGTGAACCAGGTCCGCGACGCGGGCTCGGATCTGCCGATCTTCGCCTCGGACGGCGCAGCGAGCCCGCTGTTCATCGACCTCGCGGGGGCGAACGCCGAGGGCGTCGAGGTCTACGCGGCCTTCTCCGCGAGCGACCCGCGCCCCGAGTCGAAGAAGTTCGTCGAGGCGTTCCGCGCCGAGTACGACAAGGACCCGAGTTCCTGGGCCGCGCTCGCCTACGACGCGACGTACGTCGCGGCGGAGGGGATCACGAAGGCCGGGAGCACCGACCGGGCGGCGGTCGCCGAGGCGATCCGCGGCACGAAGGACTACCCGGGCGCCTCGGGCACCATCAGCTTCGACGCTGACGGCAACCGCGTCGGCGAGCTGACCTTCCAGCGAGTGGAAGACGGCGCGTTCGTCGTGATCACGGAGTAACCGGTCTCCGGGGGCGCCGCTCGGCGCCCCCGGAATCGGTGCTCCTCCTCACCACAGATAACGGAGACTTGTGATGCAGGAAATCATGAACGGCCTCGCGGTCGGCGGCATCTACGGACTGCTCGCCGTCGCCTTCAGCATCGTCTACGGCGTGCTCGGGATGGTCAACTTCGCCTTCGGCGAGATCTTCATGTTCGGTGCGTTCGGCGCGTTGGTCGCCGGCCAGACGAACAGCGTGATCGCCGGGCAGTCGATGCCCGGCGCCGCGCTTCCCGGGTGGCTCGCCATCCTCATCGGCCTCGTGGTCGGTTCCCTGATCGGCTGGCTGATCGAGCGGATTGCGTATCGCCCGCTCCGCAGCGCACCGATCCTCTCCATGCTCATCACCGCGATCGCCGTATCAATGCTGCTCCGAGCGGTCGCGACCTTCCTCTTCGGCGCCGCGCAGGTGCCGGTCGCGCGGCCGGATCTCGGCCCGCCCCTCACCTTCCTCGGGGCCCGCGTGCAACCGATCGATGTGGTCGTGCTCGCGGTCGCGGTCCTCGTGACGCTCGCGTTCTGGGCCGTGATCCGCTTCACCCCGATCGGGCGTGCGATCCGCGCGACGGCCGAGGACAAGGACGCCGCCCGGCTCATGGGCATCGGCGTCGACCGGGTGATCTCGACCACCTTCGTGCTCGGCTCGGCGATGGCCGCCATCGCGGGCCTGCTCTACTCCCAGCGCTACGGCTTCGCCGCCGCGACGATGGGCTTCCTCCCCGGGCTGAAGGCGCTCGTCGCCGCGGTGCTGGGCGGGATCGGCAGCATCCCCGGCGCGTTCGTCGGCGGGCTCGTGCTCGGCGTCAGCGAGGAGCTCGCCGCGGCCTACGTCCCCCAGGGATCCGCGTACCGCGACGTGATCGCGTTCGGGATCCTCGTGATCATCCTGTGGCTCCGGCCGCAGGGCCTGCTCGGTCGTCGAGAGGTGCAGAAGGTCTAATCATGTCGAACACTCACACCACACCCATCGTCGTGCTGAAGCCCGATCTCGGGCTGCACCGCTGGCTCTGGCCCGGGGTCTTCCTGATCCTCGGCCTCATCGCCCCGTTCGTCCTCCCGGGCGACAAGTGGGTGCGCGTCGCCGCGCTCGCGCTCGTGTACGTGGCACTCGCCTCCGGCCTGAACATCCTCGTGGGCCTCACCGGCCTCCTCGATCTCGGATTCATCGCCTTCTTCATCGTCGGCGCCTACACCGCGGCGATATTCACGGTCAGCACCTTCGGGCCGGCGCTCGCCGAGAACCCTGCGGCGCTCGCCTGGGTGCTCCCCATCAGCGTCGTCGCGGCGATCGTGTTCGCCGGCATCGCGGGGTCCATCATCGGGTACCCCACGCTCCGGGCCCGCGGCGACTACCTCGCGATCATGACGCTCGCGTTCGGCGAGATCGTGCGCATCGTGTCGATCAACTGGACCGAGTTCACGGGCGGCGCGGTGGGTATCCGCAACATCCCCTCGCTCAGCCTGAGTGGCGGCGCCGTGCCCCCGACGACCACCTACTACGTGATCCTCGTGGTCGTGGTGCTGCTGGTCGTGGCCCTCGCCTCGCTCATCGCCTCGCCGGTGGGCCGCGCGTGGGTCGCGATCCGGGAGGACGAGCTCGTCGCCTCCTCGATGGGCATCCGCACCCGCCGCTACAAGCTCCTCGCCTACGTGGTGGGCGCCGCGACGGCGGGCGTGATCGGGGTCTTCTTCGCGCACATGAACCAGTTCGTGAATCCCGACAGCTTCACCCTCGAGGACAACTTCATCGTGCTCAGCCTCGTGATCCTCGGCGGCGCCGGGACACTCTGGGGCCCGATCACGGGCGCGGTGCTCTGGATCTTCTTCCAGGCGGTCGCGAAGGACATCCCGCTCATCCAGGCCCACCCCGAGTTCCGCACGGGCATCCTCGCGCTCATCGTGGTGGTGCTCATGATCCTCCGCCCCGGCGGCATCGTGTCGAAGCGGCTCGAGCTCACCCGGGCGCGGGGCGGCCAACTGCCGCCGGCCGGGACGCTCGCCCCCGCCGAGACCGCGGGGCCGGCCCCGGCGGCGGGTGAGCCGGTGCTGCGCATCCGCGAGGTGAAGCAGGTGTTCGGCGGCCTCACCGCCCTCGAATCCGTCTCCTTCGACCTTCGCCACGGCGAGGTGCTCGGGCTCATGGGGCCGAACGGCGCCGGGAAGTCCACGCTCCTCAACGCGATCTCGGGGGTGACGCGCGCCACGTCGGGGGCCATCGAGCTCGGCGGCGAGCGCACGGAGCGCCTCGAGTCGAACGCCGTGGCGACCCGGGGGATCGCCCGCACGTTCCAGACGGTGCGCTTGTTCTGGGACATGACGGTGCTCGAGAACCTGCTCGTGGGCGGGCATTCGCGCCTCGCCGGCTTCGTGCCGAAGTTCCTGTCCCCGTTCCCGTTCGTGCGGCGCGGGGAGCGGGTCACGGTCGCCGAGGCGGAGGAGGTGCTCGCCTTCGTCGACGCCTGGGAGTTCCGGGATCGGCGGGCGTCCTCGCTCGACGCGTACCAGCAGCGCCGCGTGGAGATCGCGCGGGCGCTCATGACCCGGCCGCGCGTGCTGCTGCTCGACGAGCCGGCCGCCGGTCTCAACGAGAGCGAGACGCGCGATCTCGCGACCCTCATCGCGCGGATCCGGGAGCACGGCATCGACGTGATCCTCATCGAGCACGACATGGATCTCCTCATGGGGGTCTCGGATCGGATCGTGGTGCTCGACCACGGGGTCATCATCGCCGATGGCACCCCGGCGGAGATCCGCACGAACCCTGCCGTGCTCGAGGCCTACCTGGGGAGTGATGCAGCATGAAGATGCTCGAAGTCGACGAACTGAACGTGCGCTACGGCGTGGTCCGCGCGGTGCTCGATGCGAGCCTGCATGTGGACGACGGCGAGCTCGTGGTCGTGGTCGGGGCGAACGGCGCGGGGAAGAGCAGCCTGCTGCGCGCGGTCGCGGGGCTGAACAAGCACCGCGGCGGGATCAGCTTCGCGGGCGACTCGATCTCGGGGCTCCGGGCGGAGCAGCGCGTGAAGCGCGGGCTCTCGCTCGTGCCCGAGGGGCGGCACATCTTCGGCCGCATGAGCGTGCTCGAGAACCTGCAGGTGGCGCACTGGGGCGCACGGACGAACCTTCCTGCGGGTATCGCGGACGTGTTCGCGCGCTTCCCCCGCCTGGAGGAGCGGAAGCACCAGGTGGCGGCGACCCTCTCGGGCGGGGAGCAGCAGATGCTAGCGCTCTCGCGGGCGCTGATCCGGCAGCCGCGGCTCCTGATGCTCGACGAGCCCTCGATGGGGCTCGCCCCGAAGATCGTGGCGCAAATGTTTGAGATCATTAGTGAGATCAACGCCGCGGGCACGAGCGTGCTCCTCATCGAGCAGAATGCTCGGATGGCGCTCTCCATCGCCCATCGCGGGTACCTGATGGAGACGGCCACGCTCTCCGGCGGCGGGGATGCACGTGTGATGCTTGAGGACGAGCGGCTGCACGAGGCCTACTTCGGCAAGAGCTCCGAGAGCCGGGACGAGTGACGGCCTCCCTCGGGAGACGCACTTCCGCGCGGGCAGCGACTGAGTGAGATTGGTGGACAGCATGGACTGGGGTTCGATGAGCCGAGGCGAGACGCTCTCGGTGCCCGACCGTCTCTCGGTCGATCTTGAGCGGCTGATCCTGGAGGGCGATCTCGCCCCGGGGGAGAAGCTCCCGGCCGAGCGCGAGCTCGCGCAGCTGCTGAGCGTCTCCCGGGTGTCGGTGCGCGAGGCGCTCCGCGAGCTCGAGAACCGCGGCCTGATCGATCGCAAGCCGGGCCGCGGCACGATCATCCTCGCGCCGGGCGAGGCCGCGAGCGCCTCTGACGAGGTGATCGAGGCGTTCTCCGCGATGCGCACCGAGCTCACCGACATCATGGAGCTGCGTGCCATCGTGGAGCCGCCGATCGCGCGGATCACGGCGGTGCGGGCGCAGCCGCGCGACCTCACCCAGCTCGAGGAGCTCGTGAAGGCGATGGAGGTCGACGTGACGAAGGAGCGGTACGCGGAGCTCGACCGGGCGTTCCACCAGGCCATCGCCCAGTACACGCACAACCCGCTCCTCTCCCTCATCAACGAGCAGATCGCGAACCAGATCGCGCCGAGCCGCGCCAGCCGCTACCAGACGAAGGCGCGCAGGCAGGCCTCGAGCGTGGCGCACCGCCGCATCTACGAGGCGATCGCCGCGCGCGACGGCGCGCGGGCCGAGGAGGAGGCCCGGGCGCACGTGCTCGACATCAGCAAGGAGATCGCGAAGGCGGTCGGAGAGCCGGGAGGGGCGTAGCATGCCACAGGAATCCGTGCGCCCCCGGGGCGCCATCTCGACCTCGCACCACCTCGCGACCGAGGCGGGCGCCGCGGTCCTCGCGGCGGGCGGCAACGCGGTCGATGCGGCCCTCGCCGCCGCCGCGGCGCTCTGCGTGGTCTACCCGAACAACGTCGCCCTCGGCGGGGATCTCGTCGCGCTCGTCCGCAGGCCCGATGGAGAGATCCGCTTCCTGAACGCGACGGGGGCGGCTCCCGCGGCGCAGACGCTCACGGCGCTGCGGGAAGCGCACGGCGAGGCACTTCCGCTCCGCGGCATCGACACGGTCACCGTGCCGGGCGGCGTGTGCGGTTGGAACTCGCTCCACGAGTACGGGGCGACCCGGCCCTGGGCCGATCACTTCGCGGCCGCGATCCGCCTCGCCGAGGACGGCTTCCCGAACTCGCGCTCGGTCGCGGCCGCCCTGGTCGACGATCGGGCGACGCTCGAGCAGGATCCCGGCGCGCGCGCCGTCTTCTACCCCGGCGGCGAGCCGATCGCCGAGGGCGCGCCGCTCGTGCAGCCGGCGCTCGCCCGCACGCTGCGCCGCCTCGCCGCGGGCGGCTCCGGCGAGTTCTACGCGGGGGAGACTGCGGAGCGCTGGATCGCGGGCCTGCAGCGCCTGGGATCGAAGATCACCCTCCAGGACGCCGCCGACTACGAGGCCTACTGGGCCGAACCGCTTGAGGGCGAGTACGCCGGCCTCCGCGTGCTCACGGGGCCGCCGAACACCTCGGGCTTCATGCTCTTGCGCGCGCTCGAGGCGGTCGCCGCGGGCATCGAGGATCCCCTCGGCGCCGGGGCGGGCGCGCTCGCGAGCGCGTTCCACGACGCGAACGCGATCCGCGCGAGCCACCTCGCCGACCCGCGCTTCGGCGGCGCGACGGGCGCGGAGCTCGTTGGCATGGCGGCGCCCGCGTCGCCCGTTCCCGGGGCGGCGAAGGCGAGCGGCGACACGGTCGGCTTCGCCGCGGTGAGCGACGACGGCTGGGCGGTCTCCTGCATCAACTCCGTCTACTGGAGCTTCGGCGCGCACATCCTGGAGCCCGAGACCGGCATCCTGTTCCAGAACCGGGGCACCTCGTTCTCGCTCGACCCCGCGTCACCGAACGCCTTCGCCCCGGGCAAGCGCCCGCGCCACACGCTCATGCCCGTGCTCGTGCTGCGCGGCGACGAGCTGGCCTGGGTGCCCGCGACGATGGGCGGAGCCGCCCAGCCGCAGATCCACACCCAGCTGCTGCTCCGCTCGCTCGCGGGGGCCTCCCCGCACGAGGCCACCCACGCGCCGCGCTGGATGGTCGAGGAGTGGCGCGGCATCGGCCCCGTCTCGGTTATGGCGGAGTCGGACGTGCCCGCGGCCACGCGCGCCGCCCTCGCCGCCTCAGGCTTCGCCGTCACCGAGGTGCCCCCGCGCACGGAGGACCTCGGCCACTCGAACGTGATCCGCGTGACGCCGGACGGCTACGAGGCCGCGAGCGATCCGCGCTCCGACGGTTCCGCGATCGTCGTGCCGGCGCCGGGCTGAGCGAGCAGGCCGTCCGGCCTGCAGCACCCCACCGCACCCCGCACACGCTCTCCCAGAATCGACGCTCCATGACTCAGACTCCCCGCTCCAGCTTCATCGTCCTCGCCCTGCTCGGCGCCCTCACCGGACTCCTCTCCGGCGTCTTCGGGATCGGCGGCGGCGTGGTGCTCGTCCCGATGCTCGTGATGTTCCTCGGCTTCCAGCAGCGCCTCGCGGCCGGCACCTCGGTCGCCGCGATCCTGCCGGCCGCGGTCGTGGGCGGAATCGGCTACGCGGTGCAGGGGAACGTCGACTGGATCACCGCGATCGCGCTCGCGGCCGGGGTGATCGTGGGCGCGCAGATCGGCAGCTACCTGCTCTCGCGGGTGCCCACTGGCTTCCTGCGCTGGCTCTTCATGGGCTTCCTCGCCGCGGTCGTCGTGAGCCTGTGGTTCGTCGTGCCGCAGCGCGATGCCGAGATCGAGAAGAGCACGCTCATCATCGTGCTGCTCGTCGTCACGGGCCTCGTCACGGGCGTGCTCTCCGGGCTGCTCGGCGTCGGCGGCGGCGTGGTGGTCGTCCCGGTGCTCATGTTCTTCTTCGGGGCGAGCGACCTCATCGCGAAGGGCACCTCGCTCATCATGCTCATCCCCGGCTCGATCTCGGGCACGATCGGCAACGCGCGCCGCCGCAACGTCGACCTCCGGGCCGCCGCCATCCTCGGCATCGCGGCGAGCGTGCTCTCGCCGCTCGGCTCCGTGATCGCGACGCACATCCCGCCGTTCTGGTCGAACGTCGCGTTCTCGCTGCTCCTTGCCTTCGTGCTCGGGCAGATGCTCTGGAAGACGATCAAGAAGTAACCGGTCGCGGGGCCGGGGCGCTCAGCCCCGGCTGAGGAGCCGGCCGCCGCGCTTGCGCGCCTCGACGATGAGGTCGGTGCGCAGATGCGTGACGTCGCTCGACCACACGGGGTGCGCGAGGAGGGCGTAGAGCTCGGCGTGCGTGGCCGCCGTGAGGTTCAGCACGAGCTGGTAGTCGCCCGTGATCGCGGCGGCGTAGCGCACCTCGGGCCACGCACTGAGCTGCTGCCCGAGCGCCTCCACGCGGTGCGGGGGCACCTGCACCCAGAGCATCGACTCGACGGGGTAGCCGACGAGCGAGGGCTCGACGAGCGCTCGGATCGAGCACTGGCCCGATCCGAGCAGCCACTCGAGCCGGCGGGCCACCGAGGTCTCGCTCATCTTCGTGCGGCGGGCGAGCGCCTCGAGGCTCACGCGGCCGTCCTCCCGCAGCGCGCGCAGGATCTCGTCGTCCTTCGGCCCGCGGCTCTCGGGGAGGGTCCACTCCGTGCGGTCGTGTCCCGTGCGCGCGAGGAGCGTCTGCTCCTCGGCTGGTGTGAGCGCGCCGCTGCGCCAGCCGCGGATCGTCTTGAAGTACTTCAGCACGGGGAACGCCGCGAAGCTCCGCAGCCCGGCCGTCGCGGGGAGCTGGAGCGTGAGGAGCTCCCGGAGGTTGTCGTGGTAGCCGATCTCGGCAACGACCTCCGCCCGTCCCGTCGTGAGGTAGCAGAACGTTACGTCGTGTCGCTGCGCGAGCGCCTCGCTGCTGAGGAGCGCGGTGCCCGCGGTGCTCTCGCACGCGAGGATCATCTGGTGCTCGTAGTGCGTCACGGCGGCGACGACGACACGGCCGCTCTCCAGGAGATCCGAGCCGTGCCGCGCCACCGTGCGCTCGGGCTCGCCGAGCGCCTCAGCGATCTTCCGCCAGGAGGCCCGGCCGTCCACCTGGAGCGCGGCCACGATGCGCTGCTGCAGCGGATTGAGCCCGGGTGTGGCCATCTCGCAGTCCTCCTCGACCGGTCGTGCTCGGATCCGAGCAGCAGTAGTCTAGCGACGCTGCGCGACGTCCTCGGGGCGGAGCTTCGCGAAGCCCGTGGCCTGCTCGTACGCGGCCGCCCACTGCAGCAGCTGCGGGTCGCGGTAGTGATTCGCGGCGAGCTGCCACCCGACGGGAAGGCCCGCGGAGGTGAAGCCGCCGGGCATCGCGAGCACGGGCAGGCTCGTCGCCGACAGCACGCACGCGGAGCGCATCCAGTCGAGGTAGGTCTCGGCCGCGACGCCCGCGATCGTCTCGGGCCAGCGCCAGCTCGCATCGAACGGGAGCACCTGCGCCGCGGGGCTGAGGAAGGCGTCGAAGCGCGAGAAGAACGCCTGCACGGCGGCCTCCAGCCGGGTCCGGGCGGCCTGCGCCGAGATGAGCTCGGCGGCGCTCAGCCGCTGCCCGGTCTCCACGTTCCAGATCACCTCGGGCTTGATCACGTCGCGGTGCTCGGCGAGGAGCGGCCCGATCCCGGTCGCGAAATCGTAGGCGCGGGTCACCTGGAAGACCTCGTCGGCGTCTGAGAAGTCGATGCTCGCCTCCTCGAGGATCGCGCCGGCCTCCTCGAACACGCGCAGCTGTCCGCGCAGCACGTCGACGATCTCGGGCTCGACGGGCATGCCGATCCCGAAGTCGAAGCTGTAGCCGATGCGCACCCCGCGCAGATCGGGGAGCGGCGTGCCGAAGTCTGACGGCGTAAGTGGGCTCGGGTTCGGCAGCGCCGTCGGCCCCGTGCTCGCGCGCATGAAGAGCGCCAGGTCCTCCACGCTGCGCGCCATCGGGCCGGAGCGCGCGAGCCAGGTGTAGGCGTTCGTCGCGCCCTCCATCGGGATCACCCCGTAGGAGGGGCGCAGCCCGTAGACGTTGCAGAACGACGCCGGGATGCGGAGGGAACCGCCCATGTCCGAGCCGTCGCCGAACGCCTGGATGCGCGACGCCACGACCGCGGCGACGCCGCCCGAGGAACCGCCCGCCGAGCGATCCGGCGCGTAGGGGTTCGTGGTCGTGCCGAACAGATCGTTGAAGGTGTGCGATCCCGCGCCGAACTCGGGCACGTTCGTCTTCCCCGTGCGGATCGCCCCCGCTGCCGAGAGCCGCGCGATCTGCAGATCGTCGCGCTCGGGGGTGTGGTGCTCGAGCGCGAGGGAGCCCTGCGTGGAGCGCAGGCCGGCCGTGTTGAAGGTGTCCTTGTGTGTCATCGGGAGGCCGTGCAGGATCCCCGTCGGCTCCCCGCGCGCGGTGCGCTCGTCGGCCGCGGCCGCGAGCTCGGTAGCCCGCTCGAAATCGGTCGTGATCACGGCGTTCACGGGCGCGTTGCGCTGCTCGATCGCGGTGATGTGGCTCGCAAGCGCCTCCCGGGCGGAGAGATCGCGGCGGCGGATGAGGTGGGTGACCTCGACCGCGCTCAGGTTCTGGATGTCCATCGGTATCGGGTGCCTTTCGCCGTTGAAATGCGGATGCCCCCACCCTGCCGGAACTCGCACCGCCCACGAAGCGGAAAGCCGGGAAACCGCCGGAACGGGGGGACTCGCCACATCCGTGGCCGATTCGCCCAGGCTCTTGTCGGCGGGCAGGCTTCTCCCGCAGGGTGATCGGAAGATTTCTCGTCTTGATCGCATGAGATGCAAAGGAGCACAACATGCCGACAGCTGCGCCGTACCGATTTGCGGACCCCGGATCCACCGACATCTGGGCGATCGCGAACTCGCCGATCCTCTGGGTGTTCGCCCTCGGGGTCTTCGGGGTGATCTTCGTCCAGACCTTCCTTTACATCCGCGCCGCCCGCACGGCGGCCGCGGGGATTGACATGCCGCTCAAGGAGATCCGCGAGTCGTACCGGGCCGGCGCGGTCGCGTCGATCGGGCCCTCGCTCGCCGTCGTGCTCGTCGCGATCGCGCTGCTCGCGCTCTTCGGCACCCCCGCCGTGCTCGTGCGGATCGGGCTCATCGGCTCGGCCGCGACCGAGACGGCCTCCGCCGGGATCGCCGCGACGAGCATGGGCGCCGAGCTCGGCGCGGACAGCTACACCCAGCAGGTGTTCGCCGTCGCCTTCATGGCGATGAGCCTCTCGGGCGGCATGTGGATGCTCTGCACGCTGCTCCTCACCCCGATCCTGAAGCGCGGCTCGCAGACCCTCGGCAAGCGCAACCCCGCCGTCATGGCGCTCATCCCCGCCGCCGCGCTGCTCGGCGCCTTCTCGATGCTCGCCGTCGCGGAGACGGGCAAGTCGTCCCTGCACCTGCTCCTTGTGCTCATCTCGGCCGGGGTGATGGCGCTCTGCCTGCTCATCGCGAAGCTGCTGCAGCTCAAGTGGCTGAAGGAGTGGGCGCTCGGCTTCTCGATCCTCGTCGCCCTCTTCGTCGCCTTCCTCCTCCACACCCCCGTCGCCGCCTAAGCACTCAGGAGCATCGCCATGGAACTCACCACCGCCGACGCCGCGATGGACCGATTCGATCGCCAGACGAGCCGTTACGGCTCGGCGACGATGGTCCTCGGCCTGCTGCTCTCGCTCGCCGGCCCCTTCTACCTGTTCTTCTTCACCGACCTCGAGCTCAGCTGGCCCATGGTGCTCACCGCGTTCGTCGCGGTGGCCGCGACTTTCGGCGTGTTCTGGATCGTCGAGCCCGTCACCTACTACCCGATCCTCGGCTCGGCCGCGATGTACCAGGCCTTCATGATCGGCAACATCTCGAACAAGCTGCTGCCCGCAGCGATCGTCGCGCAGTCGAGCATCGGCGCGAAGCCCGGATCCCGCCGCGGCGACCTCGCCTCGGTCATGGCGATCTGCGGCGCGGCGACGGTGCACCTCGTCAGCCTGCTCCTCTTCGTCGGCGTGCTCGGCAGCTGGCTCGTCTCCGTGATCCCCGCGGAGCTCATCGAGGTGGCGCGACTCTACATCCTCCCCTCGCTCATGGGCGCCGTGCTCGTGCAGGCCATCGTCTCGATGAAGCAGCTGCGCCCCACGATCATCGCGATCGCCCTGGCGCTCCTCATGCAGTTCGTCGTGGTCCCCGTCGCCCCCGCGCTCGGCATGTTCGCGACCGCGATCGTCGTGCTGCTCTCCATCGTCCTCTCGCTCGTAATCCGGGACCGCGCGAGCACCCCGCCGGCCGAGGACGAGGCCCTCGTCAACTAGCGCGGCGTCGCGCCATCGAAAGGACCGCACCATGCTGACCACCCACCTCACCGCCGCAGAGCGCGAGCACCTCCACGAGAGCTACCGCCACCTGCACCGCACCCCCGAACTGTCGATGCAGGAGCACCGCACGGCGGAGTTCATCGAGGCCCGCCTCGCCGAGCTCGGCATCGAGCACTTCCGCTGCGGCGGCACGGGCGTCGTCGGGATCCTCCGCAACGGCGACGGGCCCGTCGTCGGCTTCCGTGCCGACACCGACGGCCTGCCCATCCAGGAGGACACGGGCGCCGACTACGGCTCGACCGCGACGGGCACCCTCGACGACGGCACCGTCGTGCCCGTGATGCACGGCTGCGGGCACGACACGCACGTCGCCGCGGCGCTCGCCGCAGCCGCGCTCCTCGCCCGCCAGCCGGGGGAGTGGAGCGGCACCGTCGTCTGGGTGTTCCAGCCGGGGGAGGAGACCGCCGCGGGGGCCGCCGCGATGGTCGCCGACGGGATCTGGGAGCGCGCGCCCCGCCCCACCGTCGTGCTCGGGCAGCACGTCTTCCCCGCGGCCCCCGCGGGCAGCGTCGCCCTCGCGACGGGCCCCGCGATGGCGATGGCCGACGCACTGCGCATCACCGTGCACGGCAAGCAGTCGCACGGCTCGCAGCCGCAGGACTCGATCGATCCCATCGTGCTCGGCGCCCACATGGTCACCCGGCTGCAGACGATCGTCTCGCGCGAGCTGCCGCCGCAGTCGCCCGCCGTGGTCACCTGCGGCACCTTCCACGCTGGGCTGAAGGAGAACATCATCCCCGCGGCGGCCGAGTTCACCCTGAACATCCGCACCCTCGGCACGGACATCCGCGCGCACGTGCTCGGCGCGATCACGCGGATCGTCAACGCCGAGGCCGAGGCCTCGGGTGCCCCGCGGCCCACGATCGAGGAGATCTACCGCTTCCCGCAGCTCACGAACGACGAGCGGGAGTCGGAGGCCGTGCGCGCCGTGCTCGAACGCGAGCTCGGCGCGGGGAACGTGCTGCGGATCCCGCCCGCCATGGGGTCCGAGGACTTCGGCACCCTGCCCGACAGCATCGGGGTGCCCGGCGTCTACTGGTTCTTCGGCGGCTTCGCCGAGGGCACGGTCGATCCGCCGGTGAATCACTCGCCCCACTTCCTCCCCGACCTCGAGCCGACGCTCAGCACGGGAGTGAGCGCGGCCGTCGCCGCCATCGGGCACTACCTCGCGCCCCGCGCGTGATCGACATCGTCAGCAGGAAGGAAGGGTCGGAGCTATGAACCAGGGATCGTTGGATGGGATGCTCGTGGTGGATCTGTCGCGCGCGCTCGCGGGCCCGCACGCCGGGCAGATGCTGGGGGACCTCGGCGCACGGGTCATCAAGGTGGAGGCGCCGGCCGGCGGCGACGATACGCGCTCCTGGGGGCCGCCCTTCGTGACGGGCGCCGACGGCGCCGACTACTCCACCTACTTCCTCTCCTGCAACCGCAACAAGGAATCGATCGCCCTCGACCTGAAGAGCGACGACGGCCGCGCCGTGCTCACCGAGCTCCTCGCCCGCGCCGACGTGCTCATCGAGAACTTCCGCACCGGGGTGATGGACCGCCTCGGCTTCTCCACCGCCCGCCTTGCAGCGCTCAACCCGCGCCTCGTGCAGCTCTCCATCACGGGCTTCGGGCACGACGGCCCCGAGGGCGGCCGCGCGGGGTACGACCAGATCGTGCAGGGGGAGGCCGGACTCATGTCGCTCACGGGCTCCCGCCCCGACGACCCGCAGCGGGTCGGCACGCCGATCGCCGACCTGCTCGGCGGGATCCACGGCGTCGTCGGCGTGCTCGCCGCCCTCGTCGAGCGGGCCCGCACGGGCGTCGGCCGCGTGGTGCGCACCTCGCTGCTCTCCTCGGTGATCGGCGTCCACGCGTTCCAGGGCACGCGCGCGACGGTCGCCGGCGAGCGGCCGCTCGCACAGGGTAACCACCACCCCTCGATCGCACCCTACGGGCTCTTCCACTGCCGCGACGGCGCGGTGCAGATGAGCGTCGGCAGCGAGCGCCTCTGGCAGGCATTCTGCGCCGAGTTCGGGATCGCCGCCGATGCTCCGGGCTTCGGCTCGAACGCGGAGCGGGTCGCCGCGCGCGCGGAGACGATCCGCACCGTCGAGGCCGCCTTCGCGGACAGCGACACGGAGCCGCTCCTCGCCCGGCTCGCGGCCGCGGGGATCCCCGCGGGCCGCGTGCGGAGCCTGCCCGAGGTGTACGCGTGGGATCAGGTGCGCTCGCAGGGGCTCGTCGTCGAGGTGGACCACGCCGCGCTCGGCGCGATCTCGCTGCCCGGGCCGGCGCTGCGCTTCTTCGATGTCGACGGCGACGGCGAGACGGAGCGCGCCCGCACGGCGCACACCGCCCCGCCCACGCTCGACCAGCACGGCGATGAGATCCGCGCCTGGCTCGCGGAGACCGCCGACCGAGCGCCCGCCGACCGAGCCCCCGCCGACCGGGCGCCCGCAGCGACGGGGGCGAGCGCGTGAGCGCCGAGCGGCGCTCCGCGCGCGAGCTGATCGAGCTCATCGCGGATCCGGGAAGCTACGTCAGCTGGGACACCCCGCCCGAGCAGCCGGAGCTCGGCGATGCGTACCGCGCCGAGCTCGCGGCCGCCGCGGAGCGGAGCGGGGCCGACGAGTCGATCCTCACGGGCGAGGCGCTCGTCGACGGGCGCCGCGTCGCACTCATCGCCTGTGAGTTCCGCTTCCTCGCGGGCTCCGTGGGCACCGCGGCCGCCGAGCGCTTCGTGCGCGCCCTGGAGCGGGCGACGGCCGAGCGGCTTCCCGTGCTGGCCTCGCCCGCATCGGGCGGCACCCGGATGCAGGAGGGCACGGTCGCCTTCGTCGCGATGGTGAAGATCGCCGCCGCGGTGGCCGCGCACAAGGCGGCGTGCTTGCCGTATCTCGTCTACCTGCGCCACCCCTCGACGGGCGGAGCCCTCGCCTCCTTCGGCTCACTCGGCCAGGTCACGGTCGCGGAGCCCGGGGCGCTCGTCGGCTTCCTGGGCCCGCGCGTCTACGAGGCGCTCACGGGGGAGGCGTTCCCCTCGGGCGTGCAGGCCGCGGAGAATCTCGCGCGCCTCGGGCTCATCGACGGCGTGCTCCCCGCGCGGGAGCTCCGCGACGTGGTGAGCCGCACGCTGCGGCTCCTCGAGCGGCCCACGCATCAGGAGCTCGTCGAGCTCGCGGAGACGCCGGGCGCCGCGCACGAGCTTGCGCAGGGGTCCGCAGACGCCTGGGCCTCGATCACCCGCACGCGCGATCCGCGCCGCCCCGGCCTCCGCGAGCTGCTCCGCACGGCCGCGACCGATGTCGTGCCGCTCTCGGGCACGGGACAGGGGGAGCGCGATCCCGGGCTCACGCTCTGCCTCGCGCGCTTCGGCGGCGTTCCCGCCGTCGTCGTGGGCCAGGACCGGCGCTCCCAGCGCACGCGCGCCCCGCTCGGCCCCGGGGCGCTGCGCGCCGCCCGCCGCGCGATGCGCCTCGCCGACGAGCTCCAGCTGCCGCTCATCACCGTGATCGACACGCCCGGCGCCGCGCTCTCGCAGGCGGCCGAGGAGGGCGGGCTCGCCGCCGAGATCGCGCACTGCCTCGCGGACCTCGCGAAGCACCGCGGGCCCACGCTCTCGATCCTGCTCGGCGAGGGCACGGGCGGCGGCGCGCTTGCGCTGCTCCCCGCGGACCGCACGCTCGCGGCGGAGCACGCCTGGCTCTCGCCGCTCCCGCCCGAGGGGGCCTCGGCCATCGTGCACCGGGACACGGCGCACGCGCCAGAGCTCGCGGCGCAGCAGGGCGTCGAGACCGGCAACCTCGTCGCGCACGGCATCGTGGACCGCGTGATCGCGGAGCACCCGGACGCGGCGGACGAGCCGGAGGCCTTCAGCCGCCGGATGGGCGACGCGATCGCGCAGGAGCTCGCGGGCCTGCAACTCCAGAACGAGGAGCACCGCCGGCTGCGCCGCCACGACCGCTACCGCCGCCTCGGGGCGTAGGGGAGGGAGCTCAGAACACCTGGGGTGCCGAGCGGGTGCCGAGCGGGGCTTCGAAGCGGGGCCGGTCGAGCCAGCGGCGGAGTTTGAGTCCCGCATGGAGCTCAAGCCGCACGAGCGGGTCCAGCGGATCCGCATCGATAATCGCGGCGATGCGCTGGAGATGGTTGTAGACGCTGGTGCGGTGCATGTGCAGTGCGTCCGCGACCCGCTGCATGGTGCCGGGAGAGTCGTAGACGCGTTCCAAGATCCGCAGCCGTTCCTCACCCTCGGGTGCGCTGGCGATGCGCTGGATCCGCTCGGGCACATGCGCCGTCACCGCGTGCGCGAGGAGCCGGTAGATGCCCACGTGGTCGAAGCGGTGCGTGGTGAGCGCGGGGTCGACGACGGACGCCTGGAGCGCCGTGACGGCCTGGCGGTAGGCCGGGCGCAGCTCCGAGGCTTCGCTGATGGGCGCGCTCACACCGTAGGCGACCTCGCGTTCCTGCCGCGCGGAGGTGCGCAGCTCGAGGGCGATGGACAGTCGCTCGGCGAACGGCTCGATGAGGCTCCGGTTCGGAATGAGGAACACGCCGTGCTGATCGGTGCTGAAACCGACGACCTCCGGGCCTTCGAGCGGAGAGGCCGCCGCGTGGACGGCCCGGGCAGCATCCTGCAGCGCGTGCGCGTAGGCCAGTGCGGGAAGGGTCTCAGCGTTCTTCTGCGCCGCGGCGCTCGAGAATACGATCAGGTGCGTGTCGTGATCGGGGCGCATGCGCTCGGCGAGCTCTTCATGGACGACGTCGCCCTGCCCGCTCACCAGATCCTGGAAGTCCCGATTCGCCGCCGAGGCGATTCCGCTCGGCGTGCCGAGTGCGAGGAGTACCCGTTCGGCGAGCCGCTCCGTCTCGCTGTGCCGCTGCTCCAGCTCGGCGAGCAGTGGCTCCAACGCGTCCTCGGCGCTGTTCGCCTGCACCCAGAGGTAGCCGACGCGCACCCCGCGCACGAGCAGCGGGATGCAGATCCGGGGCAGCAGGCCGTTCTCGGGATCGCCTGGCACGGTAAAGGGCCGCGTGCGCGTGCTGATGCCGTGCTTCGATTCCCAGATCTTTGCGTGGGAGGGCACTGACTTCGAGAGCACGGCGTCGATTCGCACGCGATCCGTGGTCGGCACGATCGTGCTGTACGCCACGACGCGACCCGCGACGTCGTCGAGCGAGACGTTTCTGCCGGTGCTCTCGGATACGAGGGAGACGACTTCGTCCAGTTCCCGCTGCTGCACGGCTGAGGCCCTTTCGTTGGGGAGGTGGTGGGGCACAGGCGGACCCCGTCCCATGCTTCGACAATTGTCGAACTTCCGGTGGTGAATCGTCAACACTTCTCGTGCGTTTCGCCGCGGCAACTTCCCTAATCTCAGAGGCGAACGGCCGCGACAGGACTCTGCAGGCCCAATTTTCAATGACGAAAGCGAGCACATCGTGGCAGGACAGCTGGGCTTCATCGGCCTCGGAAATATCGGCAGTCGGGTGGTTCCGCACCTGCTCGCGGCGGGGCATGGCGTGGCCGTGTCTGACCTCAACGCCGAAGCCGTTGCGGCGCTCGTCGCGCAGGGCGCGACCGCCGCGGAGTCCGCCGCGGAGGCAGCAGCGCAGGCGGAGATCGTGTTCCTGAGCCTGCCGTCGCCCGCGATCGTCCGCGCGGTCGTTGCGGGTGAGCGCGGCGTGCTGCAGGGTGCGCGTCCCGGCACCATCATCATTGATCACAGCACGATCGACCCCGAGACTTCTCGCGAACTCGCTGCGCGTGCCGCGGAGGCAGGAGTCACCTACCTCGATGCGCCGGTGAGCGGTGGAGTGCAGGGGGCTGAAGCGGGAACGCTTGCGGTGATGGCGGGAGGGAACGCCGAGGCGTTCGAGCGCGCGCGCCCGGTGATCGAGGCGTACGCGAGCAATGTGTTTCTGGTGGGGGAGACCGGGAGCGGCCAAGCGATCAAGCTCGCGAATAACATCATCACGGCGATCAACATCGCCGCGCTCGGCGAAGGCCTGAGCGCGGCGGTAGCGGCGGGCGTGGAACTCGATACGGCCGCCCGGGTCCTCTCGACCAGCTCGGCGAACAGCCACGTGCTGTCGAGCTACTTCCCCCGCACGCTCTTCACGGAGGACCGTCCCACTGGGTTCGCGCTCGACTTCATGCTGAAGGACATCAAGCTCTTCCTCACCTCTGCGGCGCGCACCGAATTGCCCACCCCCGTCTCGAACGTGGTGGGCGACCTCTTCCGCATCGGTCATCGCGACGGTCGTGGGGCGAAGGACTTCACCAGCGTGGTCGAGTTCTACGAGGACTTCACCGGCACTCGACTCCAGACGAAGGAAGCAGGCATCGCATGATTGTTCGGACCGCACTCGACGCGGACACCACGACCGCACCCGAGGTTCCGCAGCTGATCGGCGGTGAGTGGCGCGCGGCGCAGAGCGGCGCGTGGACCGCGGTCGAGAACCCGGGTCGCAAGCAGACTCTCGCCTTCGTCCCCGCCTCCGACGAGCGCGATGTCGACGCCGCGGTGAGCGCGGCGCAGGCGGCGTTCGCGACGTGGGGGCGCCTGCCCGCTCGCGATCGGGGCCGGATGCTGCTCGCGATCGGCGACCGGATCGCTGAGCAGCAGGAGGAGCTCGCGCGCCTCATCGCCTCGGAGACGGGCAACGCGCTGCGCACGCAGGCGCGAGGTGAGGCCGCCTCGGGCGCAGACATCTTCCGCTTCTACGGCGAAGTCGCCTCCCAGCAGAAGGGTGAGACTCTGCCGTTTGGGGACGGACTGCTGAGCTACACGGTGCGCGAACCGATCGGGGTGGTGGGCGGGATCGTGCCCTGGAACGCTCCGGTGACGCTGTCCTCGCTGAAGATCGCGATGGCCCTGATGACGGGCAACACGCTCGTCCTCAAGGCCGCGGACCTCGCGCCGCTCGCCGTGCTCCGCGTCGCGGAGTGGGCGAACGAGATCCTGCCCCCGGGAGTGCTCAACGTGCTGACGGGTTCCGGCAGCGTTGCGGGCGCGGCGCTCGCCCGCCATCCACGGGTCGCCAAGCTCACCTTCACCGGCTCCACCGGAGTCGGCAAGGACATCATCTCCGCCGCGGCAGACCGGATCGCCCCCGTGACGCTCGAGCTGGGTGGGAAGTCGCCCGCGATCGTGTTCCCCGACTCGAATGATGCCGAGACCGTGCAGCACGTCATCAATGCCATGCGCTTCACCCGTCAGGGGCAGTCGTGCACGGCGGGCTCGCGGCTGTACGTGCACGAGAGCATCATCGAGGACTTCGTGCCGAAGCTCGTCGAAGCCCTCGGGAAGCTGCGCGTCGGCGATCCGCTCGACGAGGCTTCGGACATCGGCGCGATCGTGAACGCGCACCAGCACGCTACCGTCCTGTCCTACATCGCCGGAGCGGTTGAAGCCGGCGGCGAGCTCGCCACCGGCGGAACGGCAAACCCCGCCGACCGGGAGGGGTATTACGTGGCCCCGACCGTGATCCTCGGGGCTCAGGCGGACTGGGCCGTCACCCGCGAGGAAGTCTTCGGACCCGTGCTGGTGGTCATTCCCTGGTCCGACGAGGAGCAGGTGATCGAGTGGGCGAACGACAGCGACTACGGTCTCGCCGGCTACGTGTTCACCCGCGACGTCTCGACAGCGCTCCGCACCGCCAACCGGCTCGAGGCCGGGTGGATCCAGGTGAACCGCGGCGGCGGGCAGCTGCCTGGAATGTCGTACGGCGGGAACAAGCAGAGCGGGCTCGGTCGGGAATACTCGGTCGATGGTGCGCTCGAGAGCTTCACCAACGTGAAGAACATCACTATCGCCATCTCGGCGTAGGCACCCGGCACGCTGCACCCGCACGTGCCACTCCGGTGGATCGGGCCCCACGGGCCCGATCCACCGGCACTGAGCAGCGCTGCTCAGCCCACGGTATGCAGGCGTTACAAGGAGGAAACGTGTTCGCAGACATTCGCACCGAGAACTCGACGGGGAGAATCTCATCATGACAGTCATCGATTGGGTCATCGTGGCCTGCTACCTGGTGATCATCGTGCTCATCGGGCTCGCCGGCTTGAAGAAGGTCAAGACCGGCCGCGACTTCGCCGTCGCAGGGTCTTCGCTTCCGGTCGGTATCGTGACCGCGACGCTCGCGGCGAGTTACATCGGCGGGTCCTTCGCCATCGGCGCCGCGGGGGCAACGTTCCGCGAGGGATACACCTACTTCTTCGCGCTGCTCGGATTCCCGCTCGCGACGATCGCGGTCGGCATCTGGGTCGCTCCGCGCCTGCGCCGCTACGCCGCCGAAACCGTCGGGGACGTGATGGAGCACCACTACGGCGTGGTGGCCCGGGTCTTCACCGGACTCATTTCGATGGTGGTCTGCGCAGCGATCCTCGGCGCGCAGATCCGCGCTCTCGGAACCATCCTCGAGGTGTTCACCGGAATCGACTTCACGGTCGGCGCGATCGTGCTCACGCTCATCGTCATCGTCTATTCGACCGCGGGCGGGCTCTGGTCCGACGTCCGAGCCGATGTGATCCACTTCGCCGTGCTCGCCGTCGCGATCCCCATCGCGATCCTGGTCGCGATCCGCAGCGTCGGCACCCCCGCGGAGATCGTCGCGAGTGTGCCGCCGGAGTTCTTCACGATCACCGGCGACAAGCCCATCGGGTTCTTCATCAGCCTGTTCATCGGCTTCGTCTTCGGCGAGACGCTTATCCAGCCCTACTCCCAGCGCGCCTTCGCCGGAGCGAACACGAAGACCGTGCGCAAGGCGTTCATCTACGCGGGCATCTTCGGCATCGTGTTCCTCTTCACGACCTCCTCGGGCGGAATCCTCGCGCGGGCCCTCGACCCCACGATCCCCTCCGACGCGGCCATGCCCGAGCTCATCAACCGCGTGATTCCTGCGGGCTTCACCGGCCTGCTCGTCGCTGGATTCATTGCCATCATCATGTCGAGCGCGTCCTCATTCCTGAATTCGACCACGGTCGTTGTGGTGCGCGATCTCTGGACTCTCGGCGGGCGGCGGAAGATCGAGGATCACACGCGCCTCCGTTTCCAGCGGGTCATGAATCTCGTGATCGGGGTGATCGCCCTCGTGGTCGGCCTTTCGTTCCCGAACATCATCGACATCCTGATGGTGTACTTCTCGACCTGGGCTCCCACGGTCATCGTGCCGCTGCTGCTCGGCGTGCTCTTCGACGTGCGGCACCGGCTCGCCGGCCCCATCGCCATGGTGGCCGGCCTGCTGTCGACCTGGCTCTGGAACGGCCCGCTCGGCGAGCCGTTCGGCATCCTCGGCCTCGCCGTCGGCCTCGTGACGAACCTCATCGTGTTCTTCCTGGTGGTGGCGCTTACGCCGAAGACCGGGATGGCCCCACGCGGCTTCGACATCGTCGCGCCCGACACCGCCGCGGTCGAGACCGTGTGGGATGAGACGAGCGGTGTCAGCGACGACTCGGACGCTGCGGGAGACGCAGCGCCTGCGACAGCAACGAAGGAAGGATAAATCATGTACGGAGTCATCCTCTACGGCGGCGTGATCCTCGCGATCGTCGTCGGTCTCGCGGTCACCGCCATGGGCCTTCCGCCCACTCTGCGCGACCTGCGTGACGCCTTCCGCGGCGAGTAGCCCCGCGGCACCGGGCGGCCACGCCCCTGTTCAGAAGAAGAGGAGAACCGTTGTGAGCGCACTGCTCGACACCCCCTTGATCCCCTGGGGAACAGCTCCCGTGCAGCGGCGCGCTGCGGAACTCGTGGCCGCTCACGCGGAGGCGGATGCGGACGCGGTGACGGGCGCCGTCACGGCCGCACAGGACGCGCAGCTGCGGCTCAGCGGCGGGGGCGGCTTGAACTTGTACGCGGGGAGCAACGTGCTGTCTCCCCGCGTGCGGGCCGCCCACACTGCGGATCTCGCCTCCCGCCCGGCGATCGGCTGGCCCGGAGAGAAGATCCAGCCCGCGCTCGGTCCCATCGAGGAACTCGAGGTGATCGTCGCGCAGCAGCTGCGGAACGGCTTCGGCGGACGATTCGCGGACGGACGATTCGTCACCGCAACGCTCGCGAATCTCGCCGCATACGCCGCCCTTGCCGCGCCCGGCGACACGATCGCGACCTTGCCGCCGAGCGCGGGGAGCCACACCAGTCACCTTGCAGACGGGACCGCCGGAGTCCGCGGCCTGCGGGGGAGCTTCCTCCCCGTCGACTCGCGAAGCGGTGAGATCCTCGATGCGGAACTCGTCGACTTCGTGCGCGATGTGCGCCCGCGGATCATTCTCGTCGGCGGGAGCGTGATCCAGTTCCCGACACGGATCGGGCCGTTGCGCGACGCCGCGGATCGCGTCGGAGCCCGGCTGATCTTCGACGCTTCCCATGTGGCGGGGCTGATCGCGGCGGGCGAGTTCCCGAACCCGCTCGCAGAGGGCGCGGATCTGCTCACCTTCTCCACCTACAAGACCCTGGCCGGGCCAGCGGGCGGGGCCGCGGTGACGAATGAGCCCGAAGTGGCGGAGCGCATGGGCGAAGCACTCGCGCCCGTGCTCTCATCGAACTACGATCCGGCGCGGCTCGGTCCGCTTGCGATCGCGACCGCGGAGGCCGTCGAACAGCGGCCGGCCTGGGCGAAGCGCACGATTGAACTTGCCGTGGCGCTGGGCGAGCGGCTCCACGCGCACGGGCTCACGCTCCTCGGGGCGGATCGCGGGATCACCGCGACCCACCAAGTCGTGGTCGACGCCGCCCCCTGGGGCGGAGGAGCCCGGGCGATGCGGGCACTCGAGGCCGGCGGAGTCTTCGTCGGCGCGTGCCGGCTGCCGCACCAGAGCGTGGGCGAGGAAGCCGGCGGGATCCGGCTCGGAACCCAGGAGATCGTGCGGCTCGGCGCGGGGTTCGAGCACGCCGAACCGATCGCAGCGCTCATCGCCGCGCTGCTGCGCGGGGACTTCGCTGACGCCGAGCGCTCGCGCGAGATCCGGCGCAGTTTCGGTTCCGACCTGTGGGGGAGGCCAGCCCCGTGCCCCTAGTCGCGGGGCAGCAGCTCCGCGACGGAGCCGAGCACCTCGTCCGGGCGGAAGGGGAAGCGCTCGATCTCGGAGCGGTCCGAGATGCCCGTCATCACGAGCACGGTGTGGAGGCCCGCCTCCATGCCGGCCACCACGTCGGTGTCCATGCGATCGCCGATCATGCCCGTGTTGTGCGAGTGCGCGCCGATTTTGTTGAGCGCCGAGCGGAACATCATCGGGTTCGGCTTGCCCACGATGTACGGCTCCATGCCCGTCGCCTTCGTGATGAGCGCGTTGATCGCGCCCGTCGCGGGGAGCGGGCCCTCGGGGCTCGGGCCGGTGGCGTCCGGGTTCGTCGAGATGAAGCGCGCGCCGCGGCTGATCAGCCGGATCGCCTTCGTGATGGCCTCGAACGAGTAGTTGCGGGTCTCGCCCACCACGACGAAGTCGGGATCCGACTCGGTCATCACGTAGCCCGCGTCGTGGAGCGCGGTGAGGATCCCGGCCTCGCCGATCACGAAGGCCGAGCCGCCGGGCTTCTGCTGCTTCAGGAAGGCGGCCGTCGCGAGCGCGCTCGTCCAGATCCGGTCCTCGGGGACGTCGATGCCGGAGGCCGCGAGGCGGGCGCTCAGATCGCGGGCCGTGAAGATCGAGTTGTTCGTGAGCACGAGGTAGGGCATCTCCTCCTCGCGCCAGTGCTCGAGCAGCTCGGCCGCTCCGGGGATCGCCCGGTTCTCGTGGACCAGGACACCGTCCATGTCCGTGAGCCAGCACTCGATATCGCTCCGACGGGGGTGGATCGCACGCTCGGTCATGGCAACAGGATAGACCGCGCCCATGAACGGGCGGTGAAGTTGGCACCCCACCGGCCACCCCACCCGCCGCCCCGCTCACCCACGGCCCCCTCGCCGGTCCGCCCCCGGATCGGGGTCACTCCGGCACTGTGTTGCGGACCCGCCCACCCGCAACACGGTGCCGGAGTGACCCCGAATCGGAGGAGTGGGTGGGGGAGGGGTGGCACACTGGGGGCATGCACGAACGCGCTGGCACCCCCGCACGCCCCGAAGACCTCGTCGACGTCGACGCCCTGCTCCTGGCCTACGCCGAGACGAGCCCCGACCTCGCGAATCCCGCCCAGCGCGTGGTGTTCGGCACCTCGGGGCACCGCGGCTCGGCGTTCACCGGTGCGTTCACCGACGCGCACATCGCGGCGATCAGCGCCGCCATCGCCGAGTACCGTGCGGCGCAGGGCATCGCCGGCCCGCTCTTCATCGGCGCGGACACCCACCCGCTCTCCGCGCCGGCCGAGCGCACGGCCGTCGAGGTGCTCCTCGCCGCGGGTGTCGACGCGCGCCCCTCCGCGGGCACGGGCGACGCCTGGTTTGTGCCCACCCCGGCGCTCAGCCACGCGATCCTCAGCTACAACCGTGGCCGCGCGGCCGACGACCCGGGCCGGGCCGACGGGATCGTCGTCACTCCGAGCCACAACCCGCCCGCAGACGGCGGCTTCAAGTACAACCCGCCGCACGGCGGCCCCGCGGACAGCGACGCGACGAACTGGATCGCGGCCCGCGCGAACGAGCTCCTCGCCGCGGGCGTCGCCGCGATCCCGCGCGCCGACGCCGACGCCCGCGCGGCCGCGCCGCACTTCGACTTCCTGGGCGCCTACGTCGACGCGCTCCCCGAGGCGATCGACCTCGCCGCGATCCGGGAGGCCGGCGTCTCGTTCGGCGCGCACCCGCTCGGCGGCGCGAGCGTCGCCTACTGGGCCGCGATCCGAGAGCGGCACGCGATCCCCCTCACGGTGCTCGGCCCGGGCGTCGACCCGCAGTGGGGGTTCATGCACCTCGACTGGGACGGCAAGGTCCGCATGGATCCGTCCTCCGCGCACGTGATGCGCACGGTCGACGCGTTCCGCAGCGAGTTCTCGCTCATCACGGGGAACGACGCGGACGCGGATCGGCACGGCATCGTCACGGCCGACGGCCTGATGAACCCGAACCACTTCCTCGCGGTCGCGATCGACTACCTGCTCACGCACCGGCCCGAGTGGCCGGCTGCGGCGGGCATCGGCAAGACGCTCGTCTCCTCGGGGATGATCGACCGCGTCGTCGCGGGCCACGGCCGCGCACTGCTCGAGGTGCCCGTCGGTTTCAAGTGGTTCGTGCCGGGGCTCTTCGACGGCTCGGTCGTGTTCGGCGGCGAGGAGAGCGCGGGCGCCTCCTTCCAGCGCTTCGACGGGAGCGCCTGGAGCACCGACAAGGACGGGATCCTGCTCGCGCTGCTCGCCGCGGAGATCCAGGCGGTCACGGGGCAGTCGCCCGCCGAGCGCTACCGCGAGCTCGTCGCGCAGTACGGGGAGCCGGCCTACGCGCGCATCGATGCGGCGGCGACGCCCGAGCAGAAGGCCGCGCTCGGGGCGCTTGCGCCGAGCGACGTGACCGACACCGAGCTCGCGGGGGATCCGATCACCGCGATCCTCACCCGCGCGCCCGGCAACGACGCGGCGATCGGCGGGCTCAAGGTGCAGACCGACCACGCCTGGTTCGCGGCCCGGCCCTCGGGCACGGAGGACGTCATGAAGATCTACGCGGAGTCGTTCCGCGGGCCGGAGCATCTCGCCCGGGTGCAGGAGGCCGCGCAGGCGCTCGTCGCCCGCGTGCTCCGCGCCGAGTGAGAGCGGGAGCCGGGAGCCAGGGGTCGGGAGCCGGGAGCGGCATCGGCCCGGCGCCTCGCGCGCGGTAGCCTAGGGGGCATGTCAGAGACCTCCGCATCCGCCCGCCGCTACTCCTACCTGGGGCCGGCCGGGACGTTTACGGAGGCCGCGCTCAAGCAGGTGCCCGAGGCCGCCGGCCAGGAGTGGCACCCCGTCGACAACCTCGGCGAGGCGCTCGGCGACGTCGTCTCGGGCCGCAGTGATGCCGCGATGATCGCGATCGAGAACTCGATCGACGGTGGCGTGACCGTCGCGCAGGATCTGCTCGCCACGATCCCGGGCCTCCGCATCGTCGGCGAGTACCTCGTGCCCGTGCGCTTCGTGCTCGTCGCGCGCCCCGGCACGACGCTCGACGAGGTCGCCGTCGTCTCCGGCCACCCGGTCGCGTACGGGCAGTGCCGGGCCTGGCTCGACGCGCACGCCCCGCAGCACCGCCACCTCATCGCCACCTCGAACGTGCAGGCGGCGGCCGATCTCTTCGACCCCGAGAAGGGGATCGACGCCGCGATCGCGCCGCCCGGGATCGAGGCGCACTACGACGTCGAGGTGCTTGCCGAGGGGATCGCCGAGAACCCCGACGCGGTGACGCGCTTCGTGCTCGTGAGCCGCACGGTTCCCGTGGGGGAGCCGAGCGGCGCCGACAAGACCTCGCTCATCGTCGAGCTCCCCGAGGACCGATCCGGCGCGCTCCTCGACCTACTCGAGCAGTTCGCCACCCGCGGGGTGAACCTCACCCTGCTCGCCTCCCGGCCGATCGGGGACCGGATGGGCCGCTACCGCTTCGTCATCGACGCGGAGGGGCACGTGAAGGATGCCCGCGTGGCCGATGCGCTGCTCGGCGTGAAGCGCTTCAGCCCGAACGTCGTCTTCCTCGGCTCGTACCCGCGCGCCGACCGGATCGCGGCCACCACGCGCGCCGCACACGACGACGACGCCTTCCGCGACGCCCGCGACTGGCTGCGCGGGGTCATCGAGGGCACCGCCGACGGCGAGAACTGAGTCGGCGGAGCTGAGCCGGCGGGGCTGAGCCGGCGGGGCTGATCCGGAAGGACTGATCCGGCGAGGGAGCCCCGGAGGGGCGGCCGTTCAGGACTGAGCGCGCCACTCCGGGAGCACCCGCACCACGAGCGCGCCGGGATCGACGACGCCGCTCACCGCGAGCGCGAGCCCGAAGTCGTCGCCGTCGAGCTGCACGGGCTCCGGCTCGGACACCGACAGCGCGTAGCGCCGCACCTGCGAGTAGTTCACCGCCTTCGTGTCGTTCACGAGGTCGATGATCCGGCGTCCCGCCCGCGTCTTCCTGAGCACCCCGTTCTCCCAGCCGATCTTGTTCCAGATCCGCAGCCACGAGAACGCGCCCAGGGGGCGGAGCGCCACGATGTCGAGCATCCCGTCGTCGAGCTTTGCGTCCGGGATGAGGAGCACCCCGCCCGGCATGAGCCCGCAGTTGCCGATCATCACGGTGTAGACCGAGAGCGGCTTGAGCGGCGAATTGTCGATCGAGTAGTGGATGTGCAGCGGGCCGTCACGCAGCATCGTGCGCACCCCGGCGTCCACATACGCGAGCCAGCCGAGCCGCTTCTTCAGGGTCGCCCGCGTCGCGGAGATCGCGCGCGCATCGAGCCCCATGCCCGCGAGCACGAGGAAGAGGTGCTCGTCCTCCGACTCGTCCGCGCGGGTGATCGTGAGGATCCCCACGTCCACCGCGCGATTGTCGCCCGTGAAGGCCGCGCGCACCGCCTCGTCGAGCCGGTTGAGCGGCACGCCCAGGTTCCTGGCGAGCAGGTTGCCGGTGCCCTGCGGGATGATCACGAGCGGGATCCCGGTGCCCCGCAGCGCCTCCGAGACGGCGCGGATCGTGCCGTCCCCACCGCTCGCGAGCACCACGCTCGCGCCGTTCGCGATCGCCGCGCGCGTGGCCGCTACCCCGGCGTCGGCCTCCTCCGTCTCGTACCAGCGCGTCGGCGCCCAGCTGAAGCGGTGCTCCTGCTCGCGCACGGCGCTCCGCAGCCCGGCGACGTCGGTCTTGAGCGGGTGGTAGACGACGGCCGCGCTCGGCTGAGGTCGCGCAGGGGAGTCGATCATGGGACCAGCGTAGTGCCCGGTCCCCGCCCACCCAGCTCGGCACGGGTAAGCTGGGCGGTGTGATCGATCCAGTACTCCTCCGCACCGATCCCGAGGCCGTCAAGCGTTCGCAGCGCGCGCGTGGAAACGACGAGGGGGTGGTCGACGAAGCGCTCGCCGCAGACGCCGCTCGTCGATCCGCGCTCACCGAGTTCGAGACGCTCCGCGCCGAACAGAAGGAGTTCGGCGGGAAGGTGAAAGCCGCCTCCAAGGAGGAGAAGCCCGCGCTCATCGCACAGGCGCAGGAGCTCGCCGCCGGCGTGAAGGCCGCCGAGGCGCGCGCCAAGGAAGCCGAGACCGCATTCGCCGCGCTCGCCTCTCGCATCGAGAACCTCGTGATCGACGGCGTCCCCGCGGGCGGCGAGGAGAACTTCGTCACCCTCCGCGAGGTCGGTACGAAGCCCGAGTTCGACTTCCCCGCGCGCGACCACCTCGAGCTCGGCGAGATGCTCGGCGCGATCGACATGGAGCGCGGCGCGAAGGTCTCCGGCGCGCGCTTCTACTTCCTCCGCGGCGTCGGCGCGCGCCTCGAGCTCGCACTCATGAACCTCGCGCTCGACCGGGCCCTCGCGCACGGCTTCACGCCCCTCATCACCCCGACGCTCGTGAAGCCCGAGATCATGCAGGGCACCGGATTCCTCGGCGAGCACGCCGACGAGGTCTACCACCTCCCCGCGCAGGACCTGTTCCTCACCGGCACGAGCGAGGTCGCGCTCGCCGGGTACCACGCCGACGAGATCGTGGATCTCGGGGGCGGCGCCATCCGCTACGCCGGCTGGTCGACGTGCTACCGCAGCGAGGCCGGATCGCACGGCAAGGACACCCGCGGGATCCTGCGCGTGCACCAGTTCAACAAGCTCGAGATGTTCGTCTACACCGACCCGGCCGACGCCGAGGCGGAGCACGACCGCCTCGTCGGCTGGCAGGAGGAGATGCTCCAGTCGCTCGGCCTCCACTACCGCGTGATCGATGTCGCGGCCGGTGACCTCGGGTCGAGCGCCGCCCGCAAGTTCGACATCGAGGCCTGGGTGCCCACGCAGGACGCGTACCGCGAGCTCACCTCGACCTCGAACTGCACGACGTACCAGTCGCGCCGCCTCGCCACCCGCTTCCGCACCGAGAGCGGCAAGACGGCCCCCGTCGCCACGCTCAACGGCACGCTCGCCACGACGCGCTGGCTCGTCGCGATCCTCGAGACCCACCAGCGCGCCGACGGCAGCGTCACCGTTCCTGAGGCGCTCCGTCCCTACCTCGGCGGCCTCGAGGTGCTGAGCCCGATCGCCGAAGGATAATTCATGACGACCCCCGCACTGCAGGCCGTGACCGCCGCCGACCGGCACCTCATCGCGCTCGACCTGGACGGAACCGTGCTGAGCCACGGCTTCGGTGAGGGGGCCGGTGACGATCCGAGCGGCGGGCACATCGATCCCGATCTCGCCGCCGCGATCCGCGCGCTCGACGCCGCCGGGCACGCCGTGATCGTCTCGACGGGCCGCTCCGTCGACGCCACGCTGCCGATCGTGGAGCGGCTCGGGATCCGCCCCGAGTGGATCGTCGCGGCGAACGGCGCGGTCACGCTGAAGCGGGACCCGCTCGCGCACCGCGCGTACCGGCGCGAGCGCGTCGAGGCGTTCGATCCGAGCGAGGCGCTGCAGAAGATTCGTACGCAGCTCGTCACGGCGCGCTTCGCGGTCGAGCTGGCCGACGGGGGCTTCCTCTACACGGAGCAGATCCCCACGGGCACGCTCCCCGCGGATCAGCGCCAGGTGCCGTTCGACGAGCTCCTCGGCGTGCAGGCCTCCCGCGTGGTCGTCGTGTCGCCCGATCATCGGCTCGAGGAGTTCGTCGGCGCCGTGCGCTCGCTCGGCCTCACCCACGTCTCCTACGCCGTCGGCACGACCTCCTGGCTCGACATCGCCCCCGACGGGGTGACGAAGGCGAGCGCCCTCGAAGTGGTGCGCGAGCACCTCGACATCCCGCGCTCGCGCGTGTTCGCGGCGGGCGACGGGCGCAACGACATCGACATGCTCGCCTGGGCCGCGCGCCGCGGCGACGGGGTCGCGATGGGGCAGGCGGTGCCCGATGTGCAGCGGGTCGCCTCGCGCGTGACCGGCACGATCGAGGAGAACGGCCTGCTCACGGCGCTGCGTGAGCGCTTCCCCCAGCTCGGCTGAGCGGAGCGGCGGGCCGCGTGCCCGGTCTCTGAGCCGTGCCCGTCCGTTGGTCCCGGTGCGGTTTGCTAGGCTCGTCGGCGGAGGGTTGTCCGAGCGGCCGAAGGAACTTGTCTTGAAAACAAGCAGGCGGTAACCCCGTCTCAGGGGTTCAAATCCCCTACCCTCCGCTCAGCGCTCAGCCCCCTACTCCGGTAGGGGGCTGAGCTGTTCTCGGTCGCGGAGTCGCGGCGGCCGGCCTCGGGGTGACCGGCCTCGGGGAGTCAGCTGAGCGGGTGCGGCACCATCCCGCCCTCGGCGACCTCGTCCTCCTCGGGCTTCGGATCCCGCGCATCGGCGTAGGCGAAGCCGAGCGACGCGATCGCCAGGGCGAAGGCGATGATCCCGAGCGGGTTGCACAGCGCGATCGACATCTCGACCGAGAACGCGGACCCCGATGCGAGGCCGAGGATCGACTGGAGCGTGCCGTCGGCGGAATCCGGAACCGTGAGGCCGAAGCCGATCGCGCACAGCCAGGCCAGCACGAGGGAGACGATCGTGCTGCGGCTCGTGCGCTTGCCGCGCTCGCGCGTCACCGTGAGGCGGCGGGCGAGCCAGAGCTGCAGGATCACGAAGACGAGTCCGATGGTCGGCACGTACCACCAGGACAGCGTGCCGCCGATCCCGAACAGCCACCGCCCGAGCGACATCCACAGGGCCAGGATGATTCCGACGATGGCAACGACGCGGCTGTTCACGCGCTCCTCTTTCCGTTGTAATTCTGCGCCGACATGCCCGGCGCGCATCACCTAGCCAAGCAGATTTCGCATCGGGATGCGAAAGGTGTTATTCTCAAACGGTTGTCGCCGCGAGGTGGCTTCGCCCCGATAGCTCAGTGGTAGAGCACTTCCATGGTAAGGAAGGGGTCCCCAGTTCAATCCTGGGTCGGGGCTCTGACTCTCTGGCTCGCACCTTGTGCGGGCCAGTTTGGCTGAGTAGCTCAGCTGGTTAGAGCGCACGACTCATAATCGTGAGGTCGCGGGATCGAGCCCCGCCTCAGCTACAGAGAGTCACTCAAAACCCCCGGTTCGCCCGGGGGTTTTGTTGTTCTGCGGATGCCTCCGCGCGCCTTAGGATAGCGCTTGAATGCGCTGTTTCGGGGGAGCGGGGAGTCACGCAATGGGGAGCACCATCAGGCAGGTTGTCGCCGGAGTCACGCTGGGCGCGCTCTGCGTGCTCGGCGTGCCGGGGGCCGGGGTCGCGGCACCCGCCCAGGCGATCACCGACGCCCCCGCTGCCCCTGCCGCTGCCCCCGGCCCCGGTGCCGAGGGCGGGCTCGCCGGCGGCGACACGGTGGAGTTCCCGCTGCCCGCGGCGGAGCCCATCACGCTCGCGGGGGTCGGTGCGGGCAACCATGCTTCACTCGGCCTCGCGGATGACGGCACGCTCTACGGCTGGGGTTCGAACGCCTACGGGGTGATCGGGGACGGGAGCGGGCTGAACGCCACGCGGCCCGTGCGAGTGCACACCCCGGAGCATGCCTCCATCGCGTCGGTCGCCGTCGGGACCTTCACCGCGTACGCGGTGGACGCGGACGGTCGGGGGTACTCGTGGGGCGACGGTGAGAGCGGTCTGCTGGGGGCGGGCGCCATCCCGGGACGCGACACCCCGGGACTGATCGACATGCCCGACGGAGTGCGCCTCACCCGGGTGGTCGCGGGAGAGGAGAACGGCTTCGCCCTCGACGTGGACGGGCGCGCCTGGGCCTGGGGATCCGGCCTCGACGGGCAACTCGGGAACGGCTCCTTGACCTATGAGCAGCGCACGCCCGTGCCGGTGACGATGCCCGACGGCACGGCGTTCCGCACGGTGAGTGCGCTGGGAACGCACGCACTCGCGATTGGCGAGAACGGCGTCGCCTACGCCTGGGGGCGCGCGGACAGCCTGCTCGGCGATGGCAGCCGGACGGACCAGAAGCGGCAGCCCACGCGCATCGCCACCCCGCGGAACGTGGCCTACGTCGATGTGGCCGCGGGCTGGGATTTCTCGATCGCCGTCGGCGACAACGGCAAGCTGTACGCCTGGGGATGGAACTACCTGGGTGCGCTCGGCACGGGCACCGAACAGGACTCGCGCGTGCCGGTGCAGCTGCCGACGCCCGATGGGGTGCGATTCACCGAGGTGGTGAGCGGCGGGAAGCACTCGCTCGCGCGCACCGAGGACGGGGAGATCTACGCCTGGGGAGCGAACACCTACGGCGCGATCGGCAACGGCACCACCTCAACCGAGGGCCAGCTCTCGCCCGCGCTCGTGAGTGCGCCGGGCGTCGTGTTCACGAGCCTCGCCGCGGGCAACGGCACCTCTTTCGCCACGGCGAGCGACGGGACGACGTACAGCTGGGGGTTGAACGACTACACCCAGCTCGGTGACGGCACGGTGGTGAACAGCACGGTGCCGACTCCCGTGCTGCAGCCCGAGACCGCGGTGACCGCCGTGACTTTCGGGGGCGTGCTGAGCCCCACGGTCACCCCCGACGATGCGGCGGGAGTCGTGCGTGCGGTCACGCCCGCGGGCGCCGCCTACGGTGCGGTCGACGTGGCGCTCGCGTGGACCTTCGGGCGGGACCCCCAGCAGGACATCACGCTTCCCGCGGCGTTCGCCTACGTCGATCCGCCCCTCATCAGCGAGCACCCCGCGACGCAGTCCGCGGCGCTCGGCGAGACGGCCGAGTTCGCGGTCGCCTTCACCGGGGCGCCCGAGCCGGAGATCGCCTGGCAGGAGTCGCGCGACGGCGGCGCGAACTGGTCGGAGGTCGGCGCGGATGCGAGCACGGCGACCGGAGCGGGCCGTTCGACGCTGCACGTGCCGGTGACCGCCGAGCGGCAGGGCGCGCAGTTCCGGGCGGTGCTCGAGAACCGCCTCGGCACGGCGGAGAGCGGGGCCGCGGCACTCGGGATCCCGGAGCACGCCGTGACGTTCGACGCGGGCACAGGCGATCCGGCGAGCGAGGTGCGGGTGCTCGCGGGCGGGACGGCGAGCGCGCCCGATCCCGCTCCGATCCGCGTGGGCGCGCGGTTCCTGGGGTGGCGGATCGTGGGTGAGAGCGCCGCGTACGACTTCGCGCAGCCCGTGCGGGGCCCGCTCGCGCTCGAGGCGATGTGGGAGACGATCGTCTACACGGTGACGTTTGATTCCCGCGGCGGGGCGCCCGTCGGCTCCGAGCGCGTCGACCATGGCGAGCGACTGGTGCTGCCCGCCACCCCGACGCGGGCGGGATACACGTTCACGGGCTGGTTCACCGATGCGACGCTGCGCGAACGCTTCGACGCAGGCGCGGGGATCACGGCCGACCTCACGCTGTTCGCCGGGTGGGAGCGGGCGAGCTCCCCGACGGAGCCGGGGACGGAGCCGGGGACCGATCCAGGGACAGAGCCGGGAACGGGCCCGGGAACGGGTCCGGGGACCGGGCCGGGAACGGGTGGGACCGGCGCGGGCACCGGCGCGGGCACCGCCCTCGCGGTGTCGGGCAGCGGGGCCGGGCTCGGCTGGGGCGCCGCCGCGCTCGGCACCGCGCTCGCGCTCCTGGGCGGGATCCTGGCGCTCGGGAGACGCCGCGGAGTCGGCGCCGAGGCCGAGTCGCGCTCAGGGACCGGCTGCTAGGATCCGCAGCTGTGACGAGCACACGCGGGGGTGAGGGCGAGGGGACGATCTCCGACGCCGTCCTCTGCGATGCCATCCGCGAGGGCGAGGCGTGGCCGCTCGCAGTGCTCTGGGAGCGGCACCACGCCGTCGCGCTCGCGTGGGCGCGCGGCAAGGATCCGGATCAGGCCGAGGACGCCGTCTCGGAGGCGTTCGACGCGGTGTACCGCGCGCTCCTCTCGGGCGGCGGGCCGACCGAGGCGTTCCGCGCCTACCTGTTCCGCACCGTGTCCCGGCAGCTCTCGCGCGGCTGGACGGAGTCGAGCCGCACTCTCGGGGTCGACGATTTCGACGAGGTGATCGATGGGGCGCTGCCCGCCGTCGGCCAGCTGATCTCGGAGCGCGAGGAGCAGGAGGCGGCTGCCGCCGCGCTCGAGGACCTGCCGCTGCGTTGGAAACGGGTGATCCTCGAGGTGGACGTGGGTGGCCGCTCGGTGCAGGAGGTCGCCGCGGAGCTCGAGCTCTCGCCCAACTCGACCTCGGTGCTCCTGAAGCGTGCGCGGGAGGGCCTCAAGAAATCGTGGCTGAAGCGCATGCACCCGACGCGCGATCTCTCGGGGGAGTGCGCGGCGTGCGTGGCGAAGTTCAGCGAGATCCGGTGGGGGAAGCGCAACGGGCGCAGCCGCGGGCAGGCGGAGAAGCATCTCGAGGGGTGCCAGGCCTGCCGCTCGCGCTGGAAGCGGTTCTCCGAGCAGGCGGCGGTGATCGGCATGGTCAGCGCGGGCGTGCTCGCGACGAGCCCGGGCTGGCGGCGGCATGCGACGGCCACCACGGCGGTCGCGGCCGCGTCGATCGGCCTCGTCGCGGTGACGGCGGGGATCGCGGCGCCCATGCTGCTGGCGGCGCCGGCGCACGCGCCCGCTCCGCTCCCGGTTCCGGCCGAGGCCGCACCGGCGGAACCTCACCGCTCGGGCGCCGAGCGCGGCGAGCGGCCCGGAGCTTCGGCGGACGAGGACGCCCCGGCGTTGCCCGGTGCCCCCGAAACCGGCGTGATCCGTCCCGGCGGGGAGGGCGCCGAGTCCGGCTCGAGCACCGGAACCCCGCGCGTCACGAGGCTGACGCCCGACGGTGCGGAGTTCGCGAATCAGGCCCACGTCAACGTCAACGATCTCGACCTGGACGGCGACGGGACGCCGGGGGCACTCACGCCGGAGGTGTGGTCGCGCTGGGGGGAGCTCCTCGCGGTGAAGGTCGACGCGGCGGCTCCCGAGACGGGGCTCGCCGGTGCGCGTTTCCGGCTCTGGGTGAGCGAGCTCCCGAGCGACTGCGTCGACGCGCCGGGCCTCGTCGAGGTCACGGCGCCCGATGGCGGGCCGTACGAGGTGGAGTCGGAGCCCGGCGGGCTCGTCCGCGTGCCCGGCGTCTGGGTCGGCGACGACGAGACCGGCGGCGGCACGATGTCGAACGGGCTGACGCAGCGCTGCTACGTGCTCGAGGAGATCGCGGCGCCCGAGGGGTACGCGCTGCCGGATCCCGCCTCGGCGCGCACCGAGGTGATCGCCCGATCGGTTCCGGATCCCGCGGCGGCCGCGCCCGTCGTCGTCCCCAACACGAAGCTGGCAGAGGGGTGGCTTGCCCGCACGGGCGGGGCCTGGGGCGTGCTCGCGGGCGGGGGTCTCGCGCTCGCCGGGGTCGCAACCGGAACCGTCATACTGCTGCGTCAGCGGCGTCGGAATCGTGCGTCGGAGTCGACTCACGCAACGGAAAAAGAATTTTTCACGAATCGCGTCACATAAGTTTCTTCTTGCGCTCTCTTCCCGTGAGAGGCAATCACCGAAATGATTGCACTGGGGTTTTCATCAGTTTTCTTGGGGGAATGAAACATGGCCGCAAAGCGGCGCGCCACAGGGCGCAAGAGTGTGCTGACGGGCATCGTTGCCGCGGTCATGAGCGCGCTGGTACTGATCACCGGGGTGGGGACCCCGGCCATCGCAGCAGCCGACGACATCTCGGTGTCGATCCGCCCGGATCGCACCACGATCCTCTCGGGGGAGACCATCTCGTTCGAGGTCTCGTTCCAGTGCGGCAGCACGAACAACGCGAGCTGCGACAACGGTCGGGTCGAGATGTCGATCCCGGTCGGGCAGCCGGATCCGCTGGAGTTCGAGGTCTCGAGCTACACGGCGGCGAAGATCGACGGCGTGGATTCGCCCGCGCGCATCGAGGGCACCGGGGCGGACCGCAAGATCGTCTGGGATCTCCCCGCAACGATGACGAGCGGCCAGTCGGGCACGGCGTCGGTCGTGCTGAAGACGCAGAACTACGTCACGCCGAACGGCACCACCCTCGCTCCGGTTGCGACGTTCTCCGCCGGCCAGCAGGGCGTCTCCGCGACCTCGGTCCCCGTGACGATCACCTCCCAGCAGGACCTGAAGCTCGTCAAGACGAAGTACGCACCGACGGATGCCCGCCCCTATGTCGGCAGCGACGTCACCTACCTGATCCGCACCGGCTATTCCTCGCAGTGGAACGCGGCGGGCGGCTACGACTTCTACGGCAACGTGTGCAACGTCAACGGCATCTGGGGGCTGCAGGGCCAGACCGTGGTCGACACCCTCCCGCCGGGCACGGTATTCCGCAGCGCGAACGCCGGTGGCGTGTACGACGCGGCGACGCACACCGTGACGTGGACGCTCGGCGACTCGTTCAAGGTGGAGAACGGGCAGCCGAAGTGCGACGCCTCCTCCTTCGCCAAGGAGCTCCTGGTCACCGTCAACTACCCCGCAGCGACCTTCACCGACGGCGCGAACCAGGACGAGATCTACACGAACACGGCCAAGACCAGCGCGACGCCCTGGCTCCGCAACGACGCCGTGGAGGCTGAGGACTCCGAGCCCCTGCAACTCCGCGTCGGTGCCGACGGCAAGTTCACGGTGCAGAAGGGCATCTCGTACACCGCGGCGAACGGCAACAGCCGCCAGTTCTGGCGCGGCGCGAAGAGCTCCGGCGGCGACTGGGTGCGCGGCTACCTCCACACGTTCAGCGTCGAGGGCACGGGCAACGCGACGGGCACCTGGTCGCTCGCGGACACGCTGCCCTGCGGCTGGACCTCGCCGAGCGATCCGAACCGCACCGACTGCGCAACGCCGGCCTACACGGACATCGCGTTCGGGTCGAACGGCAGCATGTCCGAGCTCACGGTGCACTGGACCACGAACCAGGGCCGCACCGGCGTCTGCACGATCCCCGAGGGCTTCACCGCGGGTGACAGCACCGTGCGCACCTGCGCGGGACTCAGCAGCAACCAGCCGATCCCGATGGGCTCCGGCGAGTGGATCACGAAGTTCACGCTCGACGAGAACCCCATGAAGGCGGGCACCAAGGGGAAGCTGTTCCTGTTCGGCACCGTGAGCACGGACATCCCGCTCGACAACTCGCAGGCGGTCGCCGACGGCGAGTACCAGCCCCACTTCTTCACGAACACGAGCACGGGCGCGACGACCCCGATGGTCGGGGTGACCCCGGCATCCGAGCACCCGCTCTGGGTGACGGTCGAGAACTGCACGAGCGACAACACCGTGCGCTGGAACGGCGGCGAGATGTCGACGAACGGCGCGCTCGTCGACAGCGACCGGGAAGGCCGCTGCGGCTACACCCGGATCGCCCGCGACATCGTGAACATCTACGCCGAGAAGCGCGTCTACAACCCCGAGATCGCCCTCACCGACGGGCAGAAGAGCGCGCAGGCGGCGCTGCGCCCCGGCGATCCCGCCCGGGTCGAGGTCCTCACCGAGCGCGACGACTGGGATGGCCAGCGGTGGAGCGGGAAGCGCTACACCTTCACCCCGACCGTCACCGAGATCCTGCCCACGAATCTGCAGCTCGACACGAAGGATCCGGCGCACCCCGTGATGCTGAGCTTCTCCGGGCAGCCGAACTCCGAGGCGCAGGTGATCGCGAAGCTCGGCGAGCCGCGCTTCACCGTGAGCGAGGTCGTGGTCGACGGCGTCACCCGCACGAAGGTCGTCATCGACTTCCCGAACGTCCCCGCGGACGGCGGCCTCGACATCAAGCAGCAGATCACCGTGGGCTTCGACGCCCGCGTGCGCGACAGCAGCCCCATGGCCACCACGAAGAACAACATCCTCGTGCAGGCGGCCGAGTCGGCCGACGGCTTCCTCGTGTGCGCCTCGCCGAGCCGCTACGCCGACTCCACGAAGCTCGGCGGCGCGAACACCTGGGGCGACGTCGACTTCAAGACCGGCGTGCAGGGCCCCGACGCGACGAGCGGGTGCCGCGCGGAGAAGCTGTACTCGGTGCTCGAGGGCCCGAGCATGTCGGCGCTGAAGAGCGTGCAGGGTGCGAACGACGCGGACTTCGTGCCGGCTCCCGGCGTGGGCTCGACCGACCTCGGCGGCGCGGCCGAGTACCGCATCGCGGTGCGCAACAGCGGCAACGTCGACATGCGGAACTTCGTGGCCTACGACCTGCTGCCCCGCGTGGGCGACCACGGCGTGCGTCCCGGAGCGGACGCCCGCGGCTCGGAGTTCAACGTGTACGCGACCGGTCCCGTGACCGGGCTCCCCGCCGACGCGGTGGTGCAGTACTCGACCTCGACGAATCCCTGCCGGGGCGAGCTCGCCGGCAACGGCGGCGGTGCGCTCACGAGCGCTCCCGCGGGCTGCGTGAACGACTGGAGCGCGGCTCTGCCGAGCGACTGGTCGAAGATTACGGGGATCCGGATCGACTTCGGCGCTCGCGTCTGGAAGCCGGGCGACGCCTTCACCGGCGTGTTCCCCGCGCAGGCCGACGGGGGAGACCTCACCGGGATCGCCTGGAACAACGTCGCGATTGCCGCGAACCGCAACTCCGACGGCTCGCCGATCCTCCCCACCGAGGCCGCCAAGGTCGGGCTGCAGCTCGCCCCGGACCTCAGCTGGCGCAAGGTCGACGGCGCGAACACGCAGCACCTGCTCGCGGGCTCTGAGTGGACCCTCACCCCCGTGGTTCCCGCGGGCGGCACGATGCCCGCGGGCGCCTGGCCCCGCACGATCGCCGACTGCACCTCCGGCACGTGCTCTGGCGAGGACCGCGACGCGGCTCCCGGGCGCTTCACCCTGGCGGGCATCCCGTGGGGGAGCTATGACCTCACGGAAACGAAGGCGCCGAACGGCTACGTCATCGCGAAGGATCCGATCCGCGTCGTGATCGGCCCGGGCAAGCTCGACCCCGCCACCTGGACCTACGAACTCGGAGACGTGGTGAACTTCCTCCCCGGCGTCGACGTGAGCTGGGAGAAGGTCGACCCCGAGGGCGACCGGCTCGCGGGATCCGCGTGGGAGCTCATCCCCGTCGACGCCGCCGGCGTCGCGATCCCTGGCGGCACGACGATCCCCGTGACGGACTGCGTCGCGGACGCGGCCGAGGACTGCGCGGGCCACGACACGGACCCGGTCGCCGGCACGTTCCGCCTGACGGACATCCCGCCGGGGACGTACCACCTCGTCGAGACCCAGGCGCCGCCGGGCTTCGTGAAACTCGCCGATCCGGTCGCCGTGACCGTTGGCAGCGACGGCCCCGTCTCGGTCGGCCCGATCACGAACCACCAGGTCGCGGTGCCCGCGCTGCCGCTCACCGGCGGCCTGGGATCCTTCCTCTTCCTGCTCGGCGGCGGCGCCTTCCTCGCGCTCACCGCACTCCTGGTCGCACGATCCGTGCGCACCCGGAACGCGCGCTGACTCACCCAGACCCACACACCTTCGCGCCCCCGCACCTCCGCGGCCGCGCGATCCCAACCTGCCGAACATCGGTAGCTCAGAAAGGAATACCCATGTCTCAGAACACTGCTCCCCGCGCCCTGCGCCGCGGGCTCGCAGCCACGGCGGCGCTCGCCGTGGGTGCGCTGGGGTTGTTCGCCGGTGGTTCGGCCGCGTACGCGGAGAACATCGACACCACGGCCGACGGCTCCCTCACCGTGCACAAGTTCGAGAACCCGGGCGGCGGCACGATGAACCCGGACGGCACGGGCACCGCGCCCTCGTCCGCGCCCATCGACGGCGTTGTCTTCGAGTACTGCACGATCACGGGCATCGACCTCTTCGACGGGACGAACGCGGGCTGGGACACCGTCCGCGCGGTCACCGAGGCGCAGCTGATCGGGGCCCGCACGGGCACCGCGCTCGGCGCGCACACGCTCTCGGGCTGCACCGAGCTCCCCGCGACCGTCGACGGCGTCGCGCAGAGCGGGCGCATGCCCCTCGGCGCATATGTCGTGCGCGAGAAGTCGGCTCCCGCGAGCGTGACGAAGAAGTCCGAGCCGTTCATCGTCACCATCCCCACCCCGGGCGTCAACCAGGGCGAGGGCGACGGCACGTGGGTGTACGACGTGAACCTGTACCCGAAGAACGACGTGGGCGACAAGCCGCACAAGACGATCCAGGACCAGCCGGTCAACGGCTTCGTGCTCGGCTCCGAGGTGAGCTACTCGATCTCGCAGCAGGCTCCGGCCGTGACGGGCGACACCTACACGAAGTTCACCATCACGGATACGCTCGACGCCCGCCTGACCGGCGCGAAGACGCCCGTCGTCTCGGTGAACGGCACCCCGCTCGCCGCGGGCGACTACACCGCGCAGTGGACCACGGCCGGCTCGCCCGTGCAGTCGACGCTGACGGTGCAGCTCACGGGCGCGCTCGCGAAGCTCGTCGCGGGCGACCTCGTGCAGGTCGACTTCCAGGCCACCGTGACGGCATTGGGAAACGGTGAGATCGCCAACCAGGGGCTCGTCAACGTGAACGACCTCGACCTGGACGGCGACGGCACCCCCGGCACCCCCACCGAGCAGGTCTGGACCCGCTGGGGCCAGGTCAAGATGAAGAAGGTCGACGCCGACGCGACCGGCACGGGCCTCGCCGGCGCGAAGTTCCGCGTGTGGATGAGCCAGAAGGCGGCCGACTGCCGTCTCGACACCGACCTCGTGGCCGTGACCGGCACCGACGGCAGCGAGCTGGTCGCCACCTCGGGCGCCGACGGCTCGATCGTGATCCCCGGGCTCTGGATCGGCGATGACGAGCTCGCCGGCGGCACGATGACCAACGGCCTCACCGAGCGCTGCTACGTGCTCGAGGAGATCGCGGCGCCGAACGGCTTCGTGCTCCCGACGGGCGACAACGCCAAGACGCAGGTCATCGTCACCCCGGGCGAGGTCACGACCGTTCCCGTCAGCAACGAGATCCCCAACCGCCAGCAGGGCGTCCCCGAGCTGCCCCTCACGGGCGCGGCCGGCCAGACCCTGATGATCGCGGGCGGGCTCGCGCTCGCCGGCGTCGCGGTGGGCTCCGTGCTGATCGCACGCCGACGCCAGCGCAGCGAGGCGTAACCCAAGCGGCGCGTTCGCGCCATCCACGGTCGGTGCGCGAGGGCGGCGTCCCCACGCCCCTCGCGCATCGACCCCCACTCCCGAAGGAGCGCACATGAGTCGTCACGCCGCACCGAGCCCGGTCATCCCCGCCGGAGCCGACGGCGTGCGCAGCGCTCGCCGGGGGGAGGGCCGCCGCTCGGACGGCGCCGCACCGCAGCGGCGCCGGCCGAGCGCCATGACCTGGGTCACGGTGGTCTGCTGGCTGCTCGGCGTCGGCATCATGCTGTACCCGAGCACGGCGGCCTGGTTCTCCCAGAAGAATCAATCCTCGCTCGTGGGGCTGTACGGCAGCGAGGTCGCCGATTCGGATCCGGACGCGGCGACGCAGGTGCGCGACGCGATGCGCTACAACGAAGCGCTCTCCTCGGGGGCGCTCGTCGCGGCCGGGGCGAACGTCGCCGTGGGCGCGGGCGAGGTCACGGGCGACGGCGGCGCCTACCGGGATCAGCTCGTCACCCCGAGCGGCGTGATGGCGCGCCTGCGCATCCCGGCGATCGACCTCGATCTCCCCATCTTCCACGGCACCGACGAGGAGACCCTGCTGCGCGGGCTCGGGCACCTCGAGGGCACGTCGCTCCCCGTCGGCGGCGAGAGTACCCGCTCCGTGATCACGGGGCACCGCGGCCTCGCGAGTTCGCGAATGTTCACGGACCTCGACCGGGTCGCCGTCGGCGACACGTTCACACTCGAGACCTTCGGCGAGGTCGCGAGCTACCGGGTGCGCGACGTGCTCGTCGTCGAGCCGGATCAGACCGAGACGCTGCACCAGGAGGCCGGCGAGGACCTCGTCACCCTGATCACGTGCACGCCGCTCGGCGTGAACACGCACCGGATCCTCGTCACGGGGGAGCGCGTGCTCCCCACGCCGGATCGCGACCGCTCCGCCGCGGGCGCGGTGTCCGAGGTGCCGGGCTTCCCCTGGTGGAGCGTGGGCCTCGGCGGCGCGATCGTGCTCGCGGGCGGCTACGTCGTCTGGAGCACCCGGGCGCCGCGGCGGAGCCGCGCGGACACGGCGGGAGCCGCTCCCCAGCCCGGTCGCTGAGTGGGCCGAGCGCGGCGGTGAGTGCGCCGTAGACTGCGGAGGGCGTCGCAGGGGCGTTGCGCGTTGGAGATCCACGGGGTTCGGGGGTCGATCCAGGAGGCCACGATGCGCAAGATCACCTACCAGCCGCGCCCGAGCACGGTGCAGACCGTGCGCCGATACGTCGCCTCGGGCTACGACGTCGAGCTGCTCTCCCCGCGGGGGAACGGCGGCTCCCGGTTCCTGCGCGAGCTCCTCGACGAGCTGCAGGAGTCCGGCCAGCACGGTCTCCTCCTCCCCGCGCTCGGCGATGAGCGACCGTTGCCGAGCGCCCTCGTCACCGCGCTGCACGAGCGGGATCGGGCACTGCCGGCCGCGGGCGCGGTGGGCCCCGTCGAGCTCGCTGGCCACATCGAGCGCGCGTTTGGGGGCCGCTCCCTCACCCTCCTCGCCGACGGCCCGCAGGCGCTCACCCCGCTGCTCCTCGCGGCGGTCGCGCACCTGCGCGGCTCGGCGCCGGTCTCGCTCGTCGTGCTCACCGATCGGGAGACCACGCTGATCGAGCGCGCACCGCGCGCCGTGAGCGTGCCGCTGCCGCTCCTCCTCCTCGAAGAGGTCGGCGCCGTGCTCCACGGGGCGGCCGGAGCGCCGATCGAGGCATCGGCCCTCGGCCGGATCTACGCGAAGTCGGGCGGGCTGGTGAAACTCGCGGTGGCGCTCGCCGAGGTCGCCCGGATCGAGGGACGGCTGCGGAGGGAGGGCGAGTGGTGGGTCGCCGCGGGCGAACTGTGGAGTCCGCGCCTCGCGCCGATGGTGCGCGGCGCGGCGGCGGCGGCGATTACCGACGGCGCCGACGACACGGAGGCGCTCACCGCGCTGGCCGCCGCGGGCGTCGCGACCGCGGACGAGGCCGCTGAGCTCGTCGGAGAGCCCGCGCTCACGCGATTGGAGCGTGCGGGGCTCGTCTCGGTCGACAGCTCGGGGGCGCAGCGCTGGGTCTCGGTGACGCCGCCGGTCCTGGGGGAGCACCTGCGGGGGAGCCGGCGCCCCGCAGCTGCGGCGCCGGAGCCCGTCGTGTGGGAGGATCCCGAGCCGGTGCACCCCTTCCCCGAACTGCGCTTCGAGCGCACGAGCCCGATCCTGCTGCGCCGCATCAGCGAGCGCCGGGCGAGCGAGTTCCGCGCCGCGACGAATGCGTGGGCGCAGCACCGCAGTGCGGTGAGCGGCCTCCGGCTCGTCGAGGGGCTCGCGGCCCAGCGCGCGGAACCCGCAGCGATCCGGGCGGCGATCGTGGCCGCCGCCCGTGCTCCGGTGCCCCGGGGCCCCGGAGAGCGGGGGGCCGAGCACGCGGCGCGCGCTCGGCTGCGGGTGTGGGAGGCGCGGCTCGTCGCGGCGGAGGACGAGGGGCTCGTGCCGGCGATCGCCCTGCTGGAGCGCGCCGAGCAGGAGGCCACGGGGCCGGACGCGCGGGGCCTGCTCGCGGCGGGGCGCATCGGGATCCTGGCGGATCGGGGCACGCTCTCCGAGCGGGCCGAGGCCCAGCTCGCCGCCTGCCGGGCCGCGGCCACGCCCGCCGTGCGGGGAGAACTGCAGCTCGCGCTCGCCGAGCTGCAGCTGCTCCGGGGGCACGTCGACGCCGCGGGCGAGACGCTCCGCACCGTGCCGCAGCCGCAGGAGGGCGAGTGGGCGCTCGCGCCCGAGGCGCAGGCGCTCTCCGCCCGGATCGCGCTGGAGCAGGGCGAGGGCGCCCGCGCCCAGCGGCTCGCGCTCACGGGCTTCACCGCGGCCCGCGACCGTCTGGACGAGGCGCGGATGCGCCTCTTCGGCGCGGTGCTCGGCTTCCTGCTCGTGGTGCGCGGGCAGTCCGTCGGGATCGCCCGACTCAGCGAGATGGGGGCCGCGCTCGGCGGGCCACCGCTCTCTCCCCGGGGCGCCGACCTCGGCATCCGGGTGTGCGGCATCGTCGCCGCGCTCGGGACGGCGGAGGAGCTGCGGCCGTTCGTGGCCGCGCTCGAGCGCCGCTCGCTCCCCGCCGCCGCACTCCCCGGGGCCGCTCCGGCGTGGGCCGCGGCTCAGCTCGCCGCGCGCGAGCACGATCGCGCGGAGGCCGCGAAGCTCTGCTGGGCCGAGGCGATCGAACTGCGCCGCCGCGGCGCCCTGCTGGCCGCGGCGCACGGCGCGCTCCGCGGCCTCGGGCACGAGTTCGACGAGCAGCGCGCGGCGACGCTCGAGGGGTGGCTGCGCGGGATCGGCAGCGTGCTGCTCGATGCGCGCTTCGCGGCCCTGCGTGCGTGCGCTCGGGAGGACGCGAACGCCGCGCTCGATGCGCTCCCCGGCGCGATCGCGACCGGGCAGTACGGCGTCGCGGGTGAGACGCTGCGAGCGCTCGCGCGCTTCCCGAGCGTGCGCGATGAGACCGAGCTCGCGGCGCGGGTCGCACGCGCGCGCCGCGACTTCGACGAGCTGCTGGCACGCGCGCCCGGCGGGATGCCGCCCGCCGGGCGCGGCCCGGCGCTCACCCCGCGCGAAGAGGAGGTGGCGCGGCTCGTTGCGGCGGGGCTCTCGAATCGTCAGATCCAGGAAGAGCTCGTGCTCAGCATCCGCACGGTCGAGAACCACGTGCACCGCCTCATGCGGAAGCTGAGGCTCGGCTCGCGCGCCGAGGTCGGCGATGCGGTGCACGAGTGGGGGCAGGGCTCCCCGGCTGAGTCGGCGCCGGTGAACGCTGAGGGCCGCGCGTGATGCACTCAGCGCGAGCGGGCCGCAGTGCTCAACTCAGCGGAGGCTGCACTCACTTTGCGTCTCGTGCCCGGCCGCGGTCCTACCGTGGTCCCTGAGACGCAGCCACGCACCGTACAGAGCCCGAGTCACCGGGTTCCAGGGGCGAAGGGAGGGGCAAGACCTCGGTCGAGTCCAGGCTCGCATCTCACGCTCCGGTGGAGCTCGCGGAACGACGGACGTGGGCAAAGCCGGGGTACGCTGTGGCCGGTCGAACCCCCATCCCCCCATCCCCCCGACCGGCCACAGCACACTCGGGAGCACTGCGCTGTGCTCCGGCGCGGTGCTCCCGGGACGCGCCGCCAGTGGGTTGACACCGCTGAGCGGGGCCGGTTAGCCTCGCGAGTGCAAGGCCTGACATCGAAGCCGCGCCGTGATCCCCAATTTCCCCCCGGCGCGATCTGCATATCTGTCGGTGGCAGGCCGGGTCTCCACGGATTCCGTCGCGAAGCCGGGGGACCCAGCACGCTCAGAATCGCGGGACCACGCGGGGATCAGGCCGCTGAGCGCGGCGGGCGCAGCGCGCCGAGCCCGATGAGCTCCCGCTCGAAGTGCGCGCGCAGCGCGGAGGCTTCCCAGGTCGACGTGGCGACGAGGCGCATCATGTCGTGCACCTCGGAGATCGCGGAGCAGCCCGCGCAGGCGGCGGCGCCGAGCTGCGAGGCGACGCCCTCGCCGTGCCGGCACCAGTCTCGGTAGGCGGCGATCAGCAGCTCTGCCGCGTGCTGGAGCAGCGGCTCGCCGGTCGGCGCAGGAACTCCCTCGGTCACACGTCCTCCCACTTCGCTGAGCGTCCCACACGTGAGTTCCCCACATTCAAGTTCGCGCGCATGACACTGTCAAGGGCAAGTCCCAGAAAAGGCTTGACGAACTCATCGCATCGGCGCGAAGCTGGCTCCGGAGGGGGTGGGCCCCGACTGCGCCATCGAGGGCGCGATCCGAGCCCGGGGGCCGCAGCGCGCCCGGGAACGGAACCGCGGCGGGCCCGCTGAAAGGGGCAGCGTGCGCCAGCGGAATCGGTACCGAGTCGGAGCAGGGTGGCTCGGCGCCGCCATCGTGATGGGCACGCTGGTCGCAGCGCCTCCCGCGTTCGCGGCCGACGCCACGGTCCACTCGGTCGACGAACTGCAGACGGCGGTGACCGGGCTCGGCGCCGGTCCCGCGACGATCACCCTGGCCGCCGATTTCGCGCCCGTCGCCGCGACGCCGACGATCCAGATCCCCGCCGACGTGGCACTCACGCTCGCGGGCGAGGGCACGGTCGTGTCGCTCGCACCCACCTCGACCGGGCGGCACCTCGAGTTCTCGGGCGCCGCGGGCGTCACGGTCGAGGTCACGGGGCTCACGTTCCAGGGGCCGAACGCCGCGGAGCCCGCGGGAGACCCCGGCGGCGTCACGGGCGGCGGCCTCGGCATCTCCGGAGCCGATCGCGTGACCGTGACCGGCTCCTCCTTCGCCGGAGTCGACGGCTCCAGCGCACTCTCGCTCGATCGGGTCGGCGAGCTCACGGTGAGCGGCTCGAGCTTCCTCGGCAACCGCTCGGGATCGAGCGCGGCTATCCGCCTCCCGGCCGGCATCGTCGCGTCGATCGAGGACAGCACGTTCCGGAAGAACTGGGGCACCCAGTCCGGCTACTCGGGCGGCGCGATCCTCGCGACCGGCGGCACCCAGCTCACGGTGAGCCGCTCCGTGTTCGCCGACAACCTGTCGACCACCCGCGGCGGCGCCATCGCGTTCCACCAGATGGGCTCCACGAATGTCACGGGCGTGCTGAACGTGCACGACAGCATCTTCGAGGGCAACCGCGTGCCGATCGCGTCGAACAACGCGTCGCTCAGCGATGGCGGCGCGATCTCGCTGTCGGAGCGCCCCATCGCGGGGGCGCAGAACAGCGCCACGCTCATCACGGGCAGCACGTTCGTGGGCAACTCCGCGGGCGACGAGGGCGGTGCGATCCTCGCACAGTCCGGCAACGGCTCCTCCGTGGAGATCCGCAACAGCACCTTCGCCGACAACGTCGCCGAGGGGCTCCAGACGCCCTACGACGACAACAGCGGCGGCGGCGCGATCGAGGCCTTCGGCACGCCGCTCACCGTGCTCAACAGCACCTTCGTCGGGAACCTCGCGCTGCAGGGCAACTCCTTCCTCAGCCAGCGCGGCGCGGCCATCTCGATGTACGGCGACTCGCAGTACCTGAAGGCGCAGCCGCTCACCGTCTCGCACACGCTCTTCCTCGGCAACGAGGTGCGCAACGGCAGCGGGAACCCCGTGAACAGCACCTCCGCCCAGGTCTCGGCGCGCGGTGGCCTGTTCCTCCCGGGCGAGGCCGCCGCAACGGACGGGATCGAGATCCCCGACAGTGAGACGACCGAGGCGCAGCCGGCCGAACCGGTGGCCGTGCCCTACGACGTCGACACCGTGCGCTCGCTCAACGTCGGCGTCGACAGCGGCGTCGCCCTCCCGGCGGGGCTCACGAAGACCGCCGCCTTCGGAACCGAGACCCCGCAGCTCGCGGACAACGGCAGCACAGTGCGGGCGGGCGTGGAGCAGCGCGTGGTGCAGACCGTGATGATCGCGCCGAACGACCGGGTCGACGGCACGACGGGAGATCTGCTCCTCGAGGGCGCCGCAGACAACCTCGGCGCGGCGGCGGACGGGATTACCGTCGATCAGCGCGCGTTCCCCGTCGACGGCGACGCCGGCGCCCTCCAGCAGGCGTTCGTGCGCTTCGACCCGAACGGCGGGGACTGGCCCGACGCCGTGGACGCGCCGTTCGATCCGACGCTCTGGCAGCAGCGCATCGTGCAGCGCGACGACGCCGTGCGCGTGTGGCACTTGGGCCCCGTGGGATCCGAGATCGATCCCGAGCCCGCACCGCCCGTCGCCCCGGCCGGAAAGGTCTTCGCCGGATGGAGCACCTCGGCCGACCCGGGCGCCGAGCTCCTCCCGGCTGGCTCGATCGCGATCCCCGCGGGCAACCTCAGGCTCTTCGCGCAGTGGCGCGATGCGCCCGCCGCCGAGGGGCAGGTCACGGTGCGCTACCTCGACGAGAACGGCGACGAGCTCACGGACGACGTGATCCTGAGCGGCCCCGTCGGCAGCGACTACACGGCTGAGCGGAAGAGCTTCACGGGCTACGACTTCGTGCGGGTCGAGGGCGCCGAGACGGGCGTGTTCGCGGCGGACGCCGCGACGGTCGTCTTCCACTACACGAGCCGCGACGTGCCGCCCGTCGAGACGGGCACGGTCGTTGCCAAGTACGAGACGGAGCAGGGCGCCGAACTGCGGGCGCCGATCCCGCAGTCGGGTCCCGTGGGGAGCGCGTACACCACGAAGCAGCTCGCGTTCGCCGGGTACGACTTCGTGAAGGTCACGGGCGCGCCAGCGGGCACGATCGCCGCGGCGCCCACGGTGGTCACCTACGTCTACCGGGCGCAGGACCCGATCGACCCGAAGCCGCCCGTCGATCCGAAGCCCCCGGTCGACCCCCAGGCGCCAAAGCCGGGCGGCCCGCTGGCCGAGACCGGCTCGGGCGTCGGCTGGTCGATCCTCGGCGCTGCGGGAGCCGCGCTCCTCGTGGCCGGCGGCGTCATCGTGCTCGGCCGGCGTCGCTTCGGTACCGGCGCAGGGGAGTAGCCCGCAGCCGGATCGCCGCGCTCAGCCCGCAGCAGGCGCGGCGATCCGCACGGAGGCGAGCTGCTCCGCGCGCGTGGGCGCCGCGTGCACCGTGACGAGCTCGTCGACCTCGGCGTGCCGGGCGAAGGCCGCGAGCTCCTCGCGCACGCGCTCGGGCCCGCCGATCGCGGTGTACTGGAGCATGCCGCGGATCTCGCGTCCGGCCGGGGTGTCGAGGAGTCCCGCCGCCTCATCGAGCGTGAGCGGCTCCTCCCGGCCGCGGGAGAGGAATGTGCGCACCCGGTGGAGCTCGGTGCGCGCGAAGATCGCCTCGGCCTCCGCGTCGCTCGCGGCCGCGACCACGTTGACGCCCGCGCTCACGAAGGGCTCCGGGTGCTCGGGGCTCGGCGTGTAGTTCGCGCGGTAGTGCTGCACCGCAGTGGTGAGGAGCTGCGGGGCGAAGTGCGAGGCGAACGAGTAGGGGAGCCCGAGCTGGGCGGCGAGCTGTGCACCGAAGAGCGAGGAGCCGAGGATCGTGAGCGGCACCCGCGTGCCGCGCCCCGGGTAGGCGTTCACGGCCGTGCGCGGCAGCTCGTCCGAGAGGTACCGCTGCAGCTCGATCACGTCGGCGGGGAAGCGCTCGGCCGCCTCGTGGGTGCGGCGGAGCGCGCGGAACGTCGCGCCGTCGCTCCCGGGCGCGCGCCCGAGGCCGAGGTGGATGCGGCCCGGGTGCAGCTCGGCGAGGGTGCCGAACTGCTCCGCGATGACGAGCGGGGAGTGGTTCGGCAGCATGACCCCGCCGGCACCGAGCCCGATACTGCGCGTGTGCGCGGCGATGTGCGCGATGAGCACGGCCGTCGCGCTCGACGCGATCGACGGCATGTTGTGGTGCTCGGCGTACCAGATGCGCGTGTAGCCGCTCGCCTCGGCGAGCTGCGCAACGTCGCGGGAGTGCGCGAACGCGTCGGCGATGCTCCCATCGGCTTCGACGGTGGCGAGATCCAGGATCGAGAGCGGGGGCAGCGTCGTCATGGTGGGTGCAACGCGGGCGGCAGAGCGGCTATTCCGGACACACGACGCGCGGCGGCCCGCCCCGAGGGGCCGACCGCCGCGCGTTGCGTGCGGAGCGGGCTACTTCTGCGCCGCGGAGTTCCAGGTCTTCCACTGGCCGCTGCGCTCGAACTCGAGGTCGAGCGGGATGTTGCTGCGGTCCCGGAGCAGGATCGAGGCCAGCAGGCCGAGACCCGTCATGACGAGCAGGTACGCGACGATCGCCCACGTGCTGCCGAAGGCCTGCAGCAGGAGCTGCGCGATCGTCGGGGCGAAGGCGCCGCCGATCACGCCGCCGAGCGCGTAGCTGATCGAGATGCCCGAGTAGCGGATCGAGGCGGGGAAGGTCTCGGCGAACCAGACGGCGGCGGGGCCGTAGGTGAGGCCGAGGCCGATCGCGAGGAGGCAGGTGCCGAGGAGGACGCCCAGCACGCCGCCCGTGAACACGAACTGGAAGAGCGGGATCACGCCTGCGGCCTGCACGATCCAGCCCACGATCATGATCGGCTTGCGGCCGTAGCGGTCCGAGAGCGGCCCCGAGAGGTAGGTGAAGATGGCCCACACGATCGCGGCGGTGAGCACGGCGAGCTGCACCTGCACCGGGTCGTAGCCGAGCCCGCCGTCGGCCGTGGGACGCGAGGCGAGACCCTGGACGTACCCGCCCGTCAGCATGTAGCCGACGGCGTTGTTGCCGGCGAAGAGCAGCGCGCTCAGGATCACGAGGGGGAGGTGCTGCTTGAAGATCTGGGCGATCGGCGCGGACTCCTGCTGCTTCGTCTCGGCGATCTCGGCGAACACGGGCGACTCGTTCACCGTGCGGCGGATGATGAAGCCGACCACGATGAGCACGACCGAGAACAGGAACGGCACGCGCCAGCCCCACTCCTCGAAGGCGTCGCCGGGCGCGACCACCCGCATGAGCGCGAGCATGGCCGAGGCGAGCAGCATGCCGAAGGGCACGCCGAGCTGCGGGAAGATGCCGAAGAGGCCGCGCTTGCCCTGGGGGGCGTGCTCGACCGACATGAGCACGGCGCCGCCCCACTCGCCGCCCGCGGAGAGGCCCTGGAGGATGCGGAAGAGGATGAGCAGGATCGGTGCGGCGATCCCGATCGACTGGTACGTCGGGAGCAGGCCGATGCCGACCGTCGCGATCCCCATGAGGAGCAGGGTGATCACGAGCATGGGCTGGCGGCCGAGGCGGTCGCCGAAGTGGCCCGCGAGGAACGCGCCGAGCGGGCGGAACAGGAAGGAGAGGCCGATCGTGACGAGCGAGAGGATCTGCATCATGCCCGGGCCTGCGGGCTCGAAGAACAGCTTCGCGAGCACGAGGTTCGCCGCGAACGCGTAGATGAAGAAGTCGTACCACTCGATGGTGGTGCCGATGATCGAGGCGGCGACGACCTTGCGCCGTTCCGCTGGGGTGCTCACCGGGGATACCGCGGTCTGTGCCATTATTTGACGCCCTTGTCCAACTATAGAAACTTCACTGTTGCTCAGCAGTGTACGGCACGCCGGACACGTTTTCGAACCGAGTGCGTGCGACTCCCCTCACATGGGTGGAGTTTCAGCGATACTGAGGTGTATGCAGCTTCCCCTGGGTACCCGACTCATCGAATTGGCCACCGCCGACCGCCTCGAAGACGTGCTGCGGCTCGACGCCTGGGCCTTCCCCAGCGAGATCGCCGTGAGCGACCTGCTCCCGCTCGCCTCGCCCATCCCGTGGGGCCGCACCTGGGCGGTGGCGACCGAGGCCGACGAGCTCGTCGCCATGTATGGCGCATACTCGCTCGCGCGGTTCCCGGTTCCGGGCGCGCGCGTGGCCGGCGCCTGGCTCACCTGGGTGGGCGTGCACCCCGGCCACCGGCGGCAGGGCATCCTGCGCACGCTGATCGGCCACCACTTCGCCGACTGCCGCGCGCGCGGCGAGGCGATCTCCGGCCTGAACGCGGCCGAAGCGGCGATCTATGGACGCTTCGGCTACGGTCGCGCCTCCGAGCAGGTCTCGCTCACGGTGCCGCGCGGCGCCGCGCTGCGGGAGGTGCCGGGGAGCGAGGAGCTCGCGATCGAACTCCGCGAGTGGGATGCCGAGCGCGACGGCCCCGTGATCGCGGAGCTCCACGCGGCCTACGCCGACGCGCCGGCTGGCCTCGGGCGCCCGGGCTGGGTGACGTGGGAGACGCCCGAGCTGCGCGCGTACACCGCGCAGGACGCGCCTCCGCTCCGCGGCGGACTCGAGGCCCAGCGCCTGCTGCTCGTGCGCGACGCGGCGGGTGCCGTGCGCGGCTACGCGCGCTTCCGGCGGAAGGCCGAGTGGCAGCGCAACGTGCCGGACGGAACCGTGCAGCTCCGCGACTGCGTCGGCCTCGACGCCGCCGCGAGCCGCCGTCTGTGGTCGGTGCTGCTCGACCTCGACCTGATGGCGCGCGTCGTCGCGGGCCCGCTTCCGAGCGACGACCCGATCACGCAGCTTCTCGTGGACGCCCGGGCCGCGACGCCCACCACCGAGGACCTGCAGTGGATCCGGATCATCGATCTGCCGCGCGCGCTCGCCGAGCGGCGCTACGCCGCCCCGGTCGACGTCGTGCTGGAGGTGAGCGACGAGCTCCTGCCGGAGAACGCCGGGCGCTGGCGCGTCGTCGCCGACGGCTTCGGGCACGCCGAAGTGACGCGCAGCGAGGCGGCTGCGGAGATCTCGCTCGACATCCGCGAACTCGGCGCAGTCCACCTCGGCTCGACCTCGCTCGGCGCGCTCGCGCAGGCGGGGCTTGTGTCCGGTGCCCCCGAGGCGATCGCGCGCGCGGCCGCGGCGTGGTCGTGGCCCGTCGCGGCCGGCGCCAGCTGGGTGTTCTGACCGGGCTGGTGCGGCTCGCCGCGGGGCCGGTCCGCCCTGGCTCCGGCAGTGGGTACACGAGGGCCGGGGGTGCATCGCGCTGCTGCGCACCCCCGGCCCTCGTGTGCACCCGATCGCTCGGGCGGCGCTACTCCGCGTCGACGATCGAGAGCAGCGTGTGGCCGCTCGGCACCGTCTGGCCGACGGGGGCATCGACGCCCGCGACGACGCCCGAGCGGTGCGCGTAGATCGACTGCTCCATCTTCATCGCCTCGAGCACCACGACGAGGTCGCCCTCGGCGACGGTCTGCCCGTCCTCGACGGCGATCTTCACGACCGTGGCCTGCATCGGCGCGGCGACGCCGGTGCCCGCCGCGGTGGCGACCCCCGCGCCCTTCGCGCGCTTCGGCGCCGGGCCGCGCGTGACGTCCTGATCGACGAGGGGCAGGAGCGTCGCGGGCATGGTGACCTCGACGCGGCGGCCCTCGACCTCGACGACGACGGTGTGGCGCTTCGCGTCCTGCGCGATCGGCGGCACCTCGCCCTCCCACGGCTCGATGTCGTTCTCGAACTCGGTCTCGATCCAGAGCGTGTAGACGCCGAACTTCCCGTCCGGGGCCGTGAACGCGGGATCGCTAACGATCTTGCGGTGGAACGGGAGCACGGTGGGCAGGCCCTGCACCTCGAACTCGGCGAGCGCGCGGCGGGAGCGCTCGAGCGCCTCCTCGCGGGTCGCGCCCGTGACGATGAGCTTGCCGAGCATCGAGTCGAACGCGCCCGAGACGACGTCGCCCGAGGTGACGCCCGTGTCGACGCGCACGCCGGGGCCCGAGGCGGGCTTGAAGAGCGTCACCGGGCCGGGGGCGGGGAGGAAGCCGTTGCCGGGATCCTCGCCGTTCAGGCGGAACTCGAAGGAGTGGCCGTGGGGCGTGGGGTCGTCGTAGTCGATCTCGCCGCCCTCGGCGATGCGGAACTGCTCGCGGACGAGGTCGATGCCCGTGACCTCCTCGGAGACCGGGTGCTCGACCTGGAGGCGGGTGTTCACCTCGAGGAACGACACGGTGCCGTCCTTCGCGACGAGGAACTCGCACGTGCCGGCGCCGACGTAGCCGACCTCCTTGAGGATGGCCTTCGACGCGGAGACGAGCTTCTCGTTCTGCTCGTCCGTGAGGAACGGCGCGGGCGCCTCCTCGACGAGCTTCTGGTGGCGGCGCTGCAGCGAGCAGTCGCGCGTCGACACGACGACGACGTTGCCGTGCTGGTCGGCGAGGCACTGGGTCTCGACGTGGCGGGGCTTCTCGAGGTACTTCTCGACGAAGCACTCGCCGCGGCCGAAGGCGGCGACGGCCTCGCGGGTGGCCGACTCGAAGAGCTCCGGGATCTCGTCGCGCTCGTACGCGACCTTCAGGCCGCGGCCGCCGCCGCCGAACGCCGCCTTGATGGCGATGGGCAGGCCGACCTCGTCGGCGAAGGCGACGACCTCGGAGGCGTCGGCGACGGGATCGCTCGTGCCCGCGGCGAGCGGGGCGCCCACCTTCTCGGCGACGTGGCGGGCGGAGACCTTGTCGCCGAGGCGCTCGATGGCCTCGGGGCCGGGGCCGATCCAGGTGAGCCCCGCGGCGATGACGGCGCGGGCGAAGTCGGCGTTCTCGGCGAGGAAGCCGTAGCCCGGGTGCACCGCGTCGGCGCCCGAGCGGCGGGCGACGCCGAGGATCTTGTCGATCACGAGGTAGGTCTCGGCACTCGTGGTGCCGCCGAGCGCGTAGGCCTCGTCGGCGAGCTGCGCGTGCAGCGCATCGCGATCCTGATCGGCGTAGACGGCGACGGAGGCGATGCCGCTGTCTGCGGCGGCGCGGATGATGCGGACGGCGATCTCGCCACGGTTGGCGATCAGCACTTTACGAATGCGGGACATGGGCTCCAGCCTATTGGAGGAGGCGGTCGCTTCCTTGGATATATGGCACAAACCTTTCGGAATTCCGTTGCGGAAGCGGACAGGCCCAGCGTGTCGGCGGGGCTGCCCACGGGTATTCCACACTGGGTCCACAGACAGTACGCTGAAGGCGTGCGGACGGCGCCTCGCGCCGCCGCCGTCCTCGACGCCGCGAACAGATGGAGACCCCATGGCACAGAACGCTGATCTCGATTCCCTGCTCCAGAACATCCCGCTCGGCGAGCTCGCCGCCAAGTTCGGCGTCGACGAGGACACGATCGGCGCTGCGGTGAAGCAGGCGCTGCCCGGCCTCATCGGCGGCATGGCGGTCAACGCGAGCGACGCCGAGGGCGCCGCCAAGCTCGAGAGCGCCGTCGCGGGCCACCGCCCCGCGGCCGGCACCGTCGAGCTGAACGCGATCGACACCGCCGACGGCGAGAAGATCGTGAAGCACGTGCTCGGCGACAAGCAGGGCGAGGTGGCCCAGGCGCTCGGCCAGCAGGCGGGCGACAATGCGATCGCGAACCTGATCCCGCAGCTCCTCCCCGTGCTGGCACCCCTCGTGATGCAGTTCCTCGCCGGCAAGATGGGCGGCCAGCAGGGCACCGTCGCCGCGCAGAACGGCGGCGGCGGCCTCGGCGGAGTGCTGGGCGACCTGCTCGGCGGCCTCGTCGGCGGCGGCCAGCAGCAGAGCGGCCAGGCCGCGGGCGGCGGCCTCGGCGACCTGCTCGGCGGTCTCCTCGGTGGCGGCAGCGGCGGCGGCACGCAGAGCGGCGGCGGCCTCGGCGATCTGCTGGGCGGTCTCCTCGGCGGCAAGAAGTAGCGCGGCCCCGCGCGACGGAGCGCCCCGGGATCCCATCGGATCCCGGGGCGCTCCCGCGTGCGGCACCGCGGCGTCTTCCCCCGGACGCCGCAGCGCCACCTCGCCGTGAGCCCGCGACTGTACACTGGCCGGGTGGTGAATCCTGAAATCCAAGGGCGGGTCTACCCGCCGACCGCGCCGTACCTCGTGGGCCGCGAGAAGATCCGCGAGTTCGCACGCGCCGTGCTGAGCGAGTCCCCCGTCCACTTCGACCCCGAGGCCGCGCGGCTCGCCGGGCACGCCGACGTCGTCGCGCCGCCCACGTTCCCCGTGGTGGTCCAGGAGGCGACGCTCGCGCAGCTCCTCGCCGACCCCGAGGCGGGGGTGGACTTCTCCCGAGTGGTGCACGGCGATCAGCGCTTCACGTACTCCCGCCCGCTCGTCGCGGGCGACGAAGTCACCGCGACGCTCACGATCACCGCGGTCAAGCAGCTCGGCGGCCACTCGATGGTCACCGCATCGAGCGCGATGACCGACGCGGACGGCGAGCACGTCGTCACCGCGATCTCGACGCTCGTGGTGCGCGCGCCCGAGCCCGATGAGGCCGCAGGCCCCGGAGAGGGGGACGCCGCGTGAGCGCCGCACCCGTGTTCGCCGAGCTCACCGTGGGCGACGTGGTCGCCGAACGCGAGCTGAGCCTCACCCGCGACCGCCTCGTGCGCTACGCGGGCGCCTCGGGCGACTTCAACCCGATCCACTACCGCGACGACGTGGCCCGCTCCGTCGGCCTCCCCGGCGTGCTGGCGCACGGCATGCTCACGATGGGCGCTGCGGGCGCGGTTGCGGCCGACTGGCTCGGCGCGGCCGGCTGGGTGCAGGACTTCCAGTCGCGCTTCACCCGTCCCGTTCCCGTGGACGCCGAGGCCGGCGCCGTCGTGACCGTCACCGCGACGATCGGCGCGCTCGATGCCGAGGCGCGCACCGCGCGGATCGACCTCAAGGTCGTCTTCGACGGCGCGACCGTCCTGGGCAAGGCCCAGCTCGTGGCGGCGTTCGCGTGATCCCTGCCGCGGCTGCGCCCGAGGTGGGCGACGGCACCCCGCTCGCCGAGCTCACGACCATGCGGGTCGGCGGCCCGGCCGAGCGGATCCTCGTCGCCGCCGACCGCGAGGAGCTGATCGCGCACGCGTTCGAGCTCTGGCGCGACGGCGCACCGTGGCTGCTGCTCGGCGGCGGGTCGAACACCGTCGTGCACGACGACGGGTTCCCCGGCCCGGTCCTGCTCGTGCGCACGCGCGGCATCGCGGAGATCCCGGATCCCGAACTCCCGGAGACCCGGATCCGGATCCGCGTCGCCGCAGGAGAGGACTGGGACGGGCTCGTCGCGACCGCCGTCGACCGCGGCTGGGCGGGCATCGAGGCGCTCTCGGGGATCCCCGGCCTCGCCGGGGCCGCCCCCGTGCAGAACATCGGAGCGTACGGGCAGGAGCTCGCCGATGTGCTCCACTCGATCGAGTTCCTCGATTCCGGATCGCGCGAGCCGCGCACGATGACGGCCGCCGAGCTCGAACTGGGCTACCGCGACTCCGTGATCAAGCGCGGGCTCGAGGGGGTCGTCGTGTCGATCGACCTCGTGCTCGAGCGCGCCGCAGGCCCCGCGGCCGCGGCCCCGCGCGGGCGCCACGGCCACCCCGAAACGGATCCCGGCGCCCCCGAAGCCCCCGTCCGCTACGCGCAGCTCGCGACCGCCCTCGGCGTCGAGCCGGGCGCGCGCGTACCGATCCGCGTGCTGCGCGACTCGGTGCTGCGGCTCCGCGCGGCGAAGGGCATGGTGCTCGACGCGGCGGACCACGACTCGTGGAGCTCGGGATCCTTCTTCACCAACCCGATCGTCACCGAGCGCTTCGCCCGCACGCTGCCCGAGGACGCCCCGCGCTTCCCCGTGAGCGCCGCCGAGCCCGCGGACACCGTCGTGAGCTTCGAGGACCTCGCGGCCGGGGCGCAGATCGCCGCCCCGCAGCCCGCTCCCGAGCGCATGGTGAAGCTCTCCGCGGCCTGGCTGATCGAGCACGCCGGCGTTCCGAAGGGCTTCCGCCTGCCCGGCTCGGGCGCCGCGATCTCCTCGAAGCACACGCTCGCCATCACGAACCGCGGCGGGGCGACGGCCGCGCAGGTGGCCGAGCTCGGGCGCTTCATCGTGCAGCGCGTGCAGCAGGAGTTCGGCGTCATCCTCGTCCCCGAGCCGAACCTCTACGGGCTCGAGCTCTAGCGCAGCGCATGCGGATCCAGATCGTGGGGGCGGGCCGCATGGGCGCGGCGCTGTCGGTCGGGCTGCGCGCCGATCCCGGGCTCGAGATCGACGGCCCGCTCGGGCGCGGGGCCACGGGCGCCGGGGCCGACGTCGTGCTGCTCGCGGTGCCCGATGCAGCGATTGCGGACGCCGCTTCTGGGATCCTCCCCGGCCCGATCGTGGGCCACCTCTCCGGGATGACGGGCCTCGCCCCGCTCGCCCCGCACGAGGCCTTCAGCCTCCACCCGCTGCTCAGCGTGACCGGCCCGGACACCCGCTTCGCCGGAGCGCACGCCGCCATCGACGGCAGCAGCGCGCGGGCTCGCGGCGTCGCCGAGCGTCTCGCCGACGTGCTCGGGCTCACGGCCTTCCGCGTGGCCGAGGGGGACCGCGCCGCCTACCACGCGGCGGCCTCCCTCGCCGCGAACGCGCTCGTCGCACTCGAGTGGACCGCGGAGCGGCTCGCGGCCACTGCCGGGGTGCCACGTGCGGCCCTCGCGCCGCTCGCCCGCGCGGCACTCGAGAACTGGGCCGATCGCGGGGCCCCGGCCGCGCTCACCGGTCCGATCGCGCGCGGCGACGAGAGCACGGTCGCGCGGCAGCGCGCGGCGGTCGCCGAGCGGCTGCCCGCCGAGCTCGCGCTTTTCGACGCGCTCGCCGACACGACGCGGGCGCTCGCGGCGGCGCGCCGGGGGCGCACCGCCGGTGCGCCCCCGGCACCTGCTCCGACAGCGGTCAGCCCTGCGTCGCCCGAGGCCTTTGCGCCGCCCGCGCCCCCAACTTCGCCCGAGGCCTGTGCCTCCCCCGACATCCCCGAGGAGTCCCGATGAGGATCATCCGCACCATCGCCGAGCTGCGCTCCGAGCTCGATGCCCGCCGCGCGGAGGGCGCGATCCGGCACGGCTTCGTGCCGACCATGGGCGCGCTCCACGAGGGCCACCTGTCGCTCGTGCGCGCGGCGCGGGCGGAGAGCGACGTGGTCGTGCTCTCGATCTTCGTGAACCCCACGCAGTTCACCGAGGCCGCCGACCTCGACGGGTACCCGCGACAGGAGGCGGCCGACGCCGCGCTCGCCGAGGCCGCCGGGGTCGACCTGATCTTCGCGCCCGAGGCCGCCGAGCTCTACCCCGCAGGGTTCGCCACGACCGTGCACCTCGCCGGTCCGCTCACCGAGACCCTCGAGGGCGCCAAGCGCGGGGCCGCCCACTTCGACGGCGTCGCGACGGTCGTGGCCAAGCTGCTCCTCGCCGTGCGCCCCGAGGCCGCGTACTTCGGGCAGAAGGACGCGCAGCAGCTCCTCGTCGTGCGGCGCATGGTGACGGACCTCGGGATCCCCACCCGCATCGTCGCCTGCCCCACCTCCCGCGACGCCGACGGGCTCGCCCGCTCGAGCCGGAACGTGCGACTGAGCGCGGCGGAGCGGGAGCAGGCGCTCGCGATCCCGCGCGCGCTCGACGCCGTGACGGAGGCCGTCGCCCGCGGTGAGACGCGGGTCTCGGCACTCGCACGTGCGGCGGACGCGATCCTCGACGCCGCGGGGATCCGCCCGGAGTACCTCGCGTTCGTCACCCCCGACCACCTCGCCCCCGTGGGCGAGGTGACGGGCCCCGTGCTCTGCGCGATCGCCGCGCGGGTGGGCGCCGTGCGCCTCATCGACAACACCGAGCTGGTGCCCGCCTCGCCGCGCACCGCTGACACGAAGGAGTGACCCGTGCCGAAGATCACGATTCCCCGCCTGCACGAGATGCGCGCCGCGGGCGAGCCCATCGTCATGGTGACGGCCTACGACTACCCGGGAGCGCGCGCCGCCGAGCGCGCGGGCGTCGACATGGTGCTCGTCGGCGATTCCGGGGCGCAGGTCGTGCTCGGCCACGACTCGACGGTCGCCATCACGACCGATGAGCTGCTCGTCCTCGCGGGCGCCGTGCGGCGCGGCACCGAGACCGCGTTCGTCGTGTGCGACGTGGCGTTCGGCACCACCGAGCTCTCGGACGAGCAGGCCGTCGCCACCGCGATCCGCTTCGTCAAGGAGGCGGGCGCGGACGCCGTGAAGCTCGAGGGCGGCAGCCCGGAGCGGCTGAGCCGGATCCGCGCGATCGTCGCGGCCGGGATCCCCGTCGTGGGGCACATCGGGCTCACCCCGCAGACGGCCACCGCGCTCGGCGGGCTCCGCGCCCAGGGCCGCACCACCGAGAGCGCGGAGCGGCTCGTCCGCGAGGCGATCGGCGTCGCCGCGGCGGGCGCGTGCTGCCTCGTGGTCGAGGCGGTGCCGTCCGAGATCACGGAGGTGCTGCGCGAGGCGGTGAGCATCCCGCTGATCGGGATCGGTGCCGGCCCGGCCGACGGCCAGGTGCTCGTGCTCCACGACCTGCTCGGCGTCACCGAGGGGCGCACGGCCAAGTTCGTGAAGGCCTACGGCACGATCGGCGCCGACACGACGGCCGCGATCGCCGCCTACGCGGGGGAGGTGCGGTCGGCCGCGTTCCCCGGGCCCGAGCACGGCTACGCCGCGAGCCCGGAGGCCGTCGCGGCCGCCCGCGCGGCTCTCGCCGGGCGGTAGCCTGCCCGCCCGCCCGCTCCCGCCCCGCTCCCCAAATCGGGGCGACTTTGATCCGCTATTCGCCCCCGATACCGGATCAAACTCGACCGGATTTGGGGAGCGGGGTGGAGCGGGGCGCGGGCGGAGCGGGGAGCGGGCGCGGTTGGAACGGGCGCGGGCCCGGGCGCGGAGCGGGGCGCGGGTCTACCCGCGCCGCCCCACGCAGTCGAGGCCGCCGCGCAGGTCGCGGATCAGGTCGTCCGCCGATTCCAGCCCGATCGAGAGGCGCAGCAGCCCGGGCGTGATGCCCAGCCGCTCGTTCAGCTCGGGCGCGAACGTCGCGTGCGTCGAGCTCAGCGGGTGGATGATCATCGAGCGGGTGTCGCCGATGCCGGTCATGCGCGAGAACACGCGCAGCCCGTCGACGAACGCGCGCGCCCCGTCGACGCCCCCGCGCACGGTCACCCCGAACACGGAGCCCGTGCGGCCGGCGTAGTCGCGCTCCGCGATCGCGTGCAGCGGGTTCGACGGCAGCCCGGCGTAGTCGACGGACTCCACCTCGGGCTGCTCCGCGAGCCACGCCGCGATCCGCAGCGAGGAGTCGACGTGGCGCCCCATGCGCAGGGACAGCGTCTCCATGCCCTGGTGCAGCAGGAAGCCCGTGAAGGGCGAGAGCGAGGGGCCGATGTCGTTCACGACAGCCTCGCGCACGGCGCGCGCGTAGGCGCGATCGCCGAAGCGGTCGAGGAGCGAGCCGAGCCCGGGGCGCGGCGCCGCGGTGACGAGCGGGAAGCTCCGGCCGGCCCGATCGGCGGCCTCCCAGTCGAAGGTGCCGCCGTCCACGATGGCCCCGCCGACGGCCGCGCCGTGCCCCGTGAGGAACTTCGTCGTGGAGTGCACCACGATGCTGGCGCCGTGCTCGAAGGGACGGATCAGCGCGGGGGTGCCCACGGTGTTGTCGACCACGAGGGGGAGGTTGTGGCGCGCCGCGACCGCGGCGATCCTGCGCAGATCGGTGACGTCGTTGCGCGGGTTCGGGATCGTCTCGGTGTAGATCGCCTTCGTGGAGGGACGGATCGCGCGCTCCCACTCGGCGTCGTCGTCGGCGTCCCAGACGTAGTCGACCTCGATCCCGAAGCGCTTGAAGCTGCGGCCGAAGAGGATCCGGGTGCCGCCGTAGATCGACGCGGTGGAGACGATGTGGTCGCCCGCCTGCGCGATCGCGAACAGCGCTGAGGAGATCGCGGCCTGCCCGCTCGAGACGGCCACCGCAGCCGTGCCGCCCTCGAGCGACGCGAGCCGGTCCTCGGCGACGGCGTTCGTCGGGTTGCCCTGGCGCGAGTAGATGGGCGCGGGCTCGCCGACACCGAGCGGATCCTCGGCAGCGCCGTCGACGCCAGCCGCGACGCCAGCCGCGGGGTCTGCGCCGCGCGTGAGGCCGATGCCGCCGCGCCAGAGCTCGCGCCCCGCGAAGCGATCGACCTGATCGTCGAAGCTGTCGAAGACGTAGCCGGCGGACAGTGCGATGGGCGGCACCCGGAGCCCCGAGTTCCGGTCCGGGTACGCGCCGGCGTGCACCTGCCGCGTGTCGAAGTCGAAGCCCGCCCAGTCGGTGACGGGTGCGGCCGGGGCCCTGGTCTCATGCTCGGTGCTCATGCCCGCCCTTCCTGTTCTGCTGCTGCGTGCCGCGGGAGGATCGCCGCGATGCGGGTGACGGCCTCGCGGATCGTGTCGGGGGCGCACGCGAGGTTGAGGCGCACGTGCCCCGCCCCGCCCGCGCCGAAGAACGCGCCATCGTTGAGGGCGACGCGTGCGTCGTCGAGGATCCGCCGGTAGGGATCGTCGCCGAGCCCGGCGCCGCGGAAGTCGAGCCAGGCGAGATAGCCCGCCCGCGCGGGAGTGAGGCGCACCCCGGGCAGGCGCTCCGCGACGAGCTCGGCGAGCAGCGCCTGGTTCGCCTCGATCTGGGCGATCGCGCGGCCGAGCCAGGCCTCGCCCGCGGTGAACGCGGCGACCCCTGCGTGGAGGCCGAGGATGCTGGCGCGCGTCACGGTCTCGGGCGGCAGCAAACGGAGTGCCTCCTCGCTCCGCTCGTCCGCGGCAACGATCACGGAGCACTTCGCGCCCGCGAGGTTCCAGCCCTTGCTGGCGGACGTGGTGGTCACGGCGAGGGCGCCCGCCGCGGCCGCGAGCGGGGCGAACGGCGTGAAGGTCTCGCCGGCGTGGGTGAGCGGTGCGTGGATCTCGTCGGACACGACCCAGACGCTGTGCTCGGCGGCGAGGCGGGCGAGCTCGGCGAGCTCTTCCTCCCGGTGGACGAGGCCGTGCGGGTTGTGCGGGTTGCAGAGCAGGAAGGCGTCGGCGCCCGCGACGAAGGCGCGCTCGATCGCTGAGAGGTCGAGGCGCAGCCCCGAGTCTCCCGGCGCCGCCGCGAGCGGCACCTCGACGATCTCGTACGGGAGCTCCTCGAGCATCTCGAAGAAGCCGGGGTACACGGGTGTGGGCACCACGATCCGGCCGCTCGGCGCCGGTCCGCCCGCCGCCTCCTGCCGCCGCCGCAGCTCACCCTCGACGCGGAGCGACTCGACGACACCCGTGGCCACGTCGGTCGCGAGGAACACGCGCGAGTGCGGGATCTCCCAGCCCCACGCGCGGCTCGCGAAGCCCGCAAAGGCGGGGGCGAGCGGCCCGGGACCGTCGAGGTAGCCCGTGTCGGACGCGGCGATCCGGCCGATCAGGGCGTCCCGGATCTCGGGCGCGAGCGCGAAGTCCATCTCGGCGACGAACAGCGGGAGCACGTCGGCGGGGAAGCGGGTCCACTTGAGGCTGGTGCGCTCGGCGCGCAGCCGCGCCGGGGCGAGCTCCGCGAAGGGCACACCGGCGGGATCCACCTCGGAGGGGTGCGAACAGTCGGCCTCAGTCATGCGCCCATGCTCCCTCGCGCGGGAGCGGAGCGCGAGCCCGGCGGTAAAGCGGCGTCACACTCGTGCGCGGGATCCGGATCCCGAGCGCCGGGTCGGATCCGGCACGAACCGGGCTCAGCTCGCGCTCAGCCCGCGCTCGTCACCGGCTCAGCCCGCGCTCGTCCCGCCCGCTCGTTCCCGATCCCCGCCCCGTACGACGAGGCGCACCGCTCCCGAGACGAACGCCTCGAGCGGCCCCCGCCTGCCGAGCGCGGCGAGCAGCGCGCCGATCGCGAGGACGCCCGCGAGCTGCAGCGCGAACGCCCCGAGTCCCGCGGCCCACCAGGGCAGCCCGTCGCCGAAGAACGCCGCGGGATCCGCGAGCGCCGGCTCGAGCAGCAGGCCCGTCGCGACGATGTGCAGCGTGTACACCGTGAGCGGTGCGGCCCCCGCTGCGCGCACGGCCCCGAGCACGGCTCCGGGCGGCCGCGTGCCCGGGCGCCCGCCCGTCCGGAGCACATCGCAGAGGAGCACGAGCAGGCCGATCACGGCGGCCGCGATGCCCACGGTGCGGAGCACATCCACGGGCGAGCCCGAGTGCGGCGTGGCGATGAGCTGCGCCCAGAGCTCCGGCGCGAGCGGTGCCCCGAGCGTCGACGAGGTGACGTACTCCGCGAACTCGTCGGGGGCGACCCCCGCGAACGCCGCCAGGCCGGGCGGCAGCGTTCCCGCCGCGGTACTCGCAGCCGCGCTCGCCGCAGCGACCGCGGCGTTCGACACGAGTTGCCCGGCGACCGCAGCCACCGCCCCGGCCCCCGCGAGCAGTCCGGCGGCGCGGCCGAGCGCGCCCCGCCGTGCGGCCGCGGTGAGCAGGCGCCCGATGAGCACGCCGACGAGCAGGTAGGCGACCCAGGTGATGGCCGGGTACTCGCCCGTGAGGAGCAGCGCACCGAGCGTGCCGCCCGAGTCCTGGCCGAAGCCCTCGAACGTGATCTGGTCGCCCGGCGGCCACGGTTCCATGTCCACGCGGAGCGCCGCGTTCACGGGGCCGCCCGCGACGCCGAGCACGAGGGCGAGCGCGCCGAGCAGCCCGGAGCGCACCGCGACGAGCGGTGCGACGATCAGCATCGCCGCACCGTAGTAGGCGAGCACGATCGCGACCGGGGTCTCGATGAGCCCGAGCACCAGCCCGATCACGATGAGGAGTGCGCCCCGCACCGCGACCGCCCCGATCGCCGCGCCCGCGCGCCCCGAGCGGAGCAGCCGCCGCGTCGCGAACACGGTGCTCACCCCGCCCAGCACCGCGAAGAGCGGGGCAGCGATCCCCGCGGTCAGCGCGTCGGTGATCCTGCCGGCGCTCTCGGCGGTGCTGCCGGGCTCGGCGAGCATCCCCGCGACCGGCACGAGGTGCGCCGCGATCATCCCGACGATCGCGAGGAAGCGGGCGACGTCGACGCCGATCATGCGGGCGGCGGGCGCGGGGGCGGAGGAGCGGGGCATGGGGTCAGTATTCCGTGCGCGGCTGGGGAGTGTCCGGGGCGCGGCAGTCAGACGGCCCGGCGCGGCGGCCCGGTGGCGCGGCGGCCTGGTGGCGCGGCGGCCCGGTGGCGCGGCGACCCAGCGGCGCGGCCGCTGGTTGCTCGGCGGCCCGGTCGCCTACTCGGCCGCCGCGGCGCGGCGCACGTGGTCGCGCGCGTGCGCGAGCGCGGGATCGAGCTCGGCGAAGAGGTGCGCCGGGTGGCGCAGCGCGCCGATCACTCCGAGCCGCTCCAGGAGGCGGCGGTGCTCGGGGCGCACTCCCTTGATCAGTACGGTCGCGCCCCGCCGCTCGAGCCCCGTCACGAGCTCGGCGAGCGCGTTCGCGCCCGTCGCGTCGATGAGCTGCACATCGGACAGGCGCAGGATCACCACCTCGACGCCCGGGGTCTCCGCGATCCGGTCGATGAGGCGATCCGCCGCGCCGAAGAACAGCGAGCCGTGCAGCGTGAAGAGCGCGATCCGCTCGTCGCCGGGGGAGGCCGGGCCGGGCAGCGCCTCGCGCTCGGCGTCGCTCGCGCGGCTCAGCGTGCGGAGCGCGAAGAACGCGGCGACCGCGAGCCCGATCCCGACCGCGATCACGAGATCGAAGGCGACCGTGACGAACAGCGTGATCGCGAACACCGCGGCGCTCGAACGCCCCGCGCGGAGCACGCGCCCGATCGTCGCGGGGGAGACCATGCGCAGCGCCGTCATCATGAGCACCCCGGCGAGGGCCGCGAGGGGAATCGCGCCCACGATCTCCGCGGCGACAAGCACGACGAGGAGCAGCGCGAGCGCGTGCACCACCGCCGAGAGGCGCGTGCGCGCCCCGCTCCGCACATTGACCGCCGTGCGCGCGATCGCGCCCGTCGCCGGCATCCCGCCGAAGAAGCCCGAGGCGATCGAGGCGAGCCCCTGGCCGAAGAGCTCGCGGTCCGCGTTCACCTGGCCGGTGTCGGCGATCGTCGCCGCGACCCGCGCCGACAGCAGCGACTCGATCGCCGCGAGCGCCGCCACCGCGACTGCCGGCCCGGCCAGGGCCGAGAGCGTCGCCGGGTCGAACGCCGGAACGGTGGGCGCGGGCAGCGTGTGCGGCAGTGCGCCGATCGTCGGCAGCGGCGATCCAGCGAGCGCCGCGCAGACCGAGACCACGAGGATCGCGACGAACGAGGCGGGCACGGCGGGCGCGATCCGGCCGAGCAGCGTCATGATGAGCGCCACGCCCGCGACGGCGGCGAGCGGCAGGAGCGCGTCGGGCCAGGCCGCGTCGCGGATCACCTCGCCCGCGGCGAGCACCGCGTTCGACGAGCGGCCGGCGCCGTCGACGCCGAGCGCGGCGGGCACCTGCTGGAGGAAGATGATGATCCCGATGCCGGCGGTGAAGCCCTCGATCACGGGCCACGGGATGTAGCTGACGGCCCGGCCGAGCCGGAGCAGGCCGGCCGCGAGCACGATGAGCCCCGCGAAGATGCTCACGATCGCGACGGCCCCGACCCCGTGGACGGCGACGATCGGGGCGAGCACCACGACCATCGCGCCCGTCGGGCCCGATACCTGCACGTTCGAACCGCCGAACACGGCCGCGACGAGGCCCGCGACGATCGCGGTGATGAGCCCGGCCTCGGCCCCGACGCCCGAACTCACGCCGAAGGCGAGCGCGAGCGGCAGGGCGACGATCCCGACCGTGAGGCCCGCGACGAGGTCGGCCCGCCAGCTCGTGCGGAGCCCCCGGTAGTCCTCACGGGTGGGCAGCAGGGCACGCAGCCCCGCCACGATCGCGGCCATGGACGCCTCCTTCGCTCTCTCCGACCATCATGCCCCATCGCCCGCGGCACCTGGGCGGCGCCCGCGCGGCACCGCGCGGTGCCCGCGCGGCACCGCGCGGTGCCCGCGCGGTGCCCGCAGCTGCTGCGGGGCGCCGGGGCTCGTCGCCGCGAAAAATGTGCTGGGCTTGGACCGCGTCCAGCGCTACTCTGATCCCCAAGAGTGAACAAGGGGGAAGCTATGGACATCGTGTTGTTTGTCACGCAGCTGCTCGTCGTCCTCGGGTGCATCGTCATGGGCACACGATCGAGCGGCGTCGGCCTCGGCCTGTGGGGCGGCACGGGCGTCGCGATCCTCGTCTTCGTGTTCCGCCTCGCCCCCGGCTCACCGCCCGTCGACGCACTCCTCATCGTGCTCGCGGTCGTGCTCGCCTCCTCGATGATGCAGGCGGCCGGCGGCATCGACTGGATGGTCTCCGTCGCGGCGAAGCTCATCGCGCGCAGCCCGAAGCAGATCACGCTCGTCGCCCCGCTCGTCTCGTTCCTCTTCGCGGTCGGCGCGGGCACGTCGAACATCCTCTACCCCCTGCTCCCCGTGATCCAAGATCTCTCGTACCGCAACGGCGTGCGCCCCTCGCGCCCGCTCTCGCTCTCCGTGGTCGCGACGGGCGTCGCGCTCGCCTGCAGCCCGGTCTCCGCCGCCATGGCCGCGATGGTCACACTCACCGACACGGCGCCCTGGAACTTCGAACTCGTCGACATCCTGAAGGTCACGATCCCGGCCGCCGTGGTCGGCATCATCATCTCCGGGATCATCGTGAACCGCCTCGGCAAGGACATCGCCGACGATCCCGAGATCCAGGAGCGGATCGCCTCCGGCAAGATCCCTGCCCCGTCCGCGAACGCCGCCGAGGTGCGCGCCGAGGTCACCGTCACGGCGGCCGGCCGCAACGCGGCGACCATCTTCCTGCTCGGCGTCGCCGCGATCGTCGCTTTCGGCCTGTTCAAGGGGATCCGCCCGCTCGACGCCGCGGGGGATCCCGTCGCGATGACCCCGATCATCGAGATCGTGATGTTCGTCGTGGGTACCCTGATCCTGCTCGTCTCGCGCCCCAAGGTCGCCGAGATTCCCACCATGACCGTGTTCAAGGCCGGCATGGTCTCCGCGATCGCCCTCTTCGGTCTCGCCTGGCTCACCGACACGTTCCTGGGCGCGCACACGACCATGATCGCCGACGGCGTCGGTGGCCTCGTCACGGCGGCCCCGTGGATCTTCGCGCTCGGCGTCTTCCTCGTCTGCGTGCTCACGACGAGCCAGTCGACCGCCACCCGGACGATCGTGCCGATCGGCCTCGCCGCGGGCATCCCGCTCGGGCTGCTGTCGGGCATGTGGGCTGGCGCCTTCGCCGGCATCTACCTGCTGCCGACCAACGGTTCGCAGATCGCGGCGGCGAACTTCGACCACTCGGGGTCCACGAAGCTCGGCACGAAGCTCGTCGACCACTCGTTCTTCCTGCCCACGATCATCCTCGCGGTCACGACGATCGCCGCGGGCGCCCTGTTCGGGGTGCTCTGGGGCGGCTGACCTAGGGGGTGCACGCCAGTTGTCGGCTGGCGCTGCGTGCTGAGTCCGCGCGCCGCTTTCCCGAACCTCGCACCGCTTTCCTCACCCGCGCGCCGCTTTCCTCGGAGAAATCTCGATTCGCGGAGATTTTGCGCAGTCCTCGCTCCGAGATTCCAGATTTCTCCGAGAAATTGGAGGGAACCGCGGGCGCAGGGAAAGTAGAAACCCCGGGAGCAGGGAACGAGCGCACGAGGGAACCGCAGAAGCGCGGGGAGCGCCCCCCCGTCCGCGCTACGCGGGGGGCGCGGGGCGGAGGTAGCTCTGCACGGTCGGCGAACCGGGGATCTCGATGCGCCGCGCCGGGAGGTAGCCGAGCCGCTCGTAGCGCGCGTCGTTGCCCGGGTTTGACGACTCGAGGTACGTCTGCAGGCCGGCCGCGTCGTACCGCTCCAGCGCCGCGGCCACGAGCCGCATCCCGATCCCGAGCCCGCGCGCCTCGGGAGCGACGGCGAGCATCGAGAGGTACGCGTGCGGCTCGTCTGGGCGGGCCTCCGCGAAGAGCTCGCCCTCCGCGAGGAGCGCCTCAGCCGCCGCGTCGCCGATCGTGCCGCGCAGCAGCGCAGCGTAGGCGGGGAGGTCGGCCTCGTTGACCTCGTCCTCGCCCGGCGGGAACCAGGTCGAGACGGCGGCGATCCGGCCGTCCGGCAGCTCGGCGACGAGGGGCTCGCCGAAGCGCACCGCCTGCTCGGCCATGAAGCGCCAGTGCGCGAGTGCGTGCGCGAGCCGGTCGGGGTGCTCCGGGAACGCCGGCCCCCACACGGGGTCGTCCCAGAAGCCCGCGGCGAGGATGCGCGCGGTCTCGTCGATGTCGCTCGCGACGAGGGCGCGCACGGTGAACTCGGGGCGCGAATCCCGCGCGGTTTCGCCGCTCATCGCTGGTCCCGGAACTCGTCCCACGCGCGCTTGCAGGCGTGCGCGACGGCGTCGATGTGCTCGGGGTCCTCGCTGATCCAGTCAGTTCCGGGCTCGTGGAGTTCTGCCGCGGCCGCGGGGCCGAGCAGGTACTCCCGGAGGAACTCCGCCTGCACGGCGCCGAGGCTGAGGCCCGCGGCGGCGGCCTCCGCGCCGAGCGCACGGAACTTCGCGCCGCCCGCGCGGATCTCCTCACTGCCCAGGTAGGGCTGGTTGAGCAGCACCGCGTCGGGGTCGCTCACCTCGAAGCCGCTCCGGTGGGCCTCGGCGAGGGCGCGCAGCGCGGCCGGGTCCATCGTGGGCGGATCGGCGGGATCGCGCTCCTCGCCCGAGTGGTCGCCGCGATTCGAGAGCGCGACGACGGCGGGGAGCCGGTCAGCCTCGGCGCGGGCGACGTTCACGGTGCCGTCGCGCGTGGTCGTGGTGTTCATCGTGTCGTGGAAGGAGAGGCGCGTGAAGACGCCGCCCCGCTCGAGGCCCTGCGCGATGAACGCGTCGGTGAGCGCCTCGCGCGTGCGCTCGTAGACGCCGAGCCCGGCCTCCGCGGTCTCCGCGAACGCGTCGACGAGGCGCTGCAGCCCGGCCTCGGTGTCGGGGATCTCGAGGATCGGGAAGAACGAGAAGGTGACGGGCCGGATCGCGTCGACGCCGGTGAGGTCGACGCGCTGCCAGGCGCCCGCGGCGCGCACGCGCTCGATCGCGGCGGCGAGGTCGGCGCGCACGTCGTCGGGCTTGCGGCGGTTCGGGTCGCGGATGAGGCGCGGGTGCGGGTTGATCACCGCGACGATGCGGGGATCGATCTCGGCCCAGCGGCGCACGATCGCGGCGGTGGCCACGTCGCTGTAGTCGTACTGCAGGCGCCGGGTCAGCGCGGGGGAGAGGAACTCGGCGAGCTCCTCGGGGATCGCGGCGCCCGAGTGCGGGGTCGTGACGAGCAGGTCCGCGTCCGCGATCGCCTCCTCGAGGCTGCGGGTGTCGGGGTCGGCGTAGTGCGTGATCTCCTCGGGCGTGAAGACGGTGCCGCGAGGGATCAGATCCAGTGTGCTGGCGCTCATGGCATCAGACTAGCGAGCGCTCAGGCACCTGACCAGAGGCGAATACGGGTGTCCGGCCCGCTGCGCGCGGCAGCGGTTGCGGCGCTACGCGCGGCCGCGGTTGCGCCGCCGCACGGGGCGCGGCGGCTTGCCGCCGAGGAACGACGCGTCCGAGTCGACGATGTACCCCTGCCGGAGCGCCTCTCGCCCGATCAGGACGCGGAACAGCATCTCGTCGCGGTCGGTGAGCGTGAACTCGGCCGAGATGGTGCGGTCCACGAGCGCGACGTCGATGAGCACCACGGGGCGCTCCTGCGCGTGCCCGGATGAGCTGCGGACGGTGCGCCGATCGTGCACGGGCAATTCCACCTCGACGGCGTCCTCGTCGCTCAGCTGCCAGGGGTGCGCGGTGAAGCGGACCCACGGCGCGCCGTCGCGCTTGAACTCCTCGATTCCCGTCGCGTGGAGGGCCGAGGTCTGCGCGCCCGTGTCGATCTTGGCCTTGATCCACGGCACGCGGATTTCGGGCAGCGATACCCACTCGCGCCACCCCGTGAGAGTGCTTGAATGGTCTTGTCCGATCACGCTTCTATCTTGGCAGGAACTACGGTGAAACTCGGGATTCTCTCGCGCGCCCCGCAGGCGTACTCGACGCAGCGCCTCATGGCAGCGAGCGAGCAGCGCGGCCATAAGGCGCGCGTGCTCAACACGCTGCGCTTCGGGATCGACCTCGCCGGTGACGAACCCGACCTGCTGTACCGCGGGAAGCAGCTGAGCGACTACGACGCGATCCTGCCTCGGATCGGGAACTCGATCACGTACTTCGGCACGGCCGTGGTGCGTCAGTTCGAGCAGATGGACGTGTACACGCCGAACACGGCGAACGGGATCACGAACTCTCGCGACAAGCTGCGCGCGATCCAGATCCTCTCGCGTCACTCGATCGCGATGCCCGCGACCGCGTTCGTGCGCAACCGCGCCGATGTGCGCGCGGCGATCGAGAGCGTGGGCGGCGCTCCCGTCGTGATCAAGCTGCTCGAGGGGACGCAGGGCATCGGCGTGATCCTCGCCCCGCAGGTGAAGGTGGCCGAGGCGATCATCGAGACGCTCCACTCGACGCGGCAGAACGTGCTGATCCAGCGCTTCATCGCGGAGAGCCGGGGACGCGACGTGCGCGCGCTCGTCGTGGGCGACCGGGTTGTGGCCGCCATGCGCCGCATCGCGAGCGGCGACGAGTTCCGCTCGAACGTGCACCGCGGCGGCACGGTCGAGGCGGTGCAGCTCGATCCGGCCTACGAGCAGGCGGCTGTGCGCGCGGCCCAGATCATGGGGCTGCGGGTTGCGGGCGTCGACATGCTGGAGGGCGACGACGGCCCGCTCGTGATGGAGGTGAACTCCTCGCCCGGGCTGCAGGGGATCGAGGCCGCAACGGGGCTCGACGTGGCCGGCGCGATCATCGACTACATCGCGAATCAGGTGAACTTCCCGGAGATCGACGTGCGGCAGCGCCTCAGCGTCTCGACGGGCTACGGCGTCGCCGAGATCTCGATGCACGCGGGATCCGAGCACATCGGCAAGCCGCTCGGCGAGCTGGGACTGTGGGATCGGGACATCACGGTGCTGACCCTGCACCGCGGGGTGCAGGTGATCCCGAACCCGCGCAAGCACGTGGTGCTCGAGCCCGAGGATCGGCTGCTCTGCTTCGGCAAGCTCGAGGAGATGCGGTCGATGATCCCCGAGCGCCGGCGTCGGCGCGCCCGCGTGCGGAAGCTGCCGCCCGAGGCGCAGGAGCTCGCGGAGGGCTGAACGCCGTCGGCCGCGGCGCGCACGGGGTGCGGGCCGCGGCCGACGGGCCGGGGTGGGCGGCTAGAAGTGGGTGCCGCCGTCGATCCGCACCTCGGTGCCGGTGATGAACTTCCCGTCGTCGCTCGCGAGCATCGCGACGACGCCCGCGACGGTCTCCGGGCCGGCGAAGCCCGCGCCGAGGGCCGGCTGGAGCTTCATGAAGAGCATCATGTCGGCGTCCTCGGGGAGGCCGGGGCCCTGGCTCTGCTTGCTCTCGCCCGAGCCGTCGGTCATGCCCGAGGAGATCGAGCCGGGCTGCACCGCGGTGAAGCGGATGCCCTGCTTCGCGTACTCGGCGGCGAGGGCGTGGGTCATCGACTGCACGCCGCCCTTGGATGCCGCGTACGCCGCCATGTAGGGGTGAGCGAACATGGCCGAGGTCGAACTGAAGTTCACGACGGCGGAGCCGGTGCCCTCGAGGAGCGCGGGGATGGCCTCGCGGATCATGAGGAAGGTGCCGACGAGGTTGACGCGCAGCACGAGCTCGAAGGACTCGAGGCTCGTCTCGTGGGTGTGCGAGGAGCGCAGGATCCCGGCGGCGTTGACGAGCACGTCGAGCCCGCCGAGCCAGGCGACCGCGTCGGCGACGCCGGCGCGCACCGAGGCCTCCTCGGAGATGTTGACGGTGACGGTGTGGAGCCGATCCGCGGCGTCGCCGGCCTTCGCGACGGTGTCGGCGAGGCCGCTCGCGGAGACGTCGGCCGCGACCACGCGGCCGCCCTCGGCGAGCATGCGGAGCACGGTGGCCTGGCCGATGCCGGACCCTCCGCCGGTGACGAGTGCGCGGCGGCCTTCGTAGCGGTTCATAGTTCTCAACCCTTCGTGCTCGCGGGGAGCGGTTGTCCGAGCGCTCGCGGCGCTTCGATGCGGCAAGTGCGTACATTGCCATTGTGGCACGTTGTGCCAAAGTGTCAACATGTGCACTGTGGGCGCGGGTCGAGTACGCTCTCCCACGTGGGAACCGAGCCAGAATCTGCCGAGCCGCGGGGCGGTCAGGCCCCGAGCCTGACCGAGCGCCGTCGCGCCGCGACCCAGCTCGAGATCGCGCGCACCGCGGCGACGCTGTTCGCGGAGCGCGGGGCCGACCAGGTCACGGCCGAGTCGATCGCCTCAGCCGCGGGCGTCTCCCTGCGCACGTTCTACCGCTACTTCAGCACCAAGGAGGACGCGGTCGCGCCGCTCCTCGCCGTGGGAGCCGACGAGTGGCAGCAGGCGCTCGCCGCAGCCGCGCACGGCGATCCGCGCCGGGCGGTGCCCGAGGTAATCGACGCGCTGCTCGTGCCCACGACGGACGAGGAGCGTGAGGGGCTCCGCTGGTCGCGCGGCATCCTGCGCGCGATGGAGGACGACGCCGCGCTGCGCACCGTGTGGGCACGCGTCAACGCGGAGTCGGAGCGGCGCCTGCGCCGGATCATCGCGGAGCACGCGGGCCCGTCGCTCGCGGACCTCGGCGTTCGCCTCCTGGCTGCCGCAGCGACCGACGCGATCCGCCTCGGTCTCGAGCACTGGGCGGCGCAGGGCACGGACCCCGATGGTTCGGCCGGCACGCCGGCCCGGTTCGCGCGTGCGGCCTTCGCCCAGCTCTCGCGGGGCATCGAGGATGCGGGGGGCATCGATCAGCAGGGCGGCGCGGCCGCGGCCGCCGGTCCGGTGTCGGATGCGGTGCCGGATCAGGATCCTGCTCGACGCTAGTCGCGCGCCGCGACCAGCTGGAACTCGACCTGGCCGGTCGGCTGCACGGAGACGAAGCCGAGGCTCGGTGCCTCGACCCCGAAGTCCGCGAAGGTGATCGGCACGGTGCCCGCGATCTCGGCCTCCTCGCCGTTGCTCCGCAGCTGAACCTCGGCCGTGACGACGCGGGTCTCCCCGGCAATCGTCAGCTCGCCGACGGCCGCGGTCTGCACCGTGTCGCCCGAGCGGGGCACCTCGTCCAGGGTGACGGGCTCCGTGAGGGTGAACGTCGCCTCGGGGAACGTGTCCGTGCGGAGCGCCTGCTCGCGGAAGTACGAGTCGCGCGGGGCGCTGTCGGTGGTGATCGACGCGACATCGACCGTGAGCGTCGCCGCGGAGAGGGTGCGGCCGTCCTCGCTGATGCGGAAGGTGCCGGTGACCTTGGGGGTGCGCCCCGTCACGGTGACGTCGGTGCCGTTCAGCACCTCGTCGACGCGGTAGCCGGCCTCCGATCCGTCCGTCACCGACCAATCGCCGGCGAGCGCCGCGGGGTCGAGCTGATCGCCGCTCGGCGCACCGAGGATCTGCTCGCTCCCGGAGATCGCGGGCGCGTCGGCAGCGGGCTCCGCGATGAAGTCGCGGTACAGCATGGGGCCGGCGATCGCCGCGACCGAGGCGAGCGCGAGCACGCTCACCCCGACTCCGATCAGTACCTTCTGCGACTTCCGCACGGTGGATCCTTCCCCTCGAGGTGCTGCCCGCGGTGGGCGGCCTGCGATCCACTCTCGCAGCGCTGCCAATGAACAGGCTCCGAGCTCCTCGGGAAAACGCTGGGCGTGCGGCTCAGAGCTCGGCGAGGAGCGCCTTCCAGTGCGCGCGCCAGGCCTCGATCTGCGAGCCGTCGGCGAGGCCCTCGAGGCTCACGGCGACCGAGGAACGCGCGTCGTCCTTCGGGGTGGCCGCGACCTCGACGCGGCCCGTGCCCGGGAGGTCGAAGCGGAGGAAGCTCCGCTTCTCGGTGCGCGAGGCGCGGGCCGGGCCCGCGGGGACCCCGAGGTGCTCGGCCCGGTCGCCGTGCGCGGCCGTCCACGCGGCGATCGCGGCGTCGCGCCCGAGCGGGACCGTGCGGCTCGCGCTCACCCGGAAGGTGCCGCTCGCGGACTGGCCGGGTACGCGGAGACCCGCGTGCTGCTCGTAGGCGATGGCCACGCCCTGGGCCCACCAGTCCGGGTTCTCGAGCGCATCGGGGAGCGCGGCGCGGGCGATGCGCGCGATCTCGGCGTGGCCGAGCCCCGCGGCGCCCCGCGCCTCGAAGAGCGCGACCCACTCGGCCCAGGGGCGGCCCGAGGCCCGCTCGATCGCGGGGACCCGCCCGCCGCGCGTCCGGTTGCCCGATTCCTCCGCCGCATCGCTCACGGTGCGCCCCTCTCTCGTGTGCGCCCCAGTGTAGCCGCGGGGCCGGAACTGCTTGAATAGGGGCATGACCGAGCCCTGGGGTGCAGCGACGACCGGATCCCGCAGTGCGCGGAGGCACATCGAACACGAGTCCTCCCAGCACCGATCCGCCGGAATCCACGATGCCGACGGGCCGATCGAGGAATCTCCCGCGGCGCAGGAGTTCCGCATCGATCTCGAGCGGATCCGCTTCTCCTCGTACTTCGCCCGGCTCTCCGACGTGACGCAGGTCGTGCCGCAGTCCGGCGTGGGCCCCGTGATGCACAACCGGCTCACCCACTCCCTGAAGGTGAGCGCCGTGGCCCGGGTGATCGCGGCCCAGCTCGCCGGCCAGGCGGCCGTCCACGCGGCGTTCGAGCGCGGGGACGCCCGCGTCGACGACGCCGCGGGGGCCGTGATCGCGCGCCTGGGCGGCTGCGACACCGTCGTGGCGCAGGCCGCGGCGCACGCGCACGACCTGGGGCATCCGCCCTTCGGGCACCTGGGCGAGCGGGTGCTCGACCGGGTCGCCCGGGAGCGCTTCGGGCTGCCCGAGGGCTTCGAGGGCAACGCGCAGAGCTTCCGGATCCTCACGCAGCTCGATACGCTGGGCCGCGACTTCCCCGGGCTGAACCTCACCGCCGCCACGCGCGCCGCGACGCTCAAGTATCCGTGGACCCGGGCCGAGTGGGTCGGCGTCTCGACGGCGGAGCGGCCCGTGGCTGAGCGGCCGCGCGGTGTCGGTGCCGACGTCGCCGACGGCGCGGAGAAGTTCTCGGCGTACGCGCTCGACGCGCAGGAGATGGCCGACGCGCGCGCCGCCTACCCGAGCATCGCCGGCGGCGTGCAGACGGTCGAGTGCGCGGTGATGGATCTCGCCGACGACATCGCCTACGCCGTGCACGATCTCGACGACTTCGCTCGGGCGGGGGTGCTGCAGCAGTCGGAGGTCGCCGGTGAGCTGCGCGCCTGGCTCGCCGGCTCGCTCGCGCTCGCCGCAGCGGAGCCCGCGGAGCTGACGGACAGCTGGCGGGCCCCCGGCCACTCGCTGGAACTGCTCTGGCGGCGTCTCGCGCTGAAGGACGCCTGGATCGCGGATCGCGAGGCGTTCACCGCCGCGGTCGCGCTCGTGGCGGAGGAGGTGGGGGAGTCGCTGCTCGCGGCCCCCTACGACGGCGGGATCGAGAGCGAGCGCGCGGTCTCCGGCTTCACCCGGCGCTGGATCGAGCGCCTGCGCACCGCGATCGTCGTCGAGGAGCACCCGCACGTGCGCAGCGGCCACGTCCGGCTGAACACGCGGGCCTGGCACGAGGTGATGGTGCTGAAGTTCGTGCACGCGCACTTCGTGCTGGAGCGGCCCGAGCTCGGGCAGACGCAGCGCGGGCAGGCCAGGGTGATGGCGGATCTCGCGCTCGGCTTCGACGCCTGGCTCACCGACCCCGACGACGCAGGGCGTGCACCGCGACGGCTCCTCGAGTGGGTGGACGAGGCGACCGCGGGATACTTCGCGCTCCGCCGCGAGCGACCCGAGCTGCTCACGGGGGAGACGAGCGACTCGGGGCTGCGGCGGCAGGGGCGGGCACGCGCCGTGCTCGACTACGTGGCGGCGCTCAGCGATCAGCAGGCCCGGATCACGCACGGCGAGCTCACGCGGGGCTAGCGGGGCCCGGCGCGACTCCCGCGCAGCGCGCCCGGCGTGCACGGGGCGCGCGGCGGCATACGGGGTGCGGGATACTGGTGGGCGGCCCATTTCCGGGCCGCGATCTCTGGGAGGGCACACACATGGAGCAGCCGGCGGCACGCGATTCGATCCTGAACCGCTACGGCTCCTTGGACGAGGCCCTCGTCCACCGCAAGGCGAGCATCGCGAACCGCGTCTTCCTGCGCCGCCTCCTCAGCCGGATGCCGGTCGAGCGCTTCATGCGCGCGGCCGACGGCATCACGGTGGAGCGCTCGGACGGAGCGCCCGCCGTGCACGTGCACCGAGGGTACACGGTCGGCTTCCAGACCGAGGAGGAGATCATCGCGGTCGTGGGCGAGTCCGCTCCGCGCTGGCGCAGCGTGCGTCGTCCCGGCATGTGGGCGGTCGACCACCCCGACCACGGGCGCGGCCCCGCCGCTGAGACCGAGGAGCTCGTTGCGCCGGAGCCCGCACGGAAATCCGCGCGCTCCGGAACGCGTCGCGCGGCGGCGAAGCCGAAGGCCGAGGCGAAGGCGAAGCCCGCGGCGGCCCCCGAGCGCGTGCAGCCCGTCTGCCCGAACTGCTTCATGCTCATGGCGCTCTCCGGCGTCTGCGGGAACTGCGCCTAGGCCCTCCCCGCGGCCGCGACCCGCGAAGCGCGCGCCCGATCCCCAGAATTGTCTGGGGATCGGGCGCTTTTGCGTTCCGGGGAGGGCCCGAGGCACCCGTGCCCCGCGGGGTAGGGTTCCGTGCGTTCTGGGGTAGGGTTCCTCGAATTCCCTATCTGAGTCCTATGTTCGATTGTTAGCGTTGCGGCAGGTGGAACCCACCTGAGTGCTGTGCGCTGCTCGACCGCGCACCGCGCTCGCTCAGGAAGTCCAGGTGTCGACCCTCGTGGGGAGGGCGTCGACCCGGCTCGCAACTCCTGGGCCCGCCGAGCGCCAGGAGGATCTGCGCGCGGACGGCGGAGCAGCGCGCCCTGGGGGGCGCGCTGACCGAGCGTGCCCGGAATCAGGGGATTCCGCGGTGCGCGCCGGACGATCCAGGGATTCCGCGGGCTGCCGCGGTGGGGGAAGAATGCAGAAACGATCGAAGCAGGGGCGCGTGCCGCACTGGATGACGCGCCGCGTCACCGCCGCGCTCGCCACCGCGGCGGTGCTCGCGGGCGCCGTCGCGCCGCTCGGCATCGTCGCGCCCGCGCGCGCCGAGGAGCCCGTGCCGCTCGCCGCGCCGAGCTCGGCAACCGCGTGCGTGCCGACGGGCGGCGTCGGATCGGTCGACCCCGCGAACCCGAGCAAGCCCCTCCCCGCTGATCAGAACGCCAGCGTCTACGTCGGCGGGAACTTCACGCGGAGCGCCGGAGCCGAGCTCGAGGGCCAGCTCGTCGTGCGCGGAGACGCGCGCTTCGCCAGCGGCACGAAGTTCAACCTCGGCTGGGTGGGAGCGGGCTCCGGGCTCATCCCCGCCGCCGACGGCTCGGTGCTGCGGGTCGGCGGAAACCTCACGATCGACCGCAACGTCGAGGTGCTCACGGGCACCGTCGACGGCGCGAGCACGGCGCCGCTGCCCGTGCACGCCAGGATCGGCGGGACGCTCGGCGGAGCGGGGACGCTCGCCATGCAGCACGCCGGCAGCACGACGACGACCGAGCTCGGCCGCGATATCGCGCTCGGCAGCCCCGCCTTCAGCCAGTGGGCCGAGGGCAACCATCAGGCGCTCCGCGACACGATCGACCGCAACCGCGCGAACGGCACGGCGGGAACCGTGCAGGTCGAGGCGGGCGGCTTCCTCACGCTCACGGGCGCCCCCGGAGCGACGCGGCACCTCTTCGAGGTCGACGCGTCCCTCCTCGGCCGCCAGGCCTGGTCGCTCAACCTCGGCGAGAACATCGAGCCGAGCCACCCGATCATCATCACGGTCACCGGCGACCGCCCGACGGTGAACATCGCGGGCGTGTGGGCGAAGAAGCAGCAGATCAATATGGGCGACGCCCGCTTCGGACAGCTCGCATCGCAGATCATGTGGGCCTTCCCCGCGGCGACCGCCGTGACGATCGCCGGCGCGCAGGTGCCCGGTTCGGTCGTCGTCGCGAACCCCGGCTCGGCGACGACCGTGACCGCCGTGGGCGCGAACGGCCGCTACTGGGTCGCGGGTAATCTCACGCAGAACGGCGCCGGCGCCGAGTTCCACAACTTCCCGTTCATCGGCGACGAGACGACGGACTGCCGCAACCCCGTCGATCCGGATCCCGAGCCCGAGCCGCTCGGCACCTGCGAGGCGAACACCTTCTACGCGCTCAACCGCGACGACGTGTCCGGCGGCCGAGCCTCCTTCCTCCGGTACGAGGTTGACGGCCGCAACCGCGTGGCCAAGAACGCCGAGGTCATCGCCGCGCAGCACGCCGTGCTGCAGGGCTGGAGCGTCAACGCGCTCGGCATGACCCGTTCGGGCGACTTCCTCTTCACGGGCCAGTCGGGTGTGAACGCGCAGGTGTTCCGCGCGAGCCGCGGCCTCGACGGCCGCACCCGGGTGGTGAAGGTCGGCGAGCCGATCTCGATGGGCACGGGCGCGGGGACGATCGTCGCCGGCGCCGTAGACCCCGGGACCGAGGACTTCTACTTCGGCTACTACGCGCTGAAGAGCTCCTCGATCGAGATGCAGGTGTTCCGCTCAGCGGCGGGCGCCGAGACCCCGAAGAAGCTCCTCACCGCGTCGATCCCCGACGCGAAGCGCGTACAGGGCAGCAACGGCGATTTCGCCTTCGACGCGAGCGGCAACCTCCACTTCGTCGCGAGCTCGAACGGCTCGGGCAGCGGCTGGAGCGCGACCCCGGGCTCCGCGCTCACGGGGCTCGTGAGCCAGGCGCAGATCGCGGCCGCGGTGGCCGCGGCGCGGCCCCCGCAGATCGATGCGAAGGTCAACGTCGCCAAGGTCCAGAACCCGCTCACCGGCAGCGGCTTCAACGGGATCGCCTTCACGGGCAGCGGCAAGCTCGTCGCCGAGCAGGGACAGACGCAGGTCGTGGCCGATCCGGGCACCTTCACCCGCCTGGCCGACGGTTTTACCAACTCCGGGACCACGCTCGTCGACCTCGCCTCGTGCGCGACGCCGCCCACGCTCACCGTGCAGAAGAACGTGAACGACCGGGTCGAGGACACGGACCAGTTCCGGCTCGAGCTCGCGCAGGGGAGCACGCTCCTCTCCGAGACGGTGACGAGCGGCTCCGCCACGGGCATCCAGGACGCGAAGATCGGCCCCGTTCCGGTCTCGGCCGGAACGACCTACCAGGTGCGCGAGGCATTCCCGGTCGCGGGGAACGACAAGATGTACGAGAGCTCCGTCGCCTGCGTGCGCGACATGAACGGGCAGCAGGAGCCGGTCGAGACGGTCGGCGTGCGGGCCCACGCCTGGGATCTCACGATCCCCGCGGGCTCCGACGGCGCGAGCTTCATCTGCACGATCACGAACGATGGGCTGCACCCGAACCTCGTCGTGTCGAAGGCCTCGAACCCGGAGAGCGGCTCCGCCGTGCGCGCCGGGCAGCGAGTGACCTACACGGTCACGTTCGCGAACACCGGCGCGGGCCGGGCGAAGGTCGCCCACGTGGATCACCTGGGCGACGTGCTCGACGACGCCGAATTCGATCCCGCGAGCCTCCGCTACGGGACGGGTTCCGGCGCGGGCGGGAAGACCCCCGTGACCCCCGTGGGGATCACGGGCGAGTTCAACGCCAAGAACGGCACGCTCGCCATCTCGGGCGCCGTGCCGCCCGGCGAGCAGCGCACCATCTCCTACACGGTGCAGGTGCGGCCGGACGCCGAGCGCGCCGAGCAGCGCCAGAGCGCGCCCGAGGCGGGGGAGCCCCGCGGCTACCTGCTGCGCAACTTCGTCACGAAGGCCGGGAAGACCCCGCCGAGCGAGTGCACGCCCGTCGCGGGCGAGCCCGTGACGTGCACCGAGCACCCGATCCCCGCGTGGGACGTGCGCAAGACGGCGCAGCCGCCGAACAAGGCGACCCTGCACACGGGCGGCAATGTCTACTACACCGTCGCGCTCCGCAACTTCTCGGGCGCCCCGCTCACGGGGGTGACGCTCGAGGACGACATCACTGAGGTGATGCGCGTCGCCACCTGGGATCCGGGTGCCCCCCGCGTCGTCCCGAAGGTGCAGGGCGTGCGCTTCCTGAACGCCGCGGGCCAGCAGGTCGACCAGAACGGCGCCGTGATGCCCGAGACGCTCGCCGAGGGCAAGGCCGACGCCCCCGACTCGCTGCCGTACGCCGTCGTCACGCCGCCCGTGCACAACGCAAGCGGAGCCCGCGCGGCCGGGGACGACCCGCGCCGCGGCACGTGGACGCTCGACACGAAGTCGTTTGACGTGCCGAAGGGCGTCGTGCGCATCGAGGTGAGCTACGCCGTCAAGGTGGGCGCACCCGCCGACCCGGCGGATCCGACGCGCGCCTGGCACCGCGACGGCGCCCCCGTCGCGGCCGAGCCGCTTGCCGTGTTCGACAACTTCGTCTCAGGTACCTCGACGACGGTGCCGCCGCTCACCTGCGCGACGGGCACCGATGTGACCCAGGATCCGACGTGCCAGACCCGCCACCAGCTGGGCGACGGCTACTTCCACATCCAGAAGAACTCGACCGCGCCGAACCCGGACAAGCCGGGCTCCGTGCAGTGGAACCTGCAGGACGTGGAGTTCGAGATCCGCGATACGCCGAATGGTGGCCCGTCGCGGGCGCTGTGCGACGCCGGGACGGACCCCTCCTGCGCCGAGTTCTTCCGCCACACCGACGACTCCGACGGGCAGGCGGTGGGATCGTGGCACGCGAGCAACCTCCCCGAGGGTGACTACTACCTCGTCGAGACGAAGGCCGCCGAGGGGCACCAGCTGCTCGCCGAGCCGATCCGGTTCCACGTGGGGCCGGCTGATCCCGCGCTCCCGCTCGGCCAGGGCCAGCTCGGCGTCTACCGCCCCGGGATCGCGGCGGACCGCTCGTTCAACGCCGCGACCGACCGCCCGGGCGATTTCTTCCTCGACCGCTGCGACGCCCCCACACAGCTCCCGAGCTCGGGCGGACCGGTCTGCGTGATGCCGACCGGGTGGCTCATGCAGGTCTACGACCCGAAGCTGCTCCCGCTGCCCATGTCGGGCGGGGCCCCGCCGTTCACGCTCTACGCGGGCGGCGCGGTGATCGCCCTCGGCGCGGCCCTGTGGCTGCGGCGCTCGCTGCGTCAGCGCCGGCTGGCGGCGCACGCCCGCTAGCCCGCACGCTCCCCAGATTTTTCACACGTTCACGAAAGGAACCCCCATGAAACGACAGCGAGGACTTCTCGCCGGCATCGGAGCCGCAGCCACGGCGCTGCTGCTCGCGCTCGGCGGCGCGACCGCCGCGCAGGCTGCGCCCTCCACGATCCCGGAATCCGGGCTCACGGGCAGCATCAACATCCACAAGTTCGAGCAGCCCGACGCCGCGACCGAGGCCGCGGACGGCCTCCGCCGCGACACCGCGGGCCTCACGCCGATCTCGGGCGTGACGTTCTCGGTGCGCCAGGTGCAGGGGCTCGACCTCAGCAAGAACGCGGGCTGGATCGCCGCGACGAAGTACTCCGTCGACGCGGCGACCGGCCGCGTCGCGGGCCCCGGCGGCGCAGCCGTCACGCTCGGCGCCGCGCAGACGCAGGTGACCGACGCCGCGGGAGACGCGGTCTTCGGCGGGCTCCCGATCGGCCTGTACCTCGTGCAGGAGACCCAGGCCCCCGCGGGCGTCACGAAGGCGGCCCCCTTCCTCGTGACCGTTCCCCTCACCGACCCGGTGAACCGCGGCAGCTGGATCACCGACATCCACGTCTACCCGAAGAACTCGAGCGTCACCGCCGAGAAGACGGTGCAGGACGCGGACGCGACGAAGGTCGGCGACACCGTGAACTGGACCATCACGGGGCAGCTGCCCCGCACGGCGAACGCGGACGGCACCTTCGCGGCCCCCTCGGGCTACCGCGTGGTGGATCAGCTCGACGCGCGCCTCGCCCTCGCCGAGGCCCGGGTCTCGCTGCTGAACGGCCCCGCGATCACCGCGGGCACCGACTACGTCGTGAGCACCGTGGACAACACCGTCACGGTCGACTTCACCCCCGCCGGCCTCGCGAAGCTCGGCGCCGCCGCGCAGAACCCCGAGGCCCGCGTCCAGGTCGTGCTCTCCACCACGGTCGTCTCGCTCGGCGACGGCACGGTCGGTGACGGCGTGATCAAGAACCAGGCCGTCGTGTTCCCGAACAAGGAGTCCTTCGAGTCGAAGCCCGGCGATCCCGACGGGCCCGTCACCACCCCCGTGGTCGAGAGCCGCTGGGGCGACATCGTCATCTCCAAGGTCTCCTCGAAGGACGCCGCGAAGAAGCTCGCAGGCGCGCAGTTCCAGGTGTTCGCATCCGAGGACGCCGCCCGCCAGGCCGGCACGGCCGCGGCGCAGCCCATCGCGATCAACGGCGAGGACACCTTCACGACCGATGCGGACGGGCTCGTGCGCATCTCGGGGCTCCACGTCAGCGACTTCGTCGACGGCAAGGCGATCGGCGACGCGAAGGACTTCCGCACCTACTGGGTCGTCGAGGTTGTCGCGCCCGAGGGCTTCGAGCTCCTCGCCGCACCGATCGAGTTCACGGTCACGGCCGGCGGCACCGCCGCTGAGGTCGTCACGGTCGAGAACGCTCCCCACAACGCCGGCTTCGAGCTGCCCCTCACGGGCGCCGCTGGCACGTGGATGTTCACCATCGGCGGTCTCCTCGTGATCGGCGGCGGTGTCGCGCTGATGCTCCGCCGGAAGCGCGCGGACCGCGCCGCCTAGGCGTCCGCCGATCGGAGCGCACGTGCCGCACGCCGCACCCGAGACCGCGCCGCCCGCCGCCCCCACCCGGGGCCGCGGGCGGCGCGGCCGCAGCGATGCCCCGCTCGTGCTGCTCATCATCACGGTCGGGCTGGCGATCCTGCTCTACCCCGTCGCCGCGGACTGGTTCTCTTCGCGGAACCACAACTCCGAGATCACGGGGTACCGCGCCGACGTCGAGGGGATCGCCCCGGCCGAGCGCGCCGCAGAGCTCCAGCTCGCCGACGCCTACAACGCCCACATGCCCCAGGGCCTCCTGCGCGACCCCTACTCGAGCGCTCCCGTCACCGACGCGGAGCAGGACGAGGCCTACGAGTCCTACGAGCGGATCCTCCAGGTGAGCGACCGCGGCGTGATCGGCGCCGTGCGCTACCCAGCGCTCGGGATCTCCCTGCCCCTCTCGCACGGCACCTCCGACGAGGTGATCTCGCGCGGCGCGGGTCACCTGTACGGCTCCTCGCTGCCCGTGGGCGGGCCGTCGACGCACTCGGTGCTCACGGCGCACTCGGGGCTCGCCCATGCCCGCCTCTTCACTCCGCTCGTGGACGGGGCGAAGGTCGGCCAGGTCTTCTCCGTCGAGGTGCTCGGAGAGAAGCACTTCTACGAGGTGCGCGCGGTGGACACCGTGCTGCCCTCGGACACCCAGTCGCTCAAGATCGAGGCGGATCGCGACCTCGTCACGCTGATCACCTGCGCGCCCATCGGGGTGAACAGCCATCGCCTGCTCGTGCGCGGCGAGCGGATCCCGGCGCCGGAGGGCGCCGCGGGCGCGCTCGACGGCGACGACGCCGGCGCGGGCTTCCCGTGGTGGGCCGTCGGCCTGCTCGGCGGAGCCGGGCTCACCGCGGGCGCCCTGCTCTGGCAGCGGAAGCGGCGGGATGCGTCTCGGGATGCGGATCCCGAGATGCCGCGTCCGGCGGACGGGCTTCAGGGGGAACGCTGAGCAGGCATTCAGGAGCCCCGAAGGTGCCGCGTTAGTCTGGATTGCGTATTCAGGGAGAGAGCACATGCAGGATCGATTCCTCTGCGGCCGTCCGGCCGCTCCGGGACGTCAGGCGCGCCTCCGGCAGACGAGACGCGCCCCGAGAGCGCGGGCCGCGCATGCACACTCCTGAGAATCTCGGCATCGGGATCCCCGGTGCGGCCATTCCCCAGCAGCGCTTCACCGCCCTCGACCGGCCGCGGCTCTTCCCCCCGGAGCTCCCCGGCGGCGGGATCGCGCCCATCACGCTCTTCGCGGCGCCGGCCGGTATGGGCAAGACCGTGCTCGCGAGCCAGTGGGTGCGCAGCCGGGCGCTCGCGGGGATGCGGGTGCGCTGGGTGCGCGCCTCCGAGTCGGGCAGCGGACCGGGCGAGCTCTGGCGGGCGATCCGCGAGGCACTCGCGGGCGCCGAGGTGTGCGACGAGCACGCCGTGTCCGGCGCGGGCCGACTCATCGTCGCCCAGGAGCGCGCCGCCGCGCAGCGCGAAGCGGCGGCGCTCACGGCGCCCACCATGCTCGTGATCGACGACTTCCAGCGGCTCACCCGGCCGCAGCTCGACGTCGAGCTCTCGGAGCTCCCCGAACTCAGCAGCATGCTGTTCCTCACGGTGCTCTCGCGCCGCTTCACTGCGCTCGACGGTCCGCTCGTCGCGGCCCGCAGCACCGTCGCGCTGCTGAGCGGCGACTACTTCGCCTTCTCCCGCGAGGAGGTGCGCGAGCTCGCCGAGCGGCTCGGGATCACGGGCGGGCGGCTCATCGACGACATGCACGAGGACGCCGCGGGTTGGCCGTACGCCGTGCGCCTCATGCTCCACGCCATCGGGAGCGGCGCGACCCAGACCGATCTCCGCGCGCTCATGGACCGCTTTGCCTTCGACTACGCGGAGCGCGCCCTCACCCCGCTCGGCCTCCGCGCCCTCTACGCCGCTGCGCTCTGCGAGCTCATCAGCGTCGAGCTCTTGAGCGAGACGATCGGGCTGCCCTACGCGGAGACCGCCGCGATCGTGGACAGCATGACCGAGCTCGGCCTCGTCGTGCGGCAGTGGTATCCGGGCGGCGCGCGCATCCGCTGCCACCCGGGCTTCGCCCAGTCGCTCGAGTGGCGCGCGCGGCGCGAGTTCGAGTCGCACGAGATCCGCGCGCTGCGGCACCAGCACGCGATCGAGGTGAGCCACGACGAGCCCGCCTTCGGCATCCGCTCGCTCATCGCGCTCCGCGCCTTCGAGGACGCGAGCCACGCGCTCGTGGCCGTCTTCCCGGAGGAGCTCGGCCCCGACTGCGAGGCGATCGAGCCGCTCCACCGCGTGCCGCTCGAAGAGCTCCACCGCTTCCCGATCCTGCTCGGCGCCCACCTGCTCGCCGAGAACCACCGTGGCAACGTCACCGCGGAGGAGGCGGCGGCCCTGCGCACGGCGCTCCGCGCCGCCGTCGGGGACGGCCCCGAGGAGAGCGATCCGCAGCGCTTCTACCCGGCGCAGGCGATGCTGCTCGCTGCCGAGTGCCTGGAGGGTCACCCCGAGCTGCTGCCGCACGCCCGGGATCTCGCGCACCGGCTCGAGGTCGAGTACGCGGCGGTCGGCGGCGGCGCGAGGCACGAGACGCAGCTGCACCGGGCGCTCCCGTTCATCCACTCGACGGTCGCCGCGGCGGCGCTCACGGCGGGCGATCTGGATCTCGCGGGCCGGGCCTTCCACCAGGCGCTCGAGTGGGCCGAGCTGCTCGGGATCCCGGCGAAGCAGCACCACGCGCAGACGGGTCTCGCCGCCGTCGCCGCGATCAACGGCGAGACGCGTCGCGCCCGCGGCCACCTCCGCGCGGCGGAAGAGCTCGCGCTGCTCGTGCCCGCCGAGCAGACCGCCGTCGGCTCGCTCAACGAGCAGGTCGCCCGCGCCCTCATCGCCGCGGAGCAGCGCGACACGAGCGGCCTCGAACGGCTCCTCGACGGCCTCGACCCGATGCGCGGCCACATCCTCGAGTGGCCCTATCTCGCGCTCGCGGAGGCGGAGATCACGCGCGGCCGCGCGGGCAACCTCGCCGCGGTCGCGGGCGTCGACGCCCGCATCCGCGAGTCCGAGACCTTCTTCCCCCGCGCGGGAAGCACGAGAGTGGTGCTCGAGGCCTACGCCGCGCAGACGATGGCGACGGTCGGGAACTACCGCGACGCTGCCGCGCGGCTCGACGCGCTCCCCGCGGAGCAGCCCGACGTGCGGCTCGGCCGCGCCCGGCTCGCACTGCTCGCGGGCGACCCCGAGCGTGCGGAGGAGATCACGACGGCCCTGCTCGAGACGCGGCTCACGGTCTGGGTGCGGCTCGCCGTGCGCCTGGTGCGCGCCGCAGCGCTCGAAGCGCTCGGCGATCCCGAGGCAGCCGATGCCGACTTCGCGACGGCGGCCGAGGCGATCCGGAAGCAGGAGACCTACAGCGCGCTCGAACTCATCCCCTTTGAGATGCTCGAAGCGTTCGCGCGCAGGGGCCTGCACCCCGCCGTGCGCGAGCTCGCCCCCGTCATCGCGGCGCTTCCGGAGGAGGTGCGCTGCGCCCCGCACGAGCCCCTCACCGAGGCCGAGCAGCGCATGCTTGAGGCGGTCGCGGCGACCGACGCCCCGCTGCCCGCGGTGGCCGAAGCCCTGTTCGTCACGCCGCACACCGTGAAGTTCCACCTCCGCGGCGTGTACCGCAAACTCGGCGTCTCGGGCCGCGAGGCCGCGGTGCTCCGCGCGCGCGAGGTCGGGCTGCTGCCCGAGGCGTGAGCCTCAGCCGCGCACGGGGAACTCGCGCGCGGGGTCCCAGGGCCCGGCCCAGCCGAGCTCGTCGAAGAGCGAGGCGAGGAGCATGCCGGTGAAGCCCCACACGACGCGCCCGCCGAGCCGCTCGCTCAGGCGGAACGCCGCGCCGCGGTGCGTGAGCCCCGGGCGTGCGAGCACCGAGGTGCCACGGGCCGCCGGGTCGAGCAGCTCGGCGACGGGTGCGCGGAACACCTCGACCGACTCGGAGTGATCCGCTGCGACCGCGCTCGGCAGCCGCCACCAACCGACCACCGGGGTGACGAGGTTGTTACTCACCGGGATGTGCACGGCGGGGAGGGCGCCCAGGACATCGACGCCCGCGGGGTCGAGCCCCGTCTCCTCGTGCGCCTCGCGCAGCGCCGTCGCGGCGGCGTCCGCGTCGCCCGGCTCGGCGCCGCCGCCCGGGAACGCGATCTGGCCGGCGTGGTGGCGCATGCCGTCGGCGCGCCGGGTGAGCAGCACATCGAGCTCGGCGGGCACGCAGCTCGGGCCCGCCGCCGCGGGCGTGCGATCGAGCGCGCCGAACAGGATCAGCACCGCGGAGCGGCGGAGCGGGGCGTCCGCGAGCGCCCCCTGCGGGGTGAAGGCGAGCGAGACCTCGCGCGTCATGAGCGCGCGGAGCTCGCCCTCGACATCGGCGACGGAACGTTCCATTCCGCCAGCCTAGTGCGGCCGGGGGGCGATCCTCCCGGGCTCGGGTGCGCCTAGCCCTCGGCGAGCAGCTCGGAGATGCCCTCGGGCACGCGCTGGGAGCGGGCCCACGGCTCGCGGTCCCGCCGCGCCACGCGCTTCACACGCTGCGTCTCCTCCGTGCGCACCTGCGTGAGCACGGCGATGACCGCCGCGCGCTCCGCGGGGCTCACCGAGCGGGTCACGAACGCGATGTCCGCGCCCGAGATGGCGTCGTCCTGGGGGCCGAGCTCCTCGCGCTTGGCCGCGTCGCGAGCCGCCGCGTCGGGCGGCAGCTGCGCGTCCGCGGCGGGCGCGCCCATCGTCTGCACGTCGCTCACAGCGGGATGTTGCCGTGCTTCTTGGCGGGCTGCTCGGTGCGCTTGCCGCGCAGGCCGCGGAGCGACTTGATGACGGCCAGGCGCGTGCCGGCGGGCTCGAGCACGTTGTCGAGCTCGCCGCGCTCGGCGGCCAGGAACGGGCTCGTCACCTCGGCGGTGTACTTCGCCGTCAGCTCGGCGCGCAGCGCCTCGACGTCCTCGCCGCGCTCGGCGGCCGCGGCCAGCTCCTTGCGGTAGAGGATGTTCACGGCGCCGGAGCCGCCCATGACGGCGATCTCGGCGGTGGGCCACGCGATGTTGAAGTCGGCGCCCATCTGCTTCGAGCCCATCACGATGTACGCGCCGCCGTAGGCCTTGCGCGTGATGATCGTGACGAGCGGCACGGTCGCCTCGGCGTACGCGTAGAGGAGCTTCGCGCCGCGGCGGATCACGCCCTGCAGCTCCTGGTCGGTGCCGGGCAGGTAGCCGGGCACGTCGACGAGGGTGAGGATCGGGATCGAGAACGAGTCGCAGAACCGCACGAAGCGCGCGGCCTTCTCGCTCGCGTCGATGTTCAGCGTGCCGGCCATCTGCGCGGGCTGGTTCGCGACGATGCCGACGGTGCGGCCCTCGACGCGGCCGAAGCCGATGAGCATGTTCGGCGCGAACAGCGGCTGCACCTCGAGGAAGTCGCCGCCGTCGAGGATCGCCTCGATCACGGTCTTCATGTCGTAGGGCTGGTTCGGGCTGTCCGGGATGAGCGAGTTGAGCTTCCGGTCGGCGTCCGTGATCTCGAGCGCGGTGTCGCTGTCGTAGACGGGAGCCTCGGCCAGATTGTTGTCCGGCAGGTAGCTGATGAGCGCCCGCGCGTAGTCGAGCGCGTCGAGCTCGTCGCTCGCGAGGTAGTGGGAGACGCCGCTCGTCTTGTTGTGGGTGAGCGCGCCGCCGAGCTCCTCGAAGCCGACCTCCTCGCCCGTGACCGTCTTGATGACGTCGGGGCCCGTGACGAACATGTGGCTCGTCTTGTCGACCATGATCACGAAGTCGGTGAGCGCGGGGGAGTACACGGCGCCGCCGGCCGAGGGGCCCATGACGATCGAGATCTGCGGGATGACGCCCGAGCACATGGTGTTCAGGCGGAAGATGCTCGCGTACTTCGAGAGGGCGACGACGCCCTCCTGGATGCGCGCCCCGCCGGAGTCGAGGATGCCGAGCACGGGTGCGCCCGTCTTCAGCGCGAACTCCATCGCCTTCACGATCTTCTCGCCGGCGACCTCGCCGAGCGAGCCGCCGAAGGTGGTGAAGTCCTGCGAGTACACGACGACCTGGCGGCCGTGGATCGTGCCGGCGCCCGTGACGACGGAATCGCCGAACGGGTGGCTCTTCTCCATGCCGAAGCCCTGGCTGCGGTGCTTCACGTACTTGTCGAACTCGACGAACGAGCCCGCGTCGAGGAGGGCGGCGATGCGCTCGCGGGCGGTCATCTTGCCGCGCGGGTGCTGCTTCGCTGCGGCTGCGGCGTCGCGGTCGCCCACGGCCTCCTGGTACTTGCGGCGGTGGTCGGCGATGCGGCCCGCGGTGGTGGCGGGTCCGGGGGTCGCTGAGGTGGCGTTCTCTGCAGTCACGGAAGCCAGCCTAGCGCGGCACCCATGCCCGCAGCCTCCGAACCTCTCCAACGGAATCGATAAACCTTGGTCGGATCCCACCAAACCCGTGCCGCTCGCGCTCCTTCCCCGCACTCCCTCCCTCCCTCCGGGATCGGGGTCGCTCCGGCAGGAAGGGGCGGGGAGTGCGGGCGGGGAGCGGGGCGGGGCGGGTAGCGTGGGGGCATGGACCTGACGCGCACCTCCGCACTGCTGCCCCGGGTGATCTGGCGCGAGAGCTCGCCCTCCACGAACGCCGAGCTGCGCGATCTCGCGCGCGAGCACGACGCCGCGGGCGATCCGCTGCCCGACGGCACGCTGCTCCTCACCGCCGACCAGACGGCCGGGCGCGGGCGCCTCGACCGGGGCTGGGTGACCCCGCCCGGCCAGTCGATCGCCGCGTCCCTGCTCGTGCGCGGCGCGGGGCACGGCCTCGCGCTCAGCTGGCTGCCCCTCCTCGTCGGCGCGGCGATGAGCGCGGCGCTGCAGCCGCGCTTCGGCGACGGCATGCGGGTGGGCGTGAAGTGGCCGAACGACGTGCACGTCCGCGACGAGGACGACGCGATGGCGGGCCGCCCGGGGCTCAAGCTGTGCGGGATCCTGTGCGAGCTGCTGCCCGACGGCTCGGTGATCGCGGGGACGGGGCTCAACCTGCTCATCCCGGAGCACGAGCTGCCGACCGGGCGGGCGAGCTCGCTGCTCGCCGCAGGGGCCGACGTGGGCGGTGCGACGACCGTGTTCGACCCCGCGGGCACCGCGCTCGTCGACGGCGTCATCGCCGAGTACGCCGCGGCGCTCCGGCAGTTGCTCGCGCTCGCGGCGACGAACCCCGCTGCGGCGCGGGCCCGGGTGCTGCGCTCCTCGCTCACCCTGGGGACGGAGGTGCGCGTCCACCTGCCGGGCGACGAGATCGTCGATGGGCGCGCGCGCGAGCTCGCGGCCGACGGTTCACTCGTGGTCGATCTGCCGACGGGCGGCCGGCTCACGGTGTCCGCGGGCGATGTGGAGCACCTCCGCTGACGGGCGACCCCGGAGACGCAGCGGAGCCCGCCACCCCGATCCGATGATCGCGGTGGCGGGCTCCGTCGCGAGCGCCCCGCGGCGCCCCTCGGTGGACGCCTAGCGGGCGCCCTCCAGCGGGTACTCCTCGCCGAGCGCGTCGATCTGCTCGGTCGTGGGGTCGCCCTCCGAGAAGTCCATCTTCGGCACGGGCGCACGGAAGCCCTTCGTGACGATCGCGATGATGACGACGCCGACGACGATCCAGATCGCCCCGACGAGCCAGGTGAGCGCCTCGAGGGACGTCCACAGCCAGATCGTGAGCGCGAAGCCGATGAGCGGCGCGACGGCGTACTTCAGCACCCGCGAGAAGGTGAGCGGCTCGCGCCGGCCGCCCTTCGGGAACAGGTAAGTGCGGATCACCGAGAGGTTCACCATCGCGAACGCGGCGAGCGCGCCGAAGCTGATCATGAAGGCCACCGTGTCGAGCGAGAGGAACAGGCTCGACAGCGCGAACACGGAGACCGTCACGGCGGCGACGATCGGGGTGCCGAAGCGCTGGTGCAGGCGCGAGAGCGGCTTCGGGAGCATGCCGTCGCGGCCCATCGCGTAGAGGATGCGCGAGACCGACACCTGGCCGGTCATGCCCGAGCCGAAGGCGCCGACCACGTAGACCGCGACGAAGAAGGCGGTGAACGCCTCGCCGCCGATGTTGTTCATCACCGTGACGCCGGCCGCGTCGATCTCGGTCGAGCTGAGCGACGCCCAGTCGGGCTGGTAGGCGACCGCGCCGGCCCAGGAGACGAGGATGAAGAAGAGGCCGCCGATGAGGGTCGAGAGCACGATCGCGCGGGGGATGTCCTTGCGGGGGCGCTTCGCCTCCTCGGAGAGCGTCGACACGGCGTCGAAGCCCAGGAAGGACAGCGCGAGGATCGCGGCGCCCGACGCGATCGCGCCGATCCCGCCCTCACCGAAGGTGAATGGCTCGATGAGGCTGATCTCGGTGTTGCCGCCGAGCGCGTGCTTGAAGGCGAGCACCATGAAGAGCACCACGAGCACGACGGACAGCGCGATGATCGCGAAGTTCACCTTGTTGACGAGGTTGATGCCGAGGATGTTGAACAGGAGCACGAGCAGCAGCGCGCCGAGGGTGAACACCCACACGGGGACCGCGGGGAACTGCGTGTTCAGGTAGATCCCGATCAGCATGAAGTTGATCATGGGGATGAAGAGGTAGTCGAGCAGCATCACCCAGCCGGTGAGGAAGCCCGCGGCCCCGCCGAAGGACTGCTGCGTGTAGGTGTACGCAGATCCCGCGACGGGGTAGCGGCGCACCATGGCGCCGTAGCTCGCGGCCGTGAACAGCATCGCGACCACCGCGATCACGTACGCTGCCGGGAGGTGCCCGTCGGTGACCTGGTTGACGATGCCGTACGTGGTGAAGACGGTGATCACCGTCATGTACGTCACCCCGAAGAGGGTGAGTCCGACCAAGCCGAGTGATCGCTTCAGCTGGGGTTGATTCGATGCGCTCACGATGTCTCCTTTGAATCGAGTAAGCGGTCTTACTTGTGGATTATGGGGTGAAAGTGCGCTCCCCGGCGAGCCAGGTCCCGAGAACCGGCAGCTCGGCGATCGCTTCCGCCGCGATTTCGAGCGGATTCTCGGCGAGCCACACGGCGTCGGCCGTTCGGCCCACCGCGAGCGTTCCGCGCGTGTCGGCCGCGAGCGCCTGGCGCGCGATGCCGCGCGTGTAGGCCGCGTACGCGGTGGCCGCGTCGACGCGCTCCTCCGGGAGCCACGCGTCTGCGCCGGGCTCCTCGTGGCTGTGGCGCGTGATCGCGGTCGAGACGGCGGGCCGCCAGTCGATCGTGGTGACGGGCCAGTCGCTGCCGAAGGAGATCGTTGCGCCGCTCCGCGACACCGAGCCGATCAGGTACTGCCACTCCTCGCGCGGGTGGCCGAGGTGCGGGATCGTGAGATCGCGCATCACCGCGTCGCACTGCGCCCAGTAGGGCTCGAAGTTCGCGATGACGTCGAGCTCCGCGAAGCGGGCGACATCGGCGGGATCGAGCAGGGCGACGTGCGCGATCACGTGGTCGCGCTGGCGCGCGGGGTTCGCGGCGAGGGCCGCCTCGATCGCGTCGAGCGCGCTGCGGTTCGCCGCGTCGCCGATCGCGTGGAGGTGAAGCTGGAAGCCGGCGGCATCGAAGGCCGTCGCGGCGGCCGAGAGCTCGGCGGCGTCCCAGTTGGGGAGCCCGGTCTCGCTCGGGAGGTCGGCGTACGGGGCGAGGAGCGCCGCCGTGTGGCTCTCGATGACGCCGTCGACGAAGAACTTGATCGTCTCGCCGCTCAGCCGCTCGGCGCCGAGGGAGCGCACGCGCGCGCGGCTCGAGGTGAACTCGGCGAGCTGCTCGCGCCAGCGGGCGGGGTCGGCGCGGAATGCGAGGTTGATGCGGGTGTGGAGGCGCCCCTGCTCGGCAGCCGCGAGGTAGACGGGCAGGTCGCCGGGCTCGACCCAGGCGTCCTGCACCCAGGTCATGCCGAGCGCCGCGTAGGCGCGCGTCGCCCGTTCGATGGCCTCGAGCCGCTGCTCGAGCGGGAACGCGGGCACCACGTCCGCGAGGAAGTTGTTGGCCGCGGCCTCCTGCAGCGTGCCGAGCGGGGAGCCGTCGGCGCGGCGCACGATGCGCCCGAGTTCGGGATCGGGGGTGTCCGCCGTGATCCCGCCCGCGGCGAGGGCCGCGGAGTTCACCCACGCGGTGTGGTAATCCCAGGCGCGCAGGATCGTGGGGGTGTCGCCCGTGACCTCGTCGAGCCAGCGCGCGTCGAACAGGCCGCCCTCGGAGAACGTCGCGTCGTAGCTGCCGCCGACGATCCACTCGGCCTCGGGGTGCTCGGCCTTCCACGCGGCGACCGCGTCGATGATGCCCTGCTTGTCGGCCGCCGCACGGATTGCGGGGCCGAGCGCCTCGACGCCGCCGAGCATGGGGTGCGCGTGGCCGTCGCCCGGAGCGGGAGCGAGCGTGCCGCCCGCGAGGTCGATCACCGTGGCGTCCGCGGTCTCGGCGAGCGCCGTCGCCTCGGCGCCGAGCGCGACGACCGTGCCGCCGTCGAACGCGATCGCGTCGCTCGTGCGGGGCGCACCCTCGTGCGTCGGGTCGATGAGGATGGTGCCGCCGGTGAAAACGGTGGTGCTCATGGGTGATCGCGTCCTTGCTGCTCGGAGCCGCCCGCGGAGCGGGCCGCGGTGCCGTGCTGGTGGGGTGTGGCGCCGCGCGGGCGCCGGGGGAGGGGCGAGCTGCGGCGGGCCGATGACCCGCCGCGCTCAGATTACTTGAAGGGGACGGCCTCGCCCATGGCGTCGACCACGGAGGTCTCGGGGCCCTCGGAGAAGTCCATCCGCGGGACGGGCTTCCGGAAGAAGTTCGTCTTCGCGATGAGGATGATGAGGCCGATCGCGAACCAGATGCCGCCGACGATCCAGGTCATCGACTCGAGCGAGGTCCAGAGCCAGATCGTGAGCGCGAAGCCGATCAGCGGGAAGACGCCGCGCAGGAGCACGTCCTTGCCGGAGCGCTGCGCTCGCTCGCCGCCCTTCGGGAAGAGGTAGACACGGATCACCGAGAGGTTCACCATGGCGAACGCGGCGAGCGCGCCGAAGCTGATCATGAAGGCGGCCTGCTCGAGGGTGAGGAACAGGCTCGCGAGCGCGAAGACCGACACGGTCGCGGCGGCGACCACGGGGGTGCCGAAGCGCTTCCAGAGGATCCCGAGCGGCTTCGGCAGTGTGCCGTCGCGGCCCATCGAGTAGAGGATGCGCGCCACCGAGACCTGGCCGGCGAGGCCCGAGCCGAAGCAGCCGGCGACCGTGAACACGACGAAGAGGATGCCGAGCCACTCGCCCGCGACGTGGTGGGCGAGCACGACACCCGCGGCGTCGAGGAGCTCGCGCGGCGCCTGGGTCCAGTCGTCGAGGTGGTAGGCGCGTGCGCCGACCCAGCTCACGAAGATGAAGAGCGCGCCGCCGATGAGCGCGGTGAGGATGATCGCGCGCGGGATGTCGCGGCGGGGGTGCTTCGCCTCCTCGGAGAGCGTGGAGACGGCGTCGAAGCCGAGGAACGACAGGGCGAGGATGCCGGCGCCCGTGAAGATCGGGCTGAAGCCCTCGGCGCCCGGGATGAAGGGGTCGATGATGCCGGGGGCCGAGGGATCCGCGATCGCGGTCTTGATGGCGAAGACGGCGAAGAGGATGATCGCGGCGGCCGAGATGCTCACGATGACGATGTTCAGCTTGTTCACGAGGGTGATGCCGAGCACGTTGAATACGAAGACCGCGATCAGGGTGATGAGCGAGACGAGCCAGGCGGGAACGCTCGGGAACTGCGTGCTCACGTAGAGGCCGAGGATCATGAAGTTGATCATCGGGATGAAGAGGTAGTCGAGGAGGAGCACCCAGCCGGTGAGGAAGCCGGCGCCGCCGCCGAAGGCCTGCTGCGTGTAGGTGTAGGCCGAGCCGGCGACGGGGTACTTCCGCACCATCGCCGCGTAGCTGTTCGCGGTGAACAGCATGGTGAGCAGGGCGACGACGTACGCGAGGGGCAGCTTCCCCTCGGTGATCTGGTTCACGATGCCGTAGGTGGTGAATACGGTCGCGACCGCCATGTACGCGAGGCCGAAGAGCACGAGGCCTCCGAGGCCGAGTTCTCGTTTCAGGCCGTTTCGTGCGGCGGGTTCACTCACTGGATCTCCTTTGATGCGGTACTCACGGACTCGTAAATGAACAGGGTTCTTTTACGGTCGGGATGAGACTAGTACGAAACGCGCCCGAGCGCGACTCCGGAGTCGCGGAAGCGCGGGATCGTGTCATGCTGGTCGCGGAGGAACACATGTCGACACCGGCGAAGACGCCAGCGCCCGGGCCGGAGACGGCCGAGCGAACCGGCCAGCACGCGCCGCCCGTCCCCGCGCCGAAGCGCCGCGTGGGGCGACCCACGAAGCGGGTGCTCTCGCGGCGGCTCATCCTCGAGACGGGGCTGCGCCTCATCGACGAGCGTGGGGCGCACGGCGTCGGCATGCGCGCGATCGCGAGCGAGCTCGGCGTGCGCCCGTCCGCGCTCTACAACCACGTCGCCGGGCAGGCCGAGCTGATCGCGGGCGTCCGCGAGCTCATCAGCGACCGCATCGCGACCGACATGTTCGCGAGCGAGCCCTGGGACGCCGCGCTCGCCGGCTGGGCCACGCACTACCGCAACACCTTCGCCGCGCACCCGCCCACGATCGCGCTCCTCGCGACGCTGCCGCTCGCCGAGGAATCGGTCACCTCGCAGATGTACGAGACGGTCATCGACGCGCTCGTGCGCGCCGGCTGGCCGGGGGAGCGCGCGCTCACGCTCATGGTGGCGCTCGAGTCGTTCATCCTCGGCTCCGCGCTCGATCTCGCGGCCGACGACGGCATGCTGGATCCGGGGCCGCGGCGCGACGTCCCCGCGTTCTCCGCGGCGTACGCCGAGCGCGCCGGGGTACTCGCCGCGAGCGGGGGCCGCGCGGCCGACGCCGCGTTCGAGCTCGGGCTGCGCGCACTGCTCACGGGGTTCCGTGCGGAGTACGCGGCGCTCGGGCTGCGGCCGCGCGAGCGGTAGCGCCCCGCCCGCGCTGGCAGGGGCCCGCCCGCGCGAACGGGGCTCCCCGCGCGCGAACGGGCCCCGCCCGCTACTTCACGTCGCCCGCGGCGGAGGCCTTCTGCGAGAAGTAGACCGGGATGAGGGAGAGCAGGATCATGATCGTCGCCACGACGTTCACCTGGTTCACCTCGTTCGGGCGGGCCATCTGGTTCATGATCCAGAGCGGCAGCGTCTCGACGCCGGGCGGCGCCGTGAAGATCGTCACCACGATCTCGTCGAAGGAGAGCGCGAAGGCGAGCAGGCCGCCCGCGATGAACGAGCTGCGGAACTGCGGGAAGGTGACGAGCCGGAACGTCTGCCCGATGCCCGCGCCGAGGTCCATCGACGCTTCCTCGAGGTTCGGGTTCATGCGGCGGAGCCGGGCGATCACGTTGTTGAACACCATGACCACGCAGAACGTGGCGTGCGCGATGATCATGCCCCAGTAGCCCACGTGGATGCCCATGGGCTTCAGCACCTGGTGGAACGTGTTCGAGAGCGCCACACCCGTGACGATGCCCGGGAGCGTGATCGGCAGCACGATCAGGAGGTTGACGGTCTGCTGGCCGAAGAACCTGAAGCGCTGCAGCGCGAACGCGGCGAGCGTGCCGAGCACGAGGGCGATCGCGGTGGCGATGAGCGCCACGACGACGGAGTTCAGGAGGGCCGCGTGCACGGCCGGGTTGACGAGCGCCTTCTCCCACCACTCGAGCGAGAACCCGGGGATGGGCCAGCCCGCGACGCGGCCGGAGTTGAAGGAGTTCATCACGATGACGAACAGGGGGATGTACATGAAGCCCAGCGCGATGAGCGTGACGAGGGCGAGCGCGATCTTGGTGCCGCGATTCAGTCGAAGCATGGGGGTCTCCTAGCGAAGCCGGCTCGGGCTACAGGTTGTTCAGCGCGCCCGTGCGGCGCACGGCGGTGAGGTAGATGACGACGAGGAGGATCGGCACGACCGAGAACGCGGCCGCGAGCGGCGGGTTCAGGTTGATGTTCTGCGCGATGATGCTGCCGATCATCTGGGTGGAGCCGCCGACGTACATCGCGGAGATGTAGTCGCCGAGGCTCAGCGAGAACGTGAAGATCGATCCGGCGATGAGCGAGGGCAGTAGCAGCGGGGCGACGACCGTGCGAATGGTGCGCGCGCCGCTCGCGCCGAGGTCGGAGGACGCGTCGAAGAGGTTCGCGGGGATCTGGGAGACCGCGGCGTACACCGGGATCGCCATGTAGGGGAACCAGAGGTACACGAGCGTGAGGATCACGGTGAGGACGCCGAAGCCGGGGCCCTCGATGCCGAGCGGCGAGAGCGCCCAGTTGAAGAAGCCCGAGTCGGTCCACACGAGGCGCATCGCGATGATCTTGACGAGGTAACCGGCCCACAGGGGCAGCGTGATCAGCACCGCGAGCGCGGCGCGCAGCTTCGGCCCGGCCACCTTGGCCATGAAAACGGCGAGCGGGATCGAGACGAGCGCGCAGATGGCGGTCACGGCGAGCGCGATGCCGAGCGTGCGCAGCGCCGTCGACAGGTAGGCGGGCACCGTGACGATCTGCTGGAAGTTGTCGAGCGTGAAGCCCGGCTTCACGCGGGAGGTGAAGGGATCCGTCGTCCAGAACGCCGTGATGAGCAGCAGCGCGAGGGACAGGATGTAGACGCCCACGAGCCAGGTCATCGGCAGCGCGAGGAGCGATGCGAGTCGCGCGCGCGGGTGCCGGGCGAGCGCGGTGGAGAGGGGCTTGGGGCGGCGTTCGAGAACGGTCTGGGTGCTCACGGTGCTTCCTCGCTGCGAGAGACGGTCGGGGAGGGGTGCGCGGCGGTGCGCGGGGTGCGCGGTGACGCGCGGGAGGGGCGATGGTGCGGGGCCCGCGGGCCCCGCACCATCGCGGATCGGGGTGCTAGCCCTTCACCGTGGCCCAGGCGTTCGTCCAGTCCTGGTAGTTCGTGCACTGCACGTCGGTGCGGCCGTCGAGGCACTGGTCGATCGGGGTGGTCCAGAACCACACCTGCTTGTAGTAGTCCTCATCGGTGGCGTTGAAGTAGTCGCAGTGCGCCTTCGCCTCGTCGTTCAGCTCGCAGAACGCGCCGTTCGCGGGGCCCATGCCGAAGTTCATGGCGATCGCGCCGTTCACCTCGGGAGCGGACGTGTAATCCATCCACGCGTACGCGCAGTTCGGGTTCTTCGCCTCGGTGGCGAGCATCCACGCGTCCGACCAGCCGGTCGCGCCCTCCTGCGGGAGCACGCTCTTGAACTTGTCGTCCTGGGTGGCCTTGCGCAGCACCTCCCACGAGGTACCGACGACCGAGTTGCCGCCCGTGAACGAGGTCACGTTCGTCGCGGGGGACCAGTACTCGGAGACCATCGCGTTCTGCTGCTTGAGCAGATCGGTCGCCGCGGCGAGCTGCTCGTCGTCGAGGGCGTAGGGGTTCGTGATCCCGAGATCCGGCTGGTGCTCCATGAGGTAGATCGCGGCGTCGGCGATGTAGATCGGGCTGTCGTAGGCGGCGATCTTGCCGGCGTAGGGGCTGTCCTTCTCCCACACGACGTCCCAGCTGTCGGGGGCCTCGGTGACGACCTCGCTGTTGTACTCGAGGATGTTCGCGCCGCGGCCGATCGGGATGCCGTAGACGTTGCCGTTCAGCGTGTCGTACAGCTGCCCCTTCATGCCCTCGACGATGTCGTCGCCGAAGTTGGGGATCAGCTCCGTGTTGAGCGGCTGCACGTTGCCGTCGACGATGAGGCGGAGGCTCGCGTCGCCCGATGCGGAGACGAGGTCGTACTCGCCCGTGCGCATGAGCTGCACCATCTCGTCGCTCGTCGCGGCCACCTTGCGGTTCACCACGCAGCCGGTGTCGGCGGTGAACTGATCGGCCCACGCGGGCTCGACGAAGCCGGACCAGGCGACGATGTTCACCTCCTTCTCCGTGCTGCCGAGCTTGTCCATCGCGGGGATCTCGGGGACGTCGATCGAGATCTCGCCGGGGGTGGCGTCGCCGCCGCTCGTCGACGAGCAGCCGGCCAGGGCCAGGCCGACCGCGGCGACGAGCGCCGCGGGTGCGAGCAGTTTCTTGTTCATCGGAACTCCTTTGTTGTGCGATTCGGTGGAAGGGGCCGGGCGCCGCAGGGCCTGGGCCGCGGGGCGCCCGGGGGTCAGGCTGCCGCGGGCGCCGCGACGCGTGCGCTCGGCACGGGCACGGCGTGGTCGCGCTGGAAGCGGAGGCTCACGGCGTCGCCGCGGACGATGCTCGGGGTGAGGTGCGGGGTCTGCGAGTTCTGCTTCTCGGCGATGAAGCGCAGGCCGCCTGCGGTCTCGACGAGGTAGCGGGTGTGCGCGCCCGCGTAGACGGCCTCGACCACGCTGCCGGGCAGCGCGATCGCGCCGGCCTCGACGGGGGCGGTCGGATCGGCGAGCTGCACCCGCTCGGGGCGCACGCTGTGCGCATCGGCGCTGCCGAGGATGCGCTGCGCGTCGGCGCCGCTCAGGAAGTTCGTGATCCCGAGGAAGCGCGCCACGAACTCGGTCTGCGGGAACTCGTAGACCTCGCGCGGGCTGCCGACCTGCTCGATCTTGCCGCCGTTGAACACCGCGACGCGGTCGGAGAGCGTGAGCGCCTCCTCCTGGTCGTGGGTGACGAACACGAAGGTGATGCCGACCTCGCGCTGGATCTGCTTCAGCTCGAACTGCATCTGCTCGCGCAGCTGCTTGTCGAGCGCGCCGAGCGGCTCGTCGAGGAGCAGCACCTTCGGGCGCAGGATCAGCGCCCGCGCGAGGGCGATGCGCTGGCGCTGACCGCCCGAGAGCTGCGAGGGGCGGCGCTCGGCGAGGTGGCTGAGCTGCACCTGCTCGAGCGCCTCGCCCACGCGGGCGGTCCGCTCGGCCTTCGCGACGCCGCGGACTTTCAGCCCGTAGGCGACGTTCTCGGCGATCGTCAGGTGGGGGAAGAGCGCGTAGTCCTGGAAGACGGTGTTGACCTCGCGGTCGAACGGCGCCGACTTCGTGACGTCTGCGCCGTGGAGCAGGATCCGGCCGGCCGAGGGTTCCTCGAAGCCCGCGATCATCCGGAGCACGGTCGTCTTGCCCGAGCCCGAGGGGCCGAGCATCGAGAAGAACTCGCCCGCGCGGATGTCGATGTCGAGCTCGTTCACCGCGACGAGATCGCCGAACTGCTTGCGCACGCCCTGGACGGATACCGCGATGTCTGCGCCGTCGGCGTGGGGGGTGGGGTGGGGCATGGTGCGCTGCTCCTCAACGTCGTTGTCGAACCAATGCCATGAACCATAACATATGGGTTTATAGGTTAAAAACATCCGGCGAACGCGGAAGATCACGATTCGATGACGGAGCGGCACAGGCATTCCTCACAATCCGCGTGACAGACTCGACGGAAGCCCGACCCCGACCGATGGAGGAGACACGTGAGCGGACCGCTGGTGGACTCGCCGCCGAGTCGCCTCCGCACCGCGGCGTTCGCTCCGATCGGCGAGGAGGGGCGCACCGAGCTCGTCGAGTCGCGCATCGTCCAGGCCATCTCCGTCGGCGCCTTCACCGAGGGGGAGCGGCTGCCGAGCGAGACCGAGCTGTCGGCCCTCCTCGGCGTCGCCGTCGTGACCGTGCGCGAGGCGCTCGGCACGCTGCGGCACCGCGGGCTCATCGAGACGCGGCGCGGCCGCAACGGCGGCAGCTTCGTGCGGCCCAGCCACCGCGCGGTCGAAGAGGTGAACGCGCACGCGCTCATGGCGCTCCCGCGCGTCGCCCTCGCCGACCTCGGCGTCCACTACGAGGTCATCGCGGCGGCCTGCGCCGAGTACGCCTGCCAGCGCGCCACCGCGGAGGAGCTCGGCGTCGTCGCGCGGATCCTCGACGACGCGCGCGAGCTCGACCGCGCGGCGTGGCGGCGGCGCATCACCGAGGCCCAGCTCGAACTCGCGGCGCTCAGCCAGTCCGTGCGGCTCACCAACGAGCACGTGCGCGTGCAGACCGAGTTCACCCCGCTGCTCGCGCTCCAGGACCTCGATCACGACGCGCGCATGGCGACGCACGACGGGCTCGTCGCGCAGATCGTTGCGACCCAGGCGGGCGACGTCGCGGCGGCCCGCGGCGCCGTGCGCGACGCCGTGCGCGCCTCGGTGCGCTGGCTCGTGTCCTTCCGCGCGGATCTCCTCGCGCGTCCCCGCACCGACGAGGTTCATGACACACTAGAAGCTCGCAGCCGCGGGGAGTGACATCGCGGAGGCCTCATCGGAGAGGGGGACGACGTGCATCAGCGGGTGGCACACGAGTTGGATCGGGCGCTCGCGCGCGTTGAGGAGTTCTTCGACGGGGTGTTCGCGCCGCTCGAAGCCTGGCTCCCGCGTCTCCACGCGCAGCTCGAGGCGCAGCTCGGCACGGGCCGGCTCACGGGCGCGCAGCTCGCCGCGCTCGTCGAGGCCGACGCGCACGCCGTGCTCGACTCCGCCGACCGGCCCGTCTACGGCGCCGGCTACTGCGCGAGCGACGCCGTCGTCTCCGAGGGCAACCCCCTCGCCTGGTGGCAGGGCGCTGACCGCGGCCTGCTCGCCTCATCCACCTTCGGCCCCGGCCAGGCGGCGATCGACCTCGTGCGCCTCGAGTGGTACCGCGTGCCCGAGGCGACGGGCGACCGGCACATCGCCGGCCCGTTCGTCGACTACCTCTGCTCGAACGAGATCACCGTCACCTCGGCGCTCCCCGTCGTCGTGAACGCCGAGTTCGTCGGTGTGATCTGCGCGGACGTGCTCGTCTCGGCGCTCGAGGACGCGCTCCACGCAGAGCTCGACTGCGGGGTCACCCTCGTGAACGCGAGCGGGCGCGTGATCCTCTCGAGCGAGTCCGAGTGGGAGACGGGCGACCGCTACCCGGGCGTGGATCCCGAGCGCGGCGTTGCGGGTCTCGCCGCGGGGGCGCAGCTCGCCGGTTCGTCGCGCTACCCCTTCGCGCTCGTCGCGGCCCCGTAGGCGGGTCCCGGCCCGGGGGCGGGCCGCCGGCGCCGTCGGCTAGAGCAGGTGCCCGCCGCCCGAGACCTTCATGCGGTTGACCAGGTTCTTCACGTCCTGAGCCCGGCGCTTCGATGTAACGAGCAGCACATCGGCGGTGTCGACCACGACCACGTCCTCCACGCCCACGAGGGCGACGAGCCGATCGCTCTCGGACACCACGATCCCGCTCGACGCGTCGGAGAGCACCTGCGCGCCGTCGCCGAGCACGGCGAGGTCGCTGCCCCGCCCGCGGGTGAGGAGGTTCGCGACGGAGGCGAAGTCGCCCACGTCGTCCCAGTCGAAGTGCGCGGCGACGCACACCATCTTCCCGGCGGCGGCCGCGGGCTCGGCGACCGTGTAGTCGATCGCGATCTTGGGCAGCGACGGCCACAGGCGCTCGCGCGCGGCCGCGCCCTGCTCGGTGTCCCAGCTCGCGGCCATCTCCCGCAGCGCGCGCACGAGCTCGGGCTCGGCGAGCGCCATCTGGTCGAGCAGCACCGAGGCGCGCGCGATGAACATGCCGGCGTTCCAGAGGTAGCCGCCGTGGGCGAGGTACTCCTCGGCCTTCGCCGCGTCGGGCTTCTCGACGAACTCGGTCACCCCGTAGACGTCGAAGGGCGCGAGGTCGCCGCGCGCCGCGCCGCAGGAGATGTAGCCGAAGCCCGTCGCCGGGTGCGAGGGGTGGATGCCGATCGTGGCGATGTAGCCCTGGTCGGCGGCCTGCACCGCCGTCGTCACGGCGCGCTGGAAGAGCACGTCGCCGCGGATCACGTGGTCGGCGGCGAAGGAGCCGAGGATCGCATCGGGATCGCGCAGCTCGAGGAGCGCCGCGGCGAGGCCGATCGCCGCGGACGAGTCCTTCGGCTCGCTCTCCGTCACGAGGTTCTCGGCGAGCAGCTCGGGCAGCTGCTCCATCACGGACTCGCGGTGGGAGTTGCCCGTGACGACCATCACGCGCTCCGGGGGAGCGATCGGCGCGAGGCGGTCCCAGGTAGCTCGCAGGAGCGAATCGCCCGAACCTGTGAGATCGAGGAGGAACTTCGGGGCGTTCGCGCGCGAGAGCGGCCAGAGCCGGGATCCCACGCCACCAGCGGGAATCACGCAGGTGAGCCGGTCGATGGCGGGGCGGGGCGCGGGTGCGTCGGTCATGGCCTCCAGACTACCCGGGCGGGCTGAGCCGGGTCTCGGGGGCCGATGCCGAGCCGGGCCGCGAATGGTGTCATAATGGGGACGCAGTGGATTCTCAGCCGTGCACGCTTCCGGGAGCGCCTGGAATGCGATATTCGAGCTCGAGACCGCACCGTCAGCTGCCGGGGAATACCCGACAAAGCAGGACCAAGGAGGAAGCCCGTGTCAGCCCAAACGGCAGAGGCCGCGCCCGCGGTAAAGCAGAAGAGCCGCCCGGGCGGCACGCTCTACCGCGGCAATGAGGGAATGTGGTCGTGGGTGCTGCACCGCATCACCGGTGTCGCCATCTTCTTCTTCCTGCTGGTGCACGTGCTCGACACGGCACTCATCCGCGTGAGCCCCGAGGCGTACAACGCCGTCATGGGCACCTACAAGACCCCGATCATGGGGCTCGGCGAGGCCGCGCTCGTCGCCGCCATCGTCTTCCACGCGTACAACGGCATTCGCATCATCCTCGTCGACTACTGGCGCAAGGGCGCGCAGTACCAGCGCGTGATGTTCTGGATCGTCATCGGCCTCTGGGCCGTGACGATGGCAGGCTTCCTGCCTCGCCACCTGATGAACGTTTTCGGTCACTAAGCGAGGAGTAGAGACATGACGATGACGATTGATGCTCCGCGCTCGCAGGCCCCCGCGAAGAAGCGCACCAACTGGGAGAAGTGGGGCTGGATCTACATGCGCGTCTCCGGCGTGCTGCTCCTCGTGCTCGTGTTCGGCCACCTGGCCTCGAACCTCCTCCTCACCGAGGGCGGCGTGCACGCCATCAACTTCGGGTTCGTCGCGGGCAAGCTCGCGAGCCCGTTCTGGCAGATCTGGGACACGCTGCTGCTGTGGCTCGCGCTCATCCACGGCGCGAACGGCATGCGCACCATCGTGAACGACTACGTGACCCGCCCCGGGCTCGCGAAGGCGTTCAAGGTCGCCCTCTTCCTGTCGGCCGCGCTGCTCATCCTGCTCGGCACCTTCGTGATCTACACGCTCGATCCCTGCCCCGCGGGCGCGGATCCGGCGCTGGTCGCGTCCTTCTGCAAGGCATAACCGGGTCTCCGGCACAGGTTTTCTGAAACGAGAATAGGAATCACGTGACTACAGATACCCACCAGGGCGAAGAAGTTACCGTCAAGGACGGCGTCACCTACCACCAGTTCGACGTCGTCATCGTCGGCGCCGGTGGCGCGGGCATGCGCGCCGCGATCGAGGCGGGTCCGAAGGCCAAGACCGCGGTCATCACGAAGCTGTACCCCACCCGTTCGCACACCGGTGCGGCGCAGGGCGGCATGGCCGCGGCGCTCGCCAACGTCGAGGACGACAACTGGGAGTGGCACACCTTCGACACCGTCAAGGGCGGCGACTACCTCGTCGACCAGGACGCGGCTGAGATCCTCGCGAAGGAGGCCATCGACGCGGTCATCGACCTCGAGAACATGGGCCTCCCCTTCAACCGCACGCCCGAGGGCAAGATCGATCAGCGCCGCTTCGGCGGGCACACGCGCGATCACGGCAAGGCCGCGGTGCGCCGCGCCTGCTACGCGGCCGACCGCACGGGCCACATGATCCTGCAGACGCTGTTCCAGAACTGCGTGAAGCTCGGCGTCAACTTCTTCAACGAGTACTACGTGCTCGACCTCGTCATGACCGAGGTCGACGGCGTGAAGAAGCCCTCCGGCGTCGTGGCGTACGAGCTCGCGACGGGCGCGCTCCACGTCTTCCAGGCGAAGTCGATCGTCTTCGCGACGGGCGGCTTCGGCAAGGTCTTCAAGACCACGTCGAACGCGCACACCCTCACGGGCGACGGCGTCGGCATCGTCTGGCGCAAGGGCCTGCCGCTCGAGGACATCGAGTTCTACCAGTTCCACCCGACCGGCCTCGCCGGCCTCGGCATCCTCCTCACCGAGGGTGCGCGCGGTGAGGGCGCGATCCTCCGCAACGCCTCGGGCGAGCGCTTCATGGAGCGCTACGCGCCCACGATCAAGGACCTCGCGCCCCGCGACATCGTCGCCCGCTCGATGGTGCAGGAGGTGCTCGACGGCCGCGGCGCCGGCCCGCACAAGGACTACGTCTACCTCGACTGCACCCACCTGGGCGCCGAGGTGCTCGAGACGAAGCTTCCCGACATCACCGAGTTCGCGCGCACGTACCTCGGCGTCGACCCGGTGACCGAGCCCGTGCCGGTGTTCCCCACCGCGCACTACGCGATGGGCGGCATCCCGACGAACAACGACGCGCAGGTCCTCTCGGACAACACCACCGTCGTTCCCGGCCTCTACGCCGCCGGCGAGTGCGCCTGCGTCTCGGTGCACGGCTCGAACCGCCTCGGCACCAACTCGCTGCTCGACATCAACGTGTTCGGCAAGCGCTCGGGCAACCACGCAGCCGACTACGCGCAGACGGTGGACTTCACCCCGCTGCCCGAGGATCCCGCCGCCTTCGTGCGCGACATGGTCGAGGGCTTCCGGAACGGCACGGGCACCGAGCGCGTCGCGGACATCCGCAAGGAGCTCCAGGAGGCCATGGACCGCGGCGCCCAGGTGTTCCGCACCGAGGAGTCGCTCACCGAGGTGCTCGGCGTGATCCACGGGCTGCGCCTGCGCTACCAGAACGTCGGCGTGCAGGATCGCGGCCAGCGCTACAACACGGACCTGCTCGAGGCCATCGAGCTCGGCTTCCTGCTCGACCTCGCCGAGGTGCTCGTCTTCGCCGCGCGCAACCGCAAGGAGAGCCGTGGCGGCCACATGCGCGACGACTACCCGAAGCGCGACGATGAGAACTACATGCAGCACACGATGGCGTACCTCACGGGCGACCCGCACTCGGCGAACCCCGAGGACCACATCCGCCTGGATTGGAAGCCCGTCGTCATGACGAAGAACGAGCAGGGCGAACTGCGGTACCCGCCGCTGGAGAGGAAGTACTAGGCCATGAGCACCGTTACCACCGAGGCTCCCGCACAGGTCGAGGAAGCCCCCAAGCCGTTCACCGTCACCCTGCTGGTGCGCCGCTACCTGCCCGAGTCCGGGCGCGAGGCGTACTGGGAGGACTTCGACGTCGAGATGTACCCGACGGATCGAATCCTCGACGCGCTGCACCGCATCAAGTGGGATCAGGACGGCTCGCTGTCCTTCCGCCGCTCGTGCGCGCACGGCATCTGCGGTTCGGATGCGATGCGCATCAACGGCCGCAACCGCCTCGCCTGCAAGACGCTGATCAAGGACCTCGACATCTCGAAGCCGATCTACGTCGAGGCGATCAAGGGCCTGCCGCTCGAGAAGGACCTCATCGTCGACATGGAGCCGTTCTTCGCGGCCTACCGGGAGGTGCAGCCCTTCCTCGTGTCGAGCTCGGCCCCCGAGGGCGGCAAGGAGCGCATCCAGTCGATCGAGGACCGCGAGCGCTTCGACGACACCACCAAGTGCATCCTGTGCGCGGCCTGCACCACCTCGTGCCCCGTGTTCTGGACCGACGGTCAGTACTTCGGCCCGGCGGCCATCGTCAACGCGCACCGCTTCATCTTCGACTCGCGCGATGACAACGCCCAGGTCCGCCTTGACGTGCTGAACGACACCGAGGGCGTGTGGCGCTGCCGCACCACCTTCAACTGCACCGACGCCTGCCCCCGCGGCATCCAGGTGACCAAGGCCATCGCCGAGGTCAAGGCCGCGATCCGCACCGGCAAGACCTCCTAGCGACCCGGGGGCTCCGCCCCCGCTAGCATGGCTTCATGACGACGCCCCGTGACGCTTCCCCGGCACCCGCCGCGGAGACGTCCGGGGCGTCGCGCGTCTCCGCGGTCGTGCAGCAAGGCATGACCCTGTGGCAGCGTGCGCAGCGGCTCCGCCCCGTGCGCACCTTCTCGCACTTCACGAACGTGGGCGGCAGCGTGCTCTCGGGCGGCATGAGCTACCAGGCGCTCTTCGCGGTCTTCGCGGGGCTGTGGCTCGGCTTCGGCATCTTCGGCATCATGCTCGGCTCACGCCCCGAGCTCGTCGAGACGCTCGTCGCGCAGCTCAACGTCTTCGTTCCTGGCCTCGTGGGCTACGGCTCCGGCTATGCCGTGAACGTCTCCACGCTGCTCGCGAGCCGCACCTTCAACTGGGGGAGCATCGTTGCCGGTGCGGCGCTCGTCTGGGTCGCGCTCAACTGGTTCACGGGGACGCGGCGCTCGATCCGGATCATCTTCGGGCTCGAGGTCAAGGAGTACCGGAACGCGTTGCTGCTCAAGCTGCGCGACTTCGCGCTCGCGGTCGGCTTCTTCCTCGCGATCCTCGTCTCGGCGGGCCTCACGCTGCTGAGCTCGGGGATCGCCGACTGGCTCGTCGGCCTGCTGAGCGCGGACGCCGACGGCTGGTTCTTCGGCTGGGTGGGCACGGTCGTCCGCTACGGCGCCATGTTCGTGTTCGACGTGCTCGTGCTCATCGCCATGCACCGGCTGCTCGCCGAGGTGCGCGTGCCCCGCTGGGCGCTTATCTCGGGGTGCGCGCTCGGCGGGGCCGCCCTGCTCGGGCTGAAGATCCTCGGCTCCGCCGCGCTCGGCGGCGCGACGAGCAACCCGCTCCTCGCGACCTTCGCGGTGTTCGTGGGTCTGCTGCTCTGGTTCAACTTCATCTGCCGCGCGCTCCTTCTCACCTCGGCGTGGATCGCGACGGGGCAGGATCCCGAGCTCGGCCTCCCCGAGGCTCCGGCGCCGCACGAGGCCTGAGCGGCGGATCCGCCGCCCCGCCCCTTCTCCCCGAAATGTTGGGGGCGCGGGGAGGGCTCGGCGTGGCGCGGCGCGGAGGGGCCTAGGCTGGCGGCATGGATGCGCAGCGCACGCCCGAGCCCTACGACGTCGTCGATCTGATCGGCACCAAGCGGCACGCGGGCGCGCTCGCGCCCGGCGAGATCGCGTGGGTGGTCGACGCGTTCACGCGCGGCGTCGTCGCCCCGGAGCAGATGAGCGCGCTCCTGATGGCGATCGTGATCCAGGGCATGGAGCGGCGCGAGATCCGGGATCTCACCGCGGCGATGATCGCGAGCGGGGAGCGGCTCTCCTTCTCCGGCCTTGGCCGCCCGGCGATCGACAAGCACTCGACGGGCGGGGTCGGCGACAAGATCACGCTGCCGCTCGTGCCCCTCCTCGCCTCGCTCGGCGTCGCGGTGCCGCAGCTCTCGGGGCGCGGGCTCGGGCACACGGGCGGCACGCTCGACAAGCTCGAGTCGATCCCCGGGTGGCGTGCGGCGCTTTCGAACGAGGAGATGTACGCCGTCCTGGCGGAGACGGGCGGGGTGATCTGCGCTGCGGGATCCGGCCTCGCGCCCGCGGATCGCGCGATGTACGCGCTGCGCGACGTGACCGGAACAGTGGCCGCCGTGCCGCTCATCGCGTCGTCGATCATGAGCAAGAAGATCGCGGAGGGGGCCGACGGGCTCGTGCTCGACGTGAAGTTCGGCTCCGGCGCGTTCCTCCCCGAGCTCGCCGATGCCCAGGAGCTCGCGCGCACGATGGTGGAGCTCGGTGCCGACTCGGGACTCCGCACGGTCGCGCTGCTCACCGATATGGACGCGCCCCTCGGCCGCGCGGTCGGCAACGCGAACGAGGTGCGCGAGTCGGTCGAGGTGCTCGCGGGCGGCGGACCGGCGGAGGTCGTGGAGCTCACGCTCGCCCTCGCGCGGGAGATGCTCGACCTGGCAGGGCGCCCCGATGTGGACCCGGCCCCGGCGCTCGCCGATGGCCGCGCGATGGACGCGTGGCGCCGCCTCATCGCGGCGCAGGGCGGAGACCCCGATGCGCCGCTCGTGGTTGCACGTGAAACGGAGATCGTGCGGGCGCAGGCGGATGGCATCGTGCAGCGCGTCGACGCGCGCGCCGTCGGGGTGGGGGCATGGCGCCTTGGGGCGGGCCGCGCTCGCCCCGGCGACCCCGTGGATCACGCTGCGGGCGTCGAGGTGCTCGTGCGGCCCGGCGATGCCGTGCGCGCGGGCGACGCGCTCTTCGAGGTGCGCTGCGATCAGGCCGGTCGCCTCGCCCGCGGCCTCGAATCGCTCGCGGGCGCCGTCGAACTCGGCGCTGCGCCTCCCGCGCCCCGCCCGCTCGTCGCGGGCCGCGTCGCGGCCTGAGCCGCCCGGAGGGCCGCGCGGGCTCAGGCGCGGGGCGCGAGCTCCGCGAAGGCGTCGCCCAGGGCGCGGGCCACGTCGCCCGCGGTGATCGGGCGCTCCGCGGGACCGGACGCGAGCCGCGCCGCGCGGTCGTGGAGGTGGGCCGCCGCGATCCCGAGCTCGGCGAGCAGGGCGGGATCGGCCCGCACCTCCGCGGCGTGACCGGCGAGCAGCGCGCCGAGCGCGCCCGCGAGCACGTCGCCGGTGCCCGCGGTGGCGAGCCAGGGGGTGGCGCGCGCCGAGACGAGGGGCGCGCCGCCGGGGGCCGCCGCGATCGTGCGGGAGCCCTTCAGGAGCACGGTGGCATCGAGCGCTTCGGCGAGCCGGAGCGTCGCCGCGGCGCGGGCGTCGATCGCGTCCGGGTCCGCGAGCGCGGCGGGCGGCTCGCCGAGCTCGCAGGCCCGCCAGAGCCGGGCGAACTCGCCCGCGTGCGGCGTGAGGATGCGGGGTGCCGCGGCGGCGGGCTGGCCGGGCGCGGTCGTGCAGCGCCTCGTCGCCGCGAGGGCGAGTGCGCCCGCATCGACCACCACGGGGGCGTCGCCCGCGAGGAGCGCGCGGAGCGCGTCGGTCTCGGCGGGGGAGCGCGTTCCGGGGTCGGTGCCGGAGCCGATCAGCCAGGCGTCGCAGGCGCGCGCGGACCCGGCCTCGCCGAACACCGTCTCGGGTGCTGCCGCGAGCACCGCCGCGGCGGGCGAGGGGAGGCCGGCGGGAGCGGGTGCGTTGTCGATCGTCGGAACGTAGCGCAGCAGGCCGACGCCGCTGCGCCACGCGGCGAGCACGCCGAGTACCGCGGCGCCCGGGAACTGCGCGGAGCCCGTGCGCACGCCGAGCACGCCGCGCCGATACTTGTCATCGCGCGCCCCCGGGCGGCGCAGCCAGCGGGCCGCGTCGGCGGGGGAGCGCTCGACGATCACGGTGCGGGCTGCTCCGTCGATCCGGCGGTGTCGCCGGATCCGTCCGCGTCCGCCTGCAGCGCGGCGAGCGTCGTGCGGAGCGCCGCCGCGAGCTCGTCAAGCGCCTGCTCGGCGGAGGCGCGGCGCTCGGCCGCCGATCCCGCGTCCGAGAACGTGTCGAGGTAGACCTTCAGCTTGGGCTCGGTGCCGCTCGGGCGGATCATCACGCGCGAGCCGTCGGCGAGATCGAAGCGCAGCACGTCCGCGGGCACCTCTGCGCGCCCCGGCTCGAGGAGATCCTGCCGCTCGGCGACCGCGACGCCGCCGAACTCGGTGGGCGGCTCCTGCCGGATCCGGGCGGAGAGCGCCGAGGCGGCGGCCATCGAGTCGAGCCGCAGGGTGATCTGCGCGCTCGCGAAGTGGCCGAAGCGCTCGCCGGCGTCGTCGAGCAGATCCCACACGGTGCGCCCCTCGGCGGCCAGCTCGCGCACCATGGCGATCGCGTCGGCGCTCGCGGAGATGCCGTCCTTGTCGCGCACGGTGTCGGGGTGGGTGAGGTAGCCGAGCGCCTCCTCGAAGCCGAAGATGAGGCGGGGCACGCGCGAGACCCACTTGAAGCCGGACAGGGTCTCGGCGTAGTCGAGGCCGTACTCGGCCGCGACGGCGCGCAGCGCGGGGGAGGAGACGATCGTGCAGGCGAGCGCGCCGCCCGGCTCGGTGCCGCTCTGCTCGGCTCGGTTCCACTCGCGCTCGGCGGCGCGCCAGCCGAGGAGGAGGCCCAGCTCGTTGCCGGTGAGGCGGCGGTAGCCGTCGGCCGCAGCGGGATCCGGGAGCGCGATCGCGAGGCGGTCGGCGTCCGGGTCGTGCGCCACGATGAGCTCGGCGTCGACGCTGCGGGCCACGCGGAAGGCGAGGTCGAGGGCGCCCGGCTCCTCGGGGTTCGGGAAGGCGACCGTGGGGAACGCGCCGTCGGGGCGATCCTGCTCCGGGACGGGCGTGACCGAGGGCAGGCCTGCGGAGACGAACACGCGCCGGGCGAGGTCGGAGCCGACGCCGTGCATCGCCGTATAGACGATGCGCAGCTCCGTTCGGGATCCCGCGGGCCCGTCGTTCTCGGGGTCGCGCGGGAAGCCCGCGAGGAGCGCCGCGGCGGTGTCCGAGACGTAGGCGTCGGCCACCTCCGAGCCGAGCACCGTGTAGTCGGAGCTGCGGGGCAGCTCCGCGAGCGGCCGCCGGGCGATCTCGACGATGCGCTCGGCGATCTGGCCGTCGACAGGCGGCACGATCTGGGATCCGGCATCGGCGTCGCCGAGGTAGACCTTGTAGCCGTTGTCGCGCGGCGGGTTGTGGCTCGCGGTCACCATCACGCCGGCGGACACCCCGAGGTGGCGCACGGCGAAGGCCGTGAGCGGGGTGGGGCCCGGCTCGGGGAAGAGGAAGACGCGCACGCCGGCGCCGGCGAGGACCTCGGCGGCGTCGCGAGCGAAGACATCGGAGTTCACGCGGCCGTCGTAGCCGATCACGATCGAGGGGGGCGCGCTCGTCTCGCCGCGTGCGGCCCGGTCGAGGAGGAACGCGGCGAAGCCCGCGCTCGTCTGGGAGACGACGACGCGGTTCATGCGGAGGGGGCCAGCGCCCAGCGCACCGCGGAGCCCCGCGGTGCCGAAGGCGAGGCGGCCGTCGAACGCCGAGGCGAGCTCGTCGAGCGCCGCGGCCTCGCCGGAGCGGGCGCGCTCGAGCAGCGCGAGCGTCTCGCCGCGGGTCTCGGGATCGGGATCCTGCGCGGCCCACGCCGCTGCACTCTCGATCAGCGGATCCGGAGTGGTCCCCGAGGTCTCCGACGTACGCATTCCCATCGCGTGCTCTCCCTCCCCGGCAGGCGCCGAAGTAGTTTCAAGCTATCACCCCGCGGGTCGACTCCCGGGGAGCGGGGGTAGGCTGGCCGAGGGTGTCGCGCCCGGCACCCGATCCCGTCGAGAGAGGACCGCACGTGTGCGCTTCCGTGCGCTGCGATGAGTGCAGCAAGATGACCTGGGCCGGCTGCGGCGAGCACGTCGAGGAGGCCCTCGCGGGTGTCCCCGCTGCGGAGCGGTGCGTCTGCCCGCGCTGAGCCCCGGCTGAGTCGTGCGCTGCGGCGGTCGCCCCTCGGGGCGGCCGCCGCAGCCGTGTCGGGGGTCGGTGCGACACTGGCCCCATGATCACCACCTTCGCTGTCGCGGGCTACCGATCCCTCGTCGATCTCGTGGTGCCGCTCGCCCCGCTCACGGTCGTGTCGGGGGCGAACGGCACGGGGAAGACGAGCCTCTACCGCGCGCTGCGGCTGCTCGCCGCGGCCGGGGCGGGTGAGCTCGTCGGCGCGGTCGCGCGCGAGGGCGGGCTGGCCAGCGCGCTGTGGGCGGGCCCGGAACGGACGGCGGGTCCCGGCGCCCAGGGCACCGTGCGCTCCCGGCCCGTCTCGCTCCGCCTCGGCGTGGGGTCGGCGGAGTACGGCTACCTCGTCGAGCTGGGTCAGCCGCAGGTCGACCCGGCGCGCAGCTTCTTCCTGCACGATCCGGAGATCAAGCGGGAGCAGGTGTTCATGGGCGCGGCACCGCGGCCGAGCGCCGTCTTCATCGACCGCACTCGCGGTGCCGCTCGGGTGCGCGATGCGGGGTGGCGCGCCGTACCGCAGGCGCTCGGGCCGGGGCAGAGCGTGCTCCGCGACCTCGACGACGCGGGCACGCTCGCGGACACGCTGCGGCTGCGCACGCGGATGGCGGAGTGGCGCTGCTACGACCACTTCCGCACGGATCGGGCGGCGCCGGCCCGGCAGGCCCAGGTGGGCACGCGCACGCGCTGGCTGAGCGACGACGGCGCCGACCTCGCCGCGGTGTGGGCCACCGCGATCGAGCGCGGACAGGACGGTCCGCTCGCGGGGGCCGTCGCCGAGGCGTTCCCGGGCTCGCGCGTGGAGATCACGGTGACGCACGGGGTGTTCGAACTGCTGCTGCACCAGCCCGGGCTCCTGCGGCCGTTCAGCGCGGCCGAGCTGTCCGACGGCACGCTGCGCTATCTCCTGCTCTGCGCCGCGCTGCTTCCCGCCGAGCCGCCGCCGCTCATCGTGCTCAACGAGCCGGAGGGCTCCCTCCACGCGGAGCTGCTGGCCCCGCTCGGGGCGCTCATCCGGCGCGCGGCGGAGCGCACGCAGGTGCTCGTGGTGACGCACGCGCCGACGCTGCGCGCGGCGCTCACGGGGGCGGCAGCCGGGGCGGGAGCCGCGGGCTCCGCGGCGCCCGGCGCCGAGATCGAGCTCGAGTCGACCGGGTGGGGCACCCGCGTGCGCGGGCAGGGCCCGCTCGACGGGCCGCCGTGGAACTGGCCGGCCCGCTAGCGCGGCGGCGGCCCGCACGTCCTTCGCGGCAGCCGGAGCGCGCCGGCTCAGCCCAGCTGGGGCCCGCGCCCGGGGCTCGGCGCGCCGCCGGCCCGGGGCTCGGCGTCGCCCTCGGGCGCCGGGTCGCTCGGCGCCAGGTCTCCGCTGCGGATCGCGGCCTGCACGGCGAGCCAGCACTCCGCCGTGTCCTCCATCGACGAGAGGTCACGGCCGATGATCTTCTCGATCCGGGAGATCCGGGCGATGAGCGTCTGCCGGTGCACGAAGAGCCGCTCCGAGGCTCGCACCCAGCTGCGGTTCTCCTCCAGGAAGACCCGCAGGGTGTGCGTGAGCGAGGTGCCGCGCTGCTCGTCGTAGGTGCGCAGCGGGCCGAGCACCTGGCGGGCGATCTCGCGGAGCTGATCCGGATCCGCGGGGAGGAACAGCGAGGTGTTCGCCTGCTCCTCGAAGCGGAGGAGGCGCCCGGACTGGTGCGCGCGGATGAGCGCGCTGCGCGCCTGCCGCAGCGCCGTGGGCAGCGCGGCGAGATCGGAGAAGCCCGCGCTCACCCCGAGCCCCGCGTGGCTGCTCGCGAGCGCCTCGAAGAGCGGTTCGACGGCGTCGCCCAGGGAGGCGAGCACGAGCACCTGGCTGTCCTTCACGGTGGCGAGCGCGGGCACCTGCGCCGTGCCGAACGAGGCGTGCACCTCGTCGAGCGTGGCGCGCGCGTCCGGCCGCTGCGAGACGGCGAGCTGAAAGGGCGGTTCGACGCCGTACGCGGCGACGAGGTGGTCGGCCGGGGCCGAGGCGACCGCGTCGTCGCAGAGATCGGTGAGCAGCAGGGAGCCGTGGAGCCAGTCGCTCCGCCGCGCCGCGACCTTCACCGCGAGCGCGTTGTCGACGATGCCCGCAGCGTGCCGCAGCTGAGCGCGGTCGAGCGGCCCGGATGGCGTGACCCGCAGCTCCAGCTCGCCGGGCGAGAGGAGCGGCACGGACCAGGATCCCGCCGGGAGCTGCTGGAGGGCGCCCGGCCCCGCCGGCTCGCTGCGGGGGAGAAGAACGAGGGCAGCGCGCAGGATCCGGCCGAGCTCGTCGAGGAGCGCGTCGATCCCATCGTCCACCGCGTGCTCGGCGAGCGCCGCGTACATCCGCTCCGTCTGCTGCACCCGCTCGGCGCGCTCCCGCTGCACCGCGTTCGCCACCGTCATCGCGAGCGAGACGAAGCGCACCTCGTGCGCGGTCTCGAGCACGGGGAACCCCGCGCGGGCGGCGTGGGCGAGTGCCGCGGGCGTGAATGGGTGCTCCGGCATCTCCGCGTCAATCGCGACGGCAGCGATGCCGGCACGGTGCATGCCGTCGAGGTACGCGATCTGCTCATCGGTCCCCGCGGGGACTCCGATCCCCGTGGTCATCACGAGCGCATCCTGCCCGAGCCACTGCCACGGCTCGGGCAGCTCGCAGACGTGCGCCCAGACGATCGGGCGCTCCTCACCGACGCCGGGGGTGAGCGAGCGGGTGCCCGCGGCGGGGATGCTGAGGAGGGAGCGGACCGTGAAACTCATGGCTCCTGCGGACTTCGACTCGAGTGCATTAGCGCTCCAGGGCGCGGAGGGCGGCGGCGGCGCGCACCCCGGACGCGACGGCGCCCGAGAGCGACTGCGCGAGCCCCGTGTGCTCGCCCGCGAGGGCGACGCGGCCCGCCGCGCGGTCGAACGCGCCGGCGTCCTCCGCGCTCCACGCGAGGCCGGGCGCGGAGTAGGAGCCGCGCGCCCACGGGTCGTCCGCCCAGGTGGTGAGGAGCACGTCGCCGTCGATCTCGAGCTCGGGTCGCATGGCGCGAAGCGCGGCCACCCAGCCGTCCGGGCCCTGCTCCACCCCGAGCGCGTCGAGCGCGAAGGGCCCGCCCGCGAAGGAGGAGAGCGCGTCGATCCGGCTCACGCCGTCGATGCTCAGCGAGCGCCAGGACCACCAGGTGTGGTCGGGGTTCTGCAGCGCGATGTCCGCGTCGACGCGCGTGAGGGGGACGCCGAGCTTGGCGGCGACGCCCATGAAGCGGTGGTCGAGCGCGCGCTGCTGCGCCTCGGGGAGCGCGAAGCCGAGCTCGAGCTCGCGGAGGAGCGGGAGCGGGGTGGTGATCACGGCCGCGTCGGCGTCGAGCCGGGTGCCGTCGCGGAGGATCACCTGCACGCCCGAGGCGCTCTGGTCGACGCCCGCGACGGGGTGCTCGAGCCGGATCCGCGAGCCGAGCCGCCGGGCGAGCTCGATCGAGAGCGCCTGATTGCCGCCGACGAAGCGGCCACCGTCCTCGATGTAGCCGTCGACGGTCGAGGACTCGTGGAGCAGCACCGCCTCGGCGCTCACGAGCGCGGGGTCGGCCGCGGCCGAGGTCGTGGTGCGCCGGTAGACCGGGTCGAGGCGGTAGTCGGCGCCGAGCGCCTCGGCGAACGCGCGCTCGAGGGAGACCCCGGTCTCGCCGTCGGCGAGCATGCGCGCGAGGGTGTCGCGCACCCGGGCGCTCGTCTCCGTCAGCTCGGCGAAGGAGATCACCCGCCCGGCGACCGTGCGGCGGCCGTAGCGCACGTTGTGCGACATGATCGGCACACCCACCTCGGCGGCGAGGCGGCGGATCGCGAACTCGGTGGGGAAGATGTACTCCCCGCCCCGCTCGGTGACCTCGCCGTTGCCGAGGCGCTCGGACCAGGTGCGCCCGCCGACGCGATCGCGCGCTTCGAGCACGGTGCAGCGGTGCCCGGCCTGCTCGAGCTCCCAGGCAGCGGTGAGCCCGGCGAGCCCGGCTCCGACGACCAAGACGTCCATGCGTGTTCCTCCTTGAACAGCTTTGCGTGTGGCTCCCATCGTAGGGACCGGCCGCCGCCGCCGCGCGCCGCGATCCCGTTCACAAACGGTATTGCTTATGTTCGTACACCCCGCGTGCACCGCGGTGTACGAATCTATGAAAGCTGCGCGCTGGGGTAACGAACCGGTAACAGCGCGGGGTGCTGGCCGCGCGAACGCTGCTAGCTTCGGGACCTGCCGGGGATCCCTGGCCCCGCCAGATCGGGGCAGGCGCCCCCGGCGGATCACGACCATGAGGACCACGATCACGACGAAGTGAGGAACACATGTCCACTCCGAGAACTCTGCTGGGGCGCCGTCGCCCCGCAGCCCGCCGAGCCGTCGCGCTCGCCGCGGGCACTGCCGCGCTCGCGCTGACGCTCGTCGGCTGCAGCGGCGGCGCCGAGCCCGAGGCCGCCCCCGAGCGCGACCTCGGCACCCCCGTCGCCGGTGAGATCAAGGCCGGCGCGCTCGAGGGCACGACCCTCACCTTCGCCGGCTCCGGCGGCGTCTTCCAAGACGGCCAGAAGGCGGCGCTCTGGGATCCCTTCGCGGAGGCCTCCGGCGCCACCGTGAACCAGGACGCCTTCGATGCGGGCAAGCTCAAGGCCATGGTCGACAGCGGCAACGTCAGCTGGGACATCGTCAACACGACGCAGTTCGATACGGCCCGCGGCTGCGGCACGCTCTACGAGGAGTACGACTACTCGCAGATCGACACGTCGAAGATCCCTGAGGGCACGATCACCGACAAGTGCATGGTGCCGCAGATCCTCTACGGCCTGGTCGTGGTCTACAACACCGACAAGTTCGGCGACAACCCGCCCACGAGCGCGGCCGACTTCTTCGACACCGAGAAGTTCCCCGGCAAGCGCACCGTGAGCCAGTCGACCTACGTCGACCCGCAGACCGTCGAGTTCGCGCTCACCGCGCAGGGCAAGGACGTCAAGAACCTGAAGCCCGAGGACATCGAGGGCGCGTTTGACATGTACAAGGGCCTCGGCGACAACGTCATCGGCTGGACCACGGGCGCGGCCGCGCAGCAGCAGCTCGAGTCCGGCGAGGCCGTGATGGGGCTCGTCTGGTCGGGCCGCGGCTACGGCGCCGCCTCGGCCGGCGCCCCCGTCGCCCCCATGTGGGACCAGTGGATGATCATGGTCGACTCGAACGGCATCCCCAAGGGCGTCAAGGACAAGCAGGCCGCCTTCGCCGCGGTCAACTACTCGATCGGCGCGGAGCAGCAGGCGAAGATGACCGAGGAGACCTCGTACGGCGGCGTGAACATCGATGCGAAGCCGCAGATGGACGAGCTGCTCACCACCTGGATGACGACCGAGCACCTCGACACCGGCATCGCGCCGAACGTCGACTTCTGGGTCGAGAACTACGACGCCCTCGCCGCAGCGTGGGCCGGCTGGGCGACCGGTAACTGATCGCCATGACTGACCACACCGTCACCGAGGGCGATACGTCGACACGTGCGATCGCCCTCGGTGCGGACCCCGGGGCCGCGAAGAAGCGGGGGCCGAAGAACTGGCGCCCGCTCCTCCTCCTCGTCCCGGCGTTCGTGATCGTTTCCCTGTTCTTCCTGGCGCCGCTGATCGACGTGTTCATCCGCTCGATCACCGACCCCCAGCCGGGCATGCAGAACTACGTCTGGCTCTTCACGACCGAGGCGAACCTCAACGTCGTGCTGCGCACCTTCGGCACGGCCATCATCGTGACGATCGTCTGCCTCGTGCTCGCCTACCCGTACGCGTACCTCATGACCATCGTCTCGGATCGCACGCGCAATCTGATGCAGCTGTTCATCATGATGCCGCTGTGGACGTCGATCCTCGTGCGGACCCTCGCGTGGATGGTGCTGCTGCAGGACACGGGCCCGATCAACGGTCTGCTCGCGGCGTGGTTCGGGATCGGCCCGATCCCGCTCATTCGCACCACCTTCGGCGTCGCGCTCGGCATGAGCCAGGTGCTGCTGCCGTTCATGGTGCTGCCGCTCTACTCGTCCATGTCGAAGATCGACAAGCGGCTGCTGCCCGCGGCGTCGAACCTCGGCGCGAACCCGGTCACGGCCTTCTTCACGGTCTACCTGCCCCTGTCGAAGCCCGGGATCTTCTCCGGCGGCGTCACGGTCTTCATCCTCGGCCTCGGCTTCTACATCATCCCCGCCCTGCTCGGCTCCTCGAAGGAGATCATGATCTCCGCGATGATCCAGCAGCAGATCAGCGTGTTCCTCATGTGGGGCCAGGGCACCGCGCTCGGCATCTTCCTGCTCGTGTGCACGATCCTCATCCTCGTCGTGGTCTCGCGGCTCAACAAGGGCGGCAGCCTCTTCCCGGGGGTGAACCGCTGATGACCTTCAAACGCGTGCTCGGCGTCTTCGCCGTCCTGATCGTGCTCTGGCTGATCCTCCCGACGCTCGTGATCGTGCCGATGTCGTTCAACGAGGCCCCCTCGTTCAACTTCCCGCCGAAGGGCTTCTCGACGCGCTGGTACGAGAACTTCTTTACCGACCCGAGCTGGCTGAAGGCGCTCTGGTCCTCGCTGCAGGTGGCGCTCCTCACGATGCTCGTGGCCACGGCGGTCGGCGTGCTCGCGGCGCTCGGCCTCTCGAAGGTGAAGTTCCGCGGCAAGGGGCTCCTCGAGGGCTACTTCCTGCTCCCGCTCATCGTGCCGGGCATCGTGCTCGCGGTCGGCCTGTACTCGCTGTTCCTCCGGATGAACCTGCTGGGCACCCTGCCCGGCTTCATCCTGGCCCACACGATCGTCGCCATGCCGCTCGTCATCACGAACGTGATGGCCTCGCTGCAGGGCCTCGATCCGCGGCTCGAGCAGGCGTCCGCGTCGCTCGGCGCCGGGCGGGTGCGCACCTTCTTCAGCATCACCCTGCCGCTCATCGCCCCCGGTGTGACGGCGGGAGCGCTGTTCGCCTTCGTCACCTCGTTCGACGAGGTGATCCTGTCGCTGTTCATCCAGAGCCCCTCACTGCAGACCCTGCCGGTGAAGATCTTCAACAGCGTCACCCAGACCAATGACCCCACGGTGGCCGCCGTCGCGGTGATCACGATGCTGACCTCGGTCGTCGTGATGCTCATCGCCCAGTTCGCCACGCGGAAGAGAAAGCGACCGGTAGCGTGAACGCTATGACTCACAACGACATCCCGGTGCCCGACGGGCACGAGGAGGAGCTGCGCTCCGAGGGACTCAACACCCAGGCGATCCACGCGATCGGCGAGGCGGGCATCAGCCTGAGCCAGGTGACGAAGCGATACGGCGACAAGGCCGTGGTCGACGAGATCGATCTCGTGATCGAGCCCGGCGAGTTCATGACCTTCCTCGGCCCCTCCGGCTCGGGCAAGACGACGACCCTGAACATGATCGCCGGCTTCACGGGCGTCACCGAGGGGCACCTGCACATCTACGGTAAGCCCGTGGCGAAGCTCCCGCCGCACAAGCGCGACATCGGCATGGTGTTCCAGAACTACGCGCTCTTCCCGCACAAGACGGTTGCGGAGAACATCGCGTACCCGCTGCAGCGCCGCAAGCTGAGCAAGGCCGAGCAGCAGGAGAAGGTCGCCGCGGCGCTCGCGATGGTGCGGATGGGCGAGTACGGGGACCGCTACCCGTCCGAGCTCTCCGGCGGCCAGCAGCAGCGCGTCGCGCTCGCCCGCGCGCTCGTCTACGAGCCCCGCGTGCTGCTCATGGACGAGCCGCTCGGCGCGCTCGACAAGAAGCTGCGCGAGTGGCTGCAGACCGAGATCAAGCGCATCCACCGCGAGGTGGGCTCCACGTTCGTCTACGTGACCCACGATCAGGAGGAAGCGCTGTCGATGTCGGACCGCATCGCGGTCTTCAACAACGGCAAGATCGAGCAGGTCGGCACCGCCGAAGACCTCTATGAGGCGCCCCAGACGCTCTTCGTCGGCCGCTTCCTCGGGGAGTCGACCGTGCTGCTCGGAACGGGCACCGCGGTGGGAGAGCGGCAGACCGCTATCGACGTCGCCGGGCACCGCGTGCTCGCCGACGGGCAGTCGATCCACTCGGAGCTCGCGATCCTGATCCGGCCCGAGAACCTGCGGCTTGAGCCCGCGGGGACGACGCCCACCGAGACGCAGAACTCGATCCCCGTCACGATCCTCGACGTGACGTACCTCGGCGCGTCCCGGCGCTACACGGTGCGCCTGCCCGATGGCTCCGAGGGCGCCGTGCGCCTCGGCCAGGAGGCCCGCATCCACAACCGCGGTGACGACGTCGCGATGATGTGGGACATCGCCTCGGGCGTGCTGCTCGTCGACACCGGTGAGGCCGGCGAATCGGCGACCTGAGCGGCGCGATCACGGCAGCGGCCGCAGCACCCCG
>NZ_AYMV01000027.1 GCF_000633415.1 Leucobacter sp. PH1c | reverse complement strand
GATCAAAGTCGAGCCGATTTGCTGGTGCGGAGGGGCGGGAGCGGGCCGGGCCGGGACGGGCCGGGGCCGGGCCGGGCCGCGGCTAGATCGCGTAGCCCTCGACTGGGCCCTCCGTGTTCGGCTTCCACCCGAGCGCGGGGGCGACGTGCTCCGCGAACGCCTGCAGCACGTGCAGGTTGTACTCGGGGCCGAGCTGGTTCGGGATCGTCAGCATCAGCGTGTCCGCCGACATCACGGCGTCGTCGGCGCGGAGCTGCTCGATGAGCTTGTCGGGGGTGTCTGCGTAGGTCTTCCCGAACGTCGAGCGCAGCCCGTCGATGATCCCGATCTGGTCCTGCCCGTCGCGCCCGCGCAGCCCGAAGAACATCTCGTCCTGCTCCGTGACGAGCGGGAACACGCTGCGGCTCACGGACACCCGGGGGCTGCCCGTGTGGCCCGCCTCGCGGTAGGACTCGCGGAACTCGGTGATCTGCCGTGCCTGCAGCACGTGCAGCGGCTCGCCCGTCGCCTCGGTGAGGAGGGTCGAACTCATCAGGTTGAGGCCCATGCGGCCCGTCTGGCGGGCCGTCTCGATACTACCGGCACCCCACCAGATGTGGTCGCGGAGCGTGTTCGAGCGGGGCTCGATGGCGAGGCGGCCGAGCGGGCCCATGTTGGGGTCGCTGTCGACGAGCGCTTCGCCGTCGATCGCCTGCATGAACAGCTCGAACTTGTCGCGCGCGAGGTCGGCGCCCCGCGGATCCTCCGAGCCGGTGTAGCCGAATGCCTCGTAGCCGCGCACCGCGGTCTCGGGGGACCCCCGGCTCACGCCGAGCGCCAGTCTGCCGTCGGAGATCAGGTCGAGGGCCGCGGCCTCCTCGGCGAGGTAGAGGGGGTTCTCGTAGCGCATGTCGACGACGCCCGTGCCCACTTCGATGCGCTTCGTGCGTGCGGCCATCGCGGTGAGGAGCGGCATGGGCGACGCGGCCTGGCGCGCGAAGTGGTGCACGCGGACGTAGGCGCCGTTCACGCCGATCTCGTCGGCGCCCTCAGCGAGTTCGATCGTCTGGCGCAGCATGTCGCCCGCGGTGCGCACGCGCGAGCCGGGGACGGGGCCGTAGTGGCCGAAGGACAGGAATCCGAATGCTCTCATGCCTGGTGCAACGCGGGCGGACCAACTGTATTCCCGTGCATGTAATTCTCGGTACGGCGGCGCTCCCATGCAATCAGCTCGTCGACGACCTCCGCGATCTCGGCCGCGGCGAAGTGGTCGTGCTCCCACGTCGCGTAGAGCTGCAGCGACGGCCGTGAGCCGTCGGCCCGGAACAGCGGCAGCTGCACCCCGCCGAACAGGGGCGTCATGAGGTCGATGCACACGCCGTGGCCAGCGACGGCGAGCGCGATCGCGAGATCCGAGGCCTCGGGTTCAGCCACGATGGTGAACGTGTCGCGCACCTCCCAGAGCTCACGATCGATCGCCTGCCGGAGGCCGGAGCCCGGGGCGAGCAGGATCAGCGATTCGCCGCGGAGGTCGTCGACGGTGAGCGCCGGGCGGGTGGCGAGGGGATGGTCCGCCGCGACGTAGACGAACAGCGGTGCGGTGCCGGTCTTGGCGGAGGCGAGGCTGACCGGGGGCCGCATGGAGTTGATCGCGAAATCGACCTCTCGGCGCAGCACCCGCCCGTACACCTCCGAGGCGAGGCTCAGCGCCGTGTTGAGGATCGGGGCGCCGGTCTCCGCGACGAACGGGGCGACCACGCCGCGCACGGTCGCTTCGGGGCAGGCCACGCGGAACGAGGGGGAGGCGCCCGCGGCGAGCTGCCGCGTCGTGCTCGCGAGGCGCGCCGCGCGGGCCACCAGATCGCGGGCGCGCGGCGCGAAGCGGTGGCCCGCGGTGGTGAGTGTGAGGCGGGTGGGAGTGCGCTCGAAGAGCTGCACCTCGAGGCGGCGTTCGAGCTCGCGCACCTGACGGGAGAGCGCGGGCTGGCTCAGATTCAGTTGCGCGGCGGCGGCGCTCACCGATCCGGCGTCCACGACCGCGAGGAATCCGGCGAGCAGGCGGAGATCCACGTCTGTATGCATGCACTGCATACTAATCCTCAAAAAGTATCATTTGACCGCATTTCGCGGGACTGCTGAACTCTTCCCAGCGCCACAACGACGTGACGCCCGTGACAGAGGAGATTCGATGTCCCAGCAGACCCGGAGCGCCCGATCGATCGAGTTGAGAACGGGGCTGGCGACCTTCGTCGGCACCGCGATCGAGTGGTACGACTTCTTCATCTTCGGCACCGCGGCCGCCCTCGCATTCGGCCCCGTGTTCTTCCCCGAGGCCAGCCCGACCGTCGGGCTGCTCGCCTCCTTCGCGACGTTCTGGGTGGGGTTCATCGCCCGCCCGATCGGCGGCATCATCTTCGGCCACCTCGGCGACCGGCTCGGGCGCCGCGGCACGCTCGTGGCGACGCTCCTCATCATGGGCATCGCGACCACGCTCATCGGCGCGCTCCCCGGCTACGCGCAGATCGGCATCTGGGCGCCCATCCTCCTCGTGTTCCTCCGCGCCTGCCAGGGCCTCGGTCTCGGCGGGGAGTGGGGCGGGGCGGTGACGATGGCCACGGAGAACGCTCCGAAGCGCCGCCGCGGCGTCGCGGGCAGCTGGGTGCAGCAGGGATCTCCTGCGGGGTCCATCCTCTCCACGCTCATCTTCCTCTCCGTGAGCCGGCTCCCCGACGAGCAGTTCCTGGCCTGGGGCTGGCGCATCCCCTTCCTGTTCTCGGCAGTGCTCGTGATCATGGCGCTCATCATCCGGATCTCGCTCGAGGAGACCGAGACGTTCACGAAGATGAAGCAGGCCGAGCGGGTGGCCAAGGCGCCGATCCTCGAGGCGTTCCGCATCGCCCCCACGGCGATCTTCCTCGGCATCGGGGCCAGCGCGATCGGGATCGCGGCCGCCTACTTCACGAACACCTTCGCGCTCGCTTGGACCACCACCGAGCTCGCCGTGCCGCGGCCGGTCATGCTCAACGTGCTGCTCGTGATCGCGATCCTGCAGTTCGTCGTGCAGCCGCTCGCGGCGTGGATCGCGCACCGCATCGGCATGACCCGGCTCATGGTCATCGCGCTCTCGCTCGGACTGCTCACGACGCTGCCGAGCTATCTCCTCATCGCCACTGCGGATCCGCGCTGGATCGCCGTCGGCCTCGCGATCGTCACGACGTTCGGGGCAGCCTACTTCGCCCTGCTCGCGGGCTTCCTGGCGAGCGCCTTCCCGCCACAGGTGCGCTACTCGGGGCTCTCGATCGCGTACCAGACCTCGGCGACCATCGTCGGCGGAGCGACGCCGCTCATCGCGCAGTCGCTCCTCACCGCGTTCGGCGGGGCCGTCTGGGGCGTCGCCGCGTACCACGGGCTGCTCATCGCGATCACGCTCGTCTGCGTCGTCGCGCTCTCGCGGTACATCGCCCGCAACGAGGCCGAGCTCACGAACACGATCCCGGTCGTCGAAGGCGGTGCGGAGGAGCACGCCGCCGGCGCTTCGGCCGGCACGGACACCGCGGAGGCCGGATCCGGCGCTCGCATCACGGAGGGGACCCACCATGCATGAGACCAGTACCACGATCTTCCGCGCCCAGCGGATCTTCTCGCCCGGCGCGGCCGACACCGAGGCGATCGCCGTCGCCGCGGGACGGGTGCGCGCGACCGGCGCCTTCGCCGAGCTGCGCGACCGCTTCCCCGGCAGCCCCGTGGTCGATTTCGGCGAGCGCACGATCATCCCGGGGCTGAACGACGCGCACGCCCACTTCGCGGACACGGCGCAGGGACGGCTGGAGCTCGACGTCTCCCCGCCGCTCGCCCCCGATGCGGCGGCGCTCATCGCCCGGGTGCGCGAGTTCGCCGCGTCCTCGCCCGGGTGGGTCCTGGCGTCCTGCTACGACGACTCGCTCACGGGACCGCTCGACCGCGACGTGCTCGACGCGGCCCTCCCCGGGACGCCCGTGCTGATCCGCCACGTCTCGGGGCACTGGGGCGTCGTGAACACGGCGGCGCTCCGCGCGCTCGCGATCGCGGAGGACCAGCCCGACATCCCCGGCGGAACGTACGGGCGCGACGCCGCAGGGCGCCTCACCGGGCACATCTACGAGCGCGCGCTCCTCGGGCGCTACGTGAGCGTCGAGGGGGACGAGCTGCGGCCGCTCCCCGCCGCCGACCCCGATCGCCTGCTCGACGCCTACCGCCGCACGGCCGAGGAGTGGAACGGCTACGGCATCACCTCGACCTGCGACGCCTTCGTTGGGCCGCGCCAGCTCGCGATGCACACCGCCGCGCGCCGCGCGGGGGTGCGGCAGCTGCGGGTGAACATGCTCCTCGCGGCCGAGCGCTACGACGACTTCCGCGCGCTCGGACTGGGCACGGGCTTCGGCGACGAGTGGTTGCGGGTCGCGGGGATCAAGGCCTTCGTCGACGGCGCGATCGGCGGGCGCACCTGCCTCGTCTCCGAGCCGTTCTGCGGCACCCACGACCACGGCATGGAGTTCTCGACCCCCGAGGGCCTCATAGCGCTCGTGGACCGGGTGCACGACGACGGGAATCGACTGACGGTTCACGCGAACGGCGACACCGCGATCCGCCGCCTGCTCGACGCGTACGAGGCCGCGCAGGAGCGCCGCCCGTCGCCCGTGCGCCACCGGATCGAGCACTGCAGCATCGTCGATGAGGAGATCATCGCCCGGATCGCGCGCCTCGGCGTCATGGTCACCCCGTTCTCCCGCTACGCGAGCTTCTACGGCGGCCGGCTGGAGCGCTGGTACGGCCCCGAGCGCACCGAGCGCATGTTCGCACACCGGGCGTTCCTCGATGCCGGCGTGGTGGTGGGCGCCTCGACCGACCACCCCGCGAGCCCGCTCTCGCCCTTCGCCGCGATGCAGTCGATGGTGACCCGCACGGGCGACGACGGGGCCGCAGTGGGCCGCAGCCAGGCGATCACGGTCGAGGAGGCGCTCGGCATCTACACGGCGGGCTCGGCGGCCGCGACCGGCGAGGGCGACGTGAAGGGGCGCCTCGCACCCGGGTACCTCGCCGATTTCGCCGTGCTCGACCGGGATCCGCGCGCGGTCGCGCCCGAGACGCTCGCCGAGGTCTCGGCGGTCGCGACTTACGTGGGCGGGGAGGCGGTGTACGCGGCCGAGTGAGCGGTGCCGGGGCCAGGGCCGGTGGCGGGGCCCGCGGTGCTGGTCCCCGGGGTGCCGGTGCCGGTGTCCCGTGGCCCCGGGGCCCCGGCACCCCGGGCCCACACCGGGGCGCACCGTCACCTCCCGCGGCGGCACCCGGGGACGACCGCGATGGTACCCGGGGGCGATCCCGCGGCGCGCTCCCGCTCGTAGCGTCGAAGCATGGACATTCAACCGAGCGATATGGGCCTCGTCGCGCGCGTCGCGAACCTCAGCAAGCACTACGGCACCGGCGACCACCGGGTCACCGCACTGAACGACGTCTCGATCGGCATCCGCCGCGGGCAATTCACCGCGATCATGGGTCCGTCGGGATCCGGCAAGTCGACCCTCATGCACGTAATGGCCGGCCTTGACACCCCCACGGAGGGGCGCGTCTGGCTCGGCGACGACGAGATCACCCACCTCGGGGACGCGGAGCTCACGCGGCTCCGCCGGCGCCGGATCGGCTTCGTGTTCCAGGCCTTCAACCTCGTGCCCACGCTCGACGTGATGGGCAACCTCCGACTCCCGTTCGAGCTCGACGGGCGCGGCGTTCCCGCCGCGGATCGGGAGCGGATCGACGCGCTCGTGCAGGCCCTCGGCCTCGCGGGCCGCACCTCGCACCGCCCGCACGAGCTCTCGGGCGGTCAGCAGCAGCGCGTGGCGATCGCCCGCGCGCTCGCCACGCAGCCCGACGTGATCTTCGCCGACGAGCCCACCGGCGCGCTCGACTCCCGCACCGGGCGTGAGGTGCTCGGCCTCCTCCGCGCCGCCGTGGTCGAGCAGGGGCAGAGCATCGCGATGGTGACGCACGATCCGATCGCCGCGAGCCATGCGGACCGGATCCTCTTCCTCGCCGACGGGCGCATCGTCTCCGACCGCGGCGCTATGACCCCTGAGCAGATCTCCGAGACCATGCTCGGCCTCGAGGCGGTCGCGTCATGAAGACCGGGGCCGGGATCCGCGAGCACGGCGCGACGGTCGTCGTCGCGGCGCTGAGCTCGTTCTTCGCCGCGACGTTGATCCTCTTCACGGGGGTGATGGGGGCCGCACTCGATCCCGCGCTGATCGAGGAGTCCGGCACCTTCCGCATGGTGCTGCTCATGGTGTCGACGGTGTTCATCATCATCGCGCTCTACGTGGGCGCGATCGTCACCGCGAACACGTTCGCCACGATCATCGCCGGGCGCACGCGCACGATCGCGCTGCTCCGCCTCGTCGGGGCGAGCTCGCGCGCCGTGCGCGGTCGCGTCGCCGCCGAGGGGCTCGCGATGGGCGCGCTCGGTTCCGTGATCGGCTGGGTGCTCGCCGAGGGCCTCGTCGTCGCGGCCGTGAAGCTCGGCCCGGGCCTCGGCTGGCTCCCCGAGGGGCGCGACTACCCGCTCTTCGATCCGCTCGCGCTCGGCGCGATCGTCATCGTTGCGCTCACCACCTGGGCCGCGGCCTGGGCGGGATCCCGTCGCGTCGGAGCGGTGTCGCCGATCGCCGCAACGGGCGCCGCCGTCGAACTGCGCCCGGAGGCCGCCCGCGGCCGCACCGGCCGCACGGTGTGGGCGATCATCCTCGTGCTCCTCGGCAGCGTGCTCATCGCGCTCGGCCTGATCCTCAGCATGATGACCCCGCTCGCGCTGTTCGTCTCCTTCTGCGGCGGACTGCTCTCCTTCACCGGGATCGCGCTCGGCGCGCACGTGATCATGCCGCCCATCCTGCGGCTCACGGGCGCCGTGTTCGGCGGCGGTCCGACCGGGCGGCTCGCCGCGGCGAACGCCGTGCGCTTCCCCGAGCGGAGCTCGCGGGCCACGATCGGGCTCGTCATCGGCGTGACGCTCGTCACCATGTTTGCCGTGGCGCTCGAAACGTACGCCGACATGACGCTTATCGCGTTCGACAACGATCCCGCGCTCGCCGCAGCGCTCGAGCAGACGCTCGCGATCACGACGGCCGTCTTCACCGGGCTGGTCGGCTTCTCCGCGATCATCGCCGCGGTCGGCATGGTGAACACGCTGTCGCTCAGCGTGCTCCAGCGCACTCGCGAGCTCGGCCTGCTGCGCGCGCTCGGCTTCACGGGTGGGCAGGTGCGCCGCATGGTCATTACGGAGAGCTGCCAGATGACGCTCGCGGCGCTCGGCTTCGGCGTGCTGCTCGGGGTCTTCTACGGCTGGGTTGCCGCGCAGTCGCTGCTCGGCTCGCAGGCGGGCTTCGCGCCGCCGTCGATCCCGTGGCCGATCATCGCCGGCGTAGTGGTGTTCGGCTTCGCGCTCGCGATCACCGCGGCCGTGGCGCCCGCCCGCCGCGCCATCCGGGTCTCGCCCGTGGCGGCGCTCGCGATCGACTAGGGGAGGGGTGGCGGGAGCCCGCGTGACGCTTCGCTCGCGTCGCGCGGGCTCCCGGCGGTTCGGTCGGCCACTTCCGGGGGTCGTCCTCCCTCCAATTCCTCGGAGAAATCTGAGTCCTCGGACGTACCCTCCTCCGTTTCTCCGAGAAACCAGATTTCTCCGAGAGATTGGGGGCGGGGGAGCGCACGGCGAGACGGGAAGTGGGGCCATCTCGGGAACCGAGCGCGGAGACCGCGGAGCGCGGGGCGGGGATAGGCTGGAGGCATGACCGTTGTGATTGATCCCAGTTTCGATCCCGTCCCCTCACTGAACAGCTCGGTCGACGTGCGCGTCGCCGACACCGCCGCGGTCGAGGCCGCACCGGCGCGCGCCTGCTTCGTTGCCGCCGAGGGCGAGCTGCCCACGTGCGACTGCCTCGCCGGGCAGAGCCGCGATGCGCTCGCCGCAGCCGGCTTCACGGGGGCCAAGAACCAGACCCTCGTCCTGCCGGGCGCGCAGCTGCGCGTGCTCGTCGGCACGGGCGCCGGCCTCGCCACGAGCGCGGAGCTGCGCGACGCCGTCGCCGCCTTCACCCGTGCCGCGCGCGAGACCGCGGAGCTCGCGATCGACCTGACCGGCCTCGTGTCGGAGTCCCTCTCCGCGCGCGACGCCGCGCTCGCCGCGACCGAGGGCGCCCTCCTCGCGCGCTACCGCTTCGAGAGCCTGAAGGGCGAGTCGAAGCACGTCGCGCTCACCGCGCTCACGCTCGGCGTCTCCTCCGACGATCGCGCCGCTGCGCAGGAGGGCGTCGACCGCGCCGTCGTGCTCGCCCGCGCCGCCGCGATCTCGCGCGACCTCGGCAACACCCCGCCCCGCCACCTCACTGCGGAGAAGTTCGCGGATCTCGCCGCGCAGCTCGGCCCCGAGCACGGCCTCGAGGTGGAGATCTTCGACCGAGACGCGCTCGTCGCGCTCGGCACCGGCGGCCTGCTCGGCGTGAACGCGGGCAGCACCGACGAGCCGCGCATGATCAAGCTCCGCTACACCCCCGAGGGTGCGACGGACGCGACCCCGCACCTCGCGCTCGTGGGCAAGGGCATCATGTTCGACTCGGGCGGGATCAGCCTGAAGCCGGCCAACTCGATGGGCAGCATGAAGCTCGACATGATGGGCGCCGGATCGGTGTTCGCCGCCATGCTCGCGCTGCGCGAGCTCCGTGTGCAGTCGGTCGTGACTGGCTGGCTCATGTGCACCGACAACATGCTGTCGGGCACCGCGACGAAGATCGGCGATGTGCTCACCATGCGCGGCGGGAAGACCGTCGAGGTGAAGAACAGCGACGCCGAGGGTCGCCTCGTCATGGCCGACGGCCTCGTGCTCGCGACCGAGGAGGAGCGCCGCCCCGACGCGATCGTCGACATCGCGACCCTCACAGGCAACGCCATGGCGGCGCTCGGGCTCGGCACCGCCGCGACCCTCGCGAACAACGACGACGTCGCGGCGCAGCTCGCGGCCGCCGCAGCGGCGACCGACGAGCGGGTCTGGCAGCTGCCCCTCGATCACCGCTACCGCGACCAGCTCAAGTCGAACGTGGCCGATCTGTCGAACATCGGCGGGCCCTACGGCGGGGCGATCCTCGCGGCACTGTTCCTCAACGAGTTCGTCGACGGCCTGCCCTGGGGCCACCTCGACATCGCGCCCACCATGGAGGCGGAGCGCGACGACCTGTGGCGCTCGACCGGCTCGACGGGCTTCGGCGCGCGTCTGCTCGCGCAGTTCGCCGACGACTTCGCCGCGCCGCAGCGCGCGGACGACGAGGCGAAGGCGTAAGTGCATGACCGGCCTGCTGCGCGATCTCGACGCGTACATCAGCGATTTCGCGAGCTTCGTGAGCGCCGCCCCCACCTCGTACCACGCGGCGGGGCGGATCGCGGAGCTCCTCGGCGACGCGGGCTTCGCCGCGCACGACGAGCGGGACCCCTGGGCCCCGCTCGCTGCGGGCGGGCGCGGCTTCGTCGTGCGCGACGGCGCGGTGATCGCGTGGCGGGCCGGTTCCGAGGTCGCGGAGACGAGCCCCGTGCGGGTGCTCGGCGTGCACACCGACTCCCCGGGCTTCGTCCTGAAGCCCCACCCGGACTTCCGGGCGGACGGCTGGGCGCAGGCCGGGGTCGAGGTCTACGGCGGGCCGCTCCTCAACTCGTGGCTCGATCGGGACCTGGCGATCGCTGGCCGAGTGATCGACCGCGACGGCGCGGAGCACCTCGTGTGCACGGGGCCCGTCGCGCGGATCCCGCAGCTTGCGATCCACCTCGATCGCGAGGCGAACTCGGGCCTCACGCTCAACCGGCAGCGGCACACGCAGCCGGTGCTCGCGGTGGGGGGCAGCGCCGAGGGCGTGACCGTCGCGGGCCTCCTCGCCGACGCGGCCGCGACGGCGGCGAACGACGCGGGGGTCGCCGCCGCGCCGTTCCAGCCCGGGGATCTCGCCGGGACCGACGTGCGCCTCGTCGACACGCAGCCGCCGCAGCGGATCGGCGCGAGCGCGGAGTTCTTCGCCTCGCCTCGCCTCGACAACCTGAGCTCGACGTTCGCGGGGCTCGTGGCGCTGCTCGAGACCGAGCCCGCGCCGGGCACGATCGCGATGCTCGCGGCCTTCGATCACGAGGAGCTCGGCTCGGAGACCCGCTCGGGTGCCGCGGGCCCCTTCCTCGCGGACGTGCTCGAGCGCCTGCGGGCGGGCCTCGGCGCGACGACGGAGGACGCTGCGCGTGCGCTCGCCGCCTCCTGGTGCGTCTCGGCCGACGCCGGGCACTCGGTGCACCCGAACTACCCGGAGAAGCACGATCCGAACGTGCGGCCGCTCGCGGGCAACGGGCCGATGCTCAAGGTGAACGCGAACCAGCGCTACGCCAGCGACGCGCACGGTGCGGCGCTCTGGGCGCGTGCGTGCGCCGCAGCCGAGGTGCCCACGCAGGAGTTCGTGTCGAACAACACGGTCCCCTGCGGATCGACGATCGGCCCGATCACCGCGACGCGGCTCGGGATCCGCACCGTCGACGTGGGGGTGCCGCTGCTCTCCATGCACTCCGCGCGCGAGCTCGCGCACGTGGCCGATCTGCACGGTCTCGCCCGTGCGACGGGCGCGTTCTTCGCCGGAGCCTGAGTGCTTCCCCGGCGATCCCTGTCCCCTTCTGAGATTGGTTCGCTAGGATCATCACATGAGTGAGATGCAGCATGCAGGGGCCGGCGGTGTCGCCCTCTCCAACGACGTGCTCGCACCCAGCGTGCAGCGCATCGGGAACCGTGAAATCGAGATCACCTTCCTCGGCCAGAACGCCGCCGGTCAGAACACCTGGATCATGTGGAACTCCGATGATCCGTATCTGATCGGCATGCTTTCGCAGGGCAAGATGGGCTATCACTTCGAGCAGCGCACCAGCTCGGGCGTGCTCGTGCACGAGAACATCTCCCTGAGTCGCGTGCAGCGCGCGCTCGGCGGCTAAGCGCCGAGCGGGCCCGCCGCGCGCCAGCCGCCGTTGCCGCCCACGGCGCGCTCGATCGCGCGCTCGTAGTTCTCCTTGACCACGTCGTAGTGCGCCCAGGACTCGACCGCGCTGACGCTCGGGAGCGCCCGCAGCTCCTCGATGGCGCGCAGGAGGTGCGCCGCGGAGGGGCCTTCGAGCGTCGCGACGTAGTCGTAGCGCCCGTGCGTGCGCGCCGCGAAGTCGACGTCGGGGGAGCGCAGCAGCAGCTCCCGGATCGGCGCCGCGTCGCCGCGGGCGGTGATGCCGAGCCCGATGGCGATGCGCGAGCGGGTGAGCTGTCCCGAGGTGATCGCGGAGATGCGGATCACGCCGGCGTCGACGAGGCGGTGCACGCGCGCGCGGACCGATGAGGGGGAGAGATGCACCGCGTCGCCGAGGGCGCGGAAGCTCATCCTGCCGTCGCGCTGGAGGAGCCGGATCACCTCCGTGTCGAGCGCGTCGATCGAGGTGGGGCTGCGGCGATCCGCCACGAAGAAGCCGCTCAGCACGTCGACGTAGGTGGTGACGAGCAGCGCACGGACCCCGGGGATCGCCCGCACCTCGTCGAGGACCTCGTGCAGTTCGGCAGAGTCGCGGTGGCGTGACTCGAAGACGAGCGGCAAGCTGCCGCTCGTGAGCGAGACGAACACGCTGTTCGGGAGCGCCGCGATCCGCTCGGCGACGGGACGGAGCGGGCCGTCGACGCCGACGGCCGCGTGAGTGAGGACGTGGTGGCCGGCGAAGTGCGGGTCGAGCGCCGCGACGACGCGCACGCCCTCCTGCTCGATGAGCCGGCGGAGACGATGCGAGGCAGCGTCCCGGGAGACCCCGAGCGTCGCGGCGAGATCGTGGATGGAGGCGCGGCCGTCCTCCTGCAGCGCGCGGATGAGCGCGGTGTCGAGCGCGTCGAGGCCGTGCTCGCGGGCGCTCGGGCGCCGCGGGGCGGTGGGCTGCGTCATGCCGCCATCCTTTCGTGTCGGCCGCGTCGATGCGGGCGCGCCGGGGCGTCGTGCCCAGGATACGCGCGAATGCGGCGCTGCGTGCGCAGAACATGTGCGCTCGGCGGTTGATCCAGCTCGAAGATCGCTCATATCCCGCCGTTCCCATGCATTTCGTCCGCAAAACGGCGAGTTCGCGGACGTTCCGCGGGCGCAGGCGTGCCGAATCGGTCGTACAGTCGTGGATACGCGCCGCGGCACGATCGCTGCGCCATTCGTCGAGCAAGGGAGCTTTGCATGTCCTCGTCCACAGCCAGCGCGCCGGTATTCACGCACCGGCGCGCGCTCCGATCCGGCTTCGCCGCCATGGTCGGCACCACCATCGAGTGGTACGACTTCTACGTCTACGCGACGGCAGCGGCGATCGTCTTCCCCGTCGTCTTCTTCCCCGAGCTGGACCGCGGCCTCGCGACGCTCGCCTCCTTCGGCACCTACGCGGTCGCGTTCTTCGCTCGTCCTCTCGGCGGCATCATCTTTGGCCACATCGGCGACAAGATCGGCCGGAAGCCGGCGCTGACGATCACGCTGCTGCTCATGGGCGTGGCCACCACCCTCGTGGGCGTGCTGCCGGACTACAACACGATCGGCATCATGGGACCGATCCTGCTCATCGTGCTCCGGGTCGCGCAGGGCCTCGCCGTCGGCGGCGAGTGGGGCGGGGCGAGCCTCATGTCCGTCGAGAGCGCTCCCGCGAAGTTCAAGAACTTCTACGGCGGCTTCACGCAGATCGGCAACCCGCTGGGCGCGCTCATGTCCTCCGGCGCGTTCTGGATCCTCGCCCTCATGGGTGACGACGTGCTCTACACCTGGGGCTGGCGCCTGCCCTTCCTCTTCAGCATCGTGCTGATCTTCGTGGGCCTGTGGGTGCGCTACCGGGTCGAGGAGACCCCCGTGTTCGAGGAGAAGGTGGGCGGCCAGCAGCAGTCGACGCCGCTGCTCTTCGCGCTCAAGAACAACTGGTGGCCGATCCTGCTCGGCTTCTGCATTGTCGCGATCTCCTCCGGCGGCTACGTGCTCGCCACGACCTTCGTGCAGAGCTATGCCACGAGCCCCGAGGTGGGCCTGTCGCCCGACATCATTCTCGGCGCGATGACGATCGCGGCGCTCGTCGAGGCGATCGTGACGCTCCCGCTCGCGCTCCTCGGTGACAAGATCGGCGGCAAGTGGGTCATGAACCTCGGCATCGTCCTCTCGTTCGCCGCGGTCGTGCCGCTCGTCCTCTTCATCGAGGATCACAACGTCGCGATGATCTACCTCTTCGTCTCCGTGGTCCGCCTCGCGCTCAGCGGCGCCTGGGCCCCGCTGTCGACGATCATGACGCAGATGTTCCGCCCGCAGGCGCGCTACACCTCGATGTCGCTCTCCTACGGCGTCGGCGCGGCGGTCTGGGGCGGCCTGTCGCCCGCGATCGCCACGGCGCTCCTCACCGCGACCGGCAACTTCTGGTCGGTCATCGCGTTCTACGGCGCGCTCTCGATCATCGCCCTCTTCGGCGTGTTCTTCGCGCCGCAGCACTCTGACACCGCGCCGGTCACCGGATCCTTCCGCCCCCGGCTCGACACCACCGCAGTTCCCACCACCGAAGGAAAGTAAGCACTATGCGCTCGCTCGCCACCTATGACGCACGCAACTCGGCTCCGACGATTGTCACCGCCGAGCGAATCCTGACGGTCGACGAGAGTCGGCCCGAGGCGGAAGCCATGCTCACCGCCGAGGGCATGATCCTCGCGGTTGGCACGCTCGCCGAGTGCGAGCAGGTGGCGGCGAGCGCGGGCCTCACGCCCGTGCGCGTCGACCACGCCGGAGCGACCATCGTTCCCGGCTTCGTCGACGCGCACGCGCACCCGCTCATGTACGGGCAGTTGCTCACCTGGGTCGACATCACCCCGGCGAAGGCAGCGAGCATTCCCGAAATCATCGAGCTGATGCGCGAGGCCGCGAAGCAACTGCCCGCCGGTGCGCCCCTTCGCGGCTTCGGCTACGAGCAGCGCAATCTCGCCGAGCAGCGCCACCCCACCCGCCACGAGCTCGACCAGATCGCCACCGACCGCGAGGTCTACATCATGAACGCCTCCGGCCACGGCGGCGTCGTGAACACCTTCACGTTCGAGAAGTTCGGCGTCACGAAGGACACCCCGAACCCCGAGGGTGGCGAGTTCTTCCGCGACGCGGACGGCGAGCTGACCGGCGAGCTCTCGGACGCCGCCTGCAACGTGCTCACCGGCCTGCACGGCGTGAAGGTGGGGCACCACGGCCCCAACTTCCACCTCGGTGACGAGCCCGCGGAGCACCAGCGGCAGCTCGACCTCGTGCAGCGCGAGTTCCTGCGCGGCGGGGTGACGGCGATCGGCGATGCGCAGGTGTCGAAGCGCGAGTTCGCGGCCTACCTGGAGATGGCGGATCGCGGCGCGCTCAACATGCGCGTCTCGATGTACTTCCTCTCGCACCTGCTCGATCAGGTGGTGGATCTCGGGTTCACGGGACCCTTCGGCAACGCGTTCCTGTCGGCGGCGGGCATCAAGCTGTACGCCGACGGCACGCTCGGCGGCTGGACCGCATACTTCCCCGACGGCTACCTCGGCGATCCCTGCCGCACCGGTCAGCTGTACCACGAGCCCCGCGAGTACACCGAGCTCGTGCGCAAGGCGCACGGTGCCGGTCTGCAGACCGCCACGCACGCGCAGTCGCCGATCGCAATCAAGATGGTGGTCGACGCGATCGAGCAGGCACTCGCCGATCGTCCGGACAGCGACGCGCGTCACCGCATCGAGCACTGCGGCCTGCCCACCCCCGAGGACATCACCCGCATGGCGGAGCTCGGCATCCGCCCGGTCAACCAGACTCAGCACTACTACAACTGGGGCGAGGGCGTGGAACAGGCGATCGGCACCCCGGGCGAGCGCTTCAACCCGCTCGGCGAGTTCCGTGACGCCGGCGTGCCGATCACCATCTCCTCGGACGCGCCCGTAGCTGAGCCCCGCCCGCTCGAGGCAATCCAGGCGGCGGTCACCCGCGTGACCCGTCGCGGGCACAAGCTCGGCGAGGACTCGCTGCGCATCTCGGCGGCGGAGGCGCTCCGCGGCCACACGCTCGAGGGTGCGAAGACGCTCGGCCGCGAGGCCGAATTTGGCTCGCTCGAGGTGGGCAAGCGCGCCGACTTCGTCGTGCTGGCGCAGAACCCGCTCGATATTGATGGTGCAGAGATCGCCGCGATCCCGGTCCGCGAGACCTGGGTTGATGGCGCAGTGCAGTTCCGCGCGGAGGGGGAATAACCATGACGGAGCAGACGACCGCAAAGCGCACCACCGGGTGGCTGGTCATCGAGACGATCAAGAACTACGGCGTGGATGCTGTGTTCGGGATCCCGGGTACCCACAACCTGGAGTTCTACCGCCCGCTGGCGGAGTTCGGGATCCGCGCGGTCACGTCGCGCCACGAGCAGGGCGCGGGCTACGCGGCCGACGGCTGGTCGCTCCAGACAGGCAAGCCGGGCGTGGTCATCACGACGAGCGGCCCGGGCCTCCTGAACGCCCTGAGCGCCGCGGGCACCGCGTACGCCGAGTCGCGCCCCATGATCATCCTGGCCCCGGGCCCCGCCCGCGGGAAGGAGTTCGCCGACGTGGGCACGCTCCATGAGACGAAGGATCAGCTCAGCGCCGCCGCGGCGATCGTCGAGCGCGCCCGCCGGGTGCAGACCGCGATCGAGGCCGTCGCAGCCGTGCACGAGGCGTTCGAACTGTTCGCCACGACGCGTCCCCGACCCGTGTACATCGAGGTCCCTCTCGACCTGCTCGAGGAGGAAGTCGGCGACGAGGTGCCGGCTGCCGCCCTCGAGGCGCGCGAGTTCGCGCCGGTCGCCGCGCCGGACACCGCGGCCGTCGCGGCCGCTGCCGCCGCACTCGCCGGGGCGCAGGACCCCGTGATCCTCGCGGGCGGTGGCTCGCGCGGCGCCGCGGCCGAGCTGCGGCACCTCGCCGAGCAGCTGGGCGCCCCCGTGGTGACGACGCTCAATGCGAAGGGCGTGCTCGACGAGACGCACCCGCTCGCGCTCGGCTCGAACCTGCGGCTCGCTGCGGCGCGCAACCGCGCGCGGGACGCCGACGTGCTCCTCGTCGTGGGCGCGAAGCTCGGCGAGGCCGAGCTCTGGGTCGACGCGCTCGAGGCGCGCGGCCGGGTGATCCGGATCGACCTGCTCGAGACGCAGCTGCAGAAGAACCAGGCCGCGGAGATCGGGATCGTCGCCGACGCTGCGGTCGCGATCGCCGGGATCAGCGCGGCGCTCGACGCCCCGGGCGCGAATCCGCGCGTGGACGCCGCGGCTGCCGCGGCTGCGGGCGTCGTGGCGACGCGCGCAGCGGTGCGCGCCGAGTCCGCGGAGCTCGACCCCGTGAATACGGCCCTCGGCGAGCTCATCGCCGGGGTGCTCCCCGAGCAGGCGATCGTCTCGACGGACTCCTCGCAGATCGCGTACTGGGGCCTCCTCAACGCGCTCACGTCGCGGACGCCGAACTCGACGCCGTACATGGGCACCTACGCGACGCTCGGCTACGGCCTGCCCGCCGCGATCGGATCCCGGATCGCCGCACCCGAGCGCCCCGCCTTCACCGTGCTCGGCGACGGCGCGCTGATGTTCTCGATGCAGGAGTTCATCACGGTCGTCGAGCAGGGGATCGACGTGACCGTGATCGTGATCGACAACGGCGGCTACGCGGAGATCAAGCAGAACGAGGCGGACGCGGGCATCGCCCCGGTCGGCGTGGTGCTCGCGCAGCCCGACTGGGCGGCCGTCGCCACCGCGTTCGGCGGGGCCGGGCAGCGCGTCTCGACGCCGGCCGAGCTCGCGGCGGCGGTCGACGCCGCTGTCGCGCGCGGCGGACTGCAGCTGATCCACCTGCGGCAGGACACCTTCGAGCTCGGAACGGGGGCCGCGGCATGAGCCCGATCGCCGTCTACACGGACACGGACGATACCGACGTCTCCGCGGGGGTGCGCCTCCTCGAGGAGGCAGGCTACGAGGTCCGGATCCTCGAGACCCGCGACGCCGACGCGATCATCGCCGGGGCCCGCGATGCCGAGGTGCTGCTGCTCGGCTACGCGCCCATCACGCGCGAGATCATCGCGGCGCTGCCCGAGCTGAAGCTCATCGCGCTCATGTCGATGGGCTTCGACTTCGTCGACCTCGACGCGGCGAGCGAGCACGGCGTCTGGGTGACGAACGTGCCGGGCGCCGCGACCGAGGAGGTCGCCACCCACGCGCTCGCCCTGCTGCTGCACGCCACGCGTCAGCTGCCGTTCTACCTCGGCTCGGCCACGCCGGAGCGGTGGAACGACCGCGCCGAGACGGCGCCGCCCCGGCTGAGCGAGCTGCAGCTCGGCATCGTCGGCCTCGGCAAGATCGGGCGAGAGTTCGCCCGCGTTGCCGGCCCGCTCTTCGGTGGCATCGTCGGCTACGACCCCTTCCTCCCCGATACCGCGGAGGTGCGCGCCGAGCTCGCGCAGCTCGGGATCCGCCGCGCGGAGCTCGCCGAGGTGCGCGACAGCGCGCACGTGCTCTCGTTGCACCTGCCGCTCACCCCGGACACGGAGCGCATGGTCGACGCGGAGTTCCTCGCCGCGATGCCCGCAGGGGCCGTCGTGCTGAACGTCTCCCGCGGCGGGCTCATCGACAGCGCGGCGCTCGTCGCGGCGCTCGACTCCGGGCGGCTCTCCGCCGCCGCGCTCGACGTGCTCGACCAGGAGCCGCCCGCGGCCGACCACCCGCTGCTCGGCCGAGATGACGTGGTGCTCACACCGCACATCGCCTACTTCTCCTCCTTCACCGAGGCCGAGTACGTGCGCGTGCAGGCGGCGAACGCCGTGACGTTCGCCGCAACCGGCCGGCCCGAATCGCCCGTGAACACTCCCGCGTAGCAGGGCGCACCGGCGGGCCGTCTTCCACCCGGGAGGCGGCCCGTGGTGCACCCGCGCGGCCCGCGCCGCGCCCGCCCCAGCCTTCATCCGACACACCCGCTTCACCCGAAAGGACACACCGTGACCGCACTCACCGCCGAGGCCAAGCGCACCGCGCAGGCGTGGATCGACGACCACCTCACCGAGCTCACTGAGTGGCACACCCACATCTGGGAGCTCGCGGAGCCCGCGTGGCGCGAGTACCGCTCGCAGGAGTGGTACGTCGCCCGCCTCCGCGAGGAGGGCTTCGAGGTGGAGGACGGCTCCGCCGGCATGCCGACCGCATTCAGTGCGGTCTGGGCGAATGGCGACGGCCCGACCCTCCTCACCTACGCCGAGTACGACGCCGTACCCGGCAACAGCCAGGCGGCCGCGACCTCCGAGACCCCGCGCGCCGGCCTCAGCCGCTTCGCGCCCGGCCACACCGATCCCCACTCGGTGCTCGGCATCTCCACGCTTGCCGGCGTACTCGCCACGAAGCACGCGATGACGGTGCATGGAATCGGCGGCACGCTGAAGTACACGGGGGAGCCCGCCGAGAAGATGCACGGCTCGAAGGTGGTGCACGGGCTGCGCGGCTACTACGACGACGCCGACGCGATCGTGTCCTTCCACCCCTTCTACATGCTGCCGCTCTGCAACACCGCCCGCTGGGACACGCAGTGCGGGGCGTACTACAGCAAGGTCTACTCCTTCATCTGCGACGAGCCGGAGACCTGGCAGCTCTCGAGCGCCGATCCCAACTCGCCGATCCCCGCCTCGCACTCCGCGGCCCGCGCGCCCGGGGCGAACGTCGCACTCATGCAGATGTACACGGCCTCGCGCACCATGCTCGACTCGATGCTCCCGGCTACGGGCGGGTGGAGCTTCTCCGACGCGATCCTGAGCGACGGCCAGGCGACCGCGGACAACCTGCCGCAGCGCGTGGCCCGCATCCAGTTCTCGTGGCGCACGCCGGACATCGAGATGGCCGAGCACATCCTCACGATCCTCGACCGCAACGCGCAGGCCGCGGCCTCCATGGCGCACTGCGCCGCGGAAGATCGCTGGATCGCGCGCAGCCGCCCGGGACGCACGAACCACGTGATGAGCGAGACCCTCTACGCGAACCTCGCGGACGTGGGGGCGCCCGAGTACGGCGCCGAGGCGATCGCGGTCGCGCAGGAGATCCAGCGCTCGCTCGGCCGCGAGGCCACCGCGAAGCCCTTCCTCGCGGAGACCGAGCAGCTCATCACCCCGCAGGAGGCTGAGCGCCTGCTGCGCGAGCACATGCCGGCCTGGCAGCGGAACTGGACGAGCGACGACTACGTCGAGATGAGCCACTACGCGCCCCTCGTGCGCTTCTACGTGTCGCGCCCCGCCCTCCAGCCGGTGCCGGGAGAGGGGCCCTACCCCGCGTGGGTCATGAACGCGCTCGGCGGGATCCCGGAGACGATCGCGCCGACGATTCTCACGGCGGGCAAGACCGTCTCGGGCACGTTCCTCGACCTCCTCACGAAGCCGGAGACGCTCGCCGCGGCGAAGCAGGAGTTCGCGGATCGCGTGGCCGCGGAGCCCATGCCGGCGCTCCTGCCCGTCGATTTCGAGCCGCCGATCGACCTTCCCTGGCCCGACTACTCGGGCACCGAGGAGCACCGGCACTGGTGATCCGCCGCGGCGCTCGCCGCACCCCGCCCCGAGGGCCCCGCGCGATGCGCGGGGCCCTCGGCCGTTCCTGCCCCGAATCTGCGTAATTCTCCCGGATCCGCTTTCGCGGCCGCGCGCCTAACGTGAGCGGCATCACGCGACCGCGGGCGCCGTGCATCTGCTCCCGGCGACTGCCGGCCGTGAGATCGGGGACAGGACAACGGAGTGCTGTCTCCGGATTCCTCGGAAGAAGGCAGCACGGCCATGAGAACGAAGCGAGCCCCACAGTCCCAACCGCACGCCCACCGATCGGTGCGGCGCCGGCCCTTCGAGGGGAGCGTGTTCCGTGGGGGAGGCGGCATGCTCCGCGGCGGAGCCGCCGCACTCGCCGCTGCCGCCCTGCTGCTCCCGGCCTTCACGGCCCCCGCCTTCGCCGAGGAGCTCGCTCCGAGCACCGAGACCACGGCCGTCGCGGCGGCCGGGGACACCGCAGCGGACCCGGCAGCCGCTCCCGCAGCTCCCGCCGACCCCACGCCCGCTCCTGCCGCAGAACCGGCTCCCGAGGCACCCGCGGTGACGGCCCCCGAACCGGCCCCCGCGCCCGTCGCGGCCCCGGAACCGGCCCCGGAACCGGCGCCCGTCGCCGAACCGGCCCCGGAGCCCGCCGCCCCCGCGGCCGAGCCCGTCGCAGAGCCGGCACCTGAGCCAGCCGCAGAGCCGGCCCCCGCCGAAGCCCCCGCGCCAGCCGCGGCCGCGGCGGAGACGCCGAGCGTGCAGACCCTCGGCAGCGGACCGCAGAAGGAGAAGGTGACCCTCTGCCACGCCACGAGCTCGACGAAGAACCCGTGGGTCACGATCCGGATCGCACCCGATGGCTCGGCGAACGGGCACGCGGGCGCGCACCACCAGGACGGGCGAGACATCATCCCGCCGTTCGAGTACACGGTGCGCGGCCAGACCCTGCAGTTCCCGGGCCAGAACTGGGACGCCGCCGGACAGGCCGTCTACAACGCCGGGTGCAACACCCCGCCGCCCGAGGTGGATCCCGCGCCGACCGTGACGCTCACCCCCGGTGAGTGCGTTGCCGAGCAGGACTTCCCGCCGGTGACCGCGCTCTTCGCGAACCTCGTCTCCGGCCAGCCCTACAGCTACCGCGTGAACGGCGGCAGCGTGATGACGTTCACCGCGAGCGGAGCGACCGAGAGCGTCTCGCTCGGGTCGATCACGAGCGCGGACGTGAGCGTTGACGTCTGGGGCACGGGCCAGCGCGCCGCGACCGGCACGGTGACCCGCTCGGTGACCGTGGACCGCTGCGCCCCGCCGGAGGACGTCAAGGTGACGCTCTGCCACGCGACCGAGTCTGACTCGAATCCGTGGGTGAAGATCACCGTCGCCGCCGAGGCCGCCTACAACGGGCACCGGGGCGCATCGCACCACGACGGGCGAGACATCATCCCGCCGTTCGAGGCCGTGATCGCGGGGACCCTGGTCTCCTTCTCCGGCCAGAACTGGGATGAGGCCGGCCAGGCCATCTTCGACAACAACTGCGAGAACGTGCCGCCGGAGGTTGATCCGGATCCCGCGATCCAGCTGTCGACGGGCGACTGCCCCGTGGCCGGCGGCTTCGCTCCCGTGACCGTCGCGCTCTCCGACCTCGTCGTCGGCGAGCCGTACACCGTCGCACTCGACGGCGTCTCCGTGGCGGGCTCGAGCTCGATCGAATTCGTGGCGGATGCCGCGACGCGGAACCTCACCGTCACCCCCACCGAGGAGGGCGCGTTGCTCGTCACGGTGCAGGGAACCGGTGAGCACGCCGGGGACAGCGCCGAGCAGACCATCGAGGTGACTGAGTGCCCCGCACCCGAGGCGCCGTCGCTCACCCTCCAGGTGGAGCAGTGCACCGCCTTCGGCGCCGGCCTCCCGGAGACGCTCAGCGCGCAGCTCGGCGACCTCGTCGAGGGCGTCGACTACCAGGTCACCGTCAGCATGGGCGCCGCGACCCCGTACCTCAGCCGCACCGTGCAGGCCGGGGACGGCTCGACGCTCGACGTCGCGCTCGACATCGCGGGCGCCGGCACCTACACCGTCCGCGTGAGCGTGGGCGAGGCGTCGGTCTCCCGTGAGATCACGGTCACCCCCTGCCCGGCCGGCTCGTACGATCTGTCGCTCGTGAAGACCGCGAGCGTCGGCGACGGCGAGGGCGGAGGCGTCGCTGAACTGGGCGACACGATCCGCTACACGCTGGCCGTCTCGAACGCCGGCCCCGATGCGGCGCTCGATCCGGTCGTCACCGACGAGGTGCCCGCCGGTCTCACCCCCGTCCCGGGCTCCGAGAGCGCGAGCGAGGGCTGGACCGTGGCGATCTCGGGCAGCACCGTGACCGCGAGCTACGCGGGCGCATTCGAGGGAGACGCAACGATCTCCTTCGACGCGACGGTGACGGCGGCTCCCGCGAGCGGCGAGGTGACCAACCAGGCCTGCGTCGCCGCCTCCGGCCCCGCCGAGCCTGAGCCCTCGCCCGAGCGGGCCGCGGGCGACGTGAGCCCGGCGCTCGCGGTCTTCACCGGTGAGGAACAGCCCGGCGGCGGAGACAGTGATCCCGGCAACGACTGCGGATCCGTCACCACCGAGGTGCGGGCCGTCTCGGTCGCGGGCAGCGCGGTCTGCGTCAACGACACCCCCTGGTTCACCTACAACATCACCCCGAGCGGCACTGCGGACACCGCGACGCTGCCGATCGTGATGATCTGGTGGACGCCGGAGGCGTTCGCGAACCGTGATCCCTCAATCCCCGCGGGTGACACCGCCGCGATCCTCGCGGACGGCGCATCCCAGGTCGACCCGATCGCCTACCCCGCCGGCTGGCAGAGCGGCGATCCCGTGACCGGCCAGATGCTCTGGCCGGGCGCGAGCGTCGACGCGCAGGGCAACCCGACCGGCTGGCCCGGATGGACGCTCGGCAGCGACGGAGTCTGGAAGCTCGACCCGAGCGCTCCGCACTACGACCTCCGCGCTGAGGCGATCGTCGAGATCCGGATCAACCCGACCGCGAACGAAGCGACCGTCTACCCGCCGGCCACGCCGAACTGCTCGGCGCAGCCGCCGCAGCCGCCGGTCACTCCCGAGCCGCCCACCACGCCCGGCGGCGTGGTCCCCGGTGCGGCCCCGGCCCCGCTGCCCGCAGCGATGCCGCCCGTCCGCTCCGAGCTCGCCATGACCGGCGTCGCCGACGCGCAGTCCGCGCAGCTCGGCGCCCTCGGTCTGGCCCTGCTGCTCGGCGGCACCATCGTCTGGAGCCTCGCCCGCCGGAGGCGGATCAGCGAGTAACCGGATCTGAACCGCCGCGGCCCCGTGGGAGCATCGCCCTCGGGGCCGCGGCCTGTGCCTGCGGAGTGTGCTCGCGGAGTGTGCTCGCGGCCCGTGAGGCAGGGCGTCTGCGGCGTGGCGCAGGGGTGTCTCCCGCGTGTCCCGGAGGTGCGACACGCCAGGGATACCGCGTTTTGGGGGCTGGATTTGCGTGGGGCTCCAACTTCGGCATAGTATTTCATCTCGGTAGCAAGCGAGAAAAAAGCTTCGGCCCCATCGTTTAGCGGCCTAGGACACCGCCCTTTCACGGCGGCAGCACGGGTTCGAATCCCGTTGGGGTCACTAAATACCGAAAATACAATTGAATAACACACTATGGCCCTGTAGCGCAGTTGGTTAGCGCGCCGCCCTGTCACGGCGGAGGTCGCGGGTTCAAGTCCCGTCAGGGTCGCCAGGTGGAGAAGCCCTTCCTCGGAAGGGTTTCTTCGTCTCAGGCGGTCACCCAGTGTGAGTGCCTGGCTCTGTAGCTCAGTTGGTAGAGCGTTCGACTGAAAATCGAAAGGTCACCGGATCGATGCCGGTCGGAGCCACGAAGGAACATTACACCTTCACCGAACCCCCGCGTAGCTTCTACATCGCGGGGGTTCTTTTGTGCGTCCGGCTGCTGCGGGCGCTCCATTGGAGGGCCGTCAGGGCGAGATCAGTCCCGGTGTGCGCAGGAGTAGATTGTCGATGCTCTGGATCCCGACGCCGAGAGCGCCGTCCCCGCGGCGCCCACGCCTCGATCAGCGCCTCATAATTCACCCCTGAACTACTTCTCGGGCGCGCGCCTCTCGCGCTCCACCCCTCGCTCGCCGCGGGCACAGTGAGTAGCCTGGGGGAATGAACGTGCTCCTCCTCTCACTCGGTGCCGGGGCGGTGCCGCAGTTCCTCCGGGACAGCACGGGATCTGATCCCGCGCAGCTCACTCTCGCGTACATCGATGATGCCGCTGCGGGGATGCCCTTTGCGGAGGCGGAGCGGGCGGGCATCGCGGGGCTCGGCCCGGAACTCGTCACCGTGCACGCGCGCGACATGGCCGCGGACACGCTCGACCGCGTGCTCGACGGCGTCGACGCCGTGTACGTTGCGAGCGGCGAGACCTTCCTGCTGCTCGACGCGCTCCGTTCGAACGGCACCGGTGAGGTGCTCGAGCGGCGCGTGCGCGCGGGGCTCCCGTACATCGGCTGCAGCGCCGGGTCGATCGTTGCCGGATCCTCGGTCACACCCGCGGAGCTCATGGACGACCGGGGGCTCGCACCCGCGCTCGCGAGCGACGCCGGGCTCGGACTCGTCGATTCGGTCGTGATCCCGCACGCGGACGGGCAGCTTCCCCCGTACCCGCCGCAGCTGATTGCGGACATCGTCGCTCGCTTCGGCGAAGAATTCCCGCTCCTCCTGCTGCGTGATGATCAGGCACTGCGGAGCGGCCCTGACGGTACCGGTGTCGTTGTCTCGCCGCGCGCCCCGGAGGGCGATCCGCATGAATGACCGGATCGAACGGTTCCTCACGGGGCTCGAGGAGGACGGCGATGATCGTTTCCTCACGGTGACCCGAGCCCGGGAAGTGTTCCGCGAGCGCTTCCCGCATGCCGAGGAGACGTTCAAGTACGGCGGGATTCACTACCTCCGCGACGGGGCACCCTTCGCCGGGATCTACGCCTACACGAAGCACGTCAGCGTGGAGATCAACGGCGCTGCCGCCATCGAGGACGTGTTCGGCTTTCTGGAGGGCGCGGGCGGCAAGTCGGGTCGGAAGCATGTGCGGCTCGACCACCCCGACGAGGTCGCGGCGAAGCGGCTGGCGGAGTATCTCGCGCTCGCGTGGGATCAGCGGTGCTCTTCCCACGCCTCCCAGAGCTCGGCGTAGGCCCCGCCGGCCCGCCGGAGCGTGTGGGGCGCGCCGTCCTCCACGACACGTCCTCGGTCGAGCACGATGATCCGGTCGCACGCCTCCGCGTGGGAGAGCCGGTGCGCGATGATGATCTGCGTTCGGCCGGCGAACGCGCGCCGGGCCGCCTGGTCGAGGTCGCGTGCAGCGCTTCCGTCCGCGGCCGCGGTCATCTCATCGAGCACGATCACCGGACTCGGCCGGAGGAACGCGCGTGCGAGCGCGAGCCGGTGGGGGAGTGAGCCGTCGTCGCCGGGGCACTCAGCGTCGAGATCCGCGGAGATGCCCGTGAAGCGGCACGCCGCCGCGAGTGCGTCCGGCGTGGCCGCGGGGGCAGCGATCCGAAGATTTTCCGCAAGCGTGAGGGAGAAGACGTACGGATCCTGGTCGACGACCGCGACGAGTGCTGCGCGGGCCTCATCCGAGAGCGAGTGCGGATCCGCTCCGTGCACGCGCACGGAGCCCCCGGCCAGGGGAAGCTGCCCCGCGATGACTCGGGCGAGCGACGTCTTCCCCGCTCCGGAGGCGCCGACGAGGGCCACGCGCTGGCCCGCCGGGATGCTCAGCGTGATGCTCGCGAGGACGTGCTGATTGCGCCCGAGGGAGAGGCACGCCTCGCGCAGTTCGATCGCCGGCAGTGAGTGCTGGGAGGACAGCTCGTGGGGGAGCGGTCGCTCGGCGATCGCCGGGCCGGCGGGCGTCCGCTCTGCACGCGCGCCCGTCTGAGCGGCCGTGTCAACCAGACCGACGACTCGGCTGAGCGCGGCTGAGGCGGCCTGCACATCATCGATCACCAGCAGCAGGGTGCCGATCGGCCCGAACAGCGAGATGAAGAGGAGGAGTGCGGCGGTGGCTTCGCCCAGCGTCACCTGTCCGGAGTCGACGAGGAGGAACGCCGCGACCATGAGCGCGCCCGTGCCGATGAGCTCGGCGAGGTTGAGCCGGAAGAAGAAGGTGCTCTGCACCGCGCGGATGAGCATTGCCACGCGCACGGCAGCCCAGGAGCTCCGGGCGCAGCGGTCCTGCGCCGCGGTCTCGGTGCCGTACGCGCGAATCGCCTCGCGCGCCTGCACGGAGCTGAAGAGCCGCGACGACCGTCGCGAGACGGCCGCGCGCTCCTGCCGGTAGAGCGCCGGCGCACGTCGCAGGTAGCGGCGCAGTGCGAAGAGCTGCACCGGCACCGCGAGAAGCGCGGCGCCGAAGAACCCGGGGTGGAGCGCGAGGAGTCCCGCGAACATCGTGGCGACGGCGGCGCCCGAGGCCGCCAGCGCGGGCACGGGTTCGGAGGTCGCCTCCCGGAGCGCCTCGACATCGTCGCTCGCGCGCGAGACCAGCTCTCCGCTGGGGAGCGCCTCCGCGGTCTGCGCGGGCAACCGCAGCGCCGCGGTGGCGACGCGTTCCCGCACACGGCCGAGCACGCGCTCAAGGCCCGAGCTGAGCAGCAGCGCCGCGGCCGCCCCGCCTGCCGCAGCGGCGAGCAGACCCGAGAGCGCGAGCACGGCCGCGGCGACCGCGTCAGCACGGGATCCGGAGTCCACGGCGTCGACCAGGCGCCCGAGCCCGAGGGGCAGGGCGAGCTCGGCCACGGCGGCCACGGCGAGCAGGAGGAGCGCGCACACGATCCTTCCGCGCAACCCGGCGGATACGGTGCGGAGCCACTGCACGCAGCGCGCACCCGAGGCCAGCGGGAGCGAGTGGGGCGCCGCGGCACCGGGGGACGCGGGGTGCGCGGGCGGGACGGCGCGGGTCATGAGATCATCCGCCGGTACTCGGGGTCGGCCAGCAGCTCCTGGTGCGTGGCGCGGCGCGCGGTGCCGTTGCGCAGGAAGTGCACGGCGTCGAGCTGGCTCAGGATCGCGGGGGAGGAGGTGAGCACCAGGAGCCCTCGTCCCGCGGTTGCCGCCCGGAGCGTTCGAGCGACGAGCTGCTCGGTTGCCGGGTCGAGCGCCGAAGTCGGCTCTCGGAGCACGAGCACTGCCGTTCGGGCATCGAGCGCCGTCGCGAGTGCGAGTCGCTGCCGCTCTCCGCCGGACACTGCGGGGAGGACGAGCCGCGCGGCGTCGGCCGCGGCGCCCGAGGGCGGCTGCGTGTGGGCACCCTCCACTCCGCGCGGTGCGACGAGGAGCGCGCCTGCCCGGCTCCGGTGGTCATGCGCGTGGAGCGGAGTTCCCGCGAGCGTCACCTGTCCTGCCGTGGGCTCGCGGCGCTGTTCCAGGATCTCGCACAGTTCCGAGACGGCGTGGGCGTCCGCCACGATTCCGATGGCATCGCCGGTGCGGAGGCGGAGGCTGATCGGGGGAAGATGCGTTCCCGCGAGTTCGCTGAACCCGAGGAGCTCGTCCGCCGGGGTGGGGGCCCTGCGCGCCGGGGGCGCGGTGTCGCCCGGAGCGGGTGGCCGCGCGGCGCAGCTCCCGGCCGCGGGGCCCTCGGTGAGAAGCGCGAGCACGCGGCGAGCCGACGCGACTGCCGTCAACCACACGGTCCCGAGATTGACCGCGAGCGCCTCGAGCGGCCCGAGCACGAGTTGGAGGAGACCGACGACGATCACGAGCTGGCCCACCGTGAGCTCTCCGTCGAGTGCGAGGAACGCCGCAGCACCCGCGATGCCGACGAGGAGCACCGCCCCGAGGATCCGGGAGACGGCGACGAACCCAGCCTCGGTGCGACGGGCGCGGATCCCCGCTGCGACCGCGACGGCATTCGCGGCCCGGTGCCGTTCGAGGGCGCGCGGAATCCCGCCGAGGCTGCGCAGCGCCCCCGCTCCCGCGAAGAAGTCGGCGGCGACCGCGGTGACCTCGGCGGCGCGTTCCTGCTCGCGCTCGGCGGTGCTCTTGAGCGGGCGCCCCAGGACCTCGAGGATGACGACGAGCAGCAGGGCGCCGCCCAGGACGGCGGCGCCGAGCGCCGGGGAGATCACGCCGAGCGCCACCGTTGCGTACCCGAGCGCCGCGAGCTCCGCGACCGGGTGCAGCGCGATCAGCACCGAGCGGGAGAGGCGGGACACGTCGGATCCCGCGATGGAGATCAGCTCCCCGGGCGGCCGGGCGCTCGCGAAGCCGTCCGGCGAGAGTACGCGCGCGTTCACCGCGAGCCGAGTCCGGTGCTGAGCGATCTCGAACGCCCGGAGACCGAGGCGGGTACCGGCCCGGTACGCGAACGCGAGGATGAGGAAATCCGCGACGAGCGCGGCGCACCACCAGGCGAGCCGTGCCGGATCACCGAGGCGCACCGCGTCGTCGATCGCGAGCCCCACCAGTACGGGGACGGTGAACTCCGCGACGAGGTGCGTGACGAAGCAGAGCGCCGCGCCGAACGTGGGCCCCGGTGCGGCGCGCATCACCCGCCGCACGAGCCCGGAAGCGGTCCGTGCCCCCTCGGTCCGCAGCGGTTCGTCCGCCCTCACGCCGCCGCCCTCACGCCGCGGTCCCCCTCGCGTCACCTCAGCTGCTCGTGAGCGTGAGGAGGAGGTCCCCCCACCCGATCGCCCGAGCGCTCACGTCGAGACCCGCGAGCCGCGCGACACCGCGCACCTCGTCGAGGGTTCGGCGGCCGACCCCGGTGAGGCAGAGCTCCAGGAGATCGCCCTCCGCATCGTGCTCATCGATCTCGTCGACTCCGAGGAGGTCCTCCAATACGAGGAGGCGTGCACCGCTCGCTGCGGCGCCGCGGAGCAGGTGCGCCGCGTCGGCGTCGGGAAGCCCCCGGAGCGCGTTGAGCAGGAGCACGGTCCCGTCGGTGCGCGGCCAGGCGTCGAGCCCGGTCCCGTGGACGACGACGATCCGATCGCGGAGCGGAGCGGGGAGGACGCCGAGCGCTGGTGCGACGCGGGAGGGGCGCTCGAGGAGCGTGACCCGCAGTTCCGGGTCGGCCGTGAGCGGGCCGGCGAGCACCGAGAGCGCGCCCTCGCCGGCGACGACGAGGTGTTCGCCGGGCGCAAACGGCACTTCCGCCGACCCGAAGGAGCTCGCGACGTAGCTGAGGTCCGCGGCTGCGTCGAGCGTGATCGCCGCGTTGAGCTGCGGATCACGCTCCCGACGGTCGGCCCGCGATGCCTGGACCGGTGCTCCCGTGCGGAGCACCTCGAGGAGCGAGGCGATCGCGAGCTGTTCGCGCGCGAGCGGGTCCGCGAGATCGAGCCCGCCGTTCTCGTCCTCGTCGTCGAGCGCGCCGCCGGCGCGGGTGATCCGCCACTCACCGTGCTCCTCCGTCAGGAGTTCGAGGGTCGCGAGGTACCGCAGGAGCCGAGCGAGCGCGCCCGGGTGGGCCCCGATGGCGTCGGCGATTTGCGCCGTCGAGCGCGCACCCGCGCGAATTGCGGGGACCACTCCGAGCGTCACCGCGGCGCGAAGCGCGTAGGGCGGCACGAGCTCGCCCAGCTCGTGCAGATCCGCGGTCTCCTCCTCGTCCGGGTCGATGTCGAGCTCGTCGCCGACGGGCGCCCGCCAGTACCCGGTGACCTCGACGCGCTCCCGGGGGAGTTCGCGGTCCTTGCGGAGATACGAGCGGATCGGGCGGAGCACGCCCGTCTCGCCCGCGAACCAGCAGAACGGCTCCCCGTCCCGCCAGGGCTCGCCGAGCACCGCATCGATGAGCCGCGTCGATCGAGCCGCGGGAGTGGCACCGCGGTGCAGCCAGCGCAGTTCGACGCCCTCCGGGTGCGGGATCTCGAACTCGTGACTCGCGTCGGGAACCTCCAGGAGTGCGACGCCGCGGGTCTCCTGCGGCATCGTCTCCAACCAGCGCGCGAGTGCCGGCAGCGCTGTATCGTCGCCGCCGATGAAGAGCCAGTCGGCGCCCTCCGGGTGCAGCCAGGCCATCTTGGGCCCCGCGATGTGGAGCTCCGCGCCCGGCTGGCACTGCTCTGCCCAATCGGTCGCGACGCCGCGCGCGTGCCGTGCGAAGTCGAGGAGGAGCAGCTCGCGTTCGGCGTCGAAGCCGCGCACGGTGTACGTGCGCGCCTCGGGACGCGGATCGCGGGGCCAATCGATGAATCGATCGCGCTGTACGGGGAGGCTGAGCTCGCCGGACTCGGGGTCGGGGAAGAACAGCTTGATCTCATCGTCGAACCCGTCGGAGACAAAGGGCGGCAGCACGAAGCCGTCGCGCACGGCGCCGCTGAGCTCGGACCCGGTGAGCTCGACGCGGCGCAGGCCCGGGCTGACGTCGTAGGCGCGATGCACCGTCAGCTTCCGAAGACTGATCGGGTAGGTGAGTTGGGGGCGGATGCTCTGGGCCATGGGGGACTCCTCGGGTGCGGGCTAGCGGATCGTCTGCTCGAACTGCGGGACGATGCGCTCGAGCACCCACGGCTGGCTGAGCGGCGTCGGGTACGCGAGGGGCGAAGAGACCTCGTCGCTGAGAATGCCGTAGCGGCCTTCCTGCACGGCGGGAAGCTGCTGGAACAGGGCGTTGCTCTCGAGCGCGTCCTGGGTGAGGATCCCCTCGTTCCCGAACGGGTACCCCACGAAGAGCACATCGGCGTCGAGCAGGTCGAGGTTCTCGATGCTCACCGCATTGTCCTCGTCGGAGAACCGCGAGGCCTCGTCGGGCAGCGTGAAGCCGAGGTCGGTGAAGAAGGACACGTCGCTGCCGAGGTAGCTGACGTAGGAGACCTGCGCCGGGTGCATCACGGCGTACGTCAGCGTCTTCCCGGCCCACTCGGGATGCGCGTCGCGCGCGGCGGCGAAGTCGGACTCGACGTCCGCGACGACCTGCTCGGCCCGATCCTCGAGCCCCAGGGCCTTGCCGGCCAGAAGCGTGCGATCGGCCCAGGTGAGGTCGGTCAGCACCTGGTCGGGGCCCCAGGTCACCACAGGGGCGATCGCGTCGAGCTTCGCGTAGTCGTCCTCGAGCGTCCACCCGCTGGTCGCCAGGATCACATCGGGATCCGCCGCGGCGATGGCGACGAAGTCCGTGCCGTCCGTCGCGTCGAAGGTGTGCAACGAGATCTTCTCCGCGGCGAGCGCCTCCTCCGTCCACGGATCGTGAGGATTGTCGCCGTACACGCTGCCGATGACGGGCTCGACCCCCAGTGCGAGAGCGATGTCGAGGTCGACCGAGTCGACCACGGCGACCCGCTGGGGCTGCTCGTCGATCACGGCCTGCCCCCACGGGTTCTCGAGCGTCAGCGGGTACCCGCTTCCGGCGTCTCCCGTTCCGGAGCCGGAGGCGGCGCTTGAGCAGCCCGCGAGCGCGGTGACGGATAGTGCGGCGATGACCGCGGTTGAGAGCGTGCGTGTGAGCTTCATGAGATCTCCTGTGTGGGGTGGGCGGATGGGGAATCCTCGGCGGCCGATCGCGATCGCCTCCCGCGGGGAAGCACGAGCGGGGAACCGGTGTCGGGGTCCGGGATCACGCGTGCGGTCAAGCCGAACACGTCGGCCAGGAAGCGCTCGGTCACGACCTCCTGCGGCGGCCCGCTTGCGGCGATCGCGCCGGCGGTCAGCGCCACGATCGTGTCGGCGTAGGCGGCGGCCTGCTCAAGGTCGTGGAGGACGATCACGATCGTCTTCCCGTGTTCCCGGTTGAGTTCGAGCAGGAGCTCGAGCACATCGATCTGGTGGGCGATGTCGAGGAACGTGGTGGGCTCGTCGAGGAGCAGGGTCGGTGTGCGCTGAGCGAGGACCATGGCGATCCAGGCTCGTTGGCGCTGTCCGCCCGAGAGCGCGGTGACCGGGCGGTGCGCGTACTCGCTGACACCGGTCAGGAGCATCGCCTCCGCGACCGCGGCCGCTTCGCCCATCGTGTTGCGCGAGAAGAGCCGATCGTGCGGGTGGCGCCCCCGGCGAACGAGCTCCGCAACGGTGATCCCTTCCGGCGCGAGCGGCGATTGGGGGAGGAAACCGAGTTCCCGCGCGACATCGCGCGAGCTGATCCGCCGAATGTCGCGGCCCGCGAGCTCGACGTGTCCCGCGAGCGGGGGCAGCACGCGGGCGAGGCCCTTCAGGAGCGTGGACTTGCCGCTGCCGTTGGGGCCGATGAGCGCGGTGATCCGCCCGGCCTCGATCTCCAGATCGAGCTCGGATACGATCGGCGTGCGATCGTATCCGACGCTCAGGCCGCGCGCGGAGAGGGCGGGGGAATGCTGCGTCATGCGCGATTCTGCTTCCTGACGAGAAGGGCGATCAAGATGGGGGCGCCGAAGACCGCGGTGATCGCTCCGGTGGGAACCGGGCTGATGAGCGGCAGCGTCTGCGCGGCGATATCGGTGGCCGAGAGCAGCCCCGCTCCGACGAGCGCCGCGGTCAGGGGCGCATCGGGGAGACGCAGCACGCGCGTGGCGATCGGCCCGGCGACGAGCGCGATGAACGCGATCGGCCCGGTCACCGACGTCACGCTCGCCGCGAGCAGCGTGGCGAGCACGAGCGCTCCGAACCGGAGCCGCGAGACGCGAACCCCGAGGCCGGACGCGAGCTCGTCACCGAGGGCGAGATCCCCGAGTGGACGCCGGATGGCGGCGGTGAGCACGACACCGAGGGCGAGTGCGACGGTGAGGACGAGCACACCGTTCCAGTCGGAGCCGTTCAGCGATCCCACCATCCAGCGCATGGCGCGCTGCGTCGTGACCTCATCGAGTCGGGTGACGATGAAGGTGATGAGCGCACTCGCGCACGCGCCGACGCCGATTCCGACCAGGATGAGCCGATAGCCGTGCACTCCGCCCCGCCAGCTCAGCGCGTAGACGAGGAGCGCGACGAGGAGCGCGCCGAGCATCGCCCCCGCCTGCACGCCCAGACCGCGTGCGCCGAGGCCGGCGATGACGATCATGGCTCCGGCTCCCGCCCCGGACGAGATGCCGATCACGTCGGGGGTGGCCAGGGGGTTGCCGAAGAGGCGCTGCGAGATGGCGCCGGAGAGGCCGAAGAGGGCGCCGCCGAGCGCGGCGGTGAGCGCCCGGGGGAACAGCGTGTCCTGCACCACGTAGGTCGCCAAGCGCTCGCCCGAACCGAGCGCGGCGGGCAGCACCTCACGTGCGGAGACCTCGGCGTCGCCGGTGAGGAAGAGCTGCCAGGTCGCGAGAACGCCGCACAGGATGACGAGCGCCGACGCGACGAGGACGCGCGTGCGCCGATCGCTCCGCTCGCGCCGGAGCAGCGCGGAGGCGACCTCCCGCAGCCTCGCGGAGCTCTGGAGATCCGTCACAGTCCGCTCACCCGCTTCCGTCCGCGCGCGAGCGCCACGAAGAACGGGGTGCCGACGACCGCGGTCATGATGCCCACCTCGAGCTCACCCCGCCCGGGAACCAGGCGCGCAGCCACATCCGCCGCGAGCAGCATCAGCGCACCCGTGAGCATCGAGTACGGCAGCAGCCAGCGATGCTCGGGCCCGACGATGAGCCGGGCGACGTGCGCCGCCACGAGGCCGACGAACGCGACCGGACCGATCGCGGCGGTTGCGACCGCGGCGAGCAGCACGCCGACCCCCACCGCGCCGATGCGTGCGGGGCCGACCCGAACACCCAGGCCCGCGGCGAGCTCGTCGCCGAGCGCGAGCGCGTCGAGCGAGCGGCCGAGCGTGCAGGCGAGGGCGAGGGCGAGCACCGCGAACGGCCAGAGCTCGTCGATGACCTCGCCCCTGCCGAGCAGCGAGCCCACCGACCAGGACCGCAGCTTTGCGAAGACCGCCTCGTCGCGGATGGTGATGAGGGTGACCACGCTCATGAGGAGTGCCGCGACGGCCGAACCCGCGATCACGAGCGAGATCTCCGGGGATGCCGAGGTGGTGAGTCTGCTGACGAAGGCGACCGCGAGGGCCGCCACTCCCGCGCCGGCCAGCGCGAACCAGAAGTACCCGGAGGGGGCGTGCACGCCCCCGACGACGATGCCGACGACGACCGCGGACGCCGCGCCGGCCTCGACCCCCAGGATTCCCGGGTCGGCGAGGGGGTTCCGCGTGACCGCCTGCATCACGGTTCCGGCGGCGCCGAGGCAGGCACCCACCATGACTCCGAGGAGCAGCCGGGGCACGCGCTCGGTGAGGACGACCAGTCCGTCGTAGTCGTCGCTCGGCAGGCGTCCGGCGATCGCCTCGAGCACCGTGCCGAGCGGGATCTCGCGCGCGCCGAGAGCGAGGCTCCCGGCCGCGCAGGCCCCGAGCGCCACAGCCAGCAGGGCGAGTCCGACGGCGCGGCGGCGTGCGGTGCGGCGCACGGCGCGCGCCCCGTCGAGGGCGGCTGCGTTGATATCGGCGCGTTCGGCGCGTTCGGCGGGCGCGGCCTGCGCGTGCGGCGCGGGCACGGTGCTGGGGGCCTCGGGGGACGAAGGCATGTGCGGTCCCCTTCTCGGAACTTCAGCGGCGTACAACGTGCTTCTTAGATTAGACTCACCAACATCAGATGTTTCCAACTCAGAGGCCCATGCATCCCACCCAGCGACCAGTCACCTCGCCCGCCGCAGCACGTGTTCCGGCGGTGAATGAGAGCGATCCGATGGAGATCGCCGAGTGGGGGCACCCGCCGCACCGGCACGAGGAAGCGCAGATTCTGTACGCGGTGACCGGTGCGTGCGTCGTCACCACCCCGCAGCGCTCGCTCCGGGTCGACACCGAGACTGCGGTGTGGATCCCCGCGGGGCTCGACCACGCCGCTCGGTTCGACCCGGAGTTCATGCCCGTCGTCGTGTGCCTGGAGCCCGGCGAGCTCGTCGACGGCGCGCCCCTCGCCGAGGCGCGGGCGGTGCGCGTCGCCCCCGAGCAGCGACGGGCGCTCCTCGGTTTCGCGCGGGAGGGGGACGCCGTGCGGAGCGTCGCGCTCGCCCGGTCAATTGCCGAGGCGCTCTGCGGGCAGGCGGAGCGGCCCGCCGTCCCCCGGCCCAGTGGCCCATTCGCGGCGCCCGTCCTCGCCGCGCTGCAGGAGGATCCCTCGCACTGCGACACGCTCGACGAGTGGGCCGCGCGGTTGCACTGCAGCGTGACCTCGATCCGCCGTGCGTTCGTGGCGGAGACCGGCATGAGCTTCACCGAGTGGCGCTCACGGTTCCGCGTGGAGGCCTCGCTCGAAGCGCTGGAGCGCGGGGGCGTAGTGGCCGCGGTCGCCGCGCGGGTGGGCATGACGCACAACGGCTACTCGCTCGCGTTTCGACGAATGCTCGGCTGCACGCCGTCCGAGTACCGCGCGCACGCCCTGAGGGGATCCCGGGAGGACGCCGCGGTCTGCGCCTAGCTCGCGCACTCCGCGCAGACCCCGAGGTAGGTCACGACGACGCCGATGATCGTCATCCCGGGGGCCGACTGCATCGGAGTCGTGCCGGCGGCCGGTGCCGGCGCGTCCGGCAGGTCGACGAGGCGGCCGCAGCGCACGCACTGCGCGTGCGGGTGCGCGTGCTCATCGGCCACCTCGTAGAGCGCCGCGTTCGAAGCGGGCGGGTGGATGCGGCGCAGGATCCCGCGCTCCGCGAGGTCCTGCACGATGTTGTGCACCGACTGCAGGGTGAGCGTGGGGAGTTCGGGCGCGACGCCGCGGTGGATCTCGGTGGCCGAGCGGTGCGGGTGCGTCGCGAGGTAGCCGAGCGCGGCCACACGGCCCGCGGTTGCCCGCAGGCCGTGCGCGCGCAGCAGCGCGCTGTTCGACTCCCGGTCCGGCGCGGTCAGGGCTAGTCCCCCGTCGCGATGCGGTCCTGCGGGTTCAGCGCGCGGAACACGAGGCCCGCGAGCAGTCCGCCGAGGAGCGGGGCGAGCGCGTAGAGCCACATGCTGCCCCATGCGAATGTGCCGTTGACGGCGAGGCCGAGCGCCACGGCCGGGTTGAATCCGCCGCCGCTCACCGGGCCGACCGCGAGCGCGCCGACGAGGACCGTGCCGCCGATCGCGAGGCCGTAGAACGAGTTTCCGGGGTGGTCGCGGGAAGTCGCGGTGTTGAGGACGACGGTGACGAGCAGGAACGTGACCACGAGCTCGGCGACGAAGGCGGGAGCGAGCTCGATCTCCACCGAGGCCGTCGGGCGCTCCACGACGAAGCCGGCGAGCAGCACCGCGAGGGCCGCGCCCGCGGCCTGGCCCACCACGTAGCAAGCGAAGTCGCGCGCGCTCAGGGCGCCGCGCACGAGTGCCCCCAGTGAGACGGCGGGGTTGAAGTGGCCGCCCGAGATGTGCCCGAACGCGTAGACGAGCACCATGAGCGCGAGGCCGATGGCGAACGGGGCGAGGTCGCCAGCGTTCGCGATCGCCGTGATGATGGCGAAGACGAAGAGGAGGGTGCCGAGGGCTTCCGCGGCGGTGTTCCGAACAACAGTGGTCACAGGGGTGAGCTTTCTCTCGTGGGCGAAGTCTTCTTCGCGCGTCGGAAAACTTCATCTGATGATTGCTCTCGCAGCGTAGCCAGCGGGCGTCCTGCGGCGGCTCAGCAAACCCACAGCCGCCCAGTCGCGGCTCGGCTCGTGCGGCTCATGACCAGGGGTTTTACTTCCTGGGAGTGGCCGAGAATCCCGGGATCCCGTCCGCGAACGAGAGGATCATGCGCGCCACCGGCTGCGCGCTCTTGATGATCGCCTCGTGCCCGCGATCCGGGATCTCGTGCATGCGCGCGTGCGGGATCGCCTCGGCGACCTCCGACACCCAGGTGCGCGGGCACACGCGATCCGTCTCGCCGCGCAGCACGAGCGTCGGCGCCGCGATGCGCGGGCAGATCGCCTCGAGCCGGTGCGCGAGCATGAAGCGCAGCTTGCTGATGAACCACCGCGGGCTCGTGTGGAGGTACTCCCAGAGCCCGGTGAAGATCACCTTCGGCCCCTCGCCCGCGAGGTCCTGGAGCATGCGCATGGCCTGCTTCGCCGCGGTGCGTTCGTAGCGGTTCACCGTGGGGGCGATGAGTACGAGCCCGGCGACGATCTCCGGGTGCTGCACCGCCACCTCGGACACGATCTGCGTGCCCATCGAGTGGCCGACGAGGATCACGCGCCCGGGCGTCTCCTCCCGGATCGCCCGGGCCACGACCTCGGCGGTCTGCTCGAGCGTGGTGGCCGTGCCGGGCTCGGGCGAATCGCCGAAGCCGGGCAGGTCGAGCGCGAGCACGCGTCCGCGCCCGGAGAGCTCCTCGCCGACCTCCGCGTACGTGACCTTCCCCATCCCGATGCCGTGCACGAGCACGAACGTCGCGCCCGGGTGGTGTGCGGGGCCAGGGGTGTCGGTGCAGGCCATCTCGAAGGGGCCGATGCGGATGCGGCGGTCGAGCGCGGTCATGCACCCAGCCTAACCGGGCGCCGGATGGGTGTTGCTACGGTGGAGATCATGAGCGATGCGAGCCCCGAGCTGCCCCCGGACACCGGGACGATTCGCCTGGGCGCGGCCCCCGGGCGGCCGGCGCGCACCTACGTGACCGGCCGGATCACCGGGGCGCTCCGCTGGGCGGCGCTCGCGCTCGTCTGGACCGCAGTCGTCCTCACGGTCGTGCGCTTCCCCGGGCTGCCCGAAACGGTGCCCACCCACTTCGGCCCCGCGGGGCCGGACAGCTGGGGCCCGCGTTCGAGCGTGCTCGTGCTCGTCGGCATCGCCGTGGCGGTCACGGCGGGCATCGCCTGGCTCTCCCGGCACCCGCGCTCGTTCAACTACCTCGGCACGCTCACCGAGGCCAACGCGCAGGCGCACTACCGGGTCGGGGAGCAGCTGATGGTCTGGATCCTGTGCTGCTCCGCGCTCATCTTCACGGGGGCGCTGCTCAGCGTCCTCTTCGGAGCGGGCTGTGTGGTGTTCGCGACCGTGGGTGGGATCGGCATGATCGTCTCGATCGGGGTGGGGATCACCCGAATGGTGCGGATCCCCGAGAGGGGCTGAATACCGGGAGCGTCGGGTGGCGCTGCTCGATCGACTCCCACTCGCGCAGGAACGCGGTGCGAGTCCGGGCCGGCGGCCAGTCCGCTGCGCGGAGCTCCAGGGGCAGCAGCGGATCCTCGGCGAGCGCGCGGTCGAGCGCATCGGCGAGCGTGATCGCGCGGGCGGTGAGCTCGATGGGGTCGTCGCCGCGCGGGCCCGGCGAGGCGAGCGCGCGGTCGAGCGGCGCATAGGCGGCGCGGGTCGGAGCCGCGGGCCAGAGGAACTCCGCGATGGCGGAGTCGTCAGCGCAGCCGGGCACCTCGAGCTCGCGGCTCGTCGCGCTCAGGAGGCGCTTCGCGATCGTGGCGGGGGAGAGGGCGTGCGCGAGCTCCTCGCGCAGTTCGTGCGGGGAGAGGTAGAGGCCGGGGGCGAGCGGCGCAGCGCCGAGTGCGGTGAGTGCGCTGCGCAGCGCGTCGCGCTCGGTGCGGCGCGACTCGGGCACGGTGAAGGCGTGCAGGCGCCAGGCCCCGTCCCAGGGGGCGGCCCCGGCGTCCTGCGCGAAGGCGAACTCGAGGAGCCGAGCCTCCCGGCCCGCGGAGGCCCGCCCCTCCGGGGTGCGTTCGAGCGTGCCGGCCCGGCCGCGCCCGATCTGCTGGAGCTCGCCCGCCGCCTGCATGCGTCGGATCGCGAGCCGGACCGTCTGCTCGGGGAGGCCGACCGCGAGCCCCACGTCGTAGACCGTGGCGAGCGGGGCGCGGCCGTCGGCCGAGAAGCAGCCGTCGATCACGGTGCGTGCGGAGACGGCCGGGGCGGCGGCCGGAGCGGCGGCCGGAGCGGCGGCGGCGGGCGTGGGGGCGGCGGCGCTCACGCGGAGGCCTCGCTCGCCGCGGAGGCCTCGCTCGCCGCAGGGCCCCCGCGCTCCGCGTCGACCGTGCGGCCCGTTCCGCCCGCGCCCCCGGAGCGGAGCGTCTCGACTCCCTCCCAGGGGTAGCCGTGGCGCTGGAACGCCGCCGCGATCGCCTGTCGCCCGCCCTCGACGTCGTCGTGGAACAGCACCCGGCCCGCGGGGGACTCGATGCGCACCTTCCCGCCCGCGCGGTACACCCCGCCGACCAGCTCGCGCGCGATGCTGCGGGTGTCGTCGCCCGTGCGCACGAGGATCTGCTCCGCGTCGATGGTGAGGCTCGGCGACTCGTGGGTGATCACGAGCGCGATGATGAGCCCGATCGCGCCGAGCACCGCGGGGCGGCCGAGCACCATCGCCGGGGCGTCGAACGATGCGAGGAACTTCAGCACGTCGAGGTACGGCAGCGGCCACTCCGCGATGAACCCGAGAAGCCAGGGGAGGATGAAGCCGAGGAGCACGCCAGCCCCCGTGCAGAACGCCCAGATGACGATCCGGGTGCTCGCCGTCATTGCGAGCACCGTCGGCGCGGGGTGGGGCGCGTGCGGTGCGGTGCCGGGAGTGTGCATGGGGTCCTCGGAGAGTGTGGGGCTGCGCGGCGCCGCCGGGTGGCAGCGCGAGACCAGTATATATCGAAGTTGATCCGATCGTTCCTTATTCGATAGTTTTGGGGTGCGGCTCACGCGGCCCGCGCGGCCGCAGCGCCGCAGGGGGCCGGGGCGCCGCGCAGCCCACCCGTCCCGAGGAGCCGCAGGAGGTTTCGATGCCGCAGACATTCCCCGAGGGGATCGCAGACTTCCAGGACGGTGCGCCCGCGGGGGACCCGTGGGTGGGCGGGCCGAGCGCCCCCGAATCGATCGAGATCGTGCCGTTCTCTCCGCTCTGGGCCGATCGCTTCGTGGCCCTCGCCGGGCGGATCCGCGGAGCGCTCGGCGACTCAGCGCTCGGCATCGAGCACGTCGGATCCACGGCCGTCCCCGGGCTCGCCGCGAAGGAGGTGATCGACATCGATCTCACGGTGGCGGATCCGGCAGCCGAGGCCGACTACGTGCCCGCACTCGAAGCGCTCGGGTACGTGCTCCGTGTGCGCGAGCCAGAGTTCGAGGAGCATCGCATGCTGCGTCTGGCCGAGCCGCGGGTGAACCTCCACGTATTCGGCCCCGGCTCCGCGGAGGCTGCGCGGCACCGGCTCTTCCGCGATTGGCTCCACGCCCACCCCGCCGAGCGCGAGGCGTACGCGGAGGCGAAGCGGCTCGCAGCGGCCGAGGGGCCGGATCGCGTCATGGCCTACAACGCGCGGAAGGCGATCGTGGTCCGCGAGATCTTCGCCCGGGCGTTCGCGGGCGCCGGGATCCCGCTCGCGCAGCGCGCCCTCGCCCCCGCATCGCTCCCCGAACTGCCGGTTTCGCTCGGTGAGACGCCGCTCCACTGGCGGCCCGTCTCGCGCACCGCGCTCCCGGGACTCCTCGCGCTCGCGCAGGCCTGCGGGGAGATCGACCACCCGCGCTCCGTGGTGACCGCGGAGGAGCTCGTGCTCGGCCTCGTGGGCGAGCGCTTCGATCCCGCGCGCGACTCGGTGATGGCCGTCGACGGCGCGGGGCGGGTGCTCGCCGCGGGCTCAGCGCGGCTCGCGGACACGGCTGGAGCAGAGATCGAGGTCGCGCTCGACGGCATGGTGCACCCCGAGATCCGGCGCCGCGGCGTCGGACGCGCGCTCCTCGCCTGGCAGCTCGCCCGCGGCCGACAGCTGCTGGCCGCCTCGGGAGAGACCGCGCCGGGGATCCTTGCGCTCAGCGGGCGGGCCGAGCACCCCGGGCTCGCCGAGCTCGCGCGCGCTGCGGGCCTCGCCCCCGTACGCTGGTGGCAGGAGCTCGCGCGCCCGCTCGCCGGCGAGCTGCCCGAGCGCGAGACCCCCGAGGGGGTCCGCTTCGTGCCCTTCAGCGCCCGCCTCTCGGAGCGCACCCGCGCCGCGGTGAACGACGCGTTCCGCGACCACTGGGGATTCCACCCCATCACCCGGAAGGAGTGGGAACGCGAGGGGGCGCTCGCCGAGTTCGCTCCCGAGCTCTCCCGCCTCGCGGTCACCGGCCGCGGCGGGATCCGCGACCCGCGCCGGGTGGTCGGCCTCGTGCTGAGCGAGCGCCGCACCGCCGAGTTCGCCCTGCGCGGCGGCCCGTTCGGCACCCTCAGCACCGTCGGCGTCGTGCGCGACTGGCGTGGGCGCGGCCTCTCCTCGGCGCTCATCGCCGAGGTGCTGCGCGCCTACCGCGAGGCCGGGCTCGCGTCCGCCGTGCTCGACGTCGACTCCGCGAACCCCAGCGGGGCGCACGTGATGTACGCGCGCCTCGGCTTCGCCGAGCAGGATCGCTCGGTCACCTACGCGCAGTACTGTTGATCCGGGAGGAACGATGACCGTGTGGGGGAACTGGCCGGGCCTGATCTGGCTCGCGATCATGGGCGTCGCCCTCGTCCGCTACCTGCGCGTCCTGTTCGCCTCCGGCACGATCGACCCGGCCGAATTGCGCAGCGCACGATCCGCGATGCTCGTGCCCGCGCTCGTGACGGCGGCGGCGCTCGGCGCGGTCGTGCTCGCCACCGACGTGCTCCCGGCTATCATCCCCTGGCTGCCGCTCGCGCTCGGCGTGAACACGCTCCTCGGAGCGGTGTGGGCGCTCGAGCGCGGCGTGCGCGCGATCCGCGCGACCCGCGCCGCGGCGGACGCGGGGCCGGACCTCCGCGGGAGCGCGTCATGACCACCCTCGTGTGGCTGCGCGACGACCTCCGGCTCGAGGACCACCCCGCGCTCGCCGCAGCAGCCGAGGATCCTGATGGCGCGGTCGTCGTGTTCCTGCTCGACGAGGATTCGCCGGGGATCCGCCCGCTCGGCGGCGCTGCACGCTGGTGGCTGCACGGCTCGCTGCGCTCACTCGGCGAGGAGCTCGCCGCGCTCGGTATCCCGCTCGTGCTGCGCCGCGGAGCTGCGGCGGAGCGGATCCCAGAGCTCGCCGCCGAGAGCGGCGCCGACCGCGTGGTGTGGAACCGGCGCTTCGGCGCCGGGCGCGCACTCGACGCGGCCGTCGCCGATCGGCTGCGCGAGGCCGGTCGTCGGGTGAGCTCCTTCCGGGGCTCGCTGCTCTTCGAACCGGGATCGATCGTCACGGGGCAGGGCACGCCCTACCGCGTGTACTCGGCGTTCTGGCGCGCCTGCCTGAGCGCGCCGGCGCCGCCGGTGCCGCTGCCCCGGCCCGCGGGGCTCCGCGCGGCGACCCGGCAGCCCGCGAGCGATGCGCTCGACGAGTGGCGGCTGCTCCCGCAGCGCCCCGACTGGGCCGGGGGACTCGCCGAGCGCTGGTCGCCCGGAGAGCCCGCGGCGGCACTGCGCCTCGATCGCTTCCTCCGCGAACGAGCCGACCGCTACGCCGCGGACCGCGACCGCCCCGACGCGGACGCGGGATCCGAGCTCTCGCCGGCGCTCCGCTGGGGCGAGCTCAGCCCGCGCACCGTGTGGCACCGTGCGATCGCCGCGGGCGTCGACGCCGGGATGTTTCTCTCCGAGCTCGGGTGGCGGGAGTTCGCGTGGCACACGGCGGCGCACGAGCCAGGACTCCACGAGCGCGGGCTGAACCCCCAGTTCGACGCGTTCCCGTGGCGCACGGACCCCGGGCCCGAACTCGCCGCCTGGCAGCGCGGGGAGACAGGGTTCCCGTTCGTCGACGCGGGGATGCGGGAGCTGTGGCGCACCGGATTCATGCACAACCGCGCGCGCATGGTCACCGCGTCGTTCCTCACGAAGAACCTGCTCGTCGACTGGCGCATCGGCGAGGCGTGGTTCTGGGACACGCTCGTCGACGCGGACGCCGCGAGCAACCCGTTCAACTGGCAGTGGGTGGCGGGCTGCGGCGCGGACGCGGCCCCCTACTTCCGCATCTTCAACCCCAGCGCGCAGGCGCAGCGCTTCGACCCCGAGGGGGAGTACGCCGGGCGCTGGGCGCCCGAGAGCCTGCTCATCCCGGAGATCGTGGATCTGCGTGCGAGCCGGATCCGCGCCCTCGCCGCGTACGACGCGATGCGCGCCGGTGCGCAACCGGACGCGTCCCCGGCCGCATCGTCTGGGGCCGAACCGGGCGCGAAGCCGAGCGACTAAGCGGCGAGCGCGCGCTGCACGGCGGCCTCGGCCGTGCCGTCGGTAAAAGCGAACCCGGAGGCGAGGAGCACGTCGGGCCGCACATCGGCGTCCGAGAGCAGGAGCGAGTCGGCCGCCGCGCGGCCGAGTCCGAGCCGCAGCGCCCAGCGCGGCGCCGGGAGCACGAAGGGGCGGTGCATCGCGCGGGCGAGCGCGCGGCCGATCTCGGAGGCGCTCGCGGCGGCTGGGCCGCAGAGGTTCACGGGTCCGGTGAGGCGGTGGGCGATGACGTGGCGGATCGCGCGCACCTCGTCGTCGAGCGAGATCCAGGGCCAGATCTGCCGCCCGGAGCCGAGCGGGCCGCCGAGGCCGAAGCGCGTCAGCGTGATCATGGGCTTCAGCACGCCCGCAGGGTGGAGCACGGGGGCCGTGCGCAGCAGCGCGACGGGGACCTGCTCGCCGCCCTCGCGCGCGGTGCGCTCCCACTCGGCGGAGAGGCCGGCGAGGAACGTGGTGCCCGGACTGCTCGTCTCCGTGAGGCGCTCACCCGGGCGGTCGCCGTAGAAGCCGACCGCGGATGCGGAGACGAAGAGCGGGGCCTCTCCTCCGAGCGCGCGGAGCGCCGTCGCGAGCGTGCGCGTCGGCCCGATCCGCGAGCTGCGGAGCTCGCGCTGCACCGCGGGCGTCCACGGCAGCCGGCCGATGCTCGCCCCGCAGAGATTCACCACGGCACTCGCGCCGCGCACGAGCTCGGGGTCGAGCGGCGCTTCGCCGGGGCGCCACTCCCGCTCGTCCGAGCAGCGCGGCGGGCGGCGCACGAGGCGCTCCACGGTGATGCCGTCGGCTCGGAGCGACTCGACGAGCGCGCCCCCGATGAGACCGGATGCTCCGGCTACGACGACCCGTTCCTGCTGCATGGCGCCTCCCCCGTGCGATCCCGGCGACGCGCGGCGGCGTACCCGGTACGTGCGGCCCAGCGTACCCCGAGTCCTAGAAGTGTTGGGCGCGGATCGCTGGGAGAACGATCTCCCGCACGAACGATGCCGAGGAGAGGCCGAGCACCGTGCGCACGACATCGACGACGTCGTGAACCGGGATCAGGGTCCCCGCACCGCGCTCCGCGGCGGCCTCCCGGGGGACGTCGAGCGCGTCGTCGGTGTTCAGGTCGCCGATCTGCAGGGTCGTCACCGCGAGGCGGTCGGGGCGGAACTGCTCACGGAGCGCGTCTGCGATGCCGCCGAGCGCGGCCTTCGACGCGCCGAAGGCGACCTCGGGCCGACCGCTGCGGGGGAGGCCCGAGGTGGATCCGGTGAGGATCAGTCGGGGCTGTGCCGACGCGAGCAGCCGCGGCACGAGCCGCTGGAGCAGGAGGAGTGGCCCGGCGATGTTCGTCGCGACGAGCGCGAGGCTCGTGGCGTCGGACTCCGCCGTGAAGTCGTACTCGTCGCTGAACGCGGCGGGCTCCCAGATGCCGAGGTTGTAGAGGATCGCGTCGATCCGCTCTGGCGTCCCGGCGGCGACGGCGTCGGCCGCGCGCTGCGGCTCGGCGAAGTCCGCGGTGATCCAGTGCTCGTGCGGTGCGGCGTCGCCGGGCACGCTGCGCGCCACGCCCCACACCTCGTGCCCATCGGCCCGAAGGCCGTCGTACAGGGCCCGGCCGAGCCCGCGGCTCGCGCCGACGATGAGAATCCGCATGCTGCGCAGTCTGCCACACGGCTCCCTGAGTGCGAGCCCTGGAGCGACTACGGGGCGCTGGGGGCGCGCGCGTCGAGGTCGGTCGCGGAGATCTGCTCGCGGAGCTCGTCCACGAGCCCGCGGAAGTGCGCGTTGCACGCCGCGATCTCGACGTTCAGCGCCGCCCGACCGGCCTCGCTCGGGGCCACCTCGAGCTCGAGCGCGCGATCCCGCACGCGATCGAGCTGGAGCGCGATGTCGGCGACATTGCGCAGCACGTCCGCCGTGTCGGCGCTCGCCGCGAGGAACTCGATCCATCGTCCGAGCGCGCGCGAGAGCAGCTGCCGTTCGGCGACGACCTGCTCGCGCAGCGCCCGCAGCTCCTCCGGCCAGGCGGCGGCGGGGAGTGCGGGATCGAGCTCGGGGATCGAGCGCGCGACGACCGAGCCGCGCGCGATCTCGCTCTCCTCCTCGTCGGCGAGGTCGTGGAGGAACTCGGTGAGCGCAAGCCGGGTGACGGGCGCCCAGCGGCGTGCGGTGGATCGGGCGACCACTTTGTCGACCACGAGCACCGTGAGGAGGAACGTGACGAGGCCCGCGGCGAGCCCCGAGAGGATGACGAGCTCCTGCCAGATGCCCGTCGCGACGTCGAGCCAGATCACGACGACGATCACGGCGACTCCGGCGAGGATGCCGGCGAGGTGCAGGGCGCGCCGGCGGGGCGATTCGTGGCTCACGGGTCCTCCTGAGGGTGGTTCTGGGCCTCACCATAGCTGATTCACGGGGGCGCCGAGGGGTGGACGGGCGGGGGCGCCCTGGCGGACAATGGCGTCCCGGGTGAGAGGATTTCATCGAGCGGGAATACCCCATGGGGGTATATGGTTGGAGGTGGCGTCGCCGCAGGCGGTGGCGACGGAGAGGGGACGATGATGACCGGCACCCGAACGCCCGAGCCCGGCGGCCACGAGGAACACGCGCACGACGCGCATCACGAGCACCGCGCGGAGGCGATCGCGCCCGCCGCCCATGCGGGCCACGACGCGCACGCGGACCACGAGGGGCACGGTGGCCACGGCGGCCACAGCGGTCACGTGGCGCAGTTCCGGCGCCTCTTCTGGGTGATGCTCATCCTGGCGATCCCCACGGTGGCGCTCTCCGGCATGTTCGCCATGATCCTCGGCTACGAGCTCCCCGCGGTGCCCGGTCTCGCGTGGGTCTCGCCGCTCCTCGGCACGGTGATGTTCGTGTGGGGCGGGCGCCCCTTCCTTGTCGGCGCCGTCACCGAGCTCCGGGCCCGCACCCCGGGCATGATGCTCCTCATTGGCCTCGCGATCACCGTCGCGTTCGTCGCCTCGTGGGGCGCGAGCCTCGGGCTCCTCGACCACCAGCTCGACTTCTGGTGGGAGCTCGCTCTCCTTATCGTCATCATGCTGCTCGGCCACTGGGTCGAGATGCGCTCGCTGGCCCAGACGACCTCCGCGCTCGACTCGCTCGCGGCACTCCTGCCGGACACGGCCGAGCGGATCGAGGGCGACGCGGTGGTCGCGGTCGACCCCGCCGAGCTCCGTGTCGGCGACCGTGTTCTGGTGCGGCCCGGGGCGAGCGTGCCCGCCGACGGGCGCGTGGTCGAGGGGCGGGCGGCGATGGACGAGTCCATGGTCACGGGCGAATCGCGCACCGTCACCCGCGCGGCGGGCGACCGCGTCACGGCGGGCACGGTCGCGACCGATTCGGGGCTCCGGATCGAGGTCACGGCGATCGGCGACGACACCGCCCTCGCGGGGATCCGGCGCCTTGTCGCCGACGCCCAGAACTCCTCGTCGCGCGCCCAGCGGCTCGCCGACACCGCGGCGGGCTGGCTCTTCTGGTTCGCGCTCGGCGCCGCGGCCCTCACCGCGATCGCGTGGACGCTTGTCGGCCTGCCCGACGACGCGGTGGTGCGCACCATCACGGTCCTCGTGATCGCCTGCCCCCACGCCCTGGGCCTCGCGATCCCGCTCGTCGTGTCGATCGCGACGGAGCGCGCGGCGCGCGGCGGGGTGCTCGTCAAGGACCGACTCGCGCTCGAGCGGATGCGCTCGGTCGATACGGTGCTCTTCGACAAGACCGGCACGCTCACCCGGGGCGAGCCCACCGTTACGGAGGTCGCGGTAGCCGAGGACGCCGGGGAGCTCGACCCCGACGAGCTGATCGCGCTCGCCGCCGCGGCCGAGTCCGGCAGCGAGCATCCGCTCGCCCGCGCCATCGTCCGTGCCGCGCGCGAGCGAGGCGTGCACGTGCCCGCAGCGACCGAGTTCGCCTCGGCGCCCGCCGTGGGCGTGAGTGCTCGCGTCGGGGGCGCGCTCCTCCGCGTGGGCGGCCCGTACCTGCTCGAGGAGGAGGGGCGTCAAGAGCTTCCCGCGGTGGCGGCGTGGCGCGAGCGCGGGGCGATCATTCTGCACGTGGTGCGCGACGGCGCGGTGCTCGGCGCGCTCGCGCTGAGCGACGAGGTGCGCCCCGAATCGCGCGATGCGGTCGCCGCGCTCCACCGGATCGGTGTGGGGGTCGTCATGATCACGGGCGATGCGCCCGCCGTGGCGCACGCCGTCGCCGCCGAGCTCGGGATCGAGCGGGTCTTCGCCGGCGTCCGCCCCGAGGACAAGGCGGCCACGGTGCAGGGGCTCCAGGCGGAGGGTCGCCGGGTCGCGATGGTGGGCGACGGGGTGAACGACGCCCCCGCGCTCGCGCAGGCCGATGTGGGGCTCGCGATCGGCGCGGGCACGGATGTGGCGATCGCCTCGGCCGGGGTGATCCTCGCGAGCGACGATCCGCGCTCGGTGCTCTCCGTGATTCGGCTCTCGCAGGCCGCCTATCGGAAGATGCAGCAGAACCTGTGGTGGGCGGCCGGCTACAACCTCATCTCCGTGCCGCTCGCCGCCGGGGTGCTCGCGCCCGTGGGCTTCGTCCTGCCGATGTCGGTGGGTGCGATCCTCATGTCGCTGTCGACCGTGGTTGTCGCGCTCAACGCGCAGCTGCTGCGGCGACTGGATCTGCGCCCCGGCGTCGTCGCGCGCGAGATCCTGGGCGCGGAGCCAGGCGCCCCGCGGTGAGACGGTCGCCGGGCGGGCGTCGAGCCGGTGCCGGGCCGACCCCGACCGGCGCCGGCGCCCGGCGGTCAGCGCACCGCGAGGACCTCGTCGATGAAGCGGGCGGCTCGCTCGGCGAGCTCGGCCCGGCGGCCCGCCACGAGCGCCTCGGCGGGCGGGTCGAGCGGCGTGAGTGGGCGCAGGGCGTTGACCCGCGCGTTGCAGTCGAGATCGACGCAGAGGTAGGTGCCGAGCGTGGACATGCGCCGCTCGGCGAGCCCGGTCGGTGCGACGAACAGCGACACCTGCTCGAAGCGGCGGGGGATCCGGCAGAGCTCGCACATGACGGCCCGGCCGGCCCCCGCGCGGGCGCGGGTCGTGGTGAGCATGATGCCGCGGAGCGGGCCGGCGTGCTCGGTGAACAGGTAGCCGCGCTGCGGCGCGCTGGGGTCGCGCCAGCCGAGGTAGTCGCGATCCGGCCAGGCTGGCCGGGCGGGGGTGCGCGGCATGCGCACGGTGCGCCGGGTGGCCGCGTCGATGTTGCCGAGCGTGGTGCGGAGCGCGCTCAGGGTGTGCGGGGGCACGGAAATCTCCTTCGTCTCAATTTGTACGAGTGTACAGATTAGTGGGCTAGGCTGGATCCGTCCACCCGAGGAATGAGGATCGATGGCCTACCTGCCCCGCGACGAGCGCCGCGCGGCGCTCATCGACGCCGCGCTCCGGGTGATTCGGAGCGGGGGATTCGCGGCCGTGTCCGCCCGCTCGGTGGCGCAGGAGATCGGCGGATCCCCGGGCCTGATCCACCAGCACTTCGCGAGTGTCGGGGAGCTCACGGGGCTCGCCTGGCGACAGTATGTCGACGAGAATCTCGCAGAGTTCGCGGAGGCCGTCGGCGCGGGAGGGGCCGATCCGCGCGCGGAGTTCTTCGCGAACCATCGCGACGGCGACCGCGATGCCGAGCTCGGGCTCTGGGCCGACGCATGGGCCCACGCCATGCGTGCGCCGCAGTTCGCCGAGGTGTTCGCGGAGAGCCTGGATGCCCTCGCGGGGGCGCTGCGCGGGGCCGCGCCCGAGCTGTCGGCGGTCGATGCCGAGCGCGTCGTGCTGCTCGGAGTGGCGCTCGCGGGCATGCGCCGCGTCGCGCCGGATCGCTACGGGGTCGAACGCGCCGCGGAGATCATCGGCGGGTGAGGCGAATGCGCAGGGGGCGCCCAGCTTCGAGCTTTTAGGATACGGGGTATGGGTATCTCAGCTGCGCCGCTGCGCGCCGTCCTCGCCGCATCCGCCGTCGCCGTCGCGCTCGTGCTCACGGGCTGCGCGCCCGCGGCAGACCCCGCGCTGGAATCCCCCTCGGGCGCGACCGCCGAGACCGGATCCGGCGCGCTCGCGGCGATCGCCGATCTCGGGCTCGACGCGGCGGATCCGGCCGCGCTCGTCGAGGGGCTCGACGCCCTTCCCGTCGCGGACCGGCCCGAGGGGCTCTCCGTCTCGGTCCTCCCGTCCGAGGTGCGGATCCAGCCCGAGCAGCCCGACGAGCTCGTCGTGCCGCTCGACGGCGACCGCTTCTACCTCTCGCTCGCGCCGTACCGCGAGCAGACCCACCCCTGCACCTTCCACGTGCCCACCTCCTGCCTGGGTGAGCTGCAGAACGCGGATATTCAGCTGCGCATCACGAATCCGGCGACCGGGGAGGTGCTCCTCGACGAGGCGCGCACCACCGCGGACAACGGCTTCACGGGCGTGTGGCTGCCGCGCGACGGCGAGTTCCTCGTCGAGGTCGCGTCCGGCGGCGACGCGGGATCGCAGCTCGTGCGCACGGGGGCCGAGGACCCCACCTGCCTCACGACGCTCCAGCTCTCTTAGGCGGATCCGCGCGCGTCCCCGTCGCGCTGCGCGAGGAGCAGCTCGCGGAAGCGCTCGGCCGCGGGGGAGGGATTGAAGGCGTCCCAGACGAGTACCTCGTGGCGGCTCGGGGCGGGCGTCACGGCGAAGCTCGCGATCCGGCCGGTCTCCCGCTCCGCGACGACCTCGGGGAGGAGGCCGACGGCGAGGCCTGCCTCGATCAGGCGCACGGAGGAGTCGAGCGCGCTGCTCTCGAACAGCACCTCCCGCTCGACTCCGGCGCGGGCAAACGCGCGGTCGCTCTGCTCGCGCGCGGGCGACCCCGCGGGGAAATCCACGAACGGCTCTTCGGCGAGCCGGGCGAGCCCCACCCTGCGGCGCCCCGCGAGCGGGTGCCCGGGGCCGACCGCGCCGACCAGAGGCTCCGCTCCGAGCAGCCGGGCCCCCACGTCGTCGGGAAGCGCGGGGTCGGGGAGGCCGAGCACCGCGACGTCGATGCGCCCCGCGCGAACGTGCGCGAGCAGGCGGTCGCTGTGGTGCGTGCGCAGCGTGATCCGCACGGCCGGGTGGCGCGCACGGAACGCCGCGAGCGCCGCGGGCACGTCGACGGTACCGGTCGTGGGGATCGTGCCGATCGTGAGCGTGCCGCGGATCTCCCCGGTCGCTGCGGCGCCGGCCGCGGCCGCCCGCGCCGCAGCGTCGACGGCCGCGGCCGCGTGGGGGAGGAACGCGGCGCCCGCCGGCGTGAGCGCGACGCGACGGCTTGTGCGCGCGAAGAGCGCATAGCCGAGCTCGCGCTCGAGGGCCGCGACCTGATGGCTGAGTGCCGACTGCACCACGTGGCACTGCTCCGCGGCCCGGGTGAAGTGCTTCGTCTCGGCGACCGCGAGCACGTAGCGGAGCTGCTGGAGTTCCATGCGATCAATCGTGATTCATGATCAATTCCATGTCAAGCATGTGTTGGACTGATTGCTGTGGCGCATTCGAGGATGGAAGCCGTCCCGGAACGACCGGGACAGAGACGGAGACCACACCATGCGCATCGGAACCCTGAGCGGCAGCCTCGCGAGCGATTCGATCAACTCCGCGCTGCTCGGCGCGATCGGCCACCTCGTGGGCGAGCGTGCCGAGCTCGTGCCCGTCCCGATCGACGCGCTGCCGCTCTACGGCCGCGACGCGGACGCGGGGCACCCGGCCAGCGCGCTGGCGTTCCGGGAGCTCGTCCGCGGGCTTGACGGGCTGATGATCGCGACGCCCGAGTACAACCGGGCGATCCCCGCCGCGCTCAAGAACGCCCTCGAATGGGGCTCGCGCCCCGCGGGGGAGAACGTCTTCGCCGGGCTCCCGGTCGGCATCGTCGGGGCTTCGCCCGGCGCGATCGGCACGGCCCTCGCCCAGCAGCAGCTCCGCTCGGGGCTCGCGTTCCTCGACGCGCCGACGCTCGGGCAGCCCGAGGTCACGCTGCAGTGGCGCGCGGAGATGCTCGACGCGGAGGGGCGGATCAGTAACGCGGGCACCCGGGCCTTCCTCGGCGGCTGGGCGGATCGTTTCCTCGCCCACGTGGCGATGCACGCGGCTGCGCGTGCCGCGGCCTCGGGGAAGGCGGCGGCGGCTGAGGTCGCGGCGTGAGCGTGGGGAGCGGCGGTGCGCCCGGGAGCGGTGGTGCGCCCGGGGGAGGGGGCGCGCCGGGGCTCGGCGGCGCGGCCCTCCTCACGGGGCTCGCGCCCGCGATCTGGGGCACGACCTACATCGTCACGACCGAGCTCCTTCCCGCGGGGCACCCGCTCTTCGCGTCCCTCGTGCGCGCGCTTCCGGCCGGGCTCGTGGTGCTCGCCTGCACGCGCGTGCTGCCGCGGGGTGCGTGGTGGTGGCGCTCGCTCGTGCTCGGGGCGCTGTTCATCGGGTGCTTCTTCCCGCTGCTCTTCGTCGCCGCCGAGCGCCTGCCCGGCGGCGTCGCGGCGACGGTGGGTGCGCTCCAGCCGATCATCGTGGCCGTGCTCGCCCGTGTGCTGCTCGGGGAGGCCCTCGCGCCCGCGCGGATCGCGTTCGGGCTCCTCGGTGTCGCGGGCGTCGCGCTGATCGCGCTCACCCCTTCGGCGCGGCTCGACCCGCTGGGGTTCGCGGCGGCGCTCGGCACGGCGGTGTCGCTCGCGCTCGGGCTGATCCTGGCGAAGCGCTGGGGGCGCCCGCCCGGGGTCGGGCCCGTCGCGTTCACCGGGTGGCAGCTCACCGCGGGTGGGCTCATGCTGCTCGCCCCGGCGCTCCTCCTCGAGGGCCTGCCTGCCGGGATCGATGCGCCGGCGCTCGGGGGCTACCTCTGGCTCGCGCTCTTCGGCGGCCTGATCTCGTACACGCTCTGGTTCGGCGGCCTGGCCCGGCTTCCCGTCGCTGCGGCATCGTTCCTCGGGCTGCTCTCGCCCGTCGTCGCGGTCTCGCTCGACGCGCTCGTGCTGCGCACGGAGTTCAGCCCCGGCCAAGTGCTGGGGCTCCTCCTCACTCTCGGGGCGCTGCTCGGAGGGCAACTGTCCGGCCGGGCGTCAGCGCCAGCGGCTCCGCGCACAGGCTTACTGAAAAGCTCGTGAGACCCATCTTTTGCAACTGAAACCGTTGTGATACTCTCATTGAGCTGCTGTATCCGTAGAAAATGCGAGTCTTCATTCGGGAGGCTCGGCGGGCAGCGGCCCTGATGGAGTGATACCGTGTCCGCCACCGGCCACACCCCGAGCGCTCTGGCGCCGACCCTGACCACCGTCTCCAGTACGATCGCCGAGGCCGTCGACGCGGCCGCGCAGCGCGTCGTCGACACCGCGACGATCCGCCTGGCGGATCCCGGGGACACCCGCCCCCTCCGCTTCTTCCAGGCCCGGCCCGTGCTGCGCCGCGTCGTCTTCGTCGCGGGCTACGAGGGGCTCAGCGTGCTCTTCACGGTCGTCGTGCTGAGCTCGCTGCTCGGGCACGGCGGGGGCCAATCGACGCTCACCGCGGTGCTGCTCTCGACCACCGCCACGATCTGGAACTACGTCTGGAATACCATCTTCGAGGCGGTCGAGCGCCGCACGGGCGCGACCGGTCGCGGCGTCGGTGCCCGCGCGCTCCACGCGATCGGCTACGAGGGCGGCGTGCTCGTCTTCACCGTGCCGCTCGTCATGTTCATGCTCGGCCTGGGGCTGATCGAGGCGCTCATGCTCGAGGGCGGTCTGCTCGTGTTCTTCCTCGTCTTCACGGTGGTCTACACCTGGGCGTTCGACCGGATCTTCGGGCTGCCCGCCTCGGCCGCCGGGGCCCGATCCTCCGGGGCCTGATCCTCCGGGGCGCGAGCCGCTGCGCACGACCGGGGCCCGGTCCATCCGCTGGTGCGGGCGGACCGGGCCCCGGTCGTCTGCTGCGCGCTGGCGCGCGGTGCTCTCGCGTTCGGTGGTCTCGCGCGCGGCGCTCAGGCGGGCGTCGCGAGTCGGCGACCGCGGGTCAGGACATCACGCGGGCGAACGTGTCCCGGATCCCCTGCTCGTTCCACGACCAGATGTCGTCGCCGCGGAGCACGGCGTCCGCGCCGCCGTCGCAGTAGATCGTCTGCCCGCAGCAGTGGGTGTTCTGCTCGGACGCGAGCCAGATGAGGAGGTTCGCGATGCTCTCGGGCGGCTGGTGCGAGTTGAGCGGCATCGGTACGGAGCGGTCGACGAGTGCGCGCCCCTCCTCGCTCGACAGCAGCTCGGCCGTCATCGGCGTGAGTACCGTTCCCGGCCCGACCGCGTTGAGCGGGATCCCGGCGCCGGCCCAGCGCGCCGTCGGCGCCTCCCGGCGCACCCAGCGGGAAATCGCCTGCTTCGACGCGGAGTAGATGAGGCTGCCCGAGCGCGGATCGGCCTCGAGCCCCTCCGCGATCGTGCGCGCCGCGGCCTCGTCGCCGCTGAGCAGCGCCGCGACGAGCTCGGGCGAGGTGGGCTGGAGAGAGGCGACCGACGAGACGAGGGCGACGCGCGGCGCGCTCGAGCGGGCGAGCGCGGGCCGCATGGCCTCGAGGAACTCGGTCATGCCGAAGAAGTTCACGGAGGCGGTGATCGCCTTCGGAGCGGCGAGTCCGGCGCAGGCAATGACCGCGTCCACGGTGCCGCCCGCGAGCTCGGTCGCTGAGGCCGCGGCGGCGGTGCGCCCCGCGGGGGTGGACAGGTCGCCCGAGACGTCGACGCCCTGGAGATCGACCCCGATGACGCGGTGGCCGGCGTCGCGCAGGATCTGCGCGGTGGTCTTGCCGATCCCGGATGCGGCTCCGGTGATCACGATGGTGCGGCTCATGAGTGTTCCTTTCCCTGGGGTGGTGCGGTGAGCAGCCCCGCTGCGAAGCGGGGGAGCAGGCTGAAGAATGCGCTGCGCTCGGTCTCGGGCCACTGCGCGGTCGCGGAGGCGATCATCGCGATGCCCGCGTCGAAGAGCACGCCGAAGGTCTCGCGGCCCCGGGCGGAGAGCGAGATCTCGACCGAGCGCCGATCCGAGGAGGCGCTGCGCTCGAGCAGCGCGTGCGCCTCGAGCCGGGAGAGGAGCTTCGATGTCGAGGGGCGGCTGAGCTGGAGCTCGTCGGCGATCCGGCTCGGGGTCGCGGAGCCGCCGGAGATGCCGAGCAGGTAGAGCGCCCGCACGGCGACGGGGTCGAGCGTGATCCCGCAGGCCGCTGCGACGAGGCGCTGGAAATCGGCGGAGGTCCAGTGCGAGATCAGGCGTGTGAGCGCGAGCAGCGCGGCCGCCGGTGCGGTGGCCTGATCGGCGTCCGCGGGTGCCTGCGCGGCGTCCGCGAGGGAGTATTCGGGGGCCATGCCACGCACTCTACGCCCAGTAGTTGCCCCAGGCAACTACTGGGCGCTGTGAATCCTCCGGGATCAGCCCTCGGCGCCCGCCGGCCATTCGACGGTGCCCGCGAAGTCGGGGTGGCGCCGGAGCCACGCGGCCACGAACGGGCAGTGCGGAATGATCGTGAGCCCCTCGGCCCGCGTCTGTTCGAGCGCGGCCGACACGAGCGTGCCCCCGAGTCCCCGGCCGCCGTACGCCGGATCGATCTCGGTGTGCGTGAAGTCGCGGCGCGTGCCGCCGGACCGGCTCCGGTACTCGGCGAAGCCCGCGAGTTCGCCGTCGACGGACACGGCGAAGCGCTGCCGCGCGGGGTCGTGGACGACCTGGATCTGATCACTCATCAGGGTGACTCCTTCGATTCGGTGTGGTGCGGTCCTGGCGTCGCGGCACGAGCCGCGTGATCGGGAGCGGCGGGGCCGGCAGTGGCGGTTCGGGCTCGTCGTCAGGCAGGCCGAAGCGCGCGGGATCCGCCGTGTGCGGGCGCTGCTGCGCGGCCGCGGGAAGCGCCGACGACGGCGCGAGCTCGGCCGGGTCCGCGACTCCGACGGCGGCGATCTGCGCCTGCCAGTCCGCCCGCGCCGCAGCGATCTCCGCGTGATCCCTGCCCATGAAGTTCCACCACATGATCAGGTCTTCGCCGAGCGGCTCGCCGCCGATGAGCAGCACGCGCGCGCCCTCGGGCCCCGCCGTGAGGCAGAGGGTCTCGGTGCCGAGCGGCGCGAAGCCGAGCTCGGCCGGTGCGATCCCGATGCTGCGCGCCTCTGCGCCGCCGCCGCGGGCGAGCGTGACCGCTCCCGCGTCGACGAGCACGGCGTGCTCGAACTCCGCGCGGACCCGGAGCGGCAGGAGCGCCCCTGGCTCGAGCCGGATCTCGGCCCCGACAAGGGGCGAGAACACCGGTACGGGCGAGCGCTCGCCGAGCAGCTCACCGAGGAAGACCTGCGCGGCCCAGCCGAGCCCGCGCCGCACGGGCGGCTCGTAGTGCGCGAAGTCCGGCGCGGTCGCTGCGGCGTCCGCGGGCAGCGCCACCCAGAGCTGGGCGCCGTGGAGCACGGTCGTCGCGGGCGTCGATCGCTCGGAGTGGCTGATCCCGCGCCCGGCGGTCATGAGGTTCAGCTCGCCCGGCCGCACGAACGCGTGGTGCCCCGCACTGTCGCGGTGCTCGATCTCGCCCGAGAACAGCCAGCTCACCGTCTGGAGCCCCGTGTGCGGGTGCGCCGCGACGTCCATGCCGCCGGTCGCCGAGACATCGTCGGGACCGTAGTGGTCGAGGAAGCACCACGCGCCGACGAAGGAGCGCGCCCGCTGGGGGAGCGTGCGCCGGACGCTCATGGCGCGCACCCCGCCGAGGGGCACATCGCGGGGTTCGATGATCCAGGGCGCCCGCTCATCCGGGTCCCCGTGCTCCGCTCGATCGGTGCACAGCTCGGCCTCGGGCAGCGCCTCGGGGTTGCTCATCGTCTCTCCTCCCGGAGCCGCGATCCCGGGCGGGATCGCCGGACGCCCCCAGTCTTGCACGCCCACCCGAACGCGCACAGGCCGGCGCGGGCGCCGGGAGCGAACAGCGCGGGATCTGGCCCGTTCAGCTCCCCGACTCGGGCACGGGCGCGTAGTCGTCCGAGCGCTCTTGCCCGCTCAGCTGCTGGATCGCGCGCATGATGCGCTCCGTCGCCTCCCGCCGTGCGCGGCCCGCGGGGAGTCCCGCGAGATCGCCGAGCCGAACGGGCGGGCCGAAACGCAGCTCGACGCGCGGGGGCCTGCCGCCGCCCGCCGGGCGCCTGCGGTCGGTGCCGATGAGGCCGACGGGCACCACGGTCGCTCCCGTTTCGAGCGCGAGCCAGGCCGCCCCGCCGCGACCCCGCGCCAGGCGGCCGTCCCGCGAGCGGCTCCCCTCCGGGAACACGGCGAAGACGCGGCCGGATGCGAGCACCTCGCGGCCGGCGTCGAGCGCGGCCTGGGCCGCACCGGACGCGCTGCGGTGCACCGGGATCGCGCCGATCCCGCGGAAGAACCAGCTCCCGAGGCGACTCTCGAAGAGCGAGGCCTTGGCGAGGAACTGCACGGGGCGCGGGGCGCTCGTGGGAATCAGGATCGTGTCGAGCCCGGAGAGGTGGTTGCTCGCGAGGAGCACCGCGCCCGTGCCGGGTACGTGCTCCCGCCCCGTGACGCGGGGACGGAAGCGGAGCCAGAGCAACGGACGCAGCACCGCGCGGCCGATCGTGAAGACCGGCCCGGGGCGGGCCCCGGTGGGCGCGGCACTCGGCATCGTGCGGGGCTCCTCAGCGCGCCCGCTCAGCGGCCGCGCGTCTCCCCGAGGAGCGCGGGGAAGACGAGCTCGGTGTTGAGCGGCGCGAGATCGTCGCGCGGGATCGCGGGATCCACCCACGCCACCTGCTCGATCTCGGCGCGGGGCGCCGCACCCGTGGCGCCGGGCACGAGGGGGTGGGCGAAGACGGTCGCCTCGACGATGTGCCCCGGCTCGTTCGCCGCCGCGGCGCGGAACACGCCGAGCGGTTCGAGCGCCGCACGGTCGAGCGCGAGCCCGAGCTCCTCCTCGCACTCCCGCACCGCGGTGTCGCGGGGATCCTCGCCCGGCTCGTGCTTGCCGCCCGGCAGCATGAGCGACGAGGTGCCGCGCTTGCGCACGTTCAGCACGCGGCCCTCCGCGTCGCGCAGCACGACCGCGCTGACACGGATCGTGCGCTCGTCGGCTGCGGGTGCGGGTGCGGGATCGGGGGCGGTGCTCATCCGTCGATGATATCCCCGGCTCAGTCGGCGTAGCCGGGGGCCGCTGGGAGTCCGAAGAACTCCTCGAGCGTCGTGACCCCCGTGCGGCGCATCTCCTCGGCGAGCTCCGGCCCCACGTAGCGGAAGTGCCACGGCTCCGGGGTGAACCCCGTGACCTCCTGCTTGCCCGCGGGATAGCGCACCACGAAGCCGTGCTCGGCCGCGTGCTCGGCGAGCCACGCGCCCGCCGGAGTCTCCCCGAAGCACGCGTCGAGGTAGCACGCGCCGAAGTCGTCGAGATCCACCGCGAGCCCCGTCTGGTGCTCGGAATAGCCGGGCCGGGCCGAGTAGGTGTCCGCCGCGGCCGCGCCGTCGCGCGCGACGTAGCGGTCGTAGAGCGCCACCTGCGTGGCGTAGTCGCGGTACGCGCTGATTACGCGCACCTCGTGGCCCGCCGCGCCCGCCGCCGCGATAAGCGTTTCCACGGCGCGCGCCGCGGGCTCGCGGAGCGGCTGCGCGAACTCGTTCTCCACCCCCTGCGGAGTCGAGAGGTCGGCCGGTGCGAAGTCGAGCGGCGCGAGCGGTCGGGTCTTGTTGCTCACCACCCAGATCGAGGCGGGGTCGTCGAGCGAGTGCGCGGCGCGATCGAAGGGGGGCTCCGCGGCGTCCGCCTCGGGCTCCGGATCCGGCCGGGTGCTCGGCGCGGGGGAGGTTGACCGGCCCGCGCCGGCCTCGGAACCCGAGCCCGCGCCGGACCCCGGGGCGGGCTCGTCCGCGCAGCCGGCGAGCGGCGCCGTGAGCGCGAGGGCGAGGCCGAGCGCGGCGACGGCTCTGCGGGGCCCACGGGCGGCGCGTGCGGTGGTCTGCGGCAGCGACATGGCCCTCAGCCTAGCCGCGCGCCGGCCACAGCTAGGCTGAGGACATGACGGATCGCAGAGACGACCACATCGAGCCGGACGCGACTGCGGGCCGTGCGCGCGCACGGCGCGAGCTCTCGCGGGGGCTCCGGCTCACGATCTGGACCGTCGTCGCGGCGCTCGTCCTCGCCGCGGGGACGGCCGTCGCCCTCGCGCTGCTCCCGAAGCGCGCCGCGGGCGACGCGGCCCGCCCCACGGCCACCTCCGCGCCGAAGCCGTCCCCGACGCCGAGCGCGGATCCCGCCCCCGCGGCTCCGGAGCCCGTGCACATGATCGCGATGGGCGACATGCTGCCCCACGACGCCGTGAACGCCGCGGCCGCCCTCCCCGGCGGCGGCGCCGACTACACCCAGTTCTTCTCCGGGATCTCCGCGCAGCTCGACGCCGCCGACGTGACGTTCTGCAACCAGGAGGTGCCGAGCGCCGGCGCCGAGTTCGGGATCAGCGGGTACCCCACGTTCAACGCGCCGACCAAGTTCGCGCGGGACCTGCGCGAGGGCGTCGGCTGCGACCTCGTCAACACGGCGACGAACCACGCCGCAGATCTCGGCACCGCGGGGATCGCGGCGACCCGCGCCGTGTGGGACGGGCTCGGGCCCGCCATCGTCGCCGGTGCGAACCGCTCCGCCGCCGAGCAGCGCGACGTGCGCGTCTTCGAGGCGGACGGCGTGCGCATCGCGCTCGTGGCGTTCGCGGAGTACTCGAACGCGCCGATCGACGGCGTTTCGCTCTCGATGATGTCGGACACGGCGCTCGTCACCGAGCTCGTGACGAACGCGCGCGAGCTCGCCGACGTCGTGGTGGTCTCCGCGCACTGGGGCACTGAGGACTCGCACGACGTGAACGACGCGCAGCGGGCCTTCGCCCAGCAGGTGGCCGACCTCGGCGCCGACGTGGTGCTCGGCACCGGGCCGCACGTGCTGCAGCCGGTGACCTGGCTCGATCGGGCCGACGGCGGGCGCACCCTCGTCTGGTACTCGCTCGGCAACATGCTGAACACGCAGCTCCAGCTGGATCAGCGCACGGGCGTGATCGCGGGCTTCGACCTCGTGCGCGACAGCGCCGACGGTCCCGTGCGGGTCGAGCGGCCGAGCGCGATCCTCACCTACATGCACTACGACTGGAGCGCCGAGCAGGAGGCCGCAGGAGACCTGATGGCGCGCACGAACCTGAGCATCACGCCGCTCGCGAGCGCCGATCCGCTCCTCGAACGCACGCGCTTCGGCACGACCGCCGCTGCGCAGCTGGCCGCGTCGCAGGCGATCCTCGGCCCTGAGGTGGAGATCCTGGAGCCCGCGGCGGCGGGGTGAGGCTGGCTGCGCGCGCCTGGCCTGGTGCGCCTGGCTGCACGTGCCTGGCCTGGTGCGCCTGGCGGGGTGCTCCGGCGGTGCTCCGGCGCTGCTACACGTCGCCGAGCGCGCGGTAGGCCGCGCGCTCGAGCCGATCGGCGAGCACCGGGAACTCCGCGCGCACCTCGGCCACCCGGTCCGGGTCGACGGTCACGATGCGCACCTCCTCCTCGGCGCCGCACTCGGCGACGATCCGCCCCGAGGGATCGATGATCCGGCTGCTGCCACCGAGCTCCACCTCGCCCTGCGTGCCGCACGCGTTCACCGCGACGACCCAGATCTGGTGCTCCACGGCCCGCGCCTGCGTGAGGAGACGCCAGTGCTCCCGGCGCGCCGCCGGCCACGCGGCTGGCACGATCGCCGCCTCCGCGCCGCGGTCGCTGAGCTCCTGCCAGAGTCCGGGGAAACGGAGGTCGTAGCAGGTGGTGCTCGCGGTCGCCCCGAGCGGGCCGGGCACGACGCTCAGCTCGGCCCCGGGAGTGAGCAGCTCGGCCTCCAAGGAGCGGTAGCCGAAGACGTGGATCTTGCGGTAGCGCTGAGCGATCCGGCCCGCCGCGTCGACGAGCACCGCCGTATTGTGGAGCGTCCCCGACGGATCCCGCTCGATGAAGCTCCCCAGGTGGATCGCCGCGCCGAGCTCGCGCGCCAGCTCCTGCGCCATCGTCACGGTCGGGCCGTCGAACGATTCGGCGAGCTCCGCGTAGCGCGCGAAGGCGAAGTAGCCCGCGCTCCACAGCTCGGGGAGCACGTAGAGATCCGCCCCCGGGTTGGCGCGGAGGAGCGCCGAGACCCGCGCGATGCGCGCTTCGCGACTTTCGCTGTCGGGGCTCGCGAGCTGCACGAGCGCGACCCGAATCCCGCCCGACCACTCGGCGTCGGGGCGGGCGGCGGAGAGCTTCGATCCGGAGGTCATGCCTCCACCCTAGCCATGCGTTCGCGCACCGCGCGGTGCGTCGAAGCGATCCCGTCTCGGATCCTGGAATACTGCTCAGAGCAGCACGGCGCTGCGCGGGGACGAATGGGGAACACATGCGGGGACGCTGGTTTCAACGCGGAGTCGGGATCGTCGTCCTCCTCCTGGTGATCGGGGCGGCCGCGCTGCTGCTCTTCGTGGTCGCGGCCACCGAACCGCCCCCGCTCTGGGCCCCCGCGCACGCGACGCTCGCCGGCGTCTGGACGGTGCTCTACAACTCGCAGCTGCCCTCCACCACGGTGCTCCTCACAGCGGTAGCCGTCGCGCTCCTCGTCGGCGCGGGCATCGCGGTCGTCGAGCGGATCGTCACGAACCGCTATCGGCGCAGTCCCGCGACGGTGCAGCGCCGCACCCTCACCCCGCGCCGCATCATGGAGGAGACCCGCGGGGTGTTCCACGGCCCCGTGACCGTCACCGTGCTGATCCCCGCCCACAACGAGGAGGCCGCGCTCCCGGCGGCCCTCGCCTCCCTCGCCGAGCAGACCCGGCGCCCGGACCGGATCCTCGTCGTCGCGGACAACTGCACCGACCGCACGGTCGAGGTGGCCCGCGCCGCAGGCGCCGCCGTCATGGAGACGGTCGACAACCGGCACAAGAAGGCCGGCGGGCTGAACCAGGCCCTCCGCGATGTGCTCCCCGACCTCGGTCCCAACGACACCGTCATGGTGATGGACGCGGACACGGGTCTCGGCCCGCGCTTCCTGGAGACCGCGGTGGCCCGCTTCGAGTCCGACCGCGCGCTCATGGCCGTCGGCGGTCTCTTTCACGGCGAGGACGGCCACGGACTCATCGGCCAGTTCCAGCGCGATGAGTACACGCGCTACGCCCGGCAGATCGAGCGTCGGCAGGGGCGCCCCTTCGTGCTCACGGGCACCGCCACCGTGTTCCGCGCCCAGGCGCTCCGCGCTGTGGCGGCGAGCCGCGGCACCGAGCTCCCCGGAATCGCCGGCGACGTGTACGACACGATCGCGCTCACCGAGGACAACGAGCTCACGATCGCGCTCAAGTCGCTCGGCGCCCTCATGACCTCGCCGAGCGAGTGCACCGTGACCACCGAGCTCATGCCGAGCTGGCGCATGCTCTGGGCGCAGCGCCTGCGCTGGCAGCGCGGCGCACTCGAGAACCTCGGCGCCTACGGCCTCACCCCGGTCACGTTCCGCTACTGGGCGCAGCAGCTCGGGATCGGGTACAGCACGATCGCGCTGTCGAGCTACCTGATCCTCATGGTCATCATGGTGCTCGCCGTCGACACCTGGGTGTGGTTCCCGTTCTGGCTCGGCGTCGGCGCGCTGTTCGTGCTCGAGCGGGTGGTCACCGTCTGGGAGGGCGGGTGGCGCGCGCGCCTGCTCGCGCTCACGGTGTTCCCGGAGCTCGCCTACTCGCTCTTCCTCAACATCGTGTTCCTTCAGGGGATCATCGACATCAGCCTGGGGCGGCAGGGATCCTGGAAGCACCTGCCCAGCACGGAGACGCAGGAGGCGGGCGCATGATCGAGCTGATTGCCGCGGGCGCGGCGCTTCCGGCGTCCGGGGATGCGGCGCTGTTCGCTCCGGCGCTCGCCGCAGGCGCTTTCCGCGGCGGGATCCTTCTCGAACAGTCGGTGCTCTCGTCCACCTGGTTCACGGTGTTCGCCACCTTCGTCGCGATCAATACGCTCGGCTACGTGGCGATCACGATCGCGAAGGTGCTCCCGCTCCCGCGGCTGCGACGCCGCAACGGACGCAACCGCCGCGCGGAGACCCGGGGGATCTTCCCCGAGGAGCCCGCGGGCCGCGACTGAGCCTTTTGAGCGGCGCGCAGTTTCGCCTGCAGCGACAGTGCGTCCGCGATCCGGTGAAAACCGGGGTGCGTGCGGCACAATGGCAGCATGAGCATCGACACCGCCGAACTACCGGAACCCGAGGGCCCCGAGGATCGCCCGGCTCCGGCGGGCAACCCGGGCTGGCTGAGCGATGACGAGCTCGACTTCGTGCGGGGCCGCCTGCCGATCGTCTACGTCGAGGCGGTGCCGGTGCGGCTCGACGGGCTCGGCCAGGTCTCCGAGGTCGGCCTGCTCCTGCGCAGCACCCCGGACGGCGTGATGACGCGTGCGTTCGTCTCGGGCCGCGTGCGCTTCGGTGAGCCGCTGCGCGAGGCGCTCTTCCGCCACCTCGAGGACGACCTCGGGCCGATGGCTTTCCCGCAGATGCCGACCGCCCTCGTGCCGGTGCAGGTCGCGGAGTACTTCCCGATGCCGGGCATTTCGGCGTTCGTCGACGAGCGGCAGCACGCGGTCTCGCTCGTCTACGTGGTCCCGGTGACGGGCACCTGCAACCCCCGTCAGGACGCCCTCGAGGTCACCTGGATGGCCCCGGAGGAGGCGCTGTCGCCGGATACGCTCGCCGAGCTCGGCGGCGGTCGGGGCGCGCTGCTGCGACAGGCCCTCGCCAGCGTCGGCTGCTAGCTCCGCGGAGGGTGCTGCGCCGCCCGTCCCCTGAGCGCCGCGCTCTCGTTCTCTCTGTTCTCGGAGAAATCGCGGATCTCGGATGCTGCCCCCGCAGAATCTCCGATATTTGAGATTTCTCCGAGAACAGAGAGAACAGCGGGGGAGCGTGGGCAGAAGCGAGGGCGCGGGGAGCGCGGGCGCACGCACCCGCAGTCGCCCAGAGGAGCGGTGAGGCTCGGCGGCGACCGCGACCGCGACCGCGGCCGCTAGGCCCGGCGGCGCCAGGCGATGATGTGCGCGGGGGAGAAGCCCCTGCTGCACTTTCCGCAGGAGGTCTGCCGCGTCGGGCGGCGGAAGCGGTAGTGCTCATGGCCGCCCGGGCAGCGCCCCACCCACGGGGCTCGCTCGTGCGCGATCTCGCCGTCGTGCGTGCGCCCGCCCACGTAGCCCAGCTCGGCGGCGATGCGGCGCCAGCTCGCGCCGTGGCCCGCCTCGGGGCCCGCGAGCGCGTGCGCCACCTCGTGGAGGAGGACCTGGTGGATCTCATCGTCGTCGAACTTCGCCGCCAGGTAGCGCGAGACCGTGATGCGGTGGTCGGTGAAGTTGCACTGCCCGGCCCGGCGCTTCGCGTGATCGAAATCGAACGACCACACCGCGGGATCGAGATGTGCGGCGATGAGGGCCTCCGCCCACACCCGCACGCGCGGCAGCTCAGCCACGCTCGAACAGCTCCCGCGCGGGCAGCGGGGAGGCGACGGCGGTCGCGTCGGTGACGGGGCGGGCGCCGCGCGTGAGGTCACTGAACTCGGCGCCCACGAGCATGCGCGCCGGGTGGGGGCCGCCCGCGAGCAGCCGGGGCAGCCAGTCGAGCGCCTCGAGGTCCGTGTCCGAGGCGACGAACACGACGTTGCCGAAGCGGCGGCCCTTCAGCACCTGCGGTTCGGCGATCGCCGCGACCGAGGTGAACAGCCCCGCGAGCGTCGCCGCCTGGCCGCGCACGAAGGGGAGCCCCGCGCCGTCGGCCGCGTTCACCACGACGAGCCCGCCGGGGGCGAGGAGCGGGCGGATCAGCTCGTAAAACTCGACGCTCGACACGTGGGCCGGGGTCTGCGCCCCCGCGAAGATGTCGACGACCACGAGGTCCATCGCGCCGCGCATCCCGTCGGGCAGCTTGCCGAGCACCTCGCGCGCATCCCCGCGACGGACGCGGATGCTCGCCCGCTTCGGGAGCGGAGCGGCCTCCCGCACGAGGTCGACCAGGGCGCCCTCGAGCTCGACGACCTGCTGACGGCTGCCGGGGCGGGTCGCCTCGACGTAGCGCGGCAGCGTGAACGCGCCGCCGCCCAGGTGCAGCGCGGAGATGGGCGCCCCGGGCGTGCGGAAGAGGTCGATCACGTGGCCGATGCGCCGGATGTACTCGAAGAACAGCTCGCTCGGGTCGGCGAGGTTGACGTGCGACTGCGGGGTGCCGTCAACGACGAGCTGGACGGCGCCGGGCACCCAGCGGTCCTCCTCCACCTCGGCGCTCAGGCCGGAGGAGAGGGTGATGGGGTCGGGGAGGTTCATCGCTGCGCTGCTCGATCCGGATCAGGCCCGCCCCAGCCCCAGCTCGTCGATCTTGCGCTGCAGATCCGCGTTTGACGGCTCGACCTGGTGGCTGGCATCCGGGTACAGGATGACGGGGATGTTGGTGCGGCCACTGATGTCCTTCGCGACATCCGCGGCAGCCGGATCCTGCACGAGGTCGACGTAGCGGTACTCGACGCCCGCGCGGTCGAAGATCATCTTCGCGCGGCGGCAGTCGCCGCACCAGTCGGCCCCGAACATGACGGTCTCGTTCGGTGCTGCGGTTTCGTTCTGCTCGCTCATGCCGTCATCCTACGCGCGGGCACGGTCGAGCAGCGGGCATTCCGCGGCGGGCGTAGCGAACGGTGGAGAACTCGCACGGATCACCCCGAGGAGCGGGGTGTGGACGGGCGGGCCCCTACGAACGACGTGCCGACGTGCGGGGCGCCGCCGGTACGTTGCGGAACCACAGCCAGCGGGTGAGGAGTGCCACGCAGGCGCCGAGCAGGCCGCCCGCGAGCACGTCGCTCAGCCAGTGCGCGTGCAGCGCCGTGCGGCTCCACATCATGAGGAGCGGCCACGCGATCGCGAGCGCCCACACCCACCGCCGGGTCGCGCGGCCGGCCGTGGGCACCGCGGCGACGACGAGGGCGAGCGAGACGGCGAGCGTCGCGGCGCCAAGCGAGTGGCCCGACGGGTAGGAGCTCCCGTGCACTGGGTAGAGCTGATCCCACGGGCGCGGGCGGAGCACGAACGCCTTGAGCGCCTCCGAGGCGAGCACGCCGAGCAGCATCGCGCTCGCGACGGCCGCAGCATCGCGCACCCGGCGGATCGCGAGCAGGAACGCCGCGGCGATCGCGGCGCACGCGGCGGCGCCGAGCCCGCCCCCGATCTCCGCGAAGAAGACGGCGACGGCGTAGGGGGCGGAGCCGCGGGAGACCCCCGCGACGCCGTGCCACCAGACGTCGATCCCGAACGGGCTGCCGACGGTGAATCGGAAGAAGACGCCGAGCCCGACGACCGCGACGATCCCGACGACCGCCCAGGGCACGAGCGCCCGCAGGCGATCGCCGCGGGCGGGGGGAGCAGTGGGATGGGAGCGCATGCCGATACCCTAGAGGGTTGCCGCTGGACAGAGCGTCAGGATCCTGTTATTCTCGATAGTTGCACTTCGGACACTAGTGTGCCTGCATATGGCGGTGGGCCCCGGGAGCTGGCGCGTGAGCGCAGATGAGCCCCGATCGTGTTTCGTTACATGCAATTCTCGCAAGACCAGGTCAACCGGCCCGACGGGGCCCACGGAGGTAGTTTCCTTGGCTGCTGCGCGCAACGCATCGTCATCCACCCAACCGAAGAACGGTCGCGCTCACCAGCGCCTGTCCTTCGCCAAGATTTCCGACACGCTGTCGGTGCCCAACCTGCTGGCACTGCAGCTCGAGAGCTTCGACTGGCTCGTCGGCAACGATGTCTGGAAGGAGCGCGTCGCCGAAGCCCAGGCCGAGGGTCGCGACGACATCGCACTGAAGAGCGGTCTGGAGGAGATCTTCGACGAGATCTCCCCGATCGAGGACAACGCCGGCACCATGCAGCTGTCCTTCGAGAACCCGATCCTCGACGAGCAGAAGTTCACGATCGAGGAGTGCAAGGAGCGCGGCAAGACGTACGCGGCTCCCCTCTACGTCGAGGCGGCGTTCTACAACACCGAGACGCAGGTGCTGAAGAGCCAGACGGTCTACATGGGCGATTTCCCCATCATGACCGACAAGGGCACCTTCATCATCAACGGCACCGAGCGCGTCATCGTCTCGCAGCTCGTCCGCAGCCCCGGCGTCTACTTCGACCGCACGCAGGAGAAGACCTCCGATAAGGACGTCTTCACCGCTCGCGTGATCCCGAGCCGCGGTGCGTGGCTCGAGTTCGAGGTCGACAAGCGCGACCAGGTGGGCGTGCGCATCGACCGCAAGCGCAAGCAGTCGGTCACCGTCTTCCTCAAGGCGCTCGGCATGACGAGCGAGGAGATCCTCGAGGAGTTCGCCGGCTACGAGTCGATCGCGCTCACGCTCGAGAAGGACGGCATCCTCACGCAGGAGGAGGCCCTCAAGGACATCTACCGCAAGCAGCGTCCGGGCGAGCAGGTGGCGATCGAGGCCGCGCGTGCGCTCCTCGACAACAGCTACTTCAACCCGAAGCGCTACGACCTCGCGAAGGTCGGCCGCTACAAGATCAACCGCAAGCTCGGGATCGACGCGCCCATCACCGATTCGGTGCTCTCCCTCGAGGACATCGTCTCGACGATCAAGTACCTCGTCGGCCTGCACGCTGGTACCGAGACGCTCCCCGGCGTCCGCGACGGCGAGGTCATCGACGTCCGCCTCGACACCGACGACATCGATCACTTCGGCAACCGCCGCATCCGCGCGGTCGGCGAGCTGATCCAGAACCAGGTCCGCACGGGCCTGAGCCGCATGGAGCGCGTCGTCCGCGAGCGCATGACCACGCAGGACATCGAGGCGATCACGCCGAACACCCTGATCAACACGCGTCCCGTGCTGGCCGCGATCAAGGAGTTCTTCGGCACCTCGCAGCTGTCGCAGTTCATGGATCAGAACAACCCGCTCGCGGGCCTGACCAACAAGCGCCGTCTCTCGGCACTCGGCCCGGGCGGTCTCTCGCGTGACCGTGCAGGCGTCGAGGTGCGAGACGTGCACCCCTCGCACTACGGCCGCATGTGCCCCATCGAGACCCCGGAAGGCCCGAACATCGGCCTGATCGGCGCCCTCGCGACGTTCGCGCGCATCAACGCGTTCGGCTTCATCGAGACGCCGTACCGCCGCGTGCTGGAGGGCAAGGTCACCGATCAGGTCGACTACCTCACCGCGCACGAGGAGGACGAGTACCTCATCGCGCAGGCCGGCGCCCCGCTGACCGCTGACGGCAAGTTCTCGGAGAAGCAGGTGCTCGCGCGCCCCCGCGGCTCCGAGGTGGTCCTCGTCGACGCCGAGCGCGTCGACTACATGGACGTCTCGCCGCGCCAGATGGTGTCGGTCGCGACCTCGCTGATCCCCTTCCTCGAGCACGACGATGCGAACCGCGCACTCATGGGCGCCAACATGCAGCGTCAGGCCGTGCCGCTCGTCCGCTCCGAGTCGCCCGTCGTGGGCACCGGTATGGAGGGCTACGCCGCGATCGACGCCGGTGACGTGGTCACCGCCGCGAAGTCCGGTGTCGTGGCCGACGTCTCGGCCGACGTCGTCACCATCCAGGAGGACGAGGGCGGCACGAAGAGCTACTTCATGCGCAAGTTCGACCGCTCGAACCAGGGCACGAACTACAACCACCGCGTCATCGTGAAGGCGGGCGAGCGGATCGAGGCCGGCGAGGTCATCGCCGACGGTCCCGCGACGGAGAACGGCGAGCTCGCGCTCGGCAAGAACCTCCTCGTCGCCTTCATGTCCTGGGAGGGTCACAACTTCGAGGACGCGATCATCCTGAGCCAGAACCTGGTGAAGGACGACACGCTCTCGTCGATCCACATCGAGGAGTACGACGTCGACGCCCGCGACACCAAGCTCGGCAAGGAGGAGATCACCCGTGACCTCCCCAACGCCAGCATGGAGGCGCTGAAGGATCTCGACGAGCGCGGCATCATCCGCATCGGCGCCGAGGTTGCGCCCGGCGACATTCTCGTCGGCAAGGTCACGCCGAAGGGCGAGACCGAGCTCTCGGCCGAGGAGCGTCTGCTCCGCGCGATCTTCAACGAGAAGAGCCGCGAGGTGCGCGACACGTCGCTGAAGGTGCCGCACGGCGTCTCCGGCACGGTCACGTCCGTGAAGGTCTTCGACGCGGAGAACGACAACGACGACGAGCTCGGCTCGGGCGTCAACCAGCGCGTGGTCGTGTACATCGCCCAGAAGCGCAAGATCACCGAGGGCGACAAGCTCGCCGGCCGTCACGGCAACAAGGGCGTCATCTCGAAGATCCTCCCGGTCGAGGACATGCCGTTCCTCGCGGACGGTACCCCGGTCGACGTGATCCTGAACCCGCTCGGCATCCCGGGCCGAATGAACTTCGGCCAGGTGCTCGAGATCCACCTCGGGTGGATCGCGAAGCAGGGCTGGAAGGTCGAGGGCAACCCCGAGTGGGCCGCGAAGCTCTCGCAGGCCGCGCTCGAGGCCGCGCCCAACACGAAGGTCGCGACCCCCGTGTTCGACGGTGCCTCCGAGGCGGAGATCGCCGGTCTCCTCGACTCGACCCTCGAGACCCGCGACGGCGAGCGCCTGATCGGTTCGAGCGGTAAGACCCGCCTGTTCGACGGTCGCTCGGGCGAGCCGTACCCGTACCCGATCTCGGTCGGCTACATGTACATCCTGAAGCTGCACCACCTGGTCGACGACAAGATCCACGCGCGTTCGACGGGCCCCTACTCGATGATCACCCAGCAGCCGCTCGGCGGTAAGGCCCAGTTCGGCGGCCAGCGCTTCGGTGAGATGGAGGTGTGGGCGCTCGAGGCCTACGGCGCCGCGTACGCGCTGCAGGAGCTCCTCACGGTCAAGTCCGACGACATCCTCGGCCGCGTCAAGGTCTACGAGGCGATCGTCCGCGGTGAGAACATTCCGGAGCCGGGCGTGCCCGAGTCCTTCCGAGTGCTCATGAAGGAGATGCAGTCGCTCTGCCTGAACGTCGAGGTGCTCGGGGCCGACGGCAACGCCGTCAACCTGCGCGACAACGACGACGAGGCCCACCGTACGGCGGAAGAGCTGGGTATCAATCTGTCCAGCCGCTTCGAGACCTCGTCGGTTGACGAGATCTAAGCCGGACCAGACGTTTTAGCTACCAAGGAGAACATTTTGCTCGAGGGTACGAGTTTCAACGAGCTGCAGATCCGTCTGGCGACCGCCGAGGATATCCGCAGCTGGTCGTTCGGTGAGGTCAAGAAGCCGGAGACCATCAACTACCGCACGCTGAAGCCGGAGAAGGACGGCCTGTTCGGCGAGCAGATCTTCGGTCCCAGCCGGGACTGGGAGTGCGCGTGCGGCAAGTACAAGCGCGTCCGCTACAAGGGCATCGTCTGCGAGCGATGCGGCGTCGAGGTCACGAAGTCGTCGGTGCGCCGTGAGCGCATGGGCCACATCGAGCTCGCCGCGCCCGTCACGCACATCTGGTACTTCAAGGGTGTGCCGTCGCGTCTCGGCTACCTGCTCGACATGGCGCCGAAGGACCTCGAGAAGGTCATCTACTTCGCCGCGTACATGATCATCGACATCGATGAGGAGGGTCGCCACGAGGACCTCGCCGAGCTGGAGGCCGAGCTGCGGCTCGAGCTGAAGGCGCTCGAGGACCAGCGCGACATCCAGATCGCGCAGCGCCAGCAGCAGGCCGAGTCGGATCTCGCCGCGCTCGAGGCCGAGGGGGCGAAGGCGGATCAGCGCCGTCGCGCCGAGGCCTCGGCCGAGAAGGAGATGACGGCCATCCGCAAGGGCTTCGACGACGACATCGCTCGTCTGCAGCGCGTGTGGGAGGACTTCCGCAACCTCAAGGTCGGCGACCTGAAGCCCGAGGACGCGGTCTTCGCGGACCTCATGGACCGCTACGGCGACTACTTCGAGGCGTACATGGGCGCCGAGGCGATCAAGAAGCGCCTCGAGGCGTTCGACCTGGAGGCCGAGGCGGAGACGCTGCACCTCCAGATCGCCGAGGGCAAGGGCCAGAAGAAGATCCGCGCGATCAAGCGCCTCAAGGTGGTCAGCGCCTTCCTGCAGACGGGTGCGAGCCCGGCCGCGATGGTGCTCGACGTGGTCCCCGTGATCCCGCCGGAGCTCCGCCCGATGGTGCAGCTCGACGGTGGCCGCTTCGCGACCTCGGATCTCAACGATCTGTACCGCCGCGTGATCAACCGCAACAACCGTCTGCGCCGCCTGCTCGATCTCGGTGCTCCCGAGATCATCGTGAACAACGAGAAGCGCATGCTCCAGGAGGCCGTCGACGCGCTGTTCGACAACGGCCGCCGCGGCCGCCCCGTCACGGGCACCGGCAACCGTGCGCTGAAGTCGCTCTCGGACATGCTGAAGGGCAAGCAGGGCCGGTTCCGTCAGAACCTGCTCGGCAAGCGCGTCGACTACTCGGGCCGTTCGGTCATCGTCGTCGGCCCGCAGCTCAAGCTGCACCAGTGCGGTCTGCCCAAGCAGATGGCGCTCGAGCTGTTCAAGCCGTTCGTGATCAAGCGCCTCATGGATCTGTCGCACGCGCAGAACGTGAAGGCCGCGAAGCGCATGGTGGAGCGCGCGCGCTCCGAGGTCTGGGACGTGCTCGAGGAGATCATCCGCGAGCGCCCCGTGCTCCTCAACCGCGCACCGACCCTGCACCGCCTCGGCATCCAGGCGTTCGAGCCGCAGCTCGTCGAGGGCAAGGCCATCCAGCTGCACCCGCTCGTCTGCGCGGCCTTCAACGCCGACTTCGACGGTGACCAGATGGCTGTCCACCTGCCGCTGTCGGTCGAGGCGCAGGCCGAGGCCCGCGTGCTCATGCTCGCGTCGAACAACATCCTGAAGCCGTCGGACGGCCGCCCGGTGACCCTGCCCTCGCAGGATATGATCATCGGTCTGCACCACCTGACGACGATCAAGGAGGGCGCGGTCGGCACCGGTCGTGCGTTCGGCTCGATCGCCGAGGCCATCCTCGCGATGGACGAGGGCACCCTCGACCTCGGTGCGAAGGCGAAGCTCCGTCTCACCGGGTACACCGATGCGCAGGGCGTCACGCACGATAAGCCCGTGCTCGTCGAGACCTCCCTCGGCCGCGCCATCTTCAACGAGGCGCTCCCGGCGGACTACGTCTACTTCGAGGACGTCGCGGACAAGGGCTCGCTCTCGACCCTCGTCAACGACCTCGCGGAGCGCTACCCGAAGGTGGAGGTCGCTGCGACCCTCGACCGGATCAAGGACGCGGGCTTCTACTGGGCCTCGCGCTCGGGCGTCACCGTCGCCCTGTCGGACATCGTCACGCCCTCGAACAAGGGCGAGATCATCGCGGAGCACGAGAAGCGCGCCGCGAAGGTCCAGCGCGACTACGACCGCGGCATGATCCAGGACAGCGAGCGTCACAAGGCGCTGACCGAGATCTGGACGGAGGCGACCGACGAGGTGGCCGCCGCCATGCGCGACGCGTTCCCCGCGGACAACACGATCTTCCGCATGGTGTCCTCGGGCGCCCGTGGTAACTGGCTCCAGATCCGGAACATCGCCGGTATGCGTGGCCTCGTGTCGAACCCGAAGGGCGAGATCATCCCCCGCCCGATCATCAACTCGTACCGCGAGGGCCTGTCGGTGGCGGAGTACTTCATCGCGACCCACGGTGCGCGTAAGGGTCTCGCCGATACCGCTCTGCGTACCGCCGACTCCGGGTACCTGACCCGTCGTCTGGTGGACGTCTCGCAGGACGTCATCATCCGCGAAGAGGACTGCGGCACCCGCCGTGGCCTCGACCTGCCGATCGCCGAGGCCGACGCCAACGGCGTGCTCGTGCGCGACGAGGACGTGGAGAACTCGGTCTACGCCCGGACCCTCGCCGCTGACGCGGTCGACCCCTCGGGCGCGACCGTTGCCGCTGCGGGCTCGGACGTGGGCGACGTGCTCATCGATCAGCTCGTCGCAGCCGGCGTCACCGAGATCAAGGTGCGCTCCGTGCTCACCTGCGAGTCCGCGGTGGGCGTCTGCGCCACCTGCTACGGCCGTTCGCTCGCGACCGGTCAGCGCGTGGACATCGGTGAGGCCGTCGGCATCATCGCGGCCCAGTCGATCGGTGAGCCGGGTACCCAGCTGACGATGCGTACCTTCCACACGGGTGGTTCGGCATCGGCCGACGACATCACGCAGGGTCTGCCTCGCGTGCAGGAGCTCTTCGAGGCGCGTACCCCGAAGGGTGCCTCCCCGATCGCCGAGGCCGCAGGCCGCGTCACGATCGAGGACACCGAGAAGAGCCGCCGCATCCTCCTCACGCCGGACGACGGCACCGAGGAGAAGGCGTACCCCGTGCTGAAGCGTGCGACCCTCCTCGTCGAGGACGGCGACCACGTCGAGCTCGGCCAGCCGTTCCTCGCGGGCACGCTGGATCCGAAGGACATCCTGCAGGTCGGCTCCACCGAGAACGGCAAGCACATCCCCGGCGAGCGCGCGGTGCAGAAGTACCTCGTCGAGGGCGTCCAGGGCGTCTACCGCTCGCAGGGCGTGCCGATCCACGACAAGCACATCGAGGTCATCGTGCGCCAGATGCTGCGCAAGGTCACCGTCGTCGATCACGGCGAGACCGAGCTGCTCCCGGGCGAGCTCGTCGACCGTTCGCGCTACCAGCGGATCAACCGCGAGGCGCTCCTCGAGTCGAAGCGCGTCGCAACGGCCCGTCCCGAGGTCATGGGTATCACCAAGGCTTCGCTCGCGACCGAGTCGTGGCTGTCGGCGGCCTCCTTCCAGGAGACCACCCGCGTGCTCACCCAGGCGGCGATGGAGGGCTCGAAGGATCCGCTGATCGGCCTCAAGGAGAACGTCATCATCGGTAAGCTCATCCCGGCCGGCACCGGCCTGAGCACCTACCGCGACGTGACCGTCGAGGCGACGGAGGAGGCGAAGGCGGAGCGTTACCCGAACCGCCTGTTCGCGACCGAGGGCACCTTCGACGAGAACGACCTCTCGTTCGTGGACTTCGACAGCTTCACGGCTGACGAGTTCAACCCCGGCAACTACAGCTAGGGGCCGAACCGGCCGAGCCGGTTCCCACGCGCGCGGGCGCTCGCACTTCGGTGCGGGCGCCCGCGCTGCGTTTCCGGGGCGCGCTGCGTTCCCCTCCGCCCCTCCGCCCCTCCGCCGGTTCCAATTTCGCGGGATCCGGGCGCGTACGCGGGCCAAAGCCCGCGGGAGCTTGTACTGTGGCGGCACAGACACTGAGCCGCGGGATCGGGGCTCAGCGCAGCGATGAGAGGTGAACCCATGAGCGAGGACCGAGAGACTTCCGGCGCGCGGGCCGCGGAGACCCCCGAGACCGTCGGCGTCCCCGGGGCCCCCGTCGAAGAGGCGCAGGCGAGCGAGACCGAGGTGCTCCGCGCCGTGCAGCGCTCCCGCGACACTGTCGCGGACGAGGCGAGCGCCGCGAACGCAGCGACCGACGGCGCAGCAGCGGAGGATGCCCCCGTCGCGGGGGAGACCCCCGCCGCGAGCGCCGCGGCGAACGAGCTCGATGAGGCCGAGCGCTCCCGCCGCGAGGCCATCAGCGCGGTCGACACACAGCTCGACATGGCGCCGGCTCCCACGGTCCCGGCTGCCGCAGCGGCGCCCACCGCACCCGCACCCGCGTACGACGATCTGCCGAGCGCGGCGCCCGCGGCTGCCGGAGCGGCGCCCGCGACGGTGCCCTTCGGAGCTGCGCTTCCGCCCGAGCGCGACGGCGAGATCCGCGTGAGCGCCGATCACCCGATGGCCGCGCTGTACACGCAGACGCCCATGCCCCCGGAGCTGCGCGGCAACCGCGGCGCCGGCGTCCTCATCTCCCTGCTCTCCACGGTCGTGTTCGCCGCGCTCTTCCTCGGCGTGATCGCCGCCTGGGTGTCGCAGTACTTCCCGCCGTCGACCTTCCTCTCCGAGGGGCTGCTCCCGTGGCTCACCTCGCTCACGTTCATCATCCCGGTCGCGACGTTCTTCGTGGCCTCGGTGCTGCTCGTGCTGATCGTCGGCCGGGCCGGCTGGTGGGCCTACGTCCTCGGCGGCTTCTTCGTCGCTGCGGCCGTGTGGGCCTCCGCGATGCTCGCCCTCGGCTTCTTCGGAACGCCGTACGCCCGCCCGCAGGAGATGCTCCCCGGCTTCTCGTTCGGGGCGCACTCGCTCATGGACCTCGTGCACCGCTTCGGCCTCACCGTCCCGGCGCTCGGCGCCGCGGCGGTCGCCCGCGAGGTCACCGTCTGGTTCGGCGCCTGGATCGGCGCCCGCGGCCGACGCATGAAGCTGCGGAACGCGGAGGCGCTCGCCGAGTACGAGGCGGCCATGGTCGAGGTGCAGGCGACGCAGCCATGAGCACGGGGCCCCGCCGCGGGGTCACCCGCGGGTACGTGGGGGCCCTGATCCTCGCCAGCGTGATCGTCGCGGTCGCGCTGCTCATCGCCGCCTGGGGCGGTCTCGCGCTCGCACTCGGGCGCGACCCCGTGAGCACCGATGACGTCGCGGTCTGGGGCGCGCCCCTCGTGGTGATCGCCGCGCTCGCGCTGCTGGCCGGGGCGCTCTGGGGCGAGGCCCTCGTGCTGCTGCGCGGTCGCCTGGGCCCCGCCTGGGGCCGGGTGCTCGCGGTCGCGGGCGGCGCATACCTCCTCTGGGGGCTCGGCGGCGGGCTTGCCGGCATGCGGCTCGAGGACACCTGGCTCAGCCCGTTCGGGATCGCGCTCCCCATCATCTGGGCCGTCGCCCAGCTCCTCTTCTGGGCCGTGCTGGCCCGCCGGGTCTACACAGACCGGCCGCCGCCGCGGTGGCCCTGGGAGCGCAGCGAGAGCGACGAGTGACCGTGGCCGCGACGATCGAGGAGCGGGTCTCCGGAGCCGTCGACGCCTGGCTGCGTTGGGTGCCCCGGTGGAGCCCCGGCAGTCACCGCGGGCGGGCGCGCCTCTGCGCGCGCTGCACGGGATCTCCGTTCCTCACGGCGGCCGGCCTCACGCGCGATGTGCCGCACCAGGTGACGCACGCGCTCGTCTCGCGCCTGCAGCGCATCATCGATCGCCGGGTCGAGGAGTTCACCGAGGCGCAGCTGCCCGCGCTCCACGCCGAGCTCACGCAAGACGAGATGTGGCGCTCGGGCGGCTACGACCCCGCGGCGGGCCTCGCGCCCGAGTACGAGGGCCTCGATCCGGATCCCGAACCCGGCGATGCTGAGCAGCCGTTCCTCTTCACCCTCTCGGGCCTCGCGGAGACCGCGCGCCCCGAGCCCCCGCTGCCGCGGCCCCCGCTCAGCGCGGCCGAGAAACAGCAGCTGCGCGACGAGATCGCGCGCGCCGACGCCCACGCGGAGGAGTGCGGGCGGGCCGTGTGCTTCGCGCTCCTCGCGCACCGCGACCGGATCGTGGCGGCCATCGACCGCTTCGTGGAGCCCCAGATCCGGGCCATGCTCGATGAGCTGAGCGAGGGCCTCGAGCCGCCGAGCTGAGCGCGGGCAGTGAACCCCGCGCCGTGATCGGGCGAGGGGCCCCGACTCCTTGCGCGACCCGCCGCGAGCGCGTAAAGTTGGCTCTTGGTGTGCTCCAGCGTACTGAGTCGTGCCTGCACGGCGGAGGATGGGGGAGCGCGCCATGGGATCACCGCCCCTCGGGGCGGTACCCCCACGGCATAGCTGCACTCCGGCCACGGGCTCGCGTTCGCGCGGGGACGAGGCCAGCAGCTCAGCGTCCGCGCAAGCGGTCGCACATGCTCAAACCATTTGAAGCATTCCTGTCACCGTGCAGGAGTACATAGGAGAATCAGTGCCAACTATTCAGCAGTTGGTTCGCAAGGGCCGGTCGCCGAAGGTCTCTAAGACCAAGGCTCCCGCTCTGAAGGCGAACCCGCAGCAGGCCGGGGTGTGCACCCGTGTCTACACCACCACCCCGAAGAAGCCGAACTCGGCGATGCGTAAGGTCGCTCGTGTGAAGCTCCGCAACGGGACCGAGGTCACCGCCTACATCCCCGGCGAGGGCCACAACCTGCAGGAGCACTCGCTGGTGCTCGTGCGCGGTGGTCGAGTCAAGGACCTCCCCGGTGTCCGCTACAAGATCGTGCGCGGCGCGCTCGACACGCAGGCGGTCAAGGACCGTCAGCAGGCTCGTAGCCGCTACGGTGCAAAGAAGGTGAAGTAATGCCCCGTAAAGGTCCTGCTCCCAAGCGCCCTGTCGTCGCCGATCCCGTATACGGCGCTCCCATCGTGAGCCAGCTCGTCAACAAGATTCTTCTTGATGGCAAGAAGGGTCTCGCCGAGCGCATCGTCTACGGTGCCCTCGAGAACGTCGCCGAGAAGTCCGGTCAGGACGCTGTCACGGTCCTCAAGAAGGCGCTCGACAACGTGCGCCCCACCCTCGAGGTCCGTTCGCGTCGCGTCGGCGGCAGCACCTACCAGGTGCCCGTCGAGGTCAAGCCGCACCGTGCGAACACGCTCGCACTCCGCTGGCTGACCAGCTACGCGAAGGCTCGTCGTGAGAACACGATGACCGAGCGTCTCACCAACGAGATCCTCGACGCTTCCAACGGCCTCGGTGCCGCGGTGAAGCGTCGCGAGGACACGCACAAGATGGCCGAGTCGAACCGCGCCTTCGCTCACTACCGCTGGTAATCACACCACGGTAGACCCCGGTGGGTGGTCCGGGCCGCGCTTCGCGGCCCGGGCTGCCCCCTGCGGGGCGCAGCCCCGCGATCCAAACTTTCACCCCCACCCGGAGGAGACCCCGTGGCACAAGACGTGCTCACCGACCTGAGCAAGGTCCGCAACATCGGCATCATGGCTCACATTGATGCCGGCAAGACCACCACCACCGAGCGCATCCTGTTCTACACGGGTGTCAACCACAAGCTCGGCGAGACCCACGACGGTGGCGCGACGACTGACTGGATGGAGCAGGAGAAGGAGCGCGGCATCACGATCACGTCGGCCGCCGTGACCTGCTTCTGGAACAAGAACCAGATCAACATCATCGACACCCCGGGCCACGTGGACTTCACCGTCGAGGTGGAGCGCTCGCTCCGCGTGCTCGACGGCGCCGTCGCAGTCTTCGACGGCAAGGAGGGCGTTGAGCCCCAGTCCGAGACCGTGTGGCGTCAGGCCGACAAGTACGGCGTCCCCCGCATCTGCTTCGTCAACAAGATGGACAAGATGGGCGCGGACTTCTACTTCACCGTCGACACCATCATCAACCGCCTCGGTGCGAAGCCGCTCGTCATGCAGCTCCCCATCGGCTCGGAGTCCGACTTCGTCGGCGTCGTCGACCTGCTCTCGATGCAGGCCTTCGTCTGGGAGGGCGACGCCAAGGGCGACGTGACCCTGGGCGCGAACTACGAGACCCGCGAGATCCCCGCCGAGCTCCAGGCCAAGGCCGAGGAGTACCGTGCGAAGCTCGTCGAGACCGTCGCGGAGACCGACGACGAGCTCCTCGAGAAGTTCTTCGGTGGCGAGGAGCTCTCGATCGAGGAGATCAAGGGCGGCATCCGCAAGCTCGTCGTGAACAACGAGATCTACCCCGTGTACTGCGGCTCGGCCTTCAAGAACCGCGGCATCCAGCCGATGCTCGACGCGGTTGTTGACTTCCTGCCGAACCCGCTCGACGTGGGCGCCATCGAGGCGCACGATCCCCGCGACGAGTCGGTCGTCATCGAGCGTCTGCCCCAGGCGGACCAGCCGTTCTCGGCGCTCGCCTTCAAGATCGCCGTGCACCCCTTCTTCGGTCGCCTCACCTACGTGCGCGTGTACTCCGGTCACGCCCCGTCGGGCGCCCAGGTCGTCAACTCGACCAAGGGCAAGAAGGAGCGCATCGGCAAGATCTTCCAGATGCACGCCAACAAGGAGAACCCCGTCGAGGAGCTCACCGCCGGCAACATCTACGCGGTGATCGGTCTCAAGGACACCACCACGGGTGACACGCTGTCCGATCCGGACAAGCAGGTCGTGCTCGAGTCGATGACCTTCCCGGAGCCCGTCATCGAGGTCGCGATCGAGCCCAAGACCAAGGGTGACCAGGAGAAGCTCGGCGTCGCCATCCAGAAGCTCGCCGAAGAGGATCCCACGTTCCGCGTGAGCCTCAACGCCGAGACCGGCCAGACGGTCATCGCCGGCATGGGCGAGCTGCACCTCGACATCCTCGTCGACCGCATGAAGCGCGAGTTCAAGGTTGAGGCGAACGTGGGCAAGCCCCAGGTCGCCTACCGCGAGACCATCCGTCGCGCGGTCGAGAAGTACGACTACACCCACAAGAAGCAGACCGGTGGTTCCGGTCAGTTCGCAAAGGTGCAGATCGCGCTTGCTCCGCTCGAGGTCGAGGGCGACAAGATCTACGAGTTCGAGGACAAGGTCACCGGTGGCCGCGTCCCGCGCGAGTACATCCCCTCGGTCAACGCGGGTATCCAGGACGCGATGGAGTACGGCATCCTCGCCGGCTTCCCCGTCGTGGGCGTCAAGGCCAGCCTGCTCGACGGTCAGTACCACGACGTCGACTCCTCGGAGATGGCGTTCAAGATCGCCGGCTCGATGGCGTTCAAGGAGGCGGCTCGCCTGGCGCAGCCCGTCATCCTCGAGCCCATGATGGCCGTCGAGGTCCGTACTCCCGAGGAGTACATGGGCGACGTCATTGGCGATCTGAACTCGCGTCGCGGTCAGATCCAGTCGATGGAGGACGCCTCCGGCGTCAAGGTTGTGCGCGCACTCGTGCCGCTTTCCGAGATGTTCGGGTACATCGGCGATCTGCGGTCGAAGACCAGCGGTCGCGCGGTGTTCTCGATGACCTTCGACTCCTACGCGGAGGTTCCGAAGGCCGTGGCCGATGAGATCGTTCAGAAGGCTAAGGGCGAGTAACACCGCCCGTCGGTCGGCGGCGACATCACCTGTCGCCGCCGGCCACCCGGCTCGGGTCGCGATCACCGTCCTGAGCTTGTAACATAGGTACACACCCCGTACTCGTGCTCTCCGAAACCGTCGGAGGGTGGCGGTACTCGATGTCCTGAGGAGGACCATAGTGGCGAAGGCCAAGTTCGAGCGGACCAAGCCGCACGTAAACATCGGAACGATCGGTCACGTCGACCACGGTAAGACCACCCTTACCGCGGCGATCTCGAAGACGCTCGCCGACAAGTTCCCGTCTGACGTGAACGTGCAGCGCGACTTCGACACGATCGATTCGGCTCCTGAGGAGCGCCAGCGCGGCATCACCATCAACATCTCGCACGTTGAGTACGAGACCGACAAGCGCCACTACGCTCACGTTGATGCCCCCGGTCACGCTGACTACATCAAGAACATGATCACCGGTGCCGCTCAGATGGACGGCGCAATCCTCGTGGTTGCGGCGACCGACGGCATGATGGCACAGACCAAGGAGCACATCCTGCTCGCGAAGCAGGTTGGCGTTCCCTACCTGCTCGTCGCGCTCAACAAGTGCGACCAGGTCGACGACGAGGAGATCCTCGAGCTCGTCGAGATGGAGGTCCGTGAGGAGCTCTCCAAGCAGGGCTACCCCGGGGACGACGTTCCCGTCGTCCGCGTGTCGGGCTACCAGGCTCTGCAGGGCGAGGAGAAGTGGGTGAACTCCGTTCTGGAGCTCATGGAGGCCGTGGATGAGAACATCCCCGATCCCGTGCGCGACAAGGACAAGGCGTTCCTCATGCCCGTCGAGGATGTCTTCACGATCACCGGCCGTGGCACGGTCGTCACGGGCCGCGCCGAGCGTGGCACGCTGAAGATCAACTCCGAGGTCGAGATCGTGGGTCTGCGCCCGACGCAGAAGACCACCGTCACCGGCATCGAGATGTTCCACAAGCAGCTCGACGAGGCGTGGGCAGGCGAGAACTGTGGCCTCCTCCTCCGCGGCACCAAGCGCGAGGACGTGGAGCGCGGTCAGGTCATCGTCGAGCCCGGCTCGATCACCCCGCACACGAACTTCGAGGGCACCGCCTACATCCTGAAGAAGGAAGAGGGCGGCCGCCACAACCCGTTCGAGACGAACTACCGTCCGCAGTTCTACTTCCGTACGACTGACGTGACCGGTGTCATCACCCTGCCCGAGGACAAGCCGATGGTTATGCCCGGCGACACCACCGACATGTCGGTCGAGCTGATCCAGCCGATCGCTATGGAGGAGGGCCTCGGCTTCGCGATCCGTGAGGGTGGCCGCACCGTCGGCGCCGGCACGGTGACCAAGGTCATCTCCTAAGTTCTGACGAACTGACGAGAGGCGGCTTCGGCCGTCGAGCCCCCCGGGACATGTTCCCGGGGGGCTCTTCCCGTTTCCGGGGCTTCTCGCTCCCGCGGATCCTCCGTGCGGGGCGTCCCGCCCCGCGGGGATTCCGGCTGGGACGGGTGGCGATCCGAGGGTCCGGCGCGGCGCGCGCTATCCTCGAAGGAGGCCCTGTTCGCGGGGCCGACGCACGACAAACGAATGGAGCCCGGGTGCCGCAGACCCTCAGCGCACGGATCGCGCACTTCGCGAAGCAGTACGGTGTGCTCTTCGCGCTCGACGCGCTCTCCTGGGCGGGCGCCGTCCTGGCCGCGCTCGTGCTCCGCTTCGACTTCAACCTGAGCCACATCCACTGGGGCTGGACCTTCGTCGTGATCGGCGCGGCGGCCGTGTTCCAGCTCATCGGCGGCTGGCTCTTCTGGCTGTACCGCAGCCGCTACGAGGTCGGCAGCTTCGACGAGGTGCGCGCACTCGTGCTGAACGTCACCGCCGTGATGATCTGCACCTGGATCGTCGCCTACCTGGTGGGCTACGGCAACGGGATCCCGCGCAGCACGCTCGTGATCGCGGCACCGATCGCGTTCAGCCTCATGGGCGTCGCGCGCTACGTGCTCCGGCTCTACAACGAGCGCCAGCTGAAGCCCGGCGCGGAGGCCGAGCGCACGCTGCTCTACGGCGCAGGCTACCTGGGCGTGCAGACGGCGAAGCGGCTGCTCACGGATGCGGCGGGCGCCGTGCTGCCCGTCGGGTTCATCGACGACGATCCGATGAAGCGCAACCACGAGGTGCGGGGCGTGCGCGTGCTCGGCGGCTTCGAGGATCTCGGCCGCGTCGCTCGCAGCACCCGCGCCACCCGGATCATCGTCTGCATCGGTGACGCTGACGCCGCGCTCATGCGCCGGGTCGACGAAGCCGCGGACCGCGCCGGGATGACGGCCCTCGTGCTGCCCCCGCTCGACCAGATCCTGCGCAACGCCTCCGCGATCTCCGACGTGCGCGCCCTCAGCATCGAGGATCTCATCGGCCGGCACCCCGTGCGGCTCGAGACCGAGTCGATCGCCTCCTACCTGCAGGATAAGCGGGTGCTCGTGACGGGCGCCGGCGGCTCGATCGGCTCCGAGCTCTGCCGCCAGCTCGCTCGATTCGCGCCCGACGAGCTCATCATGCTCGACCGCGACGAGACCGCGCTGCAGGAGACGCAGCTGTCGATCAGCGGGCACGGCCTGCTCGACACGAACGACGTGGTCCTCGCCGACATCCGCGACGCGGAGACCCTCGAGCGCCTCTTCGTGGAGCGCCGCCCCGAGGTTGTCTTCCACGCGGCCGCACTGAAGCACCTCCCCATGCTCGAGCAGTACCCGGACGAGGCCTGGAAGACGAACGTGCTCGGCACGCTGAACGTGCTCCGCGCGGCGCGCGCCGC
>NZ_AYMV01000026.1 GCF_000633415.1 Leucobacter sp. PH1c | reverse complement strand
CGCCGGCGTGGGCCGGCGCACCGCCGTCTCACATGCCCGCGTGCTCGAACGCGACGGTCGGGAGGTCGACGATGTGCGCGCCGCCGTCGGCGACGAGCACCGAGCCGGTCATGTACGACGACTCGGCGGAGCCGAGGAAGCGCACGATCGACGCGATCTCCGCGGCTTCGGCGGCGCGGCCGAGCGGCACGTCGCGGGTGACCGCCGCGTAGCCCGCCGCGCGATCCGCGATCTCGGGGGCGTGCGCCGCGAACTCGTCCATCTCGGCGTCGGCCATCGGCGTGCGCACCCAGCCCGGGCACACGGCGTTCACGCGGACGCCGCGCCGACTGTAGTCGCGCGCGAGGCTGCGGGTGAGGCCGATCAGAGCGTGCTTCCCCACCGTGTATCCCGCGACAGACGGGCCGGCGAAGAGACCGGCGAGCGAGGAGACCACGACGATCTCGCTCCCCCGGCTCCCGTCCTCGGCCGCCCCGGCGAGGAGCGCGGGAAGCGCTTCCCGCGCCATGACGAACGCGGTCGAGAGGTTCGCGCTGATCGCCGCCGCCCAGTCCGCGTCGCTCGTCTCGCCCACGGGGGCGAAGCCGTGCCCGCCCGCGTTCGCGACGAGCACGTCGATGCGCCCGAAGCGGGCGACGATCTCGGCGACCGCGGCGCGCGCCGAGGCGCCATCGGCCGCGTCCGCGACGACCGCGAGCGCGCCGGTGGCCTCGGCGACGGCGTCGAGCGGTTCACGCCGCCGCCCCACGACCGCGACGCGGGCGCCCTCGGCCGCGTACCGCTCGGCAATCGCTGCTCCGATCCCCGTCCCGCCTCCCGTGATGACGACGACGCGCCCCTCAACCGATCCGTGTTCCGCCACGATGATTCCTTTCGTCCACGCTGACGTGTTGCTCTGCTCGCGCGCGTGCGCACGGGCGTGCGCGGGTGCGTGCGTGGCACCATCCTCGCGCCGATTCCGCGTTCGCCGGGCGATCGCTCCCGCTCCGACAAGCACGCAGCGCGCTGAGTCAACGAGCGTGGAGCTTCCACCGCGATACTGGGACCGGAGTGTCCTCGCGCACCGCGCACCGCACGAACCGAATGGAGTCACCGATGACCCACGCCGCACCCGAGCTCGTCCTCACGGGAGGCCGCATCTACACCGTCGACCCCGCGCGGCCCTGGGCCGAGGCGCTCGCGGTCACCGCCGGGAGGATCTCGGCGATCGGCGCGAACGCCGAGATCGCCGCGCTCGCCGGGCCGAGCACCGAGGTGCGGGAGCTCGGCGGAGCGTTCGTCATGCCGGGACTCGTCGACGTGCACAACCATCACTTCCTCGCGGGGAAGGAGGAGCTCTTCGAGCTCCGCGTGCCGATCGGAGCCTCCCTCGACGGCATCATCGACGCCGTCGCCGAGTACGCCGCAGGGCTCCCCGCCGACGCCTGGATCGTCGGCGGCCCCTGGGCGAGCGACCGGCTCACCGAGGTCAACACGGCGGCGGCCCTCGACCGCCTCGACGCTGCCGCGGGCGGGCGACCCGTGATGCTCTCCGATGACTCGCATCACAACCGCTGGGCGAACTCGCGCGCCATGGAGATCGCGGGCGTCTCCGCCGGACAGCACGGCGTGCTCACCGATGCGAGCGCGAGCGGGCGAGCGACGGGCGTCCTGCTCGAGGCCGCCGGGCTGCCCGTGGCCCGCGCGCAGCAGGCAGCGGGCGGGCTCACCCCGGAGCAGGAGCGCGCCGCGGCGAAGCGCGGCGTCGAGATCCTGAGTTCCTTCGGGGTGACCGCGTTCCAGGACGCCGGCGTCTCCACGCACATCCTCGAGGCGCTCCGCGCCCTCGATACCGCGGGCGAGCTCGACGCCTGGGTCGTCACCTCGCTGCTCATCAACGACGAGATCTTCGGGTTCTCCGCGATCGGCGACGCGCTCGTGTTCGACGGCGAGCGCTTCCGCACGCCCCACCACCGGCCCGATTTCGTGAAGATCTTCCTCGACGGCGTTCCCCCGACCCGCACGGGGGCGTTCCTCGAACCGTACCTCCCCGACGACGCGCACGGCGCGCACTTCCACGGCGAGACGCTGCTCGACCCCGCGGAGCTCGAGGGCTGGCTGCGCCGCGTCGCCGACGCCGGCCTGTCGGCCAAGATCCACTGCACGGGCGACGCCTCCGTCCACGCCGTGCTGAACGCGGTCGAGGCGGTGCGCGCCGCGGGCTACCGCGACACCCGGTACCAGGTGGCGCACGGCCAGTTCGTGCACCCCGACGACGTGCCGCGCTTCGCCGCCCTCGGCGTCGCGGCCGACATCTCGCCGTTCATCTGGGTGCCCGGGCCGATCGTCGAGGCGATCCGCGACGTGCTCCCCCGCGAGCGCGCCGACCGGATCCAGCCGAACCGCTCGCTGCTCGATGCGGGCGCGGTCGTGGCGGGCGGCTCGGACTGGCCGGTCTCCCCCTCCCCGAACGCGTGGGAGGGGATCCACGGCCTCGTCACCCGGCAGGATCCGAGCGGCGCGTACCCCGGCGTGCTCTGGCCCGAGCAGGCGATCACGCTCGCCGAGGCGATCGCCGCATTCACGATCAACGGCGCCGAGGCGATGGGCCTCGCGGAGGAGACCGGCTCGCTCGTCGTCGGGAAGTCTGCCGACTTCGTCCTGCTCGACCGTGACCCGTTCGCGCACCCCGAGACCGAGCTCGTGCAGACCGCGGTCGCGGAGACCTGGTTCGCCGGCCGCCGCGTGTACGCCGCGGCCGAGCGCGCGGAGGGGTGATCATGCACAAGCTCGTCGTCCTCTACCCGGAACCCGCCGACCGCGCCGCGTTCGAGGCGTACTACCGGAGCACGCATCTCCCGCTGTGCGCGAGACTCCCCGGCGTGCGCGGCATCACCTTCTCGCTCGGGATCTCGGAGCCCGGCGCCGGACCGTTCTTCGGGCTCTTCGAGGCGGTATTCGATTCGGCCGATGACCTCGCGGCCGCGCTCGCCTCCCCGGAGGGCCGAGCCGTCGAGGCCGATGTGCCGAACTACGCGACGGGCGGGGCGACGGTCTTCGACTGCGCCGTGGAGTCGCTCACGAGCGGCGAGACGAGCTTCGCGGAGCGGTAGCCCGAGCCGGTGCGCGTGAGCGTCCACCGCCGCCAGTGCTTCGCGGACAGCTGGACGGGTGCGTGCTCCTGCACGTGCCGCGCCGCGCCGCGCAGGCGCTCGTCCGCGGGGAACACGAGCCACATCGAGAGCTTCGACGAGCCCGCGGCGAAGGTGCCGCGGATCCCCGAGACGCCGAGCTTTCTGCCGTACCCGTCGACGGCGAAGCCGCCGCAGTGCTCGGCGCTCAGATCCGGGTACCGGGCCCCCGTGCCGGGATCGATCAGCCCGCCGCTCGCGCGCACCGTAATCGCGAGCTGCCCCCGCGAGGCCGGCGCCGCGGAGCCCGCCGCTGGGCTCGCCGCGGCGAGGAGCTGGAGCGCGTCGCCGAGCCGCTCCGCGGGCAGCCGCCACTCGACGAGCGCGCGCTGCCGCGCGCTCGGCCCGCCGAGTGTGGCGCTCACCGTCTCCTCAGCGGCGCGCGCGGCAGAGACGGCGTCGGCGTCCTGGCCGGTCCGGAGGAGCCGCATTCCCCACTCGGGAGGCGCCTCGGGGAGGAGGCAAGCGGCGAGGAACCGGTCCCACGCGGCGAGCGCCCGCTCGGGCTGGCGGATCCGCAGGGCGTGCGCTCCGCCGGCAGCCGCCGGGAGCCCGTCGTACGTGACCAACTCCTGCGTGCGCTCCATGGCACCAGCCTACGCGGGCCGCGCTACTCGGCAAGGGAGGCGACCGCCGCGTCGATGCCCGCGATCACCGTGCGGTCGTGCGCGGAGCGCGCGCCAGGCACGTAGCACAGCGCCTCGATCTCCCCGCCCGTGAAGCGGAACGCGCCGTGCCGCTCGTGCAGCTCCCAGTCGACGGGCCCGCCGTAGTCGTAGCCCACGCTGATCCCCGTGAACGGGGCCATGCCGAGCAGCATGGGAACGGCGGGGATCGCCGCGACCTCGGCCCCGTCGACGTGGACGCTCACCCGCCAGCGGAGCCCTGCGATCTCGTCGGCACGCAGCACGATCTCGCACGCCCCCGCCGCGAGCACCGGCCCGCGCGCCCGGTGCATCTCGCCGTAGGCGTTGTACGAGAGGAGCGGCGCCCCGTGCTCGAGCGCGAGGAGGTAGCCCCCGCCCTGGTCGCCGTGCGCGACGAGCACGCCGTGGCCCGAGCCGCTCGCGGGCAGCTCGAGCGAGATCTCCACCGCGAAGGAGCGGAGCACCGTGAGCTTCGACGCGCGGAAGCGCTCGAGCGGGGGGCGGAACGGCACCAGGCTCACGGGTTCGCCGAGCCGCGCCTCGCTCGCGGGGCGCCGCTCGTGCATCGTGCCGAGATCGTCGAGCGGGAAGACGGTGTTCGCCCACGCCTCGTCGCGCCACTGTTCCGCGAGCGCCGCGACGTGCTCGGGCCGCTCGGCCGCGAGATCGCGGGTCTCCGTGGGATCCGCGTCGAGGTCGTAGAGCTCCCAGTGCCCGCCCGCGCTCCCCTCCGCGCGTGTGGGCGGCTCGGGCGAGACGGCCTTCCAGCGGCCGTCGACGAGCGCGCGGCGGCCCACGCACTCGAAGTACTGCTGCTCGCGCCCGGCCGCGCCCGGATCACCGAGGATCGCCGCGGCGCTCCGCCCATCGGCGTCGAGCGCGGTGCGCCCCGCGCGCTCGGAGAGCCGGGGCACTCCGGCGAGGTCGAGCAGCGTCGGCGCGAGGTCGGAGACGAACACGAATTGCTCGCGCAGCCCCCGCGCGGTCTCGGGGGCGCCCGGCCAGGAGATGACGAGCGGCGCGTGGACCCCGCCCTCGTAGGTGGTCGACTTGTAGGACCGGAACGGCGTGTTCGAGGCGCGCGCCCACCCGCTCGGATACTGGCTGAACACGCGCGGCCCGCCGATCTCGGCGAGCGGACGCGGCACGTCGCGCACCCAGTCCTCGGGCAGACCGGGCACCGTGCCGAACTGCGCGAAGTAGCTCCGGGTGCCGCTCGGTCCGCCCTCGGCCGTTCCGCCGTTGTCGCTCGTGACGACGATGATCGTGCGCTCCAGCTCCCCGAGCTCGGTGAGCCGCGAGACGATGCGCGCGACGCTCGCGTCGACGTCCGCGACCGCCGCCGCGTACACCTCCATGTGCCGGGCGAACAGCGCGCGCTCGGCGTCATCGAGCGCGGCCCACTCGGGAATCCGGTCGGCGTCGGCCGCCGCGCCGCTCGGTAGCTCAGCGTGGGCGGGGACGACGCCGAGCTCGCGCTGCCGTGCGAAGCGGTGCTCCCGGAGCCGGTCCCAGCCCGCGGCGTACCGCCCCTCCTGCCGCGCGATGTCGGCGGGCTTCGCCTGGATGGGCCCGTGCACCGAGGTGTGCGCGAAGTAGAGGAAGAAGGGCCGCTCGGCGTCATTCGCTCGGAGATCGTCGATCATCCCGAGCGCTTCGTCAACCAGCTCGTCGGTGAGGAAGTAGCCGGGCGGGAACTCGGTGCGCGGGTCGACGGAGTTGTCGCGGACGAGGCGGTGCGGGTGGTGGAGCGAGGTGAAGCCGTCCATGCTGCCGAAGTAGCGGTCGAAGCCGCGCTGCAGCGGCCAGGACGAACGGTCCGCCCCGTCGTGGAGCCGGGACTCGAGCGTGAGGTGCCACTTCCCCACCGCGAAGGTCGCGTAGCCTCCGGCTCGGAGCGACTCCGCAAGGGTCGGCGCCGCCGCGGGGAGCTCGCACGTGAAGCCCGGGTAGCCGGGATCGGTGTGCGCCACGAAGCCGAAACCCGCGCGATGCGGGTTCAGCCCGGTGAGGAGCGCGGCCCGCGCGGGCGAGCACATCGGCGCCGTGCGGTAGTTCGTGAACGTCCAGCCCTCGGCGGCGAGCGCGTCGATCGCGGGGGTGGCGATCTCGCTGCCGAACGGCCCGAGGTCGCTGAAGCCGAGGTCGTCGACGAGGATCACCACGACGTTCGGCGCGTCCGCGGCGGCCCGGGCTTCCTCGGGCCACCACGGCGTGGACTCGGAGGCGAACTCCGCGGCGTGCCCCCCGAACTCCTCGTAGCCGCGCGCCCCCGTCCCGCCCACGCTCAGCCGGCCTTCCGGATGAGCGCGAGGATCTCGCTCCGCAGCTCGGCGAACTGCGGGAGCGCGCGGGAGGCGATCTGGTCGCGCTCCTCCCCCAGATCGATGTCGATGATCCGGGTCACGCGCGCGGGGCGCTCGCCGAGCACGATGACGCGGTCGGAGAGGTACACGGCCTCGTCGATGTCGTGCGTGACGACGACGATCGTCATGCCGAATTGCTCGCGCACGCGCAGGCAGAGGTCTTCGAGTTCGAAGCGGGTCTGCGCGTCGACGGAAGCGAACGGCTCATCCATCACGAGCACCTCGGGGCGGTAGGCGATCGCACGTGCGATGGCGACGCGCTGCTGCATGCCGCCGGAGAGCTGCCAGGGGTACTTCGCACAGGCGCCCGCGAGGCCGACGGCGGCGAGCGCCTGTGCGATGCGCTCCTCCCGCTCGGCTGCGGGGAGACGGAGGTGGCGGAGCGGGAGGCGCACGTTCTTCTCGACCGTGAGCCACGGCATGAGGGAGCGCGTGTACTCCTGGAAGACGAGCGCCATCTCCTCGGGCGGGCCGTCGATCAGCTCGCCGTCGATCCGCGCGGCGCCCGAGGAGATCGACTGCAGCCCGGTGAGGCACTTCAGGAGCGTCGTCTTGCCGATCCCGGAGGGGCCGACGATGCAGGCGATCTCGCCCGCACGGACGTCGAAGGTGAGATCGGCGATCACGGGGACACCGCCGCGCTTCGTCTCGTAGGTCTTGGCGAGGCCCTGGACGCTGAGCCTCACGGGCGCGTCGCTGAGCGCGATCCTGGTCATAGATTCTTCTCCTGCTGTTGCGATGCGATGTACCAGCGCAGCACGCTGCGCCGGAGGAGGGTGAAGAGGGCCGTCGTCGCGTAGCCGATGACCCCGAGCGTGAGGATGCCGGCCCACATGTCCGCGATGGCGAAGGACTGCTGGGCGAGGAGCGTCCACGCGCCGAGCCCCGTCGACGATCCGAGCATCTCGCTCGCGATCATCACGACGAACGCGGTGATGAGGCCCACCTGCATCCCCGAGAGGATGCGCGGGCTCGCGGCGGGAAGGGTGACCGCGAAGACGCGGTCGACCCAGCCGATCCGGTAGACGCGGGTCACCATGCCGAGCGTCTCGTCGGCGCCGCGGATTCCGTCGATCGTCGAGATGAGCACGGGGAACAGCGCGGCGAGCGTGATCGAGATGATGCGCGTCTCGTTCCCGAAGCCGATGAGCGACACGAAGATCGGCACGAGTGCGACGGGCGGGATCGCCCGGAAGAAGTGGACCGTCGGTTCGACGAACCAGGCGAGCGGGCGCACGAGGCCGAGCGCCGCGCCGAGCAGCACGCCGATGGCGCTCGCGAGTGCGAAGGACAGCAGCAGGTTGCCGAGCGAGGAGCCCACGTCGAGCCAGAACTTCGGCGTCTGCGCGACGGCGAGGAGCCGCTCGAGAATCGTCTGCAGCGGCGGGAAGAATGCGTTGCTGGAACCGGCCGAGGCGAACCACCAGGTCGCGAGCAGCGCGATCGGCACGAGGATCTCCGCGGCGATGAGCACCCCGCGCGGGACGCCGAGCCCAGGCTGGCGCCGCGCCGCGCGGGTGCGCGTGGGGATGGAAGAGGTGAAGACCATCAGGGGCGCTCCGTTCGGTACTGGGGGTGCCAGTGCAGCAGGCGGCGCTCGCCCCACTGGCTCAGCCCCTGGAAGACGAGCCCGAGGGTGCCGAGCAGCAGTACGTAGGCGAACAGCTGCTCCTGGTTGCCCGTGAGCTGGGACAGCAACAGGCTCTGGCCGAGCCCGGGGCCGCCGCCGAGCAGCCCGGCGACGACGGCGACGATGAGCGCGGTGGGCGCGGCGACGCGCACGGCCGTGCCGATGTAGGGCAGCGCGCTCGGGAGCACGATGCGGGCGAGGATCTCGGCCCGGCCCATGCCGTAGGAGCGGCCCGTCGCCCGCGCGACGGGGTCGGTGTCGAATACCCCGGCGGCCGTCTGCACGGCGATCGCCACGAAGCAGCCGAACGCGACGAGGAAGATCCCCATCCCCGCCGTCGGGCCGAGCACGAGGGCGACGACGGGGAGGATCACGATCGGCGGGATCGGTTTCAGGAACTCGAGGGGCACGCGCGTGGCGTGCATCGCGAGCGGGGAGACGCCGATGCCGACGCCGAGGAGGACGCCTGCGGCGACGGCGATCGCGAGCCCGCTGAGCGCCATGAGCAGGGTGTCCCCGATCGCGGTCCACACCTCGGCGGTGCCGAGGAGGCGGAGGAGCGCCGAGAGCGCCTCCCCCGCCGTCGGCAGCGGCGAGCCCGCGAGCGGACCGGCGGTCGCGGCGAGCTGCCAGGCGGCGAGCGCGACGAGGACGCCGAGCGCGCCGGTCCCGGCGCGGAGCAGTGATGCGCGGTGCATGGGTGGGTCTCGTCTGCTCCGCTACTCGGAGACGATGACGCCGTCGAGATCGAGCGGCGCGGGCAGGAAGCCGAGCGCGGCCATCTTCTCGTTCGGGCGGGCGAGGTCCTCGGGCAGCACGGCCCCGGGCCAGACAGGCACCTTCACATCGGCGATCGCGAGCGGCGAGTCCGTCGCGTCGAGCCCGGCCTGGATCGCCTCGTCCGGGTGGGCAGTCGCGTACGCGTTCGACTTCACGATGGCGCGCTGGAACGCCGCGACGGCATCGGCCTTGCGCTCGAGCGTCTGCGCGCCGGTCACCCAGAGGCCCGTCGCACCGGTCTCGAAGAAGCCGATCGAGGGGGCGGCGAGCTGGCGTGCCCCGGCCGTCTCCGCCTCGCTCGTGAACGGGCTCACGAGACCGGCGGCGTCCACCTTGCCGCTCTCGAGCGCCGAGACAGCCGAGGTGAAGTCGAGCACCACCCAGTTCACGCCCGTGGCGGGGTCGATGCCCGCGTCCTCGAGCTCGCCGGCGATCACCACCTCCAACTGCGCGTTGCGGGCGGGCACGGCGATCGTCTTCCCGGCGAGATCCGCGACCCGCTCGATGCCGCTGCCCACGGCGGCGAAGAGCCCCGTGTCGTCGAACGCCGCGGACTCCGCGTCGGCGACGGGCTCGGCCGGGTAGCCGTCGGCAGCGCCGACGACGCGGAGCTCGACGCCCTGGCTGAGCGCGTTCAGGAGCGGGATGCTCGGCGAGTAGGCGATGTCGACCTGGCCGCCCTGCGCGGCAGCGAGGCCGGCGGGCGGATTGGCCACGATCGAGGTCTCGATATCGAGCCCCTCCTCCGCGAAGAAGCCCTGCGCGATCCCCGTGAGGAGGCTGCCATCGGAGGTCAGCCCGATCGTCGCGACGCGCAGCGTCTGCGTGCCACCCCCGGCGCCAGCGCCCGCACCGGAGCCCTCGCCCGAGCCCGAGGAGGCGGCCGAGCAGCCGGCGAGGGCGAGGGCCGCTGCGGCGACGAGCGCCGCGGCCCGCAGCGTCCGAGTACGTGTGTTCATGGGTCGACTCCTTCGTCGCTCCGGGGTCGGCTCGGACGAGCCGCCACGATTTAAAATCACCAAACGGTGACTAAAGAATATGCCCCGCACCCGCGCCCGAAGATCACAGGGTGATAACGTTTAATCACCAGTTGGAGATTTTCGGGGCGCTCCCCGCCCGCAGCGCCCCGGCTCTCCTAGGATCGAGTCACCAGGGAGGTGCGGAGATGCCCAAGATTGTCGATCACGACGAGCGGCGCGCGGAGATCGTGCAGGCGGTGACGCGGATCATCATCCGGGACGGCTTCGACCGGGTCACCATGCGCGGGATCGCCGCGGAGATCGGGTACGCCCACGGCGCGCTCGCGCGCTACTTCCCCGACAAGAAGAGCCTCCTCACCGCGGCGTACCTGCAGGTGTTCAACACCTCCCACGCGGAGACGCTCCGCCGCGTGGGCGGCATCCGCGGCCTCGATGCACTCCGGGAGATGTCGCACGTGCTCCTCCCCTTCGCGGGGATCGGCGCCGAGAAGTCGCGCGTCGTGCTCTCGTTCTGGGACCGCGCGGCGCAGGACGAGGCCCTCCGCGAGATCCACACCGAGGCGATCGTGCGCCGCCGCGGGCTCATCCGGCGCTTCCTCACCGAGGCCGCGGAGGACGGCGAACTCCGCGCCGACCTCGACCTCGAGATCGCGATCGAGGAGGTCTCCGCGCGGAACGCCGGGTGGCAGATGCTCGCCGTCCTCGTGCCGGACGCGGCGAGCGACGAGAAGCTCAGCGCGAGCCTCGAAGCCCTGCTCGACAGCTTCCGCCCCTGCGAGGCCCGCGCATGACGGGCGACGCGCCACAGCACCGCCACGCCTGCTGCGCGCCAGCGCGCGATGCGCTCGGGCAGGACGACCCGCCGCCCCGCGACGCCACCGCTGCCACAGCTTTCCCGCCGGCACCCCCGCGGCCGGCCGGCCATGCAGGCCCCCCGGCGGGCCACGCAGGCGCCCCGGCGGGCCACGCAGGCGCCCCGGCCGGCCGCGCGCGGCACGAGATCGCGCAGTGCCGAGTGCCGGCCCTCAGCTTCACCATGGGGGACGCGCAGGGCGACGGGCTCGCCGCGGACGGCGAGCGCCCGCTCCACGAGGTCACGCTCGACGCCTTCGAGATCGACGCGACCGCCGTGACCACCGCGCAGTTCGCCCGCTTCGCCGCCGAGACCGGCTACGTGAGTGACGCTGAGCGCTTCGGCGTCTCCGCCGTGTTCCACCTCCTCGTCGACGCCCCGAGCGAAGCGATCGTCGGCCCCGTCCCCGGGGTGCCGTGGTGGATCTCGGTGCGCGGCGCCGACTTTCGCACCCCCGCGGGCCCGGCCTCGCACGCGGCCCAGGCTGACCCCTCCCACCCGGCCGTCCACATCAGCTGGCACGACGCCCAGGCCTACTGCGCCTGGGCGGGACGCAGGCTCCCCACCGAGGCGGAGTGGGAGGCCGCGTCCCGGGGCGGCATCGACGGCGCGCGATTCCCCTGGGGCGATGCCCCGATCGACGGCAGCGACGGGGTGTGGCGGGCGAACGTGTGGCAGGGTACCTTCCCCGCGCACAATTCCGCGGCGGACGGCTGGATCGGCACCGCGCCCGCCGCGCACTACGCACCGAACGGCTATGGACTCTTCCAGACCGTGGGGAACGTGTGGGAGTGGTGCGCCGACGGCTTCGCCGCCGACGCGTACGAGCGCCACGTGGCGCACGACCCGCGCGGCCCCGCGACGGCGCGCGAGCGCGTGCTGCGCGGCGGCAGCTACCTCTGCCATCCGTCGTACTGCAACCGCTTCCGCAACGCCGGGCGCTCGCGGAACACGCCGGACTCGACGATGGGCAACGCGGGGTTCCGCACGGTCTCGCTCCGCGAGGACCCCCGCCGCCCCCTGCTCCCGCTCCGGGCGCTCGGCGACTAGCCGGGCCCGGAGCAGGAACGGCTAGCGCTCGCCCGCGAGGATGAAGCGCGCGCCCTGCTCGCCGATCAGCACGGCGGGGGCGTTCGTGTTGCCCGTGGTGACGCGCGGCATGATCGACGCATCGACCACCCGGAGTCCCGCGACGCCGTGCACCGCAAGCCTGGGCGAGACGACGGCGAGCTCGTCGACGCCCATCTTGCAGGTGCCGACCTGGTGGTGGTACGTCGCGACGGTGCGACGCACGTACTCGACGAGGTCGTCGCCGTCGCCCACCTCGGGGCCCGGGTACACCTCGGTCGCGCCCCAACCGCCGTCGGCCGCGGAAGCGGCGAGCGCGGGCTGCCGCCCGATGGACCGGCACTGGCGCACGGACGCGACGAGGGAGGCCACGTCGTCGTCGTGGCCGAGCGCGTCGAGGTCGATCTCGATCGGGTCGTCGGCCCCCGGCCCGGAGAGCGTGATCGCGCCGCGCGCCTGCGGCGTGACGAGCCCCGCCATGAGCGAGAAGCCGTCGCCGCTTCGCGGCTCCAGGCTCTCCCCGTACATGGGCACCGAGAAGTTGATGGGCTGCGTGTCGGGCCGGTCGAGCTCGGGCCGGCTCTTCCAGAACAGGTGGGTCTGCGTCACCGAGACGCCGGACTGCGGCGGGCCGACCGGGGTCTCCGTCTCGAAGATGACCGGCGAGAGCAAGTGGTCGTGGAGGTTCTTCCCCACCCCGGGGAGGTCGACGCGGGGCTCGATGCCGACGCCGCGCAGCTCCTCGGCGGGCCCGATCCCCGAGCGGAGCAGCACGCGCGGGGAGTCGATCGCCCCGGCGGCGAGCACGACCTCATCGGCGAACAGCTCGCGCGTCTCGCCCGCCTGGGTCACGCGGACCCCGATCACCCGCGGCTCCGCGCCGGGCTCCTGATCCGCGGCGAACAGAAGCTCGTCCACGCGCACGCCCACCTCGACGGTCACGCGATCCCGCACCGGCTTGAGATAGGCCATGTAGGTGTTCAGCCGTTCCCCGTCGCGCACGGTGATCTGCTGCTGGGAGATGCCCTCGAGCGAGGCCCCGTTGTAGTCGGGATTGTGCGCGAGGCCCTCCTGCACGCCGGCGTCGATGATGGACTGCTGGATCGGCGAGAGCGCGTAGTCGTCGGTGACGTCGAGCAGGCCGTCCCCGCCGCGCAGCTCTGAGGCACCGCCCGAGAAGCGCTCGATGTCGCGGTACACGGGCAGCACGTCGTTCCAGGCCCACCCCGGGTTGCCGAGTGCGGCCCAGTGGTCGAAGTCCTGGGGAGCGCAGCGCACCCAGATCATCGCGTTCAGCGCGTGCGAGCCGCCGAGCACCTTGCCGCGCGGCAGGTGCATGCGCCGCCCCGCGGCGCCCGGCTGCGGCGTCGTGAAGTAGTCCCAGTCGTCGGCGCTGTGCCACAGCTCCCCCATGCGGCTGAGGTCATGGATCGCGGGGTTCGTGTCCTCGCCGCCCGCCTCGAGCACGGTGACCTCGACACCGGCATCTGCGAGCCGCCGAGCGATGACGGAGCCGGCAGAACCGGCGCCGACCACGATGACGCTCCGCGGGCGGGGATGAGCAGGGGACTGAGCCGACATGGGGATCCTCTCCAACGCGGCGCCGTCGCACGCGTTTCCACTCTGAGGCTCGCACGCTCCGCGAGCGGCGCACGAGCGGCGGCGGCGAGGCCTGCCCGGAGAGTCAAGCGGCGTGCAGCCCGCGACAAGCCGCGCACCCGGCCGCCGCGCAGGTTTTTTCGTCTACAATGGAGGATATCCGACGCCGGCGAGAGGACAGGGCATGCCCAAAATCATCGATCACGATCAGCGTCGCGCCGAAATCGTAGACGTGACCTGGCAGTTGATCGTCGAGGGCGGGATCGAGGCGGCGACCATGCGCGAGATCGCGAGCCGCGCCGGCTTCGCGAACGGCGCGCTGAAGCACTACTTCAGCGGGAAGGATCAGATCATCCAGGGCGCGTACGAGCGCTCGCTCACGAGCCTCGGCGAGCGGCTCCTCGCGCACGTCGGCGATGCGCGCGGGATCGCGGCGCTCGAGATGTTCATGCGCTTCACCCTGCCCATCGAGCAGGGTGACGCGACCGCGGCCCGAGTGCTCCTCTCGTTCTGGGAGCGCTGCGCATTCAGCTCCGAGCTCGCGGGCGGCTACGACGCGCACCTCGACAGCTGGAAGGCGGGCTGCCTCCGTTACCTCGCGGAGGGCCGCGCCGACGGCGAGATCCGTTCCCCCCGCTCCGACGAGCAGCTCGCCGATGAGATCATCATGATGAACATCGGCGCGACCGTGATCCGCGTGGTGAGCCCGGATCGCTTGAACGCGGAGACGCTCAACGGCCAGGTCACCGACTTCATCGCGCGCCTGCGCCGCGCGGAGTAGGGTCCGCGACGCCGCTCACGCCGCTCCCGCGGCCTCAGCCGCTCCCCTGCGGCGCCCGGAACGCGAGCAGACGCGCGGGGGTGTCGACCATGATCCGCTCGATCGCTCGCTCGGAGACGCCGAACTCCGCGAGGGTCGGCACGAAGTGCTCCAGGATGTAGCCGTAGCCGTGCCCGCCCGCACTGCGCAGCTGCACCCGCTGGCACACGTCCCCGCCGAGCACGAGCTGATCGCCCCAGCCGTCGGCGACGAGCTCGGCGAAGCCGCGGGCCACCCCGCGGTCCGTGAACGGGAAGAGCGTGCCCCACGGGCTCCCCGTGGTGCCGAGGAAGTCCGCTTCGACGCTCGCGCCCCGCGCGAGCAATCGACGCGCGAGGTCCATGTCGTCGGCGATCGTGCCCGCGTGCCCGAAGATCACGCCCCGGGGATCCGCGCCGGCCTCCTCGAGCACGTCGAGCACCCGGAGCTTCTCCTCACCGAAACCCCCCATGTGCAGCGTGATCGGCGCGCCCGTGAGCGCGGCGGCACGGCCGGCGGCCCGCACGCTGCGCAGCTCAGCCGGGTGCACCGGCGCCCCCTCAGCCCCGACCTCGCCGATGATCCCCGCGCGGATGCCCGTGCCGTCGGCGCCGAGCACGAGGTCGGCGACGATTTCCGCGACGAGCTCGTCGTCCGAGCGCTCCGCGAAGTCGCGCGGGTGGAGATCCCGCTGATACCAGCCGCACCCCATCACGACGGCGAGCCCGGTCGCAGCGCTGAGCCGCGTGAGCGCGCCCGGATCGCGCCCCACCCCGGCGGATGTCACCTCCACGATCGCGCCACCGCCCTGCGCCACGAAGTCCGCGAGCTCGGCGTGCATCTCCGCGGGGTCGCCGAGCACATCGTTCGCGGTGTTCACCCGCCCCTGCCGCACGGCCGCGAGGTTCGCGAGCGTGAGGGGCTCCTCGGCCGTAGGCCCCCATTCGCCGGGCCGCGGATTCGGCGAGTGCGCCGGGCGCCGAATATCGAGGAACACGTGCTCGTGCATGAGGGTGACCCCGAGCGCTTCGGGCGGCACCGGGCCGCGCACGGTCTGCACGAGGCCCGAGCGGTCCGGGATCGCGATCTCCTCGAGCGGGATCGTCCGCCGCGCCCCGCTCACGCGGCGACGCCGTTCGCGGGAGACTGCACGGAGAGGAAACGGGCGAGCGTGGACCCGCCGACCGCCGTGAGCAGCCCGGGCGGGGCGCCGAGCCGCGCGAGATAGGGCAGGAACTGCTGGTGCACGAACTCGAGCCCCGCACCGCCCCACGCCCCGAGACGGTGCTTGTGCCGGATCCGCGCGCTCAGCACCACCGCGCCGCCGAGCCCCCGGGCCTCCGCGCGCAGCACTGCGAGCGCGACGTCGTGGTCCGAGACCACCGTGCGCACGCTCGGGATCCGGCCCAGCTCGTCGAAGCAGAGCACCGCTCCGCGCTCCTCGGCGAGATCGAGGAGCGCGTCGAAGCGCGCCGGGTCGACACCCACTCCGGGGACGCCGGGCGCGTGCTCGGCGGCGACCAGGCCGCCCGCACCCGTGACGAGGACCCGAGTTCCGGGCAGGCCCGCCGCGGCGATCCGGTCGAGCGCGACGCGGAGCTCGCCGAGGCTCGCCGCTGGCGCGAGGCCGAGCGGGATCCCGGCCGCAGCCGCCGCGTGGGCGGCGCGAGCGCAGCCCGCGGGGTCGCCGGGCGGAACCGCACCGACGACGCCCGTTCCGTCGGGCGCCGCGCCGCCCAGCGGCAGCTCGCCGCGCACGATGGCCACGCCGCTCTCCTCGCTCAGCCGGGTGAGCGAGGAGGCGCGGTCGGAATCCGCATCCTCCGGATCACCGGGCTCCGACTCGGCGAGCGCCACCAGGAGCGGCCGCCCGGAGCCGTTGGCCGACGCTGCGAAGCTCCGGAGCGCCCCGTCCGCCTCCCCCGGCCCGAGCGTCTCGTCGTCATGATTCGCCGCCCCGAGCTGCAGCGCGCCGAGCCGCTCGATCGACACGGGGGCGCGCGCGAACGCGACCGCGCTCGCGGGGAGCCCCGCGTTCCCCCGCTCCGGGCGAGCGGCGCGCAGGAGCGGCTCGTTCGCGAGCGCCGCCCCCACCGAGGCGGGGTCGAGCGGCCCGGAGACCGTGCGGATGGCCGCGCTGGCGGGCGGCGGAACGCGGGGCGACACGGCGCTAGACCGCCGTCGCGACGAGCACGCGCGGGCTGCCCGGGAGCGCGACCAGGCGGTCGACCGCCCACCCGGTCTCCGCGAGCCAGGCCTCGACCTCGGCGATCGGGTACACGACCGTGCCGTCAATGTTGAAGTACTCGCCGGCGTGGAGCGCGTCGATCGCGCGCTGGCTCGGCTCGGCGTCGAGGAAGAAGTCGAGCAGCATCAGGGTGGCGCCCGCCTCCGCGGCCCCGCGCGCCGCAGCGAGGATCGCGCGGTTCTGCGCCGCGTCGAAGCGGTGGAGCACGTGCGTGAGCAGCACGAGATCGTGCGCGCCGCCGGGCTCAGTGCTCTCCGTGGCCCCCTCCTCGACGCTCACGCGGGCGGAGAAGCCCGCGCGCTCCGCCTCGGCGGCGATCGATTCGGTGAAGCCCGGGGCGTAGACGAAGCGTGTGGTGAGCTCGGGGTTCTGCGCCATCGCCGCGAAGGAGAAGCCCGCGGCGAGACCGCCGAAGTCGAGCGCGCTGCGGAAGCCCGAGAAATCGAACGCCGCGCCGAACTGCTCGGCGTGGAGCGCGTTGTAGGTCATCACACCGGCCATGAAGTCGGCCCATCCCGCCTCGTCGAGCTCGAGCGTGCCCGCCTCGTCGGTGTCGACCGTGCGCCCGTAGCCGAGCCACTGCCGGTAGCTGATGTCGTCGAGGAACGCGATGAACGGGGAGAGGTCGACGGAGCCGCCGCCCGCGAGGTACTGCTCGGCGTCGGGCGCGAGGCGGTACTCCCCCGCACGGCGCTCGAGCAGCCCGAGCCCGTTCATCGCGTCGGCGAGCGTGCGCACCTGGCGTTCCGAGTGCTGCGTCGCCTCCGCGAGTGCGGGAAGGTCGCGGGGGCCGTCCGCGAGGGCCCGGAACAGGCCGATCCGCGCAGCGGCGGCGAGCTGCTTGGCGCCCATGAAGCCGATCGCGATGTCGACAATGCGTGAGGGGGTAGCGGTCATGACGGAGTCCTTCGCTGTCGTGGCCGCCCGCGATGCACGGGACGGCAGTGTCCGAGTAGTGCCACCCGAGATTCTACGAACGTAGACAGACAAAGTCCAGCGCCTGCGTCGTTTATTTTCTACTAACATAGAAAAACAATCGGCGCTTCGCCGCTCCATCGAAAGGTCACGCAATGACGCTCGCCGCACACCACTTCCCCGCTCCCCACGATGCCCCCGACGCCCCGCCGGTGGTACTCCTCCACGGCTTCGCCTCCTCCGCGGAGGCCGACTTCCTCACCCCGGGCTGGGCGGACGCCCTCGGCGCCGCGGGGCGCGCCGTCATCGCGATCGACCTCCCGGGCCACGGCGCGAGCCCCGCGCTCACGGGAGCGACCGATGCGCGCACGGGTGCCGTGCTCGACGCGATCAGCGACGCGATCGGCGCGGCGCTCGGCGCCGCAGGCGAGCCGAAGGGGGCCGTCGACGTAATCGGCTACTCGCTCGGGGGGCGGCTCGCGTGGGACCTCCCGGCGCGGGGTCCGCGGATCCGCCGGATGGTGCTCGGCGGCGTGAGCCCGGCCGAGCCCTTCGCGGCGATCGATCCGGCCGAACTCGCCGCGGCGCTCGGCGGCGCAGCCGCGAGCCACCCGCTCATCGGCATGATGGCGGGCATGATCTCCGCGCCCGGCCAGGACACGGCATCGCTCGCGCGGTTGATCGCGGGCCTCGGCGCCGAACCCTTCGCTCCGACGCAGCACGCGCCCGCTATCCCCACGCTCCTCGTGGCCGGCGGCGCCGATCCGATGGCGGCGGGCGCCGAGGCCCTGCTCGACGCACTCCCGCAGGGCGCGATGACGACCGTTCCCGGCGACCACCGCGGCGCGCTCGACAGCCCGGAGTTCCGCTCCGCCGCGATCGAGTTCCTCGCGGGCTGAGCCGCGGGCGCCCCGGCGCGCGGCGCACCGCGAGCCGGGGCGCCCGGACTCCGGGCGCCCGAACTCAGGGCGCCCGGACTCAGGGCGCCCAGATCCCGTCGGCCCGCACCTCGCGGTCGAGCCAGAGCTCGGCGGTGAGCTCGCGGATCCGACCTGCTCCCTCCCGCTCGAGCAGCGCGATGGCGCCGAGATTGTCGTCGAGCTGCGCCACGCGCGACGCCCCGAAGAGCACGTTCGCGGTCGCGGGATTCGCGAGGCAGAACGCGAGCCCGAGCTGGGCCGGCGTCGCGCCGAGCTCCTGGGCGATGCGCGCCACCTCGGGGAAGGCGGCGACGATCCGCTCGCGGATCCCGCCGACGTCGGCCCCGATCTTCCGCGCGGGCGCGAGCTTCCCCACGAGGATCCCGCCCTCGAACGCGTCCGAGGCTTGGAGCGCGAGCACCCCGTCCGCAAACCAGCGCCCGTAGAACTCCCCCTCGGCCATGCTGCGCCGCACGAGCCCGTACTTCAACTGCGCGAAGCTCGGCGGCGTGAGCCCCTCGCGCGCCGCCGTGTCGAGCGCCGTGCGGAGGGCCTCGGCCGGCCAGTTGTTGACCCCCCAGCTCGCGAAGCTGCCGCGGTCGATCTCCGCCTGCACGTCGCGCACGACCTGAGCGATATTCACCTCGCCCATGAAGTCGCCGATGACGACGGTCTCGAACGATTCCGGGCCGCCGCGCCCCGCGCCGATGCGGTCGAGGGAGACGCGCATCTGCTCGGCGAAGCCGGTCTGCGGATACTCCCAGAGCCACAGCTTGCCGCACAGCTGGTAGTCACCGCGCGCGAGACCGAGGTCGCGGAGCGCCTCCCCGAAGAGGAGGTCCGTGCGCGACGCCTCGGCGTGCGGGCCCATGTTGTAGTACGCCACGTCGAAGAACGCCGCGCCCGCGTTGAGCGCGCGCTCGATGAGCGCGCGGCGATCCGGCGCGTCCATCCGATCCCAGATGTTCCAGGAGCCGAGCGCGAACACGGGCACCTCCGGCCCGCCCGGCCCGAGCCGTCGCCGCGGCACGACCCCGCCCCGCATCGTTTCCTCAGCCCCGCCGCGCGGGCCACCCCTCTGCTCAGTCATCGCCGCCTCCTTGCTGGCGCCGGCCGGCGGGAGTCTCCCCGCCCGGCCCGCTTCTTTATTTTCTACGATCGTATAATATAAGTCGCGCGCCCTCCAGACCCGCGGGCGCGGAACCCGACGAAGGAGTCACCGTGACCACACCGCGCACCATCCTCATCACCGGCGGCGCCGGCGGCATCGGCCAGGGCATCGCCCGCGCCTTCCGCGCCGCGGGCGACCGCGTCATCCTCGCCGATCGCGACGGATCGGCGGTCGCCGCAGCGGCGGAGCGCCTCTCCGCCGACGCCGCGGGCCCCGCGGCCACCTCCCGCGCGCTCGACATCACGGATCCCGGCACAGTCGACGCGGTGTTCGCAGAGCTCGCCTCGACGGGCGGCGTCGACGTGCTCGTGAACAACGCGGGCATCCTGTCCGTGCACGGCACCGTGACGGAGCTCGACCCCGAGGCGTACCGCGCGATCCTCGACGTCAATGTGCTCGGCACCTTCGCGATGACCCAGGCCTTCGCCCGGCACCGGATCGCCCGAGGCGGGGGCGGAGCGATCGTGAACATCTCCTCGATCGGCGGGCGCCAGCCCACGCCGGGCATGGGCGCCTACGAATCGAGCAAGGCCGCGGTCGACTCGCTCACGCGCTGGGCCGCGATCGAGCTCGCCGAGCACCACATCCGCGTGAACGCGGTCGCGCCCGGCCCCGTGCTCACGCCGATGCTCGAGGAGGCGATGCCCGCAGGCTCCCCGGCGCGCGCCGCGTGGGCGACGCGGATCCCGCTCGGCGACCTCGCGCGCGTGGACGACATCGCCCCGGCCGTACTGTATCTCGCGGGAGCGGGCGCCGCGCACATCACGGGCGTGAGCCTTCCGGTCGACGGAGGCCAGCTCCTCACCTAGCCCCGGCGCCCCGGCGGAGCGCAGCCGCGCGCACGCTCCGCTCCGCCGGGGCCGGAACCCGCGAGCGATCGAAGACCACCCGCCCGTCGAGGAGCGTGAGGTCGACCGCCACCTCGGGCAGGCCCGCCGCCCCCACGGCGAAGGGATCCCGCTCGAGCACCACGAGGTCGGCGACCTTGCCCGCCTCGACCGTGCCCTTCCACGCGGCCGCGCGATCCTGCTCCGCCGCGCGCGCGGTGTAGCAGCGCAGCAGCTCCTGCAGCCGCGCGGCGCGCGCAGCGGGATCGGCCGCACCGCCCGTCGCCAGGATGCGCGCCTCGGCGTCGGCGATGCCGCGCCGCCAATCAAAATCGAGCACGGGTGCGTCCGAGGAGAGCACGAGCACCCCCGCGGCGAGCGCACGGTCGAGCGGCCAGGCCGCGCCCGCCGCCTCTGCGCCGAGCACTCCCGCGAGCCACTCCCCCGTGCGCGCCGCGATTCCGGCCTGGGTGTTGAGCCACACCCCGAGCTTGGCCATGCGCGCGACCTGCTCGGGCGTCGCCAGATCACCGTGGATGATCACGTGGCCGAGTTCGCGGACGCTCGGCGCGCCCGGCTCGGCGGCCGCCTCGGCGAACGCATCGAGGGCGAGTCCGATCGTGCGGTCGCCGGTCGCGTGCAGCCCGACCTGGAGCCCCGCACGGTGCGCCGCTCGCAGCATCTCGGCGAGCCCGGCGGCCCGCCCCTCGAGCGTCTCGCCGACCACGAGGAGGTCCCCGTGCGTGCCGTCGTCGTAGGCCCGCTCGGTCCACGCCTGGCGGGTGAGCGGGATGAGATCCCCGAAGATCTTCACACCGGGGATCGCGAGCCAGGCGGGATCGCTCGTCCCGGCGAGCGCGGCGTGGGCGCGGACCCCGTCGACCACCGCTTCGGTGCGGCTCGGACCGTCGAGGACGCCGTGGAGGGCGAGCAGCGTGACGCGCTGGCGCAGCTCGCCCGCGGCGGCGAGTTCGCGGTAGACCTCGATCACTTCACTGTGGAAGCTCCCGGTCTCGCCGTCGTCCTCGCCCGGGCCGAGCCCGGGTTCGGTGTAGCTCGTGATGCCGAGCTCCGAGAGCAGCACGCCCGCGCGCTGCACGGCGGCGCGGCGTTCTGCTCGGTCGGAGACGAGGCGCCCATCGACCGCCCCCTCCGGCGCGGGCTCCCCGAAGAGGGTGTGCGGCCAGCGCGCGCCGAGCCATGAGCCGTGCAGGTGGGAGTCGTTGATGCCGGGCAGCACGGCGCGGCCGCCGAGGTCGATCTGGCGCGTGCCCGGCCCCGCCCAGCGCGCGATCTCGGCGTCGGTGCCCACCGCGAGGATGCGCCCGCCCCCGACGGCGAGCGCGGTGGCGCGGCGGTTCGCCGCATCCATGACGTGGACGATGCCGCCCGTCAGCACGATCTCGGCGCGGGCCGATGCGCTCGCGGCCCCCCGGGGACCCGCCTCCGTGTGCGCAGGATGATTCGACATCTGTTCCCCTCCCTGGGACGGACCGGCGGGGAACGGATCGCCCCATCGCACTTATGGTCAACGTGTGTAGAATAAAACCTACACGATCGGCGTACCGGGCAACGAGGCCGCGCCGAATCCCCGGAATGGAGACCTCGATGACGATTCCCACATCCACTCGCGCCGCCGTGCTCACCGCGCACGGCCAGCCCCTCGAGCTGCAGGAGCTCCCCCTCCCCGCCGAGATCGAGCCCGGCGCGGCGCTCGTGCGGATCACCTGCACCACGCTCTGCGGCACCGACATCGAGATCTGGGCCGGAAAGATGAGCTTCCCCGGCATGCTGCCCATGATGCTCGGGCACGAGATGGTCGGCGAGGTGATCGCGGTCGGGGCGGGCACGGTCGACGCGCTCGGCGAGCCCCTGCGCCCGGGCGATCGGATCGGCTGGTCCGAATCGGTCTGCGGCGAGTGCTTCGGGTGCACCGTGCTGCGCCAGCCCGTCGCGTGCACCGCGCGCGGCTACGGCTTCCTCCAGCGCACGGACGCGCCGCCCTACGCGACCGCCGGGCTCGCCGAGTTCGCCTACGTGACGCCCGGCGCGCAGAAACTGCGTCTGCCCGCGGAGGTGAAGGACACCTGGGCCTCGGCCGCGGGGTGCGCGGCGAAGACGGTGCTCCGCGCGTTCGACCGCGCGGGCGGGGTACGCCCCGGCTCCCGCGTCGTCGTGCAGGGCTCGGGAGCGCTCGGCCTCTTCGCGACCGCGGTGGCGAGCATCTCGGGCGCCGCTCAGGTGATCACCGTCGGTGCGCCCCCGGCCCGTCTCGACCTCGCGCGGCGCTTCGGAGCAACGCACACCGTGGACATCTCGGGCGGCTCGGAGGCGACGATCGCGCGCGTGCAGGACCTCACGAGCGGAATGGGCGCGGACCTCGTGCTCGACTTCGCGGGGGCGCCGGGCATCGGTCCCGAGGCCGTCGGCATGGCCGCGCAGCGCGGCACGATCGCGATCGTCGGCTCAACCGGCCCCGCGGGAGACCCCTTCCCGCTCTCGGCGATCATGGGCAAGGAGCTCACGGTCGTCGGCTCGCTGAACGGCGACATCGCCGACTACTTCCGCTCGATCGAGTTCTTCCGCGCATTCGCGGATCGCTTCCCCTGGGACGAGCTGTTCTCGGCGCCCTGCAGTCTCGCCGAGGCCTCGGACCGGATCGCGAACATGCACGAGCTGCGCGAGGTGAAGGCCGTCATCGATCCCCGGTTGCCCTTCGCGGCGTAGCCCGCGCTCCCTCCCATTCCTCCCCCGGCGCCGCTCCGCGCCGCCCCGCAGACCCCGCAGTGAAAGGCACGCAATGACGCACTCCCCCGTCCCCCGCCGACGCATCGGCACGAGCGCTCTCGACACCTCCGTGTTCGCCCTCGGTTCCTGGCACATCTACGATCGGATGCACTTCGAGGACGCCGTCCGGCTCGTGCGCACCGCGCTCGATCGCGGGATCACGCTCTTCGACGTCGGCGTCTACGCCGCCCCGGGCGGACCGCCCGCCTTCACCGACGTGCTCTTCTCGGCGATCGTGCGCGCTGCCGGCGTGCGGCGGGAGGAGTACCAGCTCTCCGAGAAGCTGTGGGTCGAGGGCTGGGATCCGAGCACGGGCTTCCGCACGCAGCTCGACGGTGCGCTCTTCCGAGTCGGTGCGGAGTACGCCGATCTCGTGATCCTCGGCGACCTCCGCCGCGATGACCTCGAGCTGCGGGACATCGTGCGGAACCTCGCGGAGCTCCACGCGGACGGACTCATCCGCGCGTGGGGCGTGAACAACTGGTCGGCGTCGCACATCGCGGCGCTCCGCGACATCGCCGCGGCCGAGGGGGTGCCCGGCCCCGAGATCGCCCAGCTCAAGTACAGCGTCTCCCGCCGCGCGATCCCCGACGGCGAGCCCTTCGCCGAGCTCTTCGCGGCGGGGCTCTCGATGCAGGCCTCGGACGTCATGGAGGGCGGATACCTCGCGGGGAAGACCGCAACGGAGCGGGAGGTGGGCCGCGATCCGGGCGGCATTCGCCAGCGGATCATCGACGACGTGCCGGCGTTCCGTGCACTCGCCGACGAGCTCGGGGCGACGCCCGCGCAGCTCGCGATCGCGTTCACGCTGACGCACCCGGCGACGGCCACGACGCTGTTCGGCGCGTCGAGCGTCGCGCAGCTCGAGGGCAATCTCGGCAGCCTGGAGGTGCTCGAGCGCGTGGGCGCGGAGGAGCTCCGAGCGCGCGTCTTGCCATTCTGGGCTGACCGCGGCCTCGTCGATCCGGAAGGCCCCTGAGCATGACGACGCACGAGCCCACCCCCGGCGCCGCGCTCGCCCCGGTGCCCTTCGATCCCGAGATCGCCCCCGTGCTCGCAGCGCTCGCGGCCGCGGATGCCCCGCCGCTGTCCGCGGAGACTCTCCCGGGGATGCGCGACGGCGGGCCTGCGTTCCCCGACGGCGCCGCCGTCGCCGCGGCGCACGGCATCACCGCGCGCGAGCTCCGCATCCCGGGCCCGCCCGGCACCCCCGCGCTCGAGATCACGGTGTTCGCGCCCGCAGGCCCGCAGCCGCCCCAGGGGCGGGCGATCCTCGTGAACTTCCACGGCGGCGGGATGATCGTGGGGCACCGCTCCTGGGAGCACGGACGCCTCGCCGACCTCGTCGCGCGGCACGACGCCGTGGGCGTCAACGTCGAGTACCGGCTCGCGCCCGAGCATCCGTTCCCCGCGGGCGCCGAGGACACGTACGCCGCGACCTGCTGGGTCGCGGCGAACGCGGCAGAGCTGGGCGGCGACGCCTCGCGGCTCATCGTCATGGGCGGGAGCGCGGGCGGCGGCTTCGCCGCGGCGGTGTCGCTCATGGCGCGCGACCGCCGCGGGCCGGCCATCGCGGGCCAGCTCCTCCTGTGCCCCATGCTCGACAACACGAACACGACGGTGTCGAGCCGGCAATACGACGGCATCGGCACCTGGCCCCGCGAGGCCAACCTGTTCGCGTGGCGCTGCGTGCTCGGCGCGGAGCTCGCGGACTCCCCCGATGCTCCCGCATACGCCGCGCCGAGCCGCGCGGACGACCTGGGCGGCCTGCCGCCCGCGTTCATCGAGGTGGGTGCGGCTGAGATGTTCCGCGACGAGGACACCGCCTATGCGAGCGGGATCTGGGCGAGCGGCGGCGACGCCGAGCTCCACGTCTGGGCGGGCGGGTGCCACGGCTTCGACATGTACGCGCCCGACGCGGAGATCACGCGGGCGGCGCTCGCGAGCCGCGACTCGTGGCTGCGCCGCGTGCTCGCGCGGGGCGCGAAGGCCTCCGGGAGCGACGATGTGTGACCCGCGCGCGGATTCGGGCGGAGCACCGCTCCCCGTTCCCTACGACCCCGAGCTCACCGCGGGCCTCGCGTTCTTCCTCGACCTCGTGGAGCGGATCCCGCTCCGCGCGGACACGATCGAGGCGAACCGCGCCCACTTCGCGACGATCATCCAGCCGATGACGGAGCAGATCGCCGGCCGCGCCGTCGCAGCGGAGGACCGGGTGATTCCGGGACCGGACGGCGCACCGGATGTCGCGGTGACGATCGTCCGGCCCACGGGCGCGGAGCACACCGGGCCGCGGCCCGCCGTGCTCGGCATCCACGGCGGCGGCTACGTGCTCGGCACGCGCTTCTTCGGCACGGGCGAGCTCATCGATCTCGCGGAGCGGTACGGCACCGTCGGGGTGGCGGTCGAGTACCGGCTGGCGCCCGAGCACCCCGCGCCCGCCGCCGCGGAGGACTGCTACGCGGCGCTCCGATGGCTCGCGGAGCACGCGACGGCGCTCGGCGTCGATCCTGCGCGCATCGTCGTCTCCGGCGCCTCGGCGGGCGGGGGCCTTGCGGCCGCAGTGGCGCTGCTCGCCCGGGACCGCGGCGGGCCCGCGCTCGCGGGCCAGCTGCTCAACACGCCCATGCTGGACGACCGGAACGACTCGGTATCGGCGCGCCAGTTCGACGGCTTCGGCGCGTGGGATCGGAACAACAACCACACCGGGTGGACCGCCGCGCTCGGCGCCGATCGCGGCACCGCGCGCGTCGGCGGCGAGCGCGCGCCCGCGCGGTCCGCGCAGCTGGGCGGTCTCCCTCCCGCGTTCATCGAGGTCGGTTCCGCCGAGGTGTTCCGGGACGAGGCCGTGGCGTACGCGGGCCGGATCTGGGCGGCCGGCGGCGACGCGGAGCTCCATGTATGGGCGGGCGCCTATCACGGCTTCACGGGCTTCTCCCCCGAGGCCGAGGTCTCCCGGGCGGCGAACGCCGCGCGGGAGAGCTGGTGGCGCCGGATCCTCGCCCGATGAGCACCGCACGCCCGGCGGGCCGCCCGATGGGGCTCCTGCGCATCACCCTCGTGCTCGGCGCGCTCGAGGCGTTCGGCCCCCTGTCGATGGACCTCTACCTCCCGCAGCTCCCACAGCTCGCCCGGAGCCTCGGCACGAGCGACGCCCTCGCGCAGGCGACCATGTCGGTCTGCATGATCGGCCTCGGCCTCGGGCAGCTCCTCGCCGGCCCGCTGTCCGACCGCTTCGGGCGGAAGCGCCCGCTCGTGATCGGGGTGGTGCTGTTCGCCGTGCTCTCGGCCGTCTGCGCGTGGGCCCCCACGATCGAGGTACTCCTCGCCGCGCGATTCCTGCAGGGGGTGGCGGGCTCCGCCGGCGTGGTGATCTCGCTCGCCGTCGCGCGGGATCTGTTCCACGGCGTCGAGCTCTCGCGCATGCTCTCCCTCCTCGCGCTCGTCACCTCGCTCACCCCGATCATCGCGCCCGTGATCGGCGGCCAGCTCGCGCGGGTGATGGACTGGCGCGGCATCTTCCTCGTGCTCGCGGGGATCGGTGCGGCGCTCGTCGTGGTCGCGCAGTTCGGCCTCCGCGAGACGCGAGCCGCGGCCCCGCAGGAGGGCGGAGCGCTGCGCACCACGCTCGGCCACGCGGGCGCGGTGCTCCGCGATCCCCTCTTCGTCGCGCTCATGGCGGCCGCCTGCCTCGGCGGCGCAGCGTTCTTCTCCTACCTGTCGATGTCGAGCTTCGTGCTCCAGGAGCAGTATGGGCTCACCCCGCAGCTCTTCAGCCTGGTGTTCGCGGTGAACGCGCTCGCGCAGCTCGGCGGCGCCCAGCTGAGCCGCGTGCTCGTGCGCCGGGTGGGCACGACGCGGATGTACCTGATCGGGCAGACCGCGGGGGCGCTCACCGCGCTCGCGCTGTGCGGCGCGACGTTCGCCGGTGCGCCCTCCCCGCTCGTGATCGCGCTGCTCGCCGTCTTCCTCGGGGCGGCCGGGCTTGGCGGCCCGAACGGCACCGCGCTCGCGCTCGGCGGGCACGGTGCACGGGCGGGCACCGCCTCCGCGCTGCTCGGCATGGCGACCTTCACCGCCGGCGCGATCACGGCACCTGCGATTTCGGCGCTCGTCGGCACTTCGGCGCTCACGATGGTCGCGAGCATCGCCGCCGGAGCGCTCGGGGCCGCGCTCGTCGCACTCCTCGTGGTGCGCCGCCGGGCGCCCCGCGAGTGGTCACGCTGAGACAACCGGAGTACCGTCCGAGACAAGCGCGCACGCGGGGCCGCCCCGTAGCCTGAGACCACCTACCGGACTCGAAGTGGAGGATCCATGGAAACCTACGACAGCCTGCTTGCGGCCATCACGCCGAAGGACGGCGAGACCCGCGAGGTCTTCGATCCCGCGACCGGCGAGCTGATCGGCACCGCACCGGTGCAGGACGTGGCGGCGCTCGAGGCGGCGATCGATCGGGCCGAGGCGGCGCAGCCCGCATGGGCCGCGCTCCCCGATGCCGAGCGCAGCGCGATCCTCCACCGCGTCGCCGACGCGATCGAGGCTTCCGCGGAGCCGCTCGCCGAGCTGCTCTCGCGCGAGCAGGGCAAGCCGCTCAACGGCCCGAATGCGCGCTTCGAGGTGGGCGGCTGCGTCGCGTGGACCCGCACGCCCGCCGACACCCCGCTGCCCGTCGAGGTGCTCGTGGACGACGAGTCCGGCTACGCCGAGATGCACTACCGCCCGCTCGGCGTCGTGGGTGCGATCTCGCCTTGGAACTGGCCCATGATGATCTCGATCTGGCAGATCGTGCCCGCGCTCCGCATGGGGAACACCGTCGTGATCAAGCCCGCTGAGACGACCACGCTCTCCGTCGTCGCGCTCGTCGCCGTGATGAACCAGGTGCTGCCCGAGGGCGTGCTGAACATCGTCCCCGGCCCGGGTCGCACGGTCGGCGACGCGCTGACCCGCAGCCCGAAGATCGGCAAGATCATGTTCACGGGCTCCACCCCGGTGGGCAAGCGCATCATCGAGGCCTCGGCCGCGAACGTCACGCGCCTCACGCTCGAGCTCGGCGGCAACGACGCCGGTATCGTGCTCCCGGACGCGGATCCGCAGGCGATCGCGGAGGACCTCTTCTGGGGCGCGTTCATCAACACCGGGCAGACCTGCGCCGCGCTCAAGCGCCTCTACGTGCACGACTCGATCTACGACGCCGTCGTCGAGGAGCTCGCGAAGGTCGCCGCGGCCGTGCCGATGGGCGTCGGTCTCGAGGAGCAGAACGTGCTCGGGCCGCTGCAGAATCGCGCGCAGTTCGACGTCGTCGACCGGCTCGTCGAGTCGGCGAAGGCGTCCGGCGCGCGCGTCGTGCTCGGCGGCGACCCGGATCGCGAGGCCGTCGGCAACTTCTACCCGACGACGCTGATCGCCGACATCGACCCGCACCAGGAGCTCGTGCTCGAGGAGCAGTTCGGCCCGGCGCTGCCGATCATCCGCTACACGGACATCGACGAGGCCGTCGCGCTCGCGAACGAGCTCGAGGTCGGCCTGGGCTCCTCCGTGTGGTCGAGCGACCGCCAGCAGGCCCTCGCCGTCGCCGCGCGCCTGCAGGCCGGCACCACGTGGATCAACTCGCACGGCGGCCTGCACCCGATGATCCCCTTCGGCGGTGCGAAGCAGTCCGGCTACGGCCGCGAGTTCGGCGTCGAGGGCCTGAAGGCCGTCGCCGAGCCGCACGTCATCAGCGGCTAGCTGCCTGACGCTGCCGGGAGATCCCGGCGGAGGGCGCGGCCTGCGGGCCGCGCCCTCGCTCGTTCACCCGTTCTTCCCCGCCACCCGAGCCCCACCCCAGCCCACCCGAGGAGCAGAGATGTCAGCAGCACCGTCCGCAGCGCAGCCCGCGCCGCAGTCAGCAGAGGACGCGGTCCGCGCGGCCGTCCAGCGATACGTCGACGGCTGCGTCGCCGCGGACCCCGCGGCCGTGCGCGACGCCTTCACGGAGGACGCGATGATGTGGGGCACCCTCGGCCCCGAGGCCGTCACGATGAGCGGCGCCGATTTCGCCGCGAACGTGATCGCGACGGCCGTCCCCGCGGGTCCGGAGTACGGCGCGGAGATCCACGGCATCGTCGTGACGGGCGAGATCGCCCACGCGGTGCTCGACGAACGACAGTTCCTGGGCGCGGACTTCCGCAACCACTTCGGACTGGTCCGGCGCGAAGGCGTGTGGCGCATTGCGAGCAAGGTGTTCACGACGCGCTAGGCCCGCGCTCCGGCGCCGCTCGGCACCGGAGCGGTCGCCCGAGCGGAGCGCCCCGCGGCCGCGAGCCGAGTACTCGAGCGCGTAGACCTCGGCGGGGGCGCCGCTCAGCACGCGCTCGCGCATCTCGGCCTCGAGCTCGGCGAGCTGCGCCAGCTCCTCGACGCTCTTGCCCGCGCGCTCGCTGAGCGCGAGGTACTCCGTCGTGACCACCCCGTCCTCCCGGAGCACGCAGGTCACCTGCGCCTCCCCCGCGCTCACCTCGAACAGGTACCGCGAGAGCGCCGCGCCGCGCTCGGGGCGCGCGAGCTCCGGAAGCACTTCGTAGCGCCCGCCCGACACCGCGCGGGTGACGAGCTCGAACGTGTCGCGCGCCCCCGGGCCCGCGAACGGGGTGCGCACGCGCACGCTGCGGCGATCGACCTTCCCTCCCGCGGTGCGCGCGGCGAGCTCCGGAAGCGCCCGGGCGAGGGCGGCGAAGGCGTGCGCGACGCCGCCCGGGAACTCGGGGCCGTGATAGCGCATGCAGTCAGCGAAGGTGTAGCGGAGCTGCTCGCCGCCGTCCCACACGGTGAGACTGCGGTCGGGCTTCGGGCTGAGGGTCATGGTGGGCTCGCTTTCGGCGGGAGGCTGACGCGTCCGTACCGCGGGATGCGGAGGGTCTTCCGCCACTGTACCCGATTTTCTTAGGATACCCTCACCTTCATCGGATCTATTGCTTCCGAACAGCCAGGTTCCTGCCGCGAGTCCGCCCACAACGACGAACGCGCCCCGGCAGGAATCCCTGCCGGGGCGCGTTCGTCATGCGGCGCGGGGTGCGCCGCGCCCGCTACCAGCGGGGCTTGCGCTTGCCGTCGGCACGGTTGCCGCCCTGGTCGCGACGATCGGAGCCGTAGCCCCCGCGATCGCCACGGTCGCCACGGTCGTAGCCGCCGCGCCCGCCGCGATCGCCGCCGTAGCCACCGCGATCGCCGCCGTAGCCACCGCGATCCCCGCGGTCGCCACGGTCGTAGCCGCCGCGCCCGCCGCGATCGCCGCCGTAACCGCCGCGATCCCCGCGATCACCGCGGTCCGAGCCGTAGCCGCCGCGATCGCCGCGATCCGAACGGCCGTAGCCGCCACGGTCGCCACCGCGATCGCCGCGGTCCGAACGGCCGTAGCCGCCGCGGTCCCCGCCGCGATCGCCACGATCCGAGCGGCCGTAGCCGCCGCGGTCGCCGCCACGATCGGAGCGGCCGTAGCCGCCGCGATCCCCGCGGTCGCCGCCGTAGCCCCCGCGATCGCCGCCGCCGCGCGGTCCGCGATCCTCCTTGAGCTCGATCAGCTTGCCGCTGATCCGGGTCTCCGAGAGCTTGCCGAGCGCCTCGCCCGACAGGTCCGCGGGCAGCTCGACGAGCGAGAAGTCGTCGCGCACCTGGATGCGTCCGAAGTCATCGCGGGTGAGGCCGCCCTCGTTCGCGATCGCGCCGATGATCTGGCCGGGGTTGATCTTCTGCCGGTGACCCACCTCGATGCGGTACATCTTCAGGTCGGTGCGGCGCTCGCGCGGACCGCGATCCTCGCGCGCGGGGCGGTCGCCACGGCCACCGCTCACGCCCTCCTCGAGGAAGCGCGCGGCCTGCTTGCGGTCGCGCTCGAACTTGCGGTCGTCCTCCTCCGTGAGGAGCAGCGGCGTATCGCCCTGGGCGACGACCGCGAGCGCCGCGGCCACGTCGGGCTCGGGGACGTCGTGGTTGCGCACGTAGTGGGCGATGATGTCGCGAAAGCGATCGATGCGCGCGGTCTCGCCGAGCGCGGTCGTGATCGCGTCGTCGAAGCGCGAGAGACGGGTCGCGTTGACCTCGTCGACCCCGGGCAGCGGCATCTGCGTGAGCGGCTGCTTGGTGGCCTTCTCGATCGCGCCGAGCAGGCGGCGCTCGCGCGGGGTGACGAAGCTGATCGCGTCGCCCGTGCGGCCCGCGCGGCCGGTGCGGCCGATGCGGTGCACGTACGACTCGGTGTCGATCGGCAGGTCGTAGTTGATGACGTGGCTGATGCGCTCGACGTCGAGGCCGCGCGCGGCGACGTCGGTCGCGACGAGGATGTCGAGGCGGCCGTCCTTCAGCGACTGCACCGTGCGCTCGCGCACGTTCTGCGGGATGTCGCCGTTGATCGCGGCGGCCGAGTAGCCGCGGGCGCGGAGCTTCTCGGCGACCTGCTCGGAGTCGCCGCGGGTGCGCGTGAAGACGATGAGGCCGTCGAACTCTTCGACCTCCAGGATGCGGGTGAGCGCATCGAGCTTCTGCGTGTAGGAGACGACGTTGTAGCGCTGCGTGATGTTCGAGCTCGTCTGCGTCTTCCCGGCGATCTTGATCTCCTGCGGGTCGCGCAGGTGCTGCTGGGAGATGCGGCGGATCTGCGCCGGCATGGTCGCGGAGAAGAGGGCGACCTGCTTCTCCTCGGGCGTCTCGGCGAGGATCGTCTCGACGTCCTCGGCGAAGCCCATCTTGAGCATCTCGTCGGCCTCGTCGAGCACGAGGTACTTGATCTCGCTCAGGTCGAGCGATCCGCGCTTCAGGTGGTCCATGATGCGGCCGGGGGTGCCGACCACGATGTCCACGCCGCGGCGCAGCGCGGAGAGCTGCTGGCCGTAGGCCTGGCCGCCGTAGACGGGGAGGAGGTGCACCTCGGGGAGGTGGGTGGCGTAGCTCTCGAACGCCTCGCACACCTGGAGCGCGAGCTCACGGGTGGGGGCGAGCACGATGGCCTGGGGCACGCCCTGGCCGGGCTGGATGCGGGAAAGGACGGGAAGCGCGAAGGCTGCGGTCTTGCCGGTGCCGGTCTGCGCGAGGCCGACGACGTCGCGCCCCTCGAGCAGAACCGGAATGGTCGCGGCCTGAATGGCCGACGGCGTCTCGTAGCCAACCTCGGTCACGGCGCGGAGCACCTCGGGTGCGAGGCCTAGCTCGGCGAAGGTGATGCGCTCGCCCTCAGTGGTGTCGGGGGTTGCGGTCGCGCCAGCTTCGGGCGCGGCATTCTCAGAAGAGGTCATCATACTAGTCTACCCCGGGAAAACCTGGTAGCGTACCGCCCCGCCGCACATGAGCACAACGGGGCGGTCTCGCGAGCCTCAGCCGGCGCGCAGCGCCAGCCAGGCGGCCCGGCGCTCCGCCTGACGCGCGGGATCGGCGACGGGCGAGGCCGCGAGTAGCCGCCGGCTATAGGGATGCTCGGGGTCGCGCGTCACCTGCTCGCCGTCGCCGATCTCGACGAGCTCGCCGCGGGTCATCACCGCGACGCGGTGACAGATCCGGCGCACCACGCCGAGGTCGTGCGACACGAAGAGGTACGCGACGCCGGTCTCGCGCTGCAGCTCGATGAGCAGCTCGAGCACCGCGGCCTGCGTGGTCAGATCGAGGGCGCTCACCGGCTCGTCGCAGATGATCAGACGGGGTTCGCGCACGAGGGCGCGCGCGATCGCGATGCGCTGCCGCTGCCCGCCCGAGAACTCGCGCGGCAGCCGGTCGATGACCCCGGCCGGGAGGCGCACCCGATCGAGCATCTCCGCGACGGCGCGCCGCGCGGCGGCGCGGTCCACCCCCGCCGCAGTGAGGGGCTCCGCGAGGATCTCCCCGATCGTGAGCTGCGGGTTGAGCGAGCCGTAGGGATCCTGGAACACGACCTGGATCTCGGCGGCGAGCCCGCGGCGCTCCGCTCGGCTCAGGTGGGTGATGTCCCGCCCGGCGAAGGTGATCGACCCGCTCGCGACCGGCACGAGGCCGAGGATCGCCTTGCCCAGGGTCGACTTCCCCGAGCCGGACTCGCCGACGAGGCCGACGCACTCCCCCGCGCCGACGTCGAGCGAGACCTCGTGGAGCACGCGGTTGGGGTGCCGCCGGGAGCCGTACTCGACGACCACATCTCGCGCGGACAGGAGCGGGGCGAACTCGGTCATCGGGAGACCTCCTCGTGCGGCGCGGCCTCTGCGGTCGCGGGGGCTGGACGTGCAGGGGCGCGGCCGGCGCCGGCCGCCCCGGTCTCGAACTCGGCGTCGAGCTCGGCGCGGCTCGCGGCCGTGTCGAGCGACGCGGCGATGAGCTCGCGCGTGTACGGGTGCTCGGCGTGCGCGAAGATCGGCTCCACATCGTCGATCTCGACGATGCTCCCGCCCCGCATCACCACGACGCGGTCGCAGATGTCCGCGACGACGCCGAAGTTGTGCGTGACGATGACGAGCGCCATGTCTCCCTCGCGCTGCAGCTCGCGGAGGAGCTCGAGCACCTCGGCCTGGACGGTCACGTCGAGCGCCGTCGTCGGCTCGTCGGCGACGAGCACCGAGGGCCGGCCGGCGATCGCGCCCGCGATGAGCACGCGCTGCGCCATACCGCCGGACAGCTCGTGCGGGTAGCTCCTGAGCACACGCTCGGGGTCCACGATGCCGACGCGGCCGAGCACCTCGAGCGCTCGCGCCCGCGCCTCGGCCCGACTCATCCCGTGCACGGCGCGGAGCGGCTCGGTGAGCTGGAAGCCGATCGTGTACGAGGGGTCGAGGTTCGTCATCGGCTCCTGGGGGATGTACCCGATCTCGTGGCCGAGCAGCTGCGCGCGGTCACGGCGCGAGAGCGTCGTCACGTCCTCGCCGCCGATCCAGATCGCGTCGGCGGTGTAGTAGCCGGACTTCGGGAGCAGGTCGAGCATCGAGAACACCGTCTGCGACTTGCCGGATCCCGACTCCCCCACGATGCCGACGACCTCGCCGGGCGCGACGTCGAGGGTGATGCCGTGCACCACCTCGACCTCTCCGGCGGCCGTCTCGTAGGTCACCCGAAGATTCTCGAGCCGGACCGCGGAATCCACGGCGGCGACCGAGATGGATCCCGTCGTGGTCGTCGTCGCGCCGTGCGGCAGCCGTTCCGCGTTCGCGCGCGCGATCCTTCGCCGTTCCCGGCGGGAGAGCGTCGGCGTCTTCACGCTGATGACGTCGGCGAGTGTCGAGCCGAGCACCGCGAGCGCGGCAATCGTGATGCCGAGCGCGAGGGACGGCCAGAGGAGGAGGAGCGGATCGGTGCGCATCACCTTGAAGCCCTCGTTCATCGCGGCGCCCCAGCCGGGGGTCGTGCCGCCGCCGATGCCCAGGAACTGCAGGCCGGCCTGCATGCCCATCGCCATGCCGGCGGTGAGCGCGGACTGGATGACGATCGGAGCCGTGACCTGGGTGATGATGTGGCGGCCCATGATCCGGAGGTCGGAGAGGCCCGCCACGCGCGCGGCGTCGACGTAGGCCTCGCCGCGCACGGCGAGGACGGTCGAGCGGGTCAACCGGAAGTAGCCCGGGGCCATGAAGACGCCGACGGTCACCATGAGCAGATTGAAGTTGTTGCCCGTGTTCGCGCCGACGATGAGCAGGATCACCATGCCGGGGATCGACTGGAGTCCGTCGCTGATCCACGTGCCGATGCGATCCATCCGGCCGCCGTAGTAGCCCGCCGCGAGGCCGGAGGGGACGCCGATCACGAGGGCGGTGCAGATCGCGACGAGCGCACCCCACAGCGTGATCTGGGTGCCCCAGATCAGGCGGCTCGCGACGTCGCGACCGGTCGTATCGCCGCCGAGCCAGTGCTCGGCGCTCGGCAGCGCGCGCGTGATCGAGAGATCGACCAGGTTCGGGTCGGAGGGCGCGAGCCAGGGCGCGAGCACCCCGACGAGCACGACGACGGCGAGCACCGCGATCGACACGGCCCCGGCGGGGCGCCTGAGCAGACGCCGGAGCAGCGCCTCGCGCCCGCCCCCGCGGGTGTCGATGGGGTCGGAGAGCGGAGTGGTCATTTCGCACGCGCCTTCGGGTTGATCCAGCCGAGCAGGATGTCGAGCAGGAAGTTGATGATGACGACGAACACGACGGTGATCACCGTGATCCCGAGCAGCATCGGGATGTCGCCGTTCTGCGAGGAGGCCTGCGTGAGCGGCCCGATGCCGGGCAGCGCGAAGATCTGCTCGACGATGATGGCACCGGAGAGCAGGCCGACGAACATGAGCGCGAGGACGGTGAGGGAGGCCGGGGCCGCGTTGCGGAGCAGGTGCATCACGACCCGCCACTGCGGCAGGCCGCGGCTGCGGAGCGTCCGCACGTAGTCCTGCGCATCGGCCTGGATGATCGCGTTGCGGAGCTGCTCGGCGATCATCACGATCGCGCCGAGCGCGAGCGCGATCGCCGGGAGCGTGATCGACTGCGCCCAGCCGCCGAGGGACTGCGTGGGCGCGACGTAGCCGACCGCGGGGAACCAGCGGAGGTTCACCGCGAAGGTCATGACGAGCACGAGCGCGACCCAGAAGCCGGGCAGCGCGAAGAGGATCACGGCCGCGGCCTTCACGAGCTTGTCGATCCAGGTGTTCGGGCGGAGGCCGGCGGCCACCCCGAGCAGCGCGCCGAGGAGCGCCGAGAGCAGGATTGCGACCGAGACGACCGAGAGGGTCACGGGGAGCTTGAGCGCCAACTGCGAGCCGACGGACTGGAAGTTCTTCCAGGAGACGCCGAAATCGCCGCGGAGCAGGCCGCCGAACCACTCGCCGAACTGGACGAGCAGGGGCCGGTCGGTGCCGATCCGCTCGGCGAGGACGGCCTGGGCCTCCGGGGTCGCCGCGCTGCCGAGCAGGCCGAGCGTGGGGTCGGGAATCGCGGCGTGCGCGAGGAAGAAGGTGCCGGTCGCGACGACGACGAGGAGGATCACTCCGGACAGCAGCCGCTTGAGCGTGAAGGTGAGCATCGGGTCTCCGAGGACTGGGATGACGGGTCGATGGACGGTGGGCGGGGCCGCGCTGCGGCCCCGCCCTGCCGCGTTACTTCGAGAGGGCGATCTGTCGGAGGGTGGGGAACATCATCCCCGTCACGGGGGTCACCGTGAACTCGGCCGCCGAGATGTAGGTGTTCGTCGACTGCGCCCACACCGAGAAGAACGCGTTCTCCGTGACGAGCTCGTTGAGCTTCTCGACCGCGGCGATCTGCTCGTCGCCCGGGGCCGCGGCGAACACCGCGTCCACCTGCGCCTGCACCTCGGGGAAGGCATCGAGGCCGGGGGTCGGGTTGTACCACTGCGGCTTCGCGATCTGGCGCTCGACCGTGGCGATCGGGTTCGAGTCCATCGCGATCACGCCGACGAACATCGGGTACTCCGGGGCGACCGACATGTACTGCATGAAGTCGGTCTCCTTCCACGTCACGCCGATGCCGAGCTCACCGAAGGTCTGCTCGACGATCGCCTGCCACGGCTGGAACGGCGGGGCCATGGGCATGGTCACGTCGAAGCCGTCGGCGTAGCCGGCCTCGGCGAGGAGCTGCTTCGCGGTCTCGATGCTCGGCTTCGTCTTGCCGGCGAGCGCGGGCACGTAGCCCGGCGTGCCAACGGGGAACACCTGGTTCGTCGCCTCGCCGACGCCCTGCGCGATGGTCTCCACCATTTCGGGGCCGTTGAACGCGACGTTCAGCGCCTGGCGCACCTTGAGCTCGCCGAGGGGCTTCCCCATCTCGGTCGCGCCCGCGCGGTCGCTGAACTGGAGACCCACCCACATCGAGAGCCCGGTCGCCACGTTCCAGCCGCGATCCGGGGCCATGTCCATGGCGGTCTTGTCGCCGTAGATCACGTTGAACTGGCCGCTCTCCATACCGTTGAGCATGGCCGTCGCATCGGAGAGCGGGCTCACTGACAGCGGGTCGAACGGGAACTCGTCGGCCGCCCAGTGATCGGCGACCTTGTCGAAGCGGTACTCCGCGCCGGGAACCGAGTCCGCCGAGAGCGTGTAGGGCCCGGAGCCGACGGGAGCCTCGGCGAGCGTGCCCGCGTCGATCGCGTCGGGCGCCATCATGTAGCTGCGGCCGAGCCCCATGAAGTAGAGGATCGTGTCGTCGCGTTGCGTGAGGTGGATCGCGATCGTGTCCTCGTCGACCGCCTCGAAGCTCTCGACCTTCTGGTACGCCTCCTGCGAGCGCGCGCCCTGCTGCAGGTACTCGAGGCTCTTCACCGCGGCCTCTGCCGTGAACGCCTCGCCATCCGAGAACTTCGCGTCGGTGCGGAGATTCATCGTGATGGTGGTGAAGTCGTCGGAGATCTCCCAGTCGGTCGCGAGCGCAGGCTGGGGCTCCCCCGATCCGTCGATCGCGACGAGCGGGTCGTAGACGGCCGAGAGGTACGGGCCGTCGAAGCCGACGTCGGCGAGCGAGGGATCCCAGGAGGTGAGATCCAGGAAGTTGCCAATGCTGAGCGGCTGGGCTGCGGCTCCGTCGCCGTCATCGCCCGTCGCGGTGCCGCCCCCGCTTGAGCAGGCCGTGAGCGCGAGTGCCGCGGCGGCGAGCGCCGCGATTCCCGTGAGTGTTCTCTTCATCGTGTCTACTTCTCTCGGTATTCGGACATGTGCTGATGGGGTGAGGCTCCGTTGCATGGCCATCGCATTTCCGCCGTGAACTCGCGTCCCCCGCGTTGTGATGGACGTCACTTCGGCGTGCCGTCGGTTTCATTCTACGAACGTTGAATAAAAAAGCAAACTATCGTCTACGGGCCGAGAATAACGATTCGGCGACGCCGGATTCGCGCGCCACCCCGGTGCGCGGGGCGCGGATTCCGGGGTGGCCCGCGCGGCGGGGATCGTATACGATTCGAAGCACGACCAAAGGAGGCCCCGTGCTCGACCAGACACAGATTGACGCCATTGCCGACGAGCTCGTCCAGGCGGACCGCGACCGCGCCGTCCTGCCGAAGCTCACGAGCCGCTACCCCGGCATGGTGATCGAAGACTCCTACGCAATCCAGAAGGTGTGGTCCGATCGCCGGATCGCGCAGGGCGCGAAGCTCGTCGGGCACAAGATCGGCCTCACCTCGAAGGTGATGCAGGTGGCCACCGGGATCAGCGAGCCCGACTACGGCGTGATCCACGACGACATGGTGTTCGAGTCGGGCTCGGTGCTCGAGTTCGACCGCTATTCGAACGTGCGCATCGAGGTGGAGCTCGCCTTCGTGCTCGACAAGCCCCTCTCCGGCCCCGGCACCACCATCTTCGATGTGCTCGACGCGACGGCGTACGTCGTACCCGCGCTCGAGGTGCTGAACTCCCACCTCGAGCTGGAGGGTCGCACGATCGTCGACACGATCAGCGACAACGCGGCAATGGGCGCGATGGTGCTGGGCGGCCGCCCCGTGAAGGTCGACGAGGTGGACCTGAGCTGGGTGCCCGCGCTCCTCTACCGCAACGAGACGATCGAGGACTCGGGCGTCGCAGGCGCGGTGCTCGGCCACCCCGCCCTCGGCGTCGCCTGGCTCGCGAACAAGCTCGCGCAGCACGGCCAGAGCCTCGAAGCCGGGGAGATCATCCTCGCCGGGTCCTTCACCAAGCCCATGTGGGTGGAGCGCGGCGACACCGTGCACGCCGACTACAACGAGCTGGGGTCCGTGACGTGCCGATTCGTGTAGCCCTCCCCGCAACGCTGCGCGCACGGCTCGACGCGGCGGAGCGCCCGCTGATCGGCCTCTGGGCCTGCGCGGGCAGCCCCGTGACGGCCGAGATCGTCGCCGGGAGCGGCTGCGACTGGGTGCTCCTCGACGCGGAGCACTCCCCCAACGGCCTCGAGTCGGTGCTCGCGCAGCTCTACGCGATGTCCGCGTACCCGGTCGCCCCGCTCGTGCGCCCGCCCTCGGGCGACACCGTCACGATCAAGCAGTTCCTCGATCTCGGCGCGCAGAACCTGCTCATCCCGATGGTCGACTCGGCGGAGCAGGCCAAACAGATCGTGCGCGCCGTGCGCTACCCCGACGGCTCGGCGGCCGGCGGCGTGCGCGGCGTCGGCTCGGCGCTCGCGCGCTCCGCCCGCTGGAACCGCGTCGAGGGGTACCTCGGCCGCGCGAGCGCGACGATCAGCCTGACCGTGCAGATCGAATCGGCCGCGGCGGTCGCGGACGTCGAGCGGATCGTCGCGGTCGAGGGCGTCGACGCGATCTTTGTCGGGCCCTCGGACCTCGCCGCCTCGATGGGGCTGCTCGGCGAGCAGGGGCACCCGGACGTCGTCGACAACGTGCTCCGCGCCATCCGCGCGGGCGTCGCGGCGGGCAAGCCGGTCGGCGTGAACGCGTTCGTCCCCGCGGACGCGGAGCGCTACATCGCGGCCGGTGCGAGCTTCGTCGCGGTCGGGGCCGACGTGGCGATCCTCGCCCGCCAGACCGAGGCGCTCGTGGAGCGTTTCACGGGCGGCGCCGATCCTGGGCCCACCCGCGCGAGCTACTAGCGCACACTGCGGCGGCGCCCCGGAGCCGCTCCGGAACCGACTTGGGGTCGGCACGCAGCGGCTCCGCGGCCGCCGGCCGCACGGTTCTTCCCAAATCCCACCAAATCGTATACGATAAGAAATACAACGAGATGAGCGAGGTCGCCATGACGTACGGAATCGAGTCCCCCGGCAAGATCATTGCCGTGCACCTCAACTACCCGTCGAGGATCGCCCAGCGCGGCCGCACGCCCGCGTTCCCGTCCTACTTCTTCAAGCCCGCCTCGTCGCTCGCGTCGACCGGCGGCACCATCGAGCGCCCCGCGGGCACCGAGCTGCTCGCCTTCGAGGGCGAGATCGCCCTCGTCATCGGCACCGAGGCCCGCTGGGTCTCCCCCGAGGACGGCTGGGCCCACGTGTCGCACGTCACCGCCGCGAACGACTTCGGGCTCTACGATCTCCGCGCGGCCGACAAGGGCTCGAACGTGCGCAACAAGGGCGGTGACGGCTTCACGCCGCTCGGCCCCGTCGCGATCCCCACCGAGGGCATCGACCAGGACTCCTGGCGCGTGCGCACCTGGGTGAACGGCGCGCTCGTGCAGGACGACACGAGCGACACCCTGGCGTTCCCGTTCGGCCAGCTCGTGGCCGACCTCTCGCAGCACATGACCCTCGAGCCGGGCGATGTGATCCTCACGGGCACCCCCGCGGGATCCTCCGTCGTGCTCCCCGGCGACGTGGTCGAGGTCGAGGTCGACGCACCGAACGTGCCCGGCGCACCCACGACCGGCCGCCTCGTGACGACCGTGACCCAGGGCACCACCGCGTTCGGCGACTTCGGCAACACGCCGCGGGCCGACGACCTGCAGCGCATCGAGGCGTGGGGCAGCCCCGAGGAGCACGCCGCGGCGGTCGCCGCCGGGCGCGCGACCCCGCTCGACGGCCCGGCCGCCGGCCCCCTCACGGACGAGATCCGAGCGCTCCTCGACGGCGTCGCGGTCGCGACGGTCTCGGCGGCGCTCCGCAAGCGCGGCTACGTCGACATCTTCATCGACGGCGTACACCCGAACCACGAGGGCGACACCATCCTCGGCACCGCGAAGACGCTCCGCTTCATCCCGTTCCGCCCGGACCTCTTCGCGGCGCACGGCGGCGGCTTCAACGCGCAGAAGCGCGCGTTCGACACCGTGAACGCCGGCGAGGTGCTCGTCGTCGAGGCGCGCGGGATCCCGAGCACCGGCACCGTGGGCGACGTGCTCGCGCTCCGCGCCCAGGTGCGCGGGGCGGCCGGCATCGTCACGGACGGCGGGGTGCGCGACTTCGCGGCCGTGCAGCAGTTCGACATCCCCGTCTTCTCGCAGGGCGCGCACGCGAGCGTGCTCGGCCGGCGCCACGTCCCGTGGGAGACCGACGTGACGATCGCCTGCGGCGGCGCCGCGGTGCAGCCGGGCGACATCATCATGGGCGACCGCGACGGCGTGATCGTGATCCCGCCGGCGCTGCTCGCGGAGGTGGCCGCGGAGGCCGCCGCGCAGGAGCGGGCCGACGCGTGGGTCGCCGACCGCGTCGCCGAGGGCCACGCGGTCGACGGGCTCTTTCCGATGAACGCCGAGTGGCGCGCGCGCTACGCGGCCGAGACGGGTGCGGCGTAAGCCATGTCGGCCGAGTCGAAGTCCGAGCGCGCGTACCGCCTGATCCGGGAACGGATCGATAGCGGCACGTACGTGCCGGGCTACCGCCTGGTCCTCGCACCGATCGCGGCCGAGCTCGACATGTCCGTCGTGCCCGTGCGCGAAGCGATCCGTCGGCTCGAGGCCGAGCAGCTCGTCACGTTCGAGCGGAACGTGGGCGCCCAGGTCTCCCTCGTCAAGGAGACCGAGTACCTGCACACGATGCAGACGCTCGCGCTCGTCGAGGGCTCCGCGACCGGACTCGCGGCGCCGTTCATCACGCCGGACCAGATCGCCCGCGCCCGCGCCGTCAACGAGACGATGCGCGAGTCGCTGAGCGCCTTCGATCCGCAGCGCTTCACGGAGCTCAACCTCGAGTTCCACAGCGTGCTCTTCGAGACGTGCCCGAACCCGCACATCCTTGACCTCGTGCACCGCGGCTGGAACCGGATGAAGGTGCTCCGCAACTCGTCCTTCAGCTTCGTGCCGGGCCGCGCGAGCGAGTCCGTCGACGAGCACGAGCGCCTGCTCGAGCTCATCGAGCGCGGGGCCACCCCCCTCGAGATCGAGCTGGCGGCGCGCGAGCACCGCACGGCCACCCTCGACGCCGTGCTCTCCCACACCGAGGAGCAGCACCGGCCCCCCGCGACCGCCGCACCGGCGGGCGCGACCGCAGACCACCACACACCGCAGCAATCACCACCGGAGGCGACAGCATGACACCGCAGAAGCCCGCAGGGCTCCCCGACAAGATCCGCCACTTCATCGACGGCAAGTTCGTCGACTCGGTCGGCGGCGAAGAGTTCGACGTGCTGGATCCCGTCTCGAACGAGACGTACATCCAGGCATCCGCCGGCCAGAAGGCCGACATCGACCTCGCGGTCGCCGCAGCGCGCCGCGCGTTCACCGAGGGCCCCTGGCCGAAGATGCTCCCCCGCGAGCGCTCGCGCATCCTGCACAAGGTCGCCGACATCGTCGAGTCGCGCGACGCGCAGCTCGCCGAGCTCGAGAGCTTCGACTCGGGCCTCCCCATCACCCAGGCGAAGGGCCAGGCGCGCCGCGCGGCCGAGAACTTCCGCTTCTTCGCCGACCTGATCGTGGCGCAGCACGACGACACCTTCAAGGTGCCCGGCCGCCAGGTCAACTACGTGAACCGCAAGCCCATCGGCGTGGCCGGCCTGATCACGCCCTGGAACACGCCCTTCATGCTCGAGTCGTGGAAGCTCGGCCCCGCGCTCGCGACCGGCAACACCGTCGTGCTGAAGCCCGCCGAGTTCACCCCGCTCTCGGCGTCGCTGTGGGGCGAGATCTTCCGCGAGGCCGGCGTCCCCGACGGGGTCTTCAACCTCGTGAACGGCATGGGCGAGGACGCGGGCGACGCGCTCGTGAAGCACCCGGACGTCCCCCTCATCTCCTTCACGGGCGAGTCGAGCACGGGCTCGCTCATCTTCGGCAACGCGGCGCCGTTCCTGAAGGGCCTCTCGATGGAGCTCGGCGGCAAGAGCCCGGCGGTCGTGTTCGCTGACGCGGACCTCGAGGCCGCGCTCGACGCGACCGTGTTCGGCGTCTTCAGCCTGAACGGCGAGCGCTGCACCGCTGGCAGCCGCATCCTCGTGCAGCGCGACATCTACGACGAGTTCGTGGAGCGCTACGCCGAGCGGGCGAAGAACGTCGTCGTCGGCCTGCCGAGCGATCCCGCGACCGAGGTGGGCGCGCTCGTGCACCCCGAGCACTACGCGAAGGTGATGAGCTACGTCGAGATCGGCAAGAGCGAGGGCCGCCTCGTCGCCGGAGGCGGGCGCCCCGAGGGCTTCCCCGTCGGCAACTTCGTGGCCCCCACGGTATTCGCCGATGTGCGCCCCGACGCGCGGATCTTCCAGGAGGAGATCTTCGGACCCGTCGTCGCGATCACCCCGTTCGACACGGACGAGGAGGCGCTCGAGCTCGCCAACAACACGAAGTACGGCCTCGCGGCCTACATCTGGACCTCGAACCTGAAGCGCGCGCACAACTTCGCGCAGTCCGTCGAGGCCGGCATGGTGTGGCTCAACTCGAACAACGTCCGCGACCTCCGCACGCCCTTCGGCGGCGTCAAGGCCTCCGGCCTCGGCCACGAGGGCGGCTACCGCTCGATCGATTTCTACACCGATCAGCAGGCCGTGCACATCACGCTCAACGAGGCGCACTCGCCGAAGTTCGGCGCGGGCAAGTGATTCCCGGGCCCGCCACGGGCCCGATCGACCACCCCGCGCAGCCGTCGCGCGGGGGTTCACCACAGATTGAAGATTAAGGACAACGACATGTCTGAACTCGCAGGTCGCGAAAAGACCTCCTCCGGCTTCTACGTCACGAAGGAAGCCCCCATCAAGACCGACAACCCGATCACGACGCCGACGGCGCCCGCGCCGGACATCCTGCGCTGCGCCTACATGGAGCTCGTCGTCACCGACCTCGCCGCCTCGCGCGCGTTCTACGTCGACGTGCTCGGCCTCACGGTGACCGAGGAGGACGAGAACACCGTCTACCTCCGCTCGCTCGAGGAGTTCATCCACCACAACCTCGTGCTCCGCAAGGGCCCGATCGCCGCGGTCGCCGCGTTCTCGTACCGGGTGCGCACGCCCGAGGACCTCGACAAGGCCGTCGCGTTCTACACGGAACTGGGCTGCCGCGTCGAGCGTCGCGCCGAGGGCTTCACGAAGGGCATCGGCGACTCCGTGCGCGTCGAGGACCCCCTGGGCTTCCCCTACGAGTTCTTCCACGACGTCGAGCACGTCGAGCGGCTCGCGTGGCGCTACGACCTCTACACGCCGGGCGCGCTCGTGCGCCTCGACCACTTCAACCAGGTCACCCCGGACGTGCCCCGCGCCGTGCGCCACTACCAGGACCTCGGCTTCCGGGTGACGGAGGACATCCAGGACGAGGACGGCACCGTCTACGCCGCGTGGCTGCGCCGCAAGCCCACCGTGCACGACACGGCCGCGACGGGCGGCGACGGCCCCCGCATGCACCACGTCGCATTCTCGACCCACGAGAAGCACAACATCCTCGCGATCTGCGACAAGATGGGCGCGCTGCGCATGTCGGATCGCATCGAGCGCGGCCCCGGCCGCCACGGCGTCTCGAACGCGTTCTACCTGTACATCCTGGATCCGGACGGCCACCGCGTCGAGATCTACACCCAGGACTACTACACGGGCGATCCGGACAACCCGGTCGTCACGTGGGACGTGCACGACAACCAGCGCCGCGACTGGTGGGGCAACCCCGTGGTCCCGTCCTGGTACACGGAGGCCTCGCTCGTGCTCGACCTCGACGGCAACCCGCAGCCCGTCGTCGCCCGCACCGACGCCTCGGAGATGGCCGTGACGATCGGCGCCGACGGCTTCTCGTACACGCGCGACGCCGAGGGTGAGAAGGGCTTCAAGCTCGGCAACACCCTGTAGGAACCGTGCGCGACAGCGGGGGCGGGGCGATGATCGCCCCGCCCCCGCTGTGGTTTCGTGCGCCGGCGCCGGGCGGCCGAGTTTCAGGCGCCTGCGTCGTCTCGGAGCGCGGCGACGAGCGCGCCGTCGCCCAGGCCGAGCGCGAGCTCGGCGTACGAGCGCACCGCGGCGCGGCACTCCTCTCGCGGCGTGCGATCGCCGACGAGCGGGTAGAGATCGTACGCGTCTTCGAGCGCCACGAGGTTGCGGGCGATGATGCCCGGCGGGCTCGCGAGGCGGAACTCGCCCGTGCCCGCGCCGATCTCGACGAGCGTGCGGTACAGCATGATCTGGCGCTCTACGAGCGCGCGGTGCGCGGGGAGGAACTCGGGGTGCTCCGCGAGCACGGGAACGCTCTCGTAGACCTGGCGCAGCTCGTCGCTGATCGTGTCCGGAACGCCCGCCTCGATCATGCTGGCGATGCGCGATGCGGCGGAGGCCGGCCGGTCGAGGATCCCCTGGCGGCGCTCCGCGAACTCCTCCATCGCGCCCGCGAGCGCGGTGATCTGCAGCTCGTTCAGGCTCGTGAAGTAGTGGAGCACGTTCGCCGGGCTCATGGCGGCCTCGGCCGCGACGGCGCGCACGTTCACGCCGCCGCGGGGCCGGGTCCGAGCGACGCGCCAGAATGCACGGATGATCTCATCGCGCCGCTCTCCGCGGCGCCGCTCGGTCGCGTTCATGCGCTCAGCCTAGGGCATCGGGCACGCGCACCGACTCGGTGAGGCCCGCGTAGTGCCGCGGGCGGCGCGCACGGAGCACGAGCCCCACGATCACTCCCCCGATGAGCAGGATCGGCGTCGGCAGGAGCAGGATCTGGTTGATCGGCCCCTCGAGCCCGGTCACCACCTCGAAGTTCGTGATGATCAGCACGTAGCCGGAGATCAGGCCGATCGCGCCGATGATCGGCGCGATCACGACGCGGAAGACGCCGTGCCCGCGGCGATCCCGCGCGAAGTACCAGACCACCGCGACGGCGGTGAGCGCCTGGGCGAACACGAGCCCCTGCACGCCCGTCGCGTAGGTCCACAGCGCGAGGCCGAGGAAGGGGTCGGCGCCGACGAGGATCGCGACGAGCACCCCGAGGGCCGAGAACGCCGACAGCGTGAGGCTCGCCACGGCGGGGGCCTGGCTGCGGCGGCTCGTGCGTGCGAGTGCCGCGGGCAGCAGCCCCTCGCGGCCGAGCGAGAACAGGTAGCGCGTGCACGCGTTGTGGAACGACAGCACGCACGCAAAGAAGCTCGTCACGATGAGGATCTTCATGACGAACCCTGCCCAGGCGCCCGCGAGCCGGCCGGTGCCCTCGATCACGGCGGTCTCGAACGCGTCGGATCGCGCGAGCTCGACCACGCCGTCGGCGCCGAACGCGACCGTGAGGATCCAGAAAGTGAAGGCGTAGAAGACCCCGAGGAAGATCACCGCAATGATCGTCGCGCGCGGGATCGTGCGCTCGGGGCGCTTCGCCTCCTCCGCGTAGATCGCGGTGCTCTCGAAACCGAGGTAGGCGCCGAAGCCGATCACGAACAGGGCGCCCGCCGCGGGGGCGAAGAACACGTTCTGGGGGTCGAAGCCCGCGAGGCTCCACGGCTCGGGGCCGCCGTCCGCGATCGCGGCGATCGCGAGCACGAGGAGGATCCCGACCTCGAGGGTGAGGAGCACGGCGAGCACGCGCGCGCCGACGTCGATCGAGCGGTACCCGAGGAAGGCGACGATGCCGACCGCGATGAGCGACCACACGCCCCACGGGAGGTCGATCCCGAGCAGCTCGGCGAAGGTGAACTGCGCGAAGAACCCGATGAAGCCGTAGAACGAGATCACGAGGGAGATGTAGGCAAAGACGGTCACCGAGGAGACGCCGATGCCGAGCGGCTTGCCGAGCCCGCGCGAGACGTACGCGTAGAAGGCGCCAGCGTTGCGGACGCTCTTCGACATCGCGGTGAAGCCGAGCGCGAAGAAGATGAGCACGACGGCGCAGAAGAGGATCGCGCCGGGCGCCCCCACGCCGCCCATGCGGAACGAGGTCATCGCGCCGCTCACGACGACCGTGAGCGGGGCCGCTGCCGAGACCACGAAGAAGATGATGTCCCAGGTGCCGAGGCGGCCCGTGGCGAGCGCGCCCGCCGGGGCCGGGTCAGTGCCCGTCGGGGCCGCGGCGGCGGGGGTCGCCGTCGCGGCGGGTGTCGGCGAATCGGATGAGGCGGTCATGATGGAGACTCCTTTGTCTGGGCGCGAAGTGGGGCTAGGATTCGAACAACGATCAATACCCTGATGCCACTGCCGTGATGTGCAGTCTAGACACAATCGATGGGATTAAACAATGTTCAATGTTGAACTGGGCGACGCGCTGGCCGCCTCCGCGAGCCCGCGCGCTCGGGACCTCGGAATCCCGCTGCGCGGCGAGCCGGGGCCCTGGAACGCGATCACCGACGTGCCGGGCCTCACGGTCGGGCAGGTCACGCTCGTGACCGACGCCCCCGTCGTCACCCGCACCGGCGTCACCGCGATCCTCCCCCGCGGACGCGATGCGGCCGGCCGGCCCTGCGCCGCGGGAATCGCGGTACTGAACGGCAACGGCGAGCTCACGGGCCGGAGCTGGATCGAGGAGTCCGGACAGCTCCAGGCCCCGATCGCCCTGACGAACTCGCACGCGGTGGGGGCCGTCCACCTCGGCATCGATGCCTGGATGGCCGAGCATCACCCCGCGAGCGCCGCCGCCTGGATGCTGCCCGTGGTGGGCGAGACCTGGGACGGCTATCTCAACTCGATCAACGCCGACACCGTGCGCCCGGAGCACGCGCGCGAGGCCCTCGACCGCGCCACGTCCGGCCCCGTCGCCGAGGGGAACTCGGGCGGCGGCACGGGGATGAACTGCTACGGCTTCAAGGGCGGCACGGGGACTTCGTCCCGCGTGGTGCGCTCCGGCGACCGCGCCTGGACCGTCGGCGTGCTGCTCCAGGCGAACTTCGGAAGCCGGAAGGAGCTCCTCGTGCAGGGGCGCCCGCTCGGGCGCGACTCGGCAGCGCCGAATCCCATGGAGACCGAGCCCTGGTTCGCGGCGGATCTCGAGGCCGCCGGAAGCGACGCGCGCCGCGCCGTACCGGGCGCGGGCAGCGTGATCGTGATCGTCGCGACGGACGCGCCGCTCCTCCCCGACCAGTGCCGCGCGCTCGCGCGGCGCGTGCCGCTCGGCCTCGCGCGCACGGGCACGACCGGCAGCCACTTCTCGGGCGACATCTTCCTCGCCTTCTCCACGGCCAACGGCGGCGGGCTGAGCTCGGCCATGTCGGACGACGCCGTGCGCACCGAGTCGCTCGAGCACGTCGCCTGGGGCAGCATCGACCCGTTTTTCGAGGCGGTCGTCGAGGCCACGGAGGAGGCCGTGCTCAACGCCCTCGTGGCCGCGCGGGACACCGTGGGTCGCGCGGGCCACACGAGCCAGGCACTCCCCCACGACGAGGTGCGGGCGGCGTTCGGGTAGCCGCGGCACTATCCACTTGGAAAGCCGTGCGCGCGCCGTCATGCCCCGTGCGCGCACGGCACAGCTTTCGGCTTCTGATCACGAATTCTCGAACCTAGACTCACTGACATGCGCCGCCAGCACCGAGGCTGGCTTGGTCGGCAAAGACGCGAGACCGGGAGGGACCCCACATGACCAGCACCGCAGCCACACCCCACACCGCGCACGATCCGGGGCTGAGCCGGCGCACGCTCGGCGTCCCGGCGATCACGCTCATGATCATTGCGGCCTCGGCGCCGCTCACCGTCGTCGCGGGCGGCGTGACCACCTCCTTCGCCGTGACCGAGTCGCTCGGCGTGCCGCTCGGCTTCCTCCTGATCGCGGTCATCCTCACGGTCTTCGCCGTGGGCTACACCGCGATGGGCCGCAACATCACGAACGCGGGCGCCTTCTACGCCTACATCGCCCAGGGGCTCGGCCGCCCCCTCGGTGTCGGCGCCTCACTCATCGCGCTCGTCTCCTACAACGCCATGCAGATCGGCATCTACGGCCTCTTCGGCTTCCAGCTCTCGATGTTCCTCGAGGCCAAGTTCGGCTTCGCCTCACCCTGGTGGCTCTGGATCCTCCTCTGCATCGCGCTCGTCGGGATCCTGGGCGTGAACCGCGTCGACCTCTCGGCGAAGGTGCTCGGCGTGCTCGTGGGCCTCGAGTTCCTCGTCGTCATCGTCTTCGACATCGTCGCGATCGGCGCGGCGCCCGAGGGCGTCTCGACCGCGACGCTCAACCCCGGCGCACTCTTCGGCCCCGCGCTCGGCATCATTCTCGTGTTCGGCGTCGCCGCGTTCATGGGCTTCGAGGGCGCCGCGATCTACGGCGAAGAGGCGAAGGATCCGAAGCGCACCGTGCCGCGGGCGACCTACGCCGCCGTCGCCATCATCGGCGTCTTCTACGCCTTCAGCGCCTGGGCGTTCTCCGTGGGCATCGGCCCCGCCCAGATCGTTCCCGCCTCGCAGGAGTTCGGCCCCGACCTCATGTTCGTCTTCATGACGGATCAGGTGGGCGTGCTCTTCGCCGACGTGATGACGCTGCTCTTCCTCACGAGCCTCTTCGCCGCGCAGCAGTCGTTCCACAACGCGGTCGCCCGCTACTTCTTCTCGCTCGGCCGCGAGGGCGTGCTGCCCGCGTGGTTCGCCCGCACCAGCCGGGCCGGCGCCCCCTGGGCGGGGTCCGTCGCGCAGACCGTGATCGCGCTCGTCGTGGTGATCGGCTTCGCTCTCGCGGGCGAGGCGTTCGGCGGCGCGGCCGCGCTCGGCGACTCCGCGTTCCTCTACCCCGTGCTCACGATGTTCACCTGGCTCACGAACACGGGCGCCATGGGCCTCGTGCTCCTCATGGCCGTGATCGCCGCGGCGGTGATCGGATTCTTCCGCCGCAACCGGCGCGGGCTGAGCGTCTGGACCACGCTCATCGCGCCCATCATCTCGGGCGTCGCGCTGCTCTGGGTGTTCGTCATGATCCTGCAGAACTTCCAGCTCATGCTCGGCCAGGCGGAGCCCGACGCCTCGACCTTCGTGCTCCCCGGGATGATCTTCGCCGCGGGCATCATCGGCATCGTGTGGGCGCTCGTGCTCCGCGCGCGAAAGCCCGAGGTGTACCGCCAGATCGGCCACGGCACCGAGCCCGGGGCCTACGGCACCGAGCTCGTCGACGTGGTCGGCGACGAGAACTAAGCGCCCAACTGAGAAGACCCCCGCTCC
>NZ_AYMV01000025.1 GCF_000633415.1 Leucobacter sp. PH1c | reverse complement strand
CACCATCACCACCGACACCACAAACCCCGAGGCGCCCGTCGTCAGCTCGCCGAAGGACGGCGACGCGTTGAACACCGGCACCCCCGAGTTCACGGGGACCGGCGAGCCCGGCGGCACCGTGACGATCACCGATCAGCAGGGCACCACGGTCTGCACGGCGGTCGTCCCGCCCTCGGGCGAGTGGAGCTGCGTCGTGGATCCCGCGCTGGCCGAGGGCGAGCACGAGCTCACCGTGACGATCACGGATCCCGCGGGCAACACGAGTTCCGGTGGGACCGTGAGCGTCACGGTCGACTCCGGGCTCCCCGAGGCGCCCGTAATCGTGTCGCCGGCCGACGGCTCCTCGATCGCGAGCACGACGCCCGTATTCTCCGGAACCGGCGCGAACGGCACCCGGGTCACGGTGCGAGTCGCACCCGCGAAGGAGTCCGGCTCATCGCGCGCGAGCCGGGCGAACAGGCTCGTCGTCTGCTCCGCCGAGGTGCAGCAGGGCGCCTGGTCGTGCGGCTCCGGCCTCACGCTCACGGAGGGCCGCTTCACCTTCACCGTGTCCGCGACGAATCGTGCGGGCACCACGGTGACCGGCGCGCCCGTCACCGTCACCGTCGACCTCACGAAGCCCAGCACCCCCGCGGGGAGCGGCTGCGCCGTCCTCGCCGACGGCACGGTCCGCTGCTCCGGAACCGGTGAAACGGCGGGCGACACGGTCGTGATTCGCGATGGCAACGGCGATCTCGTCTGCGAGGCCACGGTTCCGCCGTCGCTGCAGTGGAGCTGCGAGTCCTCGCGCCCGGTGACCGAGTTCCCGCTCAGCATCACGGTGCAGGACCCCGCGGGCAACGAGTCCGGCACCACGACCCTGCCGAGCCCGCCCGCGATCGGGAAGCCCGGCGCGGGCGAGGTGATCCGGGATCCGCAGCCCGAGATTAGTGGCACCGGCACCCCGGGCGACACGGTCGAGATCCGCGACGAGAACGGCACGGTCGTCTGCTCGGCCGTCGTGCGCCCCGACGGCACGTGGTCGTGCACGCCCGCGAAGCCGCTCCCCGAGGGCGAGTCGACGCTCACTCCCGTGATCGTCGCTCCCGACGGCTCGGAGAGCGCGGGCCGGCCGATCCAGGTGATCGTCGATCCCGCTCCCCTGATCACCGAGCAGGACGTCAGCTGCGTCGCGAACGCCGACGGCACGGTCACGTGCTCCGGCACGGCGCCTCCGGGGTCGAAGGTGGAGATCGCCGACGCCGACGGTACGACCGTGTGCTCCACGACCGCGGACGCCGATGGCCGGTGGAGCTGCACCACGACCGGTTCCGTGCCGGGCGGCTCGGTGTCGGTGACCGTCACCTCCCCCGACGGTACCCGCACGACGAGCATCACCGTCTCGGTGAAGAACGGCGAGCACCCGAAGCCGAGCCCGAAGCCCACCCCGGTGCCGAGCCCCGAGCCCACCCGGGCCCCCGGGAAGACCGCCGCGCAGCCGAACGCGCTCGTGTCGACCGGTGCGGCCTCGCTGCTCGGCCTCGGCGTCCTCGGCATGAGCCTGCTCGGTGCCGCCGCGGTGCTCACCCTCGCCGCACGGCGGAGGGAGCGCCGGCGCTAGTCGCCACACGTGGGCCCCGGGATCGCAGCGCGCTCCCGGGGCCCACGTGTGTGCGCTCGGCCGCGCGGGCAGACGGGCATGGGCTACCGCGCGCGCGGGTGCGCGAGGAGGTAGTGCTCCCGCAGCGTGTCCGCGGTCACCTGGGTGTAGATCTGCGTGGTCGTCACGGAGGCGTGCCCGAGGAGCTCCTGCACGGTGCGCACGTCGGCGCCGCCGGAGAGCAGGTGGGTGGCGAAGGAGTGCCGCAGCGTGTGCGGGGAGACCTCGGCCTCGATCCCCGCCCGCTCGGCCGCTGCCCGGATCACGAGCCATGCGCTCTGCCGGGAGAGCCGCCCGCCCCGGGGGCCCACGAACAGGGCGGGCGTGCCCCGGCCCGCGGCGACGAGATGGGGGCGGGCGCGCACGAGGTACGCCGCGAGCGCGCGGCCCGCGTAGCTCCCGTAGGGCACGATGCGCTGCTTCGCGCCCTTGCCCGTCACCTGGAGCAGACCGCCCGTTTCGAGCGCGGCGACGGGGTCGCCCCAGGCGTCCGCGCCCCCGGGGACGGCGAGCAGATCGTCGACGTCGAGCGCGCAGATCTCGCTCACGCGGGCGCCGCTCGCGTAGAGCAGTTCGAGCACGGCCCGGTCGCGGAGCGCCACGGGATCTGCGGCGCTCGCCTCGTCTCCCCCGCCGGCCGCGGCGAGAAGCGCTTCCACGTCCTCGATGGGCAGCGCTTTGGGGAGCCGCTGCGGCCGCTTCGGGGTGCGCACGCCGCTGCCGGCATGGGTGTCGAGGAGCCCCTCCTCGAACAGGAATCGGTGCATGCCGCGCACCGTGGAGAGGCGGCGGGTGATCGAGGCCGGAGCGAGCGGCCGCTCTGCCGCGCCCAGCTCGGCCACGTAGGCGGAGAGCGTTGCGGGAGTGACCGCGGCGAGATCGTCGATCCCCTGCGCGTCGAGCCACGCGGCGTAGGCGGCGAGGTCGCGCCGATACGCGGCCTGGCTGTTCGCCGAGAGGCCGAGCTCGAGCGCGACGTGGCGCAGGAACCGTTCCGCCCCCTGCGCCGCGCTCAGCGACATCAGCGCGAACGCTCTCCGCGGGCGGCGGCGCGCGCCGTCCACGGCGTCTCGGGGTCGCGCAGGTTCGCCCAGTCGCGGGCGCGGGCGGCGGCGGCCGCGAGGACGGCGCTCACGGTGACGGCGTTCTGGATCCGCCCGTCGAGCGCGGCGGTGACCGCCTCGTCGAGCGGCACCCAGTGCGGCACCAGCTCTGCCTCTTCTTCACCGCGCACGTAGTCGTGCGCGATCTCGCGCACCTCGCGTGCGAGGAAGATGCGCATGGCCTCGCTCGTGCCCCCGGGCGAGAGGAACAGGTCGAGCAGGAGGTCCCAGCGCTCGGCGGCGAGGTCGGCTTCCTCCGCGAGCTCGCGCTGCGCGCCGGTGAGGCCCGGTTCGCCCGGCACGTCCATGAGGCCCGCGGGGATCTCCCAGTCGCGGTGCCCGATGGCGTGGCGGTACTGCTGGATCAGGAGCACCCGATCCTCGGCGTCGAGCGCGAGGACCGCAACGGCGCCGGGGTGGTCGAGGTAGTCACGGACGAGCTCGCCGCCGCCGAAGCGGAAGCGGTCGCGGCGCACGTCCCAGACGTGGCCGCGCACGAGCAGCTCGCTGTCGAGCACCTCGACCTCAGCGGGCGCGTCCGCGAGGGGCGCGCCCGCCAGGTCGGGCTGGTTACTCACCGCCGTTGACCTCGAAGAGGCGTGCGGCGTCGCGGCGCGCGATCGCGGCGCCCGCGAGGCCCGCGAACAGCGGGTGCGGGGTGCCGGGACGCGAGCGCAGCTCGGGGTGCGCCTGCGTGGCGATGTAGAACGGGTGCACGGTGCGCGGCAGCTCGACGTACTCGACGAGCTCGCCATCGGGGCTCGTGCCCGAGAAGGAGAGGCCGGCCGCCGCGATCTCGTCGCGGTAGCGGTTGTTCACCTCGTAGCGGTGACGGTGGCGCTCGCTCGCGCTCGGCGCGCCGTAGAGCTCGGCTGCGAGGGAGCCCTCGGCGAACGCCGCCTCGTACAGGCCGAGGCGCATGGTGCCGCCCAGGTCGCCGCCGTCGATGATGTCGACCTGCTCCGCCATCGTCGCGATGACGGGAACCGGGGTCTCGGGATCGAACTCGGTCGAGGATGCGCCCTCGAGCCCCGCGACGTTCCGCGCGTACTCGATGACCATGCACTGCATGCCGAGGCACAGGCCAAGCGTGGGGATCGCGTTCTCGCGGGCGAAGCGCAGCGCGCCGAGCTTCCCCTCGATGCCGCGCACGCCGAAGCCGCCGGGCACGCAGATCGCGTCGACGTCGCCGAGCTTCTCGAGCGCGCCCTCGGGGGTCTCGCAGGAGTCCGAGGGGACCCAGCGAATGTTCACCTTGGTCGAGTGTGCGAAGCCGCCGGCGCGGAGCGCCTCGGTGACCGAGAGGTACGCGTCGGGCAGGTCGATGTACTTGCCGACGAGCGCGATCGTCACCTCGCCCTTCGGGTGGTGCACCGCGTCGAGCACGGGCTGCCAGCCGGTCCAGTCGACCGCGTGCGCGCGCGCCTCGAGCCCGAGCGTCTCGGTGATGATCGTGTCGAGGCCCTGGTCGTTGAGCAGGGTCGGCAGGTCGTAGATGCTGGGCACGTCGATCGCGTTGACCACGGCGCGCTCCTCCACGTCGCACATGAGCGCGATCTTGCGGAGGTTGTCGTCCGTGACGGGGCGGTCGCTGCGGAGCACGAGCGCGTCGGGCTGGATGCCGATCGAGCGGAGGGCGGCGACGGAGTGCTGGGTGGGCTTCGTCTTCTGCTCGCCCGAAGCGCCCATGAAGGGCACGAGGGAGACGTGGACGAAGAACACGTTGCCGCGGCCGAGCTCGTGGCGCACCTGGCGTGCGGCTTCGAGGAAGGGCTGCGACTCGATGTCGCCGACGGTGCCGCCGACCTCGGTGATGATCACGTCGGGCTGCGGCGTCTGCTCCGCCTGGAGGCGCATGCGGCGCTTGATCTCGTTCGTGATGTGCGGGATCACCTGCACGGTCTGGCCGAGGTACTCGCCGCGGCGCTCCTTGGCGATGACCTGCTGGTAGATCTGCCCGGTCGTGACGTTTGCCGCCTGCGACAGGTTGATGCCGAGGAAGCGCTCGTAGTGCCCGATGTCGAGATCGGTCTCGGCGCCGTCGTCGGTGACGAAGACTTCGCCGTGCTCGAACGGGTTCATGGTGCCGGGATCCACGTTGAGATAGGGATCCAGCTTCTGCATGACGACATGCAGTCCACGTGCCGTCAACAGGTTGCCGAGGCTTGCCGCCGTCAGGCCCTTCCCGAGAGAGGAGACAACCCCTCCGGTGACGAAGATGTGCTTAGTGATGCTGGTCTGGTCCGCGCTCTGCTCTGTTCCCACGGGCTTCGATCCTATCAGTAGTGTCCGGGTGCGGGGTGCGAATGCGGGATCCGTTTAGCGGATCTCCTGGCGCGGCACCCACACCTGCTTGATGATCATGAGCACCATGGCGGTGACCGGGATCGAGATGAGCGCGCCGAGGAGGCCGAGCAGCGTGCCGCCGGCGAGCGCGCCGATGACCACGAGCGCGCCCGGCACGGAGACCACGCGGTTCATGATGCGCGGGGTGAGCACGTACGACTCGATCTGCATGTACACGAGGTAGTAGGCGGCGGCGATGAGCGCGGTGGTGGGCGAGTTGAAGAGCGCCACGACGCTGACGAGCACGGTCGCCATGACCGAGCCGACGAGCGGGATGAGCGCGAGGAAGAACACGCCGACGGCGACGAGGCTCGCGAACGGCACCCCCACGATCGACATCATGATGAAGCCGAGCACCGCGTTCATGAAGGCGAGCACCACCATGCCGCTGATGTAGCCGCCGACCGACTTCGTGACCTGCTCGGTGATGTCCATCACCTTCGCGCGGCCGGAGCGCGCGACGAGCGAGTAGAAGGCCCGCTTGATGGTGGGCAGCGAGGCCAGGAAGTACAGCGTGAGGATGAGCACGATGAGCACGGCGGTGAGGCCGTTGGCGATGCCGACGCCCGCCTGCCACACTCCCCCGGCGACCTGCGCCCAGTTCTCCGGGCGGCTGACGAGATCCTGGCCCGTCTTGAGCAGCGCGTCGAAGTCGACGAAGCGGCCGAAGCGGTCGTTGATGTCGATGAACCACGGCTGCGTCGTCACGTCCTTGAAGAGCGTGGGGGCACTCTTCACGAGGAGGGTGATCTGGCTCGCGATCATCGGGATGACGATGCTGAGCAGCGTCGCGATGACGACGACGAAGCCGCCGAAGACGATGCCGATCCCGAGCCCGCGCTTAATGCCCTTGCGCTCCAGCCAGCGCACCACGGGGTCGAGGCCGAGCGCCACGAAGAGCGCCGCCACCACGTACATGATGATGGTGGTGAGCTGGTCGACCATGCCGCCGAAGAGCAGCGCGACGAGCACGCCCAGGGTCACCGTGAAGCCGAGCTGGAACGGCCCGCGCACGACGAACTCGCGCGCGGGGGTCTTCGCCCGCTCCTCCTGGGCGTCGAGGGCGGCCTCGCGCGCGTCGCGGTACATCTCCCGCGTGTCCGCGTCCATCTGCTCGATGTCGGCGTGACGCACTGCGGGGTGCGAGTCGAGGTACGCGGCCTTGGCCGCCTCGCCCGCTCCGATATCGGGGGTGACCGGGGCCGACTGCTGCCGTCGTCGGAAGATCTTCGCCATGGTGGGAGCGTAGCACCCGCCACCGACGCGGGCACGAATGCGGCGGGCGGGATCCGCCGGGCGGGAATCATCCCGGCGCGATGGCGCGCGGCCGGATGAGCCCGCTCAGGCGTCCGCGGTGCGGAGCGCGAGCAGCTCGGCCGCGTGCTCGAGCGCGCTGTCCGAGTCGCTCAGCCCGGAGAGGAGGCGCGCCATCTCCGCGAGCCGCGCGTCGCCGTCGAGGCGCTGGCAGCTCGATTCCGTGAAGCCGCCCGCCGAGTCTTTCACCACGCGCAGGTGGTTGCCCGCGAACGCGGCCACCTGGGCGAGGTGCGTCACCACGATCACCTGCGAGGTGCGGGCGAGCCGCCCGAGCCGCCGGCCGATCTCGATCGCGGCCGCGCCGCCGACACCCGCGTCGACCTCGTCGAACACGAACGTGGGCACGGGGTCGACGCCCGCGAGCACCACTTCGAGCGCGAGCATGACGCGCGAGAGCTCGCCGCCCGATGCGCTCTTCGCGATGGGCCGAGGCACGGCGCCCGGGTGCGGGCTGAGGAGCAGCTGCACTTCGTCGCCGCCCGCCCCGCCGAGCGCGTCGAGGGGAGCCACGGTCACGAGGAACTCCGCATCGGGCAGGGCCAGCTGGCGCAGCTCGACGGAGACGAGCTCGGACAGGCGCGCGGCGGCGGCCGTGCGCAGCGCTGTGAGCCACTCTGCGAGCGCCTGTTCGCGCTCGGTCACGGCGACGAGCTCGGCCGCGAGCTCCTCGATCCGCTCGTCGTCACCGTCGAGCTCCGTGAGCCGGGCCGCAGCGGTCGCGGAGTACTCGATCACCGCGGCCGAGTCGGCGCCGTAGCTGCGGAAGAGACCGGCGAGCGCCGCGAGGCGTTCGTTCGCGCGCGCGAGCTCCCCCGGCCCGTCCTGGTCGAGGTCGTCGACGTAGGCGGCGAGCTCGCGCGCCCCGTCGGCGATCTGGAAGCTGACGCTGCGCAGCGACTCGAGCACGGTGGCGAGACGCGGATCGTGCTCCGCCACGCGCTCGAGCTCGCGCACGGCGCCGTCGACGAGGCTGCCGGCGTCACGGCTCATGGGGTCGTCGGACTCGGTGGCGAGCGCTTCGTGCGCGGAGGCGGTCGCGGCGCGGAGCGCCTCGGCATTGCTCAGCAGTTCGATGCGGCCGGCGAGCTCCGTTTCCTCGCCGGGCTGCGGGTCCACCCCGGCGATCTCGTCGAGCTCGGTGCGCAGCCGCACGGCCTCCGCGGCGCGCTCATCGCGCGCGGCCGTGAGCTCGGCCACGCGCTCGCCCAGCTCGCGCCGGGTCCGGTGGGCGGCGCGGTACTCGGCGAGCACCCCGGCGAGTTCCGGCCCGCCGAAGCGGTCGAGCGTGTCCCGCTGCGCGGCGGCCGAGCGCAGGCGCAGCTGCTCGGACTGGCCGTGCACGGCGAAGAGGCGCTCGGCGAGGCGGCCGAGGCTGCCCACGGGCGCGTTCGTGCCCCCGACGCTCGCCCGGCTGCGCCCCTCGGCGCTCACCGTGCGGCTCAGCACGAGCTCGCCGTCCTCGACGTCGCCGCCCAGGTCCTCGACCTGCGCGACCACCTCGGGGTCGGTCGTGCGCACGATCCCGCTCACGCGCGCCTGCGCGGCCCCCGTGCGCACGGCTCCCGCGTCGCTGCGCTCGCCCATGAGCAGGCCGAGCGCGCTCACTACCATCGTCTTGCCCGCGCCGGTCTCGCCCGTGATCGCGGTGAATCCGGGGCCGAGCGGCAGCGTCGTATCGGCGATCACGCCGAGATCCCGGATCCGCAGTTCGTCGATCACGCGCGCTCCCCTCGTCCGTTGCCGCGCCACCCCGAGACCGGCAGGTGGAACTTGCGCACGAGCCGGTCGGAGAACGGCGCCGTGCTGAGCCGCGCGAGCCGCACCGAGAGCGGCGAGCGCCGCACCCGCACGATGGACCCGGCGGGCAGCTCGGTGCGGCGGCGGCCGTCGCACCAGAGCACCCCGGGCCCGACGTTCTCGGGCAGGATGCGCACGCTCAGTTCGGAGTCCGTTCCCGTGACGAGCGGCCGGTCGAACAGCGCGTGCGCGGCGATCGGCACCATGAGCATGGCCTGCACGCCCGGCCACACGACGGGGCCGCCCGCGGAGAACGCGTACGCCGTCGACCCGGTGGGCGTGGCGATCACCATGCCGTCACAGGCGAAGGAGGAGACGGGCAGCCCGTCGACGCCGATCTCCACCTCGAGCATGCGGCGCCGCTTCTCGACGCTCGCCTCGTTGAGGGCCCACGTCTCCGCGATGACGGTGCCGTCGCAGCTCGCGCTCACCTCGAGCGTGAGGCGCTCCTCGACGGTGTAGTCGCGCTTCAGCACGCGATCGATCGTGGACGCGAGGTCGTAGCTCTCCATCTCGGCGAGGAAGCCGACGTGGCCGAGGTTGACGCCGACGATGGGGCACTCCGAGCCGCGCAGCAGCTCCGCGGCGCGCAGGATCGTCCCGTCGCCGCCGAGCACGATCGCCACTTCGAGCTGCTCGATCGCCACGTCGTCCGAGAGGCTCGCGACCCGGGATACGTCGAGGTGGGGCGCGAACTCCGTGCGATCCGCACCGTCGAACACGGGCACAACGCCCGCGGCCTGCAGCGCGGCCACCGCAGCGACGGTCGCGGCGATCGCCTCGTCGCGGTGCGTGTGGGAGACGATCAGGATCCGCCGCGCGGCATCCTCATGCACCGTGGTCATCGCGCTCCTTCCGCGGGCCGGCCCCGGCGCGCTCGCTCGTTGCCGCGGGCGCCGTCAGCGCCGCGATCCGCTCTTCCCATTCTGTCGGAAGCGGGGCCGCGCCGCGCGCAAAGTGCACGAGGAACTCGCGATTCCCGCTGCCGCCCGCGATGGGCGAGCGCTCGAGCCCGCGGGCAGCGAAGCCGGACTCAGCCGCGGCTCGCAGCACGATCCGGATCGCCTCGGCCCAGAGCGCCGGATCCGTCACCACGCCGTCCTTCACCCGGCCGACCTCGAACTGCGGCTTGATCAGCAGCACGAGAGCGGCGTCGGCGGCAGCGCAGCGCGCGATCGCCGGCAGGATCAAAGTGAGCGAGATGAACGAGAGGTCGGCGACGACGAGCTGCGGGGCCTCCGCGATGCCCGTGTCCGCCGCGAGGTTCTCCGCCGAGAGCTCGCGCGCGTTGCGCCCCTCGACGAGCCGCACCCGCGGGTCAGCGCGCAGCTGGGGCGCCAGCTGGTCGCGGCCCACGTCGATCGCTTGGACGGCGCGCGCACCGCGCTCCAAGAGCACCTGAGTGAAGCCGCCGGTGGACGCGCCCAGATCGAGCGCGAGCTGCCCGGCGGGGTCGAGGCCGAACGCGTCGAGCCCCGCGAGGAGCTTGTGCGCGGCGCGGCCCACGTAGTGGTCCTCCCCCGCGACGGCCACGCGGGCGCCGGGGGTCACTTTCGCGCCCGGCTTCGACGCCGCCCGCCCGTCGATGCGCACGCTCCCCGCAGCGATCAGCTCGGCGGCGCGGCTGCGGGAGCGCACGAGCGCGAGCTCAGGCAGCACCCGATCCAGCCGTTCCGGATCGCTCCCCCGCCACACGGCCTCGCGGATCGGCGCAGCGGCACCGTCGACCGAGGCCTGCGACTCGGCGACGCGAGGCGCCTGGTCGCCGCTCACCTGATCACGCATCGCCAAGGTCGCCCCGCTGCAGTTCGGTGAGCAACTCGTCGTGCAGCTGCTCGAAGCCCGCGGCCCGCGCGGCGAGCGGCTGCGCCTCGATGAGCTCGACCCGGTCGAGCAGGCTCTCCTCGTCCGCGAATGCGCCCGTGGCGCCCGCAGGCGTCGCCTCGCTCGGCGCCGCGGGCACGGGGGCCGTTGCGCGTGCCGGCGCCGCGCTCGGAGCTGCGGGCACGGGAACCGCGGCACCGAGCGCCGCGGGGCGGGGCCCCGGCACGGGTGATTCGTGGCTGCTCATGCGACCAGCCTAGCCGCCACCGCAGACACGGAGGCGGAGCGTTCGCTCAGCGCCAGTGGTCAGCGTAGAGCAGTTCGGGCACCTTGAGCCCGTAGATCGCGAGCCCGGAGTTCCAGATCGCCGCGCACCCCGCGCGGAGCAGGTTGATCTGCGAATCGCCCTCGGCGTCGATGCGCACGATGTGCCCGTCCATGCCGACGCGAGCCGTGCCGACCTGCATCGAGCCGTCCTTCAGCTGGACCGTGCTCGGGTACGGCTCGTGGAGCTCCGCGAGGCTCGCCACGATGAAGTCGGGCTGCATGTCCCGCGACGCGGCGACGAGCTGCTTCGGGCGGTCGACGCCCGTGAGCACGTGGAGCGACGGGATCCCGGCGGCGCGTGCGCCCTTCATGTCGGTGTCGAGCCGATCGCCGATCATGAGCGCGTTCCGGGTGCCGAAGCGCGCGAACGCGGTCTCGAAGATCGCGGTCTCCGGCTTCCCCGCGAACACGGGGAGGCGCTGCACCGCGGTGTGGACGGCGGAGACGAGCGTGCCGTTGCCTGGCGCGAGGCCGCGGGCGACGGGGATCGTCCAGTCGGTGTTCGTGGCGATCCAGGGCAGCTGCTCGCCGTTCGGCCCCTCCGCGAGGGCGAATGCGGCCTCGGCGAGCTCGGTCCAGCCCACCTCGGGCGCGAATCCCTGGAGCACGGCGGCCGGAGCATCGTCCGCGCTCCGCGTCACGACGTAGCCGGACTTCTCGAGCTCGTCCGTCAGCCCGTCGCCGCCGATCACGAGGATCGTGGCGCCCGGAGCGATCGTCTGCCGCAGCAGCGCGACCGCGGCCTGCGGCGAGGTCACCACCTCGTTCGGGGTCACCGTGAGGCCGAGCTCGCGGAGGTGCTCCGCGACAGCGCGATCCGTGCGCGAGGCATTGTTCGTGATGTAGCCGAGCGGCAGCCGCTCGGCGGCTCGGTTCAGCTCCGCAACGGCGCCGGGGATGGCGCCCGGTCCGCGGTAGACCACGCCGTCGAGGTCGGCGAGCAGCAGCTCGCGACCGTCGACGGGCGCGGGACCGAGCGGCGTGCGGCGCCGACCGAACAGGCTCACTTCGCTCGCTCCTCCGAGGCCGCATCGTCGGCTTCCGGAGCATCGTCGGCTTCCGGAGCATCGTCGGCTTCCGGAGCCTCACCGGCCTCCGGAGTCGTGTCGGTGATGCCGGCCTCGGCGAGCAGTTCGTCGACCTCGGCCTCGACCTCCTCCGCGAACGAGCGCTTCGGGGCCGCCGGTTCGGCGGGCTCAGCTGCCTCGGGCTCAGCGGCCTCGGGCTCAGCGGCCTCGGGCTCAGCGGCCTCGGGCTCAGCGGCCTCGGGCTCAGCGGCCTCGGCTGCCTCGGCGTCCGTCTCCGGCACTGCCTGTGCGGCATCGGCGTCGGCGTCTGTCTCGACCGCTGCGTCTGCCTCAATCGCCGCGTCCGCGTCGACGCCGTGATCCTCGTCGTACTCCGGCTCCGGCTCGACCTCGAGGATCTCGAAGACCTCGAGCTCGTCGCGGCCGCCGTGGTGCGCGGCGAGCGCCGCGAGGGCACGGTCCGCGTGAGCGAGCCAGCGCTTGGCCTCGGAGGCGCGGCCGAGATCCTCGAGCACCGCGGCGTACGCGGCGAAGAGGTCGGGGCTCCACGAGAAGGCCTTCGACGGGTTCAGCTCGGGGATCTCGAGCTCGAACAGCGCCTGCTGCGTCTGGCCGAGGTCGAGGCGCGCGCCGGACATGGCGATCGCAAGGTGCACCCGCTCCTCGGTCTCGAGCGTGCTGGCGTCGATCTCGTGACCGGTCTCGATCGCCTTCTCCGGGCGGCCGAGGCCGCGCTCGCAGTCGACCATGAGCGCAACATGCTCCACGCGACCGCTCAGGCGTCGGTGCGTGCGCAGCTCGCGCAGGGCGAGGGCGAAGTCGCCCGTGCGGTACGCGGTGATCGCGAGCGTCTCGCGGGCCACGGGGATGCGGCCTGCGCGGCGGCTCGCCGAGAGGGCGTGCTGGTGCGCGAGCTCGGGATCGTCGTCGATGAGGAAGGCGACCATCGCCAGGTGACGCGCGACGCGATCCTGCAGATCCACCTGCAGCGTCTTCAGCTCGTTCCGGGCCGCGGGGTGGAGGTCCTTCGCGCTGACCTCGTCCGGCAGGATCGGGTCGTCGTGCTCCGCGCGCACGGGACGCAGCTCGTGCTGCAGGCGCTCCGCCTCGGTGAACTCGCGGTCACGGCCGCCGCGGTCGCTCCGGCCGCCGCCGCGCGTGCCGCCCCGGCCGTAGCTCTCGCGGGGACCCTGATCCCGTCCGCCGTCGCGGCGGGGGCCGCCGTCACGGCGGGGGCCACCGTCACGGCGCGGACCGCGATCGTCGCGGTCGCCGCGGAAGGGACGGCGCTCGTCGCGCTGCCCACCACGATCGTTCCGATCGTTCCGGTCGCCGCGGTAGGGGCGGTCGCCGTCGCGCTGCGGGCGCTGACCGCCACGGTCGTCGCGATCACCACGGAACGGACGGCGCTCGTCCCGATCGCCGCGGAAGGGACGGCGCTCATCACGCTGGCCACCACGATCATTCCGATCGTTCCGGTCGCCGCGGTACGGGCGGTCGCCGTCGCGCTGCGGGCGCTGACCGCCACGGTCGTCGCGATCGCCACGGTACGGGCGACGCTCGTCCCGATCACCACGGAAGGGACGGCGCTCGTCACGCTGCCCGCCACGGTCATTCCGATCGTTCCGGTCGCCGCGGTACGGGCGGTCACCGTCGCGCTGCGGCCGCTGGCCCCCACGATCGTCGCGATCACCACGGAACGGGCGACGCTCGTCCCGATCACCACGGAACGGACGGCGCTCATCGCGCTGCCCACCACGATCATTCCGATCGTTCCGGTCGCCGCGGTACGGGCGGTCGCCGTCGCGCTGCGGGCGCTGACCGCCACGGTCGTCGCGATCGCCACGGGGACCGCCGGAGAACCGGTTGGGGCCGCCATCGCGGCGCTGCGGACGCCCTGCGGAATCATCTCGACGCGAGCGCGGCCCGTCGTTCCGGTCGCCGCGGTAGGGAGAACCCTCCCGACGCTTGCGGGGAGCACCGTCGTCCGGCCGTTCGCTCCGGTCACGATCGTTCATGTGCTGCCTCCTGCTGCGCGCTATTCAAAACAAGTCTATAAATGAGTAGAGGGCCGCATTCGGACGCACCATCACTGGTGTGCCCG
>NZ_AYMV01000024.1 GCF_000633415.1 Leucobacter sp. PH1c | reverse complement strand
AGCAGCAGCAGCAGCAGCAGGCGCAGGATCCGCCTCGCCCCCCACCCCCGCAGCCGCGAGCGCGGCCTCGAGGGACTCCCCCGCGACGGCAAGCACGGCGATCGGCGTGCCGACGGACGCGCTCGTGCCGGGCGCGAGCAGCGTCCCGGCAAGGGTGCCGGCGCTCTCGGCCTCGAACTCGACGGTCGCCTTCTCGGTCTCGATCTCCACGAGGGGCTGCCCCACGGCAACCTCCTCGCCGACGGCGACGAGCCAGCCGGCGATCCCGGCCGAATCCGTGCCGGTCGCGATCTCGGGCATGCGTACGATGATGGCCATCAGTTCCCTCCCAGTGCCTGGCGCACGCGCTCGAGCCCGGCGACCACTTCCTCGGTGCCGGCGATGGCGGCCCGCTCGAGCACCTTCGAGATGCTCGGGCTCGCCTCGCCGCCGGTGACGCGCTCGATCGGCTGATCCAGCCAGTCGAAGAAGCGCCGCTGGATCTCGTCCGCGAGCCAGGCGCCGTAGGCCGGGCCCTGCGCGCCCTGCTCGACGATGAGCACGGCGTTCGTCTTCCGGATGCTCTCGCCGATCGTCTCCCAGTCGAGCGACGCCCGGTCGAGCCACCGGAGGTCGATCACCTCGGCGTCGATCCCGGTCTCCTCCACGGCGGCGAGCGCGTGCTGCACCATCGAGAGGTAGGTGAGCACGGTCACGTCCGCGCCCGCGCGGCGGATCGCTGCGCTGCCGGGCGGGATGATGTAGTCGAGCTCGCCCGCGGGGACGCGGTCGGCTGCGCCGTAGAGGTCCATGTGCTCGATCACGAGCACGGGATCCTCGAGGGCGAGGGCCGCGTTCATGAGCCCCACGTAGTCGGCGGCCGAGGAGGCGGCGACGATGCGCCACCCAGCCTGCGTGGCGAAGATCCCGGCGGGGTCCATGAGGTGCTGCGAGCCGTAGCCGGATCCCATGGCGACCTTGGTGCGGAGCACGAGGGGCACGGCGTTGTTGTCGCCGAACATGTGGCGGGCCTTCCCGGCCTGGTTGAACACCTGGTCGGCGGCGACCCACATGAAGTCGGGGTACATGAACTCGACGATGGGGCGGATGCGGCCATCGAGGGCCGCGCCGGTCGCGAAGCCGAAGAAGGCGTTCTCGCTGATCGGCGTCCCGACGACGCGCTCGGGCCCGAACTGCTGCACGAGCCCCTTGGTGGCGCCGTTCGTGCCGCCGCCGAGGCGGTGCACGTCCTCGCCGAGCACGACGACCCGAGGGTCGTCTGCCATGCGGCGGGCCATCGTCTCGGCCACGGCGTCGACGAATTTGAGGTCGCGCCACTCGCCGCCGATCTCGGCGGGCTCGCGGGCGTCGAGGGCGTCGAGTTCGCTCGCGTCGCCGCGGATGCCGGTGTCGACGACGGCGGGATCGGGCCAGAGCGCGGGCACGATCCGGCGCTTACCCTCGCGCTCGGGGTCCTGCTCGACGAGCTTCGCGGCGGCGTCGGACATCGCCTGCTGCGCCTGCTCGCGCACGGCGTCGAGCTCGGCGTCGCTCGCGTGGCCGAGCTCTCGCATCTTGCGGGCGACGAGCGCGAGCGGATCGCGCGCGCGCCACTCGCGCTCCTCGTCCTTGGTCCGGTAGCCGAAGGCGCTCCCGGGGAAGGGCCCGTTCTGGTGGAAGAAGCGGTAGACCTCGGCCTCGATGATGGCGGGGCCCTCGCCGGCGCGCATGCGGGCGAGCGCGTCCTGGGTCGCGAGGTGCACGGCGAGCGGATCCATGCCGTCGACGCGCCAGGCGGGGATCGAGAAGCCCTGCCCGCGCACGGAGAAGCGGGTGTCGACAGACGCCTCGCTCGCGTGGGTGGAGACGGCGTAGAGGTTGTTCTCGATGAAGAACATCACGGGCGTGCGCCACGCGGCGGCGAGGTTCATCGATTCGAGCACGGAGCCGATCTGGCTGGAGCCGTCGCCAAAGTAGTTGATCGTGACGTCGTCGGTTCCGGCGAAGCGCTGCGCCCAGGCGTTGCCGCCCGCGAGCGGTGCGCCGCCGCCCACGATCGCGTTCGTGCCGAGGGCGCCGGCTTCGAGCCACTGGAGGTGCATCGAGCCGCCGCGCCCGCCGGAGAAGCCGGCCGCGAGGCCGAGGATCTCAGAGAGCGTGCGGTCGAGCATGGTCTGCATGGGCGCGTCGACGAGCCGGTCGAGGGCGAGTGCGCCGTCGGCGACGTGCGTGATCGCCTTGGCAAGGAACTGGTGGTGGCCGCGATGCGAGCCGTTCACGCCGTCGCTCGAGCGGAGCGTGAGGATCGAGCCGACGGCGCCGCCCTCCTGGCCGATGCTGGAGTGGGCGGGCCCGTGCACGAGGCCGGCCCCGGCGAGCTCGAGCACCGTCTCCTCGAAGGCCCGGATGAGGTGCATCTCCCCGAGCATGGTGGCGAGCAGCTGCGGATCGGCCTGCTTCCAATCGGCATCGGTCGTGGTCAGCTCGACCCAGGACACCCCGGTCTCGAGCTTGCGGCGTCTTGGCATGTGTCTCTCCGTCTGTGCGTCAGCGCTGGCGCTGGGGATCGGCGCGCACGGCTTGGGCCCGGCACGCCTCGGTCAGCAATTGGATACATTAGATCATCCCGGCGCGGATGCACAACACGCGCATCCGGCACAGGTGAGGCACAGCAGCGACCCAGCCGGATCCCGCGATTTCCGACGGTACCGCGCGAATCCGCTCGAATCTTCCGAGATTCTCGGGATCGTGTCTTGCGCGGCCCGCCGGGTGAGATAAGGTTGCAGCTCGGAGCAGTTTGGATACATTGATCTGATCCCCCGAGCGGCACGCCAGAACGGCGCAGGCCCCGGAGCAGATCGCAGGCGCACACGCAAAGGAGCACTCATGAGCGGCACCACCTTCGACTTCCGCGAGACCGTCGCGGTCATCACGGGCGCGGCCGGCGGGATCGGCAGCACGCTCGCCGAGCTGCTCGTGCGCTCGGGCGGCACTGTCGTGCTCGCCGATCTCGACGGGGAGGCCGTCGCCGCCCGCGCCGCGGAGCTCGGGGAGCTCCCGGGCCGCGCCGTCGGCGTCGCGCTCGACGCGGCGGATCCCGAGAGCATCGACCGCCTCATCGACTTCACCCGGCGCGAGTTCGGGCGCATCGACGCTCTCGTGCCCTCGGCGGGCATCTACCCCGAGTCCCTCGTCGTCGATACGGCGGACGAGCTGTGGCGGCGCGTGCACCAGGTCAACCTCGAGGGCGTCTTCCTCCTCACGAAGCGCGCGATCCCGCTCATGGCCGCTGGCTCGGCGATCGTCACCCTCACCTCCGTCGCCGGCCACCGCGGCAGCCACGGCCACGCGCACTACTCCGCGAGCAAGGGCGGCCTGATCGCCTTCACCCGCTCCCTCGCGCTCGAACTCGGCCCGAGCGGGATCCGCGTCAACGCCGTCTCCCCCGGCATCATCGACACGGCGATGACCGCAGACGCCCGCGCAACCCAGGGCGAGCAGTGGATCGCGGCGACGCCGCTCCGCCGCGACGGCACTCCCGCGGAGGTCGCCTCGGCGATCGCCTTCCTGCTCAGCGATGCCGCGAGCTTCGTCCACGGGGAGGTCGTGCACGTGAACGGCGGCCTCTTCATGGCGGGCTGACCCGCCCCATCACCTCAGTGATCATCACCGGCGCTCATCACGAAAGGACCCCCATGAGCTCATCCCAGACCGCTGCGCCCGCAGCGGCTCCCCCGACGCCCGAGCAGCTGCAGAACGCCCGCAACGCGGCGACCTCCGGCTTCGTCGGCACCACGCTCGAGTACTACGACTTCTACATCTTCGCGACGGCGGCCGCACTCTACCTGCAGCCGCTGTTCTTCCCCGCCGAGGGCGGCGCCGGGCAGATCTTCGCGCTCGCCACCGTCGGCGTCTCCTACGTGACGCGCCCGCTCGGCGCGATCATGTGGGGCTGGCTCGGCGACGTCCTCGGGCGCAAGACCGCGCTCATGGCGTGCATCGTGATGATGGGCGTCGCGACGTTCATCATCGGCATCGTGCCCACCTACGCGACGATCGGCATGTGGGCCCCCGTGCTCATCGTGCTCATGCGCCTGCTGCAGGGCCTCTCGGCGGGCGGCGAGTCGCCCGGCTCGGCCTCGCTGTCGATGGAGACGGCCCCCGAGCATCGCCGCGGCTTCTTCGCGAGCTGGACGATCGCGGGCGCGACGGCGGGCCTCGTGCTCTCCTCAGCGATCTTCATCCCCCTGAACATGCTCCCCGAGGAGTTCATGCTCTCCTTCGGCTGGCGCATCCCCTTCCTGCTCAGCATCCTCGTGACGATCGTCACCGTCTTCATGCGCCGCCGCCTGAAGGAGCCCGAGGTGTTCGAGGAGGCGCAGGCCCAGGAGCAGACGGTGAAGGTGCCGCTGTTCCACCTGCTGAAGAACTACCCGCTCACCATGCTGCGCATCGCGGGCATGGCGCTCTTCCTCCTCATGGTCGGCCTGTTCAGCACGTTCTCGCTGTCCTACGGCACGCAGGTCGCCGGGATCTCGAACGGCGAGATGCTCGCGCTCATCACCGTCTCGAACCTCGGCACGCTCGTGATGATCCCCTTCCTCGGCCACGTCTCGGACCGGATCGGCCGCCGCCCCGTCTTCATCAGCGGGTGCGTGGGCATGATCGTGCTCGTCATCGCGTACTTCGCCGCACTCTCGCACGCGAGCCCCGGCAACACCTGGCTCGTCTGGGTGCTCGGGATCCTGCTCATGTCGTTCGCCTACGCCGGCGCCAACGGCATCTACCCGTCGTTCTTCCCGGAGCAGTTCCCCGCGCAGGTGCGCTACAGCGGCATGGCGATCAGCCTGATGCTCGGCCTCGTGCTCGCGGGCTTCGCCCCGGCGATCGCGCAGGCGATCAACGGCGACGCGAACAACTGGCTCGGCGTCTCGCTCTTCGCGGCCGGCGGGATCGCGGTTTCGGCGCTCTGCGCCTTCCTCACCCCCGAGACCGCGAAGATCCCCACGGCCGAGCTCGGCCAGCGGACGCGGCGCTAGGCCGGGAGGAGCACTGGCATGACGACACCGTCCCGCCCCGTCGCCCTCATCACCGGGGGCGCCTCCGGGCTCGGCCTCGCCTGCGCGGAGCGCTGGGCGTCCCAGGGCGGGGCGGTCGTGCTCGCCGACCGCGACGCGGATCAGCTCCGCGTCGCGGTCGCCGCGCTCGGCGCGGACCGCGCGCGCGGCGTCGCGTGCGACGTGACCGACGCGGCCTCGGTCGACGCCGCCGTGGCGAGCGTTCGCGCGACCGAGGCGCGCCTCGACAGCGTCATCAACTCTGCGGGGATCGCGCGACCCGAGCCGAGCGAGCGCATCACCGACGCGGCGTTCTCCGCGCTCCTCGACATCCACGTGACCGGCACGATGCGCGTCTGCCGCGCCGCGTACCCCGCACTCCGGGAGACGCGCGGCTCGATCGTCACGGTCGCGAGCGTCGCCGCGTTCGCCGGGATGCCCGGCCGCGCGGCCTACACCGCGGCCAAGGCCGCCGTGACGGGGCTCACCCGCACGCTCGCCGTCGAGTGGGCGGCGAGCGGGGTGCGGGTCAACGCGATCGCTCCCGGCTACGTGCGCACGGCGCTCACCGACCGGCTCATCGCGCGCGGCGAACTCGACCCTTCCACGATCCTCGCCCGCACCCCGCAGGGCCGATTCGCGGAGCCCGCCGAGATCGCCGCGGCCGTGCAGTTCCTCGCCGGCCCGGACGCCTCGTTCGTCACCGGGCACACCCTGCTCGCCGACGGCGGGCTCACCGTCGGCGGCGACTGGTACTGAGCCGCGCGACGCGCCGCATCCGCGCGGAGAAACGCTACGATCCATTGAGGAGCACCCGGCTCCTCGCAGACAGCCCCTGGAGCGCCCACCGATGACGGCTCGACCCGCACGCTCGATCAGCGCCAGCGAGCGCGTCGCCTCGGACCTGCGCCGCATGATCCTCGCGGGCGAGATCCTCCCCGGGGAGCGCATCGTCCAGGAGGACCTCGCCGAACGCTTCGGCGCGAGCCGCCTCCCCGTGCGGGACGCGCTGCGCCTGCTCGAGGCGGAGGGCCTCGTCACCCTCGTCGCGAACACGGGCGCGTGGGTGGCGAAGCTGAGCCTCGAGGAGTGCGAGGAGGTCTACCAGATCCGCGAGCGCGTCGAGCCGCTCCTCGTGCGCATGAGCGTGCCTGGCCTCGACGCCGCGGCGATCGCCCGGCTCCACGAGCTCGTCGACGCGATGCGCGAGACGAGCAGCATCGAGGAGTTCCTGCGCCTCGACCGCGACTTCCACAGCCTGAGCTACTCGGGCGCCGAGACGGGCATGCTCGGCGACTTCGTCGCGCGCCTCTGGAACACGACGCAGCACTACCGACGCGCGTTCTCGGAGATCTACGGCGTGCACACGAACCGCGCCGTGCACCTCGAGCACGAGCTGCTCGTGCTCGCGATCGAGCGCGGCGACGTCGACGAGGCCGAGCGCATCGTGCACGCGCACATCCGCCGCACGCGCCTGAGCCTCGCGCAGCACCCGGAGATCTTCCAGGAGGCCGGCTCCCCCGACTAGGGCCGCCGGCAGACCGCCCGGCGCATCCCGCCGCACCGCGCGGCGGTTACGCGCGCGTGTCCCAGAGCCGCACCGGGGCGTCGGCCTCGTACGCTTTCCCCTCCGGGAAGCTGACCAGCTCGAACTGCATGCCCCACGGTGCCAGGAAGTACACCCAGCGCTGCCCAGCGCTCGCGCCCGAGCTTGAGGTCGGGCTGCCGAGCACCCGCACGCCGCGGGACTCGAGGAAGCGCACCGCCTCGTCGAGGTCGTCGACGTAGAAGCCCACGTGGTGCCCGCCCACGTCGCTGTTGCGCGGCGGCACGGCGGCGGCGTCCGGCGCCTCGTACTCGAACACCTCGAAGTTGGTGCCATTGCCGCAGCGGTAGAAGCGGATCTCGCGCATCACCGTCGCGTCGTCCACGTTCAGGTGCTCGCTCATCCAGCTGCCCTCGGGCAAGAACGGCCCCAGGCTGTAGACGTGCGCGCAGCCGAGGATCTCGGTGAAGAACTCGTGCGCCTCCGCCATGTCGGGAACGGTCACTCCGATGTGGTCTGCGCCGCGCAGTCCGGGCACGCCCATGTCGCCATCCTCTCGCCGGCTCTGGCACGCGGGGCGGCGGGCCCGTCCCCACCCTCCGATTGTATCCAGCCGCAGGAACCGGCCGCGCCCGCGGCCCCACCCAGGCTCCCGGAGCCGCCCCCGCGCCGGGTAGAATCGATCCCGTGCTGCTTTCTGACCACGACATCAACGCCGAACTCGCGTCGGGCCGAATCCAGCTGTCCCCGAGCGATGCCTCGATGGTGCAGCCCTCGAGCGTCGACGTGCGCCTCGACCGCTACTTCCGGCTCTTCGACAACCACAAGTACGCCGTGATCGATCCGGCCGAGGAGCAGCCCGAGCTGACGCGCCTCATCGAGGTCGATCCCGCGGAGGGCTTCATCCTCCACCCCGGCGAGTTCGTGCTCGGCTCGACCTACGAGCAGGTCGGCCTCCCCGACGACGTCGCGGCTCGGCTCGAGGGCAAGAGCTCGCTCGGACGCCTCGGCCTGCTCACGCACTCCACGGCCGGCTTCATCGACCCCGGCTTCGAGGGCCACGTGACGCTCGAGCTGTCGAACGTCGCCACCCTGCCGATCCGCCTGTGGCCCGGCATGAAGATCGGGCAGCTCTGCTTCTTCCGCCTGTCCTCCCCCGCGGATCGCCCGTACGGCGCCGGGGCGACGTACTCTCGCTACCTTGGCCAGCGCGGGCCCACCGCGTCGCGCTCGCACCTGAACTTCCACCGCGCCGACGTCACCGCGACCGACGCGGGCGCCCCCGGCGCGTAGGGCGCGTAGGGCGCGTCGGGCGCGGGACGCCGCAGCGCCGGATCCCGCTGCGCGGCGAGCGCTGCGCTGCCTGGCCCGGCGAGCGCTGCGCGGCTAGCGCTGCGCGATCCGGCCGTCGCGCTTCGCCTGCGCGGCGAGCATCTCGTTGTAGGCGACGAGCTCGGCGTCCCCCGAGCGATCGGCGGCGCGGTCCTTGCGCTTCTGCTCCTTGTCGTCGCTGCGCGACCACTGCACGGCGACCACGAGCGCGAGCGCGAGCGTCGGCAGCTCGCCGATGCCCCAGGCGATCCCGCCGCCCGTCGACTGATCCTCGAGCGGCGTCGCGCCCCAGGTGCGGCCCATCGCGCCGTACCAGTCGGCGAGCATGAGGGCGTCGCCCGTCATGATGGTCACGCCGAAGAAGGCGTGCGAGGCCATCGTCGCGAAGAGCGTGACGAGTCGCAGCGGGTACGGGAAGCGGTAGGGCACGGGGTCGATCCCGATCATCGACAGGCTGAAGAGGTAGCCGGAGATCAGGAAGTGGATGATCATCCACTGGTGGCCGAGGTGCTCGGACGCCGCCCAGCGGGCGATGGGCGTGAAGTAGAACACCCAGAGCGAGCCGGCGAAGACGACGGCCGCGACGGCGGGGTGCGTGATGACCTTCGAGTACGGCGTCTGCACGGCCCAGAGGATCCACTCGCGGCCGCCCCACGAGCCGTCGTGGCGCTTCTCGGTGGCCCGCAGTGCGAGCGTCACGGGAGCGCCGAGCACGAGCAGGAGCGGGATCAGCATCGTGAGCGCCATGTGGCCCAGCATGTGCGTGCTGAAGAGGTACTGCTCGTAGGCGTTGAGCGCGCCGTTCGTCGTGTAGAAGAGGAACGCGATGCCGAGGATCCAGGGGATCGTGCGGCCGATGGGCCAGCGGTCGCCGCGGCGGGCGAGTCGGATCACCGCGCCGAGGTAGAGCGCGAGGCCGAACACGCACACGAGCGCCCAGGCGAGGTCGAACTTCCACTCGGTGAGGTAGCTCATGGGCGTGAGCTCGGGCGGCAGCGGATCGCCCGTGAGCCACTCGGCGGGGCTCACCTTGCTGCCGCCGTCGCGCAGCGGCTCGAACGACACCGGGGTCGCGGTGCGGCCGAGGGCGCCGGCCACGCCGCTCGCGATGCCCATCACCGCGAGCTCCGCGATGACGAACCACGCGAACGCGCCGCGGCCGCGATCCGAATCGGCGATCCGCGGGATGAGGCGCGTGCGCTGGATCGCGCCGAAGATGCCGAGGGCGACGAGCGCCGCCGTCTTGAGCAGCACGAGCTTGCCGTAGCCCGTGCCGAACAATGCGTCGAGCGTGCCCACGCGCAGCCAGGCGCTCACGACGCCCGAGGCCGAGACGCCGATGAAGGCGAAGAGCGCGAGCGTGGAGTAGCGCGAGGTGAGGAGCGAGAGCCGCTTCCGGTCGACAACGAACGCCACGAAGATGAGGGTGAGCAGGCCGCCCAGCCAGATGGCGGCGCCCACGAGGTGCACGAGGAGCGAGTTCACGGCCTGCGCGTGGCCCGAGGCGCCTGCCGCGTGGCCCTGCTGCGCGAGCGGGAGCGCCGTGACGAGCGCGGCGACGAGCACGAGGAGGGTGAGCTTGCGGCCGCGGATCGCGAAGGCGAGCACCGTGGTGACCGCGGCGAGGAGGAGCTCGAGCAGCCACAGCTGGCCGAGCTCGATCTCGGTGACGAACTGCGCGAGGCCGGCGCCGAAGGTCGAGTCGCCGGAGAACGGGAGACCCGAGAGGTCGACGTAGGTGAAGATGAGGGTTGCCGCGCTCGCGACCGTGAGCACGGCCGCCGAGCCCGCGGCGAGGTCGAGGGCCACCCGCGTCTCGGCCTTCTCGCTCGCGAGCGCCCACACCGCCATCACGACGGAGCCGATGAGGCCCGCCATCGCGACGTTGACGATGGTGCGCGCCGTGGGAACCGCGAAGCGGATGAAGGTGCCGGGATCGGCGAGGGTGCGCTCCGCCGCGGCGCCGCCGATCGCGAGGCCGACGAGCAGGGCCGCGAGGGTCGCCGCGAGCAGGATGGCAGGGGCGAGAACACGCATAAACCGAGGCACGCATCTAGCCTACGTCCTCCCCGGTGTGAGCCAGATCAGCGCCCGACGGCTGGGCCGGGGCGGCTCAGCTCCGGACAAACGACAGCACCCCCGCGGCGAGGCCGCGGGGGTGCTGATCGGGAGGCGTGATTACTTCACGGCAGCCTTGAGCTTCGAGCCGACCGACACCTTGACGCGCTTGCCAGCGGGGATGTCGATGGTCTCGCCGGTGCGGGGGTTGCGGCCGGTGCGTGCGGCGGTGGTCGCGGTCTCGAACGAGATCCAGCCGGGGATCGACACCTTCTCGCCCGCGGCGACGGTGTCGGAGACAGCGGCGAACAGCCCGTCGATCACGCTGGAAACGGCGGCCTGGCTCTGGCCGGTCTCAGCGGCGATCTTAGCGACAAGCTCGGTCTTGTTGAGTGCCATGTTGTGTCCTTCCAGGGCGACGACACCTAGTGGCCGAGCCCCTGATCTGGTTCAGGTGTCCCACCGATTTGGAGGGTCCGATCGGTTGATCGCTACGAATCTACCCCAGATCGGCGACTTTCCGCGGATCTGGAGAGGGATTTCTCAGTCCGGCGTGTCGCTGGGAACACAAAAGCGGGCGCGGACCCCTCAGGATCCACGCCCGCTTCAGTGTTGCGGACCGGTGCTTACCAGCTCGACTTGGTGATGCCGGGCAGCTCGCCGCGGTGCGCCATGTCGCGGAAACGCACACGCGAGACGCCGTACTTCGTCAGCACGCCACGGGGACGGCCGTCGATGACGTCGCGGCTGCGCACGCGCACGGGCGAAGCGTTGCGGGGGAGCTTCTGCAGGCCCACGCGAGCGGCCTCGCGGCTCTCGTCGGTCCCGTTGGGGTCCACGAGGGCCTTCTTCAGCTCGAGACGCTTCTCGGCGTAGCGCGCAACGATGGCCTGACGCTGCTTGTTCTTGGCGATCATGCTCTTCTTAGCCATGCTTAGCGCTCCTCTCGGAAATCAACGTGCTTGCGGACCACCGGGTCGTACTTCTTGAGCACGAGGCGGTCGGGGGTGTTGCGGCGGTTCTTCTTGGTCACGTACGTGAACCCGGTCCCTGCCGTCGAGCGGAGCTTGATGATCGGACGTACGTCCTTGTCCTTCGCCATTAGAACTTCACCCCACGCTTCTGCAGATCAGCAACCACAGCCTCGATGCCACGGGCATCGATCACCTTGATGCCCTTGACCGACAGGGTGAGCGTCACCTTGCGGCCGAGCGAGGGCACGAAGTAGGTCTTCTTCTGGATGTTCGGATCGAACCGACGCTTGGTGCGACGGTGCGAGTGCGAAATGTTGTGTCCGAAGCCGGGAACGGCTCCGGTCACCTGGCACACTGCTGCCATGATGTTTCCTCTCATACCGTGAGGCCGGACGGCCTCACCCAAGATTTCTTGTCTGCACGGGCCGCCTCTCGCGCTCGACCGGAATCGAGCACGGGCGAACACACCCGCGCGGTCTGTGCACTGGGACGGCGCACAGCCAAGGGGAAAGCTTACGCGATCGCCGGGATCAACGCAAGCCGGGCGTGTCGCACGCCTAGCCGAGCAGTGCCCCCGCGAGCAGCACGAGGAGCAGCCCCGCGACGCTCGCGGCGATCGTCTCCGGGCCGCCCTGGCGCACGAACATGGAGGGCACGCGGACCGTGGCCCAGCGGGGATCCGCGGCGATCGCGTGCAGCGTATCCGCGGGCACCCGGTCGTCGAGGATCGCGATGTCGGGATGGCTGGGATCGAGCACGACCGCGGCCGCGGCGCCGCGCTCGATGCCGTAGCGCAGCGGCAGGAGCGCGTACACGCTCCGCGGCGGCGCGTGCTGCGGCAGCACGTGGAGGATCGCGAGGCGCGCGGGCTCCTGCGCGCCCGGCCACACCATCGTGGCGACCTGGCCGACCCCGCGGCCGAACACACGGTGCACGCGCGCCGGGGCGGGCTCGCCGGGCGCGTAGCCGGCGGAGATGAGCTGGGCGCGCTGCGCCGCGCGGGTGATCACGCGGCTCACCATGCGCTCGGAGACGACGAGGTTCACGACGAGCACGAGCAGCACGAGGCCCGCGGCGATCACGGCGAGCGGCGTGCCGCGCGCCGCAGACAGGAGGATCACGCCGAGCATGGCGCCGAGAAGGGCGCCCGCCCCGATTCCGAACACACGCTGCCCCGACCACTCCATCGCCCCATCCTCGCACGCTCCGCTGCGGATCCGCCCCGCGGGCGTAGGGTGGAGGCGTGAGCGAGCACGAGGAGCAGGCAGCGATCCGCTACGTCGCGATCGGCGACAGTTTCACGGAGGGCGTGGGCGACGAGCAGCCGGACGGCTCGGTGCGCGGCTGGGCCGACCTCGTGGCGCAGGGCCTCGCCGACGCGAGCGGCCGGCCCGTGCAGTACGCGAACCTCGCGATCCGCGGCCGCCTGCTCGGCCCCATCGTGCGCGAGCAGCTCGAGCCGGCGATCGCGCTCGCGCCCACGCTCCTGAGCTTCAACGGCGGCGGCAACGACATGCTCCGCCCGGGAACCGATCTCGCGCGGATCGCGCAGGAGACCGAGCAGGCGCTCCGCCGCATCCAGGACGCGGGGATCGAGCCGCTCCTCCTCGCCGGGGCGAACCCGACGGGCGGGCTGCCGGGCGGCGGGCGCGTGCGCCAGAAGGGCGACGAGCTGACGGCCGCCGCTGGCGCGATCGCTGCGCGGCTCGGGATCCGCTTCGCGGACAACTGGAACGACGCGGAGCTCGCGGGACGGCAGTACTGGTCGACCGACCGCCTGCACCTCGCGCCCATCGGCCACCACCGCGTCGCGGCGAACGTGCTGCGCGCGCTCGGCCACCCGGCCCCGGGCGAGTGGGTGCTCGACGCCGCCCCCGTGGGCGCGCCCACCACGCGCGAGCAGCTGCGCTACACCCGCGAGCACGTGGTGCCGTGGATCCAGCGCCGGCTCACGGGGCGGTCGAGCGGCGACGGCCGCACGGCGAAGTTCGCGGACTGGGTGTGGGTGCACCCGCGCGCCACGGCCGACCCGGGCTCCACCCCCGCCGCGCCGTAATTCATCCCGGGGGACCACCCGCGTCGTACCAGGGGACGATGCGGGGGGCCCGCGGGGACCGACAGAGTGGAATTCTCGACCGTTCTGCCCTGCCTCGTGCGGCCGAGCTCGGCCCGCGCACGGGTCGCGCGGGCGGCCTGCGCCGCCCGGAGGCCGCACCCCGAAAGGCCCCATGTCCTTCCTCACCCGCACCAGCCTGAGAAACCGGCTGATCGTCGGGCTCACCACCCTCGCGGTGGCCGTGCTCGGCGTGTTCTCCATGAGCGCGCTCAAGCAGGAGCTCATGCCGTCCATGCAGGTTCCGATGGCGTTCGTCTCGGTGCAGACGCCCGGGCTCGCCCCCGAGGAGCTCGCGCGCACGGTCACGGAGCCGACCGAGCAAGCGCTGAGCGCCGTCCCCGGAGTGACGAAGGTCTCGTCCACGACGTCGAGCGGCTCCGCGGACATCATGGTGGAGTGGCCGTTCGGCAGCGACGACGAGACGCTCGCGAAGATCCGCGCCGCCGCCGACGCGCTGAAGCCCGCCTTCCCGCAGGGCACCGAGGTGTCCGTGTTCTCGGGCGGGGCCGACGACATGCCCGCGATGGTGCTGAGCGCCGGCTCGGACACCGATCCGGCGAAATTCGGTGACGCGCTCGCGCAGTCCGTCGTGCCGGCGCTGCAGGGCGTCGATGGCGTGCAGAAGGTGACGCTGTCCGGGCGCGAGGAGCAGCGGGTGATGATCGACCTGCGGCCCGCCGATGTGGCCCGCCTGAAGGTCGACCCCGCGGCGATCGGTCCCGTGCTCGAGTCGCACGGCGCCGCGCTCCCCGCCGGCCAGGCGGAGTCGCCCGACGGCCCGCTGTCCGTCACCGTCGGCACGGCGCTCAGCTCGGTCGAGGAGATCGCGGCGCTGCCGATCACGGCGGAGGATCGCGTGGTGCGGCTCGACGACTTCGCCGACGTGCACTCGGAGACCGTGCCCGCCGAGTCGATCTCGCGCGTCAACGGGAAGCCCGCGCTCACGCTGCAGGTCTCGCCCGGGCAGGGCGCGAACGTCGTCGAGATCTCGCACGGGGTGAACGCCGAACTCGAACGGCTCGCGCCGGGCCTCCACGCCGAGTTCGTCACGATCTTCGACCAGGCACCGTACATCGAGCAGTCGATCCACGATCTCTCGGTCGAGGGCGGGCTCGGCCTCCTCTTCGCCGTGCTCGTGATCCTCGCGTTCCTCGGCTCGTGGCGCTCGACGCTGATCGCCGCGGTCTCGATCCCGCTCTCCCTGCTCATCACGCTCGTGGGCCTCTGGTGGAGCGGCAACACCCTGAACATCCTGACGCTCGGCGCGCTCACGATCGCCATCGGCCGCGTGGTCGACGACTCGATCGTGGTCATCGAGAACATCTCGCGCCGCCGCGGATCCGGCCCGCTCACGATCGAGGGCGTCGTGGCCTCGGTGAAGCAGGTCGCCGGCGCGATCACCGCGTCGACGCTCACCACCGTGGCCGTGTTCCTGCCGATCGCCTTCGTGTCCGGCATGGCGGGGCAGATGTTCCGCCCGTTCGCCATCACCGTGACGATCGCGCTGCTCGCCTCGCTGCTCGTGGCGCTCACGATCGTGCCCGTGCTCGCCTTCTGGTTCATGCGCGGCCAGGAGCGCCGCGCGGCGGCAGCAGGCACGGTAGACGCGGCAGGCACCGCCGACGCAGCCACCGCGGACACCGCCGTCGTCGCCGAGGCCGAGCAGCACTCCGACCTCGACGAGATCCACACGGCGCCGGATCGCCTGCAGCGCGCGATCATGCCCGTGCTGGGCGCGACGCGACGGCACCCCGTGATCACGCTCGTCTCCTCGGTGCTGATCCTCGTGGGCACGCTCGGCATGAGCAGCCTCATCCCGACCGACTTCCTCGGCTCCTCCGGGAACGAGAGCCTGCAGCTCGTGCAGACGCCGCCCACCACGGAGGACGGCGACCTCGTCGCCGCCGCCGAGCCCGTCGAGGCGGCGCTCGGGAAGATCTCCGGCGTGCGCGACGTCACAACGACGATCCCGGTCGGCACGGCCGGCTCGCCCACGTCGATCACCTACGACGTGCAGCTCGCCGAGGACGCGGACGTCGACCGCGTGAGCGACGAGGCCCAGGCCGCCGTCGACGCGCTGCAGGACGCGGGCGAGGTGCAGGTGCTCACGCAGGACGCCTTCGTCGGCGGTTCCGGCGGCTCCGGCATCGCGCTGCAGATCCGGGGCAACGACCCCGTCGCGCTCCGCGAGGCGAGCGAGCTGCTCGAGAAGCAGCTCTCGGGCGAGCGCGGCGTGCGCTCCGTGCGGAGCGAGCTCGCGGGTGAGCAGCCCGTCGTCCGCGTCGTGCTCGACGAGGCGAAGGCCGCGCAGCTCGGCTTCGACCCCGCGTCCGTGGCCCGCGCCGTGCAGGAGGCCCTCGAGGGCCAGCGCGTGGGGCAGATCATGCTCGAGGGCCGCGATCGCGATATCGTCGTGCGCACCCCGGGTGCGGAGCGCACCGCCGCCCAGCTCGGCGAACTCCAGCTGCCCGTCACCCCGCAGCAGACGGCGCAGGCCCAGAAGGCCGCGGCCGACGCCCTCCAGGCGAAGGCGGAGACCGAGGCCGAGAACGCCCGCGTCAAGGCGGATTCCGAGCTGAACAGCCAGATCGCCGAGGCCGCGGCCCAGCGCGGCGAGCTCGTCGCGCAGCTCGGTGAGCTGAACGCGCAGCTCGCGCAGCTGAGCGCGCTGCCCGTGATCCCCGAGGACCCCCGCACCCCCTCCGAGGAGGCGGAGATCCGGGCGCAGCAGGAGCGCGCCGAGCAGCTCGCCGCCCTCCAGGGCGCGATCGCCGGAGCGCAGGGCGGCATCGAGGGACTCGATCAGCAGCTCGTCAGCCTCCGCGAGGCGCGCGCCCAGGCGGCGACCCAGCTCGCCGAGCAGCAGGCGGCCGAGGCCGAGCAGAAGGCCGCGACCGAGGTCACCGGCACCTCGCTGCCCCTCAGCGCGATCGCGACCGTGAGCGAGGAGCTCACGGCCCCGGTGATCACGCGCGCGGACGGCGAGCGCCAGGTGAGCCTCACCGTCGAGCCGAAGAAGGGGCAGCTCGACGCGGCCACCGCCGCGATCGACCGCGCCATCGCCGACACCGAGCTGCCGGCCGGCGTGAGCTTCGAGCTCGGCGGCGTGAGCGCGGAGCAGGACGAGGCGTTCACCCAGCTCGGCGCGGCCATGCTCGGGGCGATCATGCTCGTGCTGCTCGTGATGGTGGCCACGTTCCGCAGCTTCCGCGGACCGCTCGTGCTGCTCATCTCGATCCCGTTCGCGGCGACCGGCGCGATCCTCGGCCTCCTCATCACGGGCACCCCGCTCGGCCTGCCGGCCCTCATCGGCCTGCTCATGCTGATCGGCATCGTGGTGACGAACGCGATCGTGCTCATGGACCTCGTGAACCGCCTGCGCGAGGCCGGGGCGAGCCTCGAGGAGGCCGTCGAGCACGGCACCCGCCTGCGGCTGCGCCCGATCCTCATGACGGCCGCGGCGACGATCTTCGCGCTGATCCCGATGTCGCTCGGGCTCACGGGCGGCGGCGTCTTCATCTCGAAGCCGCTCGCGATCGTCGTGATCGGCGGGCTCGTCTCCTCGACGCTGCTCACGCTGATCCTCGTGCCGATCCTCTACACGCTCATCGAGCGCCGCCGCGAGAAGAAGCTCGCGAAGCGCGCCGAGCGCCGGGAGCGCCGCCTCGCCCTCGCCGCCGGGATCGAGCCGAGCAGCCGCGCCGACGACGCCGATGAGGCGCGCGCCGCGCAGGAGTCGATCGCCTCCGAGAAGCGGGCGGCCCGGGCCGAGGCGAAGGCCGCGAAGCGCGAGGCGAAGGCCGAGCGCCGGGCGGCGCGCGGCACCCGACGCGGGCGCCGTCCCGACGAGCCGACCGAGTTCACCGAGACCGGCGAGTAGCGGCGAGGAGCGGCGAAACGCGACCGGGGCCGGGTGCGGCGGGAGATCCCCGCGGCACCCGGCCCCGGTGCGTTCGGGGCGTCCCGGTGCGTTCGGCGCACCCCGGCGCGTGCGGCGCCTAGGCCGAGCGCGCCGCCCGGCAGCGCGCGCAGAGCCCGAACAGGTCGACGACGTGCTCGATCTCCGAGAAGCCGTGCTCGGCGCCCACCCGCTGCGTCCACTCCTCGACGACCGTCGCGGAGAGCTCGCGGGTGTCTCCGCAGCTGCGGCAGATGAGGTGGTGGTGGTGCCCCTGCGTGGCGCACGAGCGGAACAGGTTCTCCCCCTCGGGCGACTGCAGCGAGTCGGCCTCGCCCGTCTCCACGAGCCCCGCGAGGTTGCGGTAGACCGTGGCGAGCCCGATCGTTGAGCCGCCGTCGCGGAGCGACTGGTGCAGCTGCTGGGCGCTCACGAATCCGTGGGCCTCGGCGAGCGTCGCGCGCACGGCCTCACGCTGCCAGGTGTTGCGTTTCGGCTGCATGTCGCGATTCTCCGTTCCGGTCACGCCCCCACCGTAGCGAACTTCCCGCCCGCGCGGTCGGCGCGGCGCCGCCGGGCGGAGCCGGAGCGGCGGATCCCGCGCACCATGACGGCGAGGAGGAAGAGCGCGGTGATCGTGAGGCCGACGGCCCCGCCCGCAGCGATCCCGAGCTCCCGGGAGAGCCACAGACCGCCGAGGCCGCCCGCGACCCCGATCGCGGAGGCGAGCGGTGGGATCCACGTGATCCGGTCGGTGAGCGCCTGCGCGGCGGCCGCGGGGCCGATGATCACGGCGACGCCGAGGATCGCGCCAACGGCGGGCATCGCGACGACAACCGACGCCGCGATCACGCCGGTGACGGCGAGCTCGATGGGCCAGGCGCGGAACCCCGCCGCCGTAAAGCCGACGGGGTCGAAGGTGTGGAAGAGGATCCGGCGCCCCGTGAGCGCGAGGGCCGCGAGCACCGCGACGAGCACGGCCGAGGTGGCGATCACATCGCTCGGGGCGACGCTGAGCGGGGAGCCGACGAGGAGCGCCTCGACCGGGATCCCGAGCCCCGGGTTCAGGCTCGCGAGGAGCGTGCCGAGCGCGAAGCCGAAGGAGAGCACGACGCCGCTCGTGACCTGCCTGCCCTGCCCCGGGATCCGCCCGAGGAGGGTCATGAGGAGCACGAGGAGCAGCGCGAAGAGCGCCTGGCCGAGGAGGAGGTTCCAGCCGGCGATCGCGAACACGACGCCGCCCGGGAAGGTCGCGTGGCTCAGCGCGACCGCGAAGAAGGAGCGGCGGCGCAGCACGACGAGCGTGCCCGCGAGCCCGGAGAGAAGGCCGAGGAGCACGAGCTCGACCGCGGCGAGGGCGAAGTAGCTCATGCGCGCACCGCCCGGTCCTGCTCGCGCCCGGCGGGCTGGGCGGTCTCGCGCGGGATCCGCCGCGCCGCCGCCCGGCTCCGGGCCAGGCGCACGAGCGCGGCGATGCCGTAGCCGCCCACGAGGAGGAGCACGACGAGCGCGCCGGGCGACACCGTCGCGCCGGCCCCCACCGACCACTCGAACGACAGCCAAAGCCCCGCGACCCCGGCGACCAGGGGCACGAGGATCGCGAGCGGGATCAGCAGCGCGAAGCCGCGGGTGATGAGGCGAGCGGTCGCCATGGGGATCATGAGGAGCGCGAGCACCATGAGCACGCCGAGCGCCTGCACGCCGGCGACGACGAGGAGCGCGACGGCGACGCCGAGCGCGATGTCCGCGGCGAGGGGCCGGAAGCCCGCGGCCTCCGCGCCCGCGGCGTCGAAGGCGCGGAAGAGCTGCGCGCGCCACGTGAGCACCACGACCGCGATCGCGGCGAGCGCCACCACGAGGATCTGCGCGAGCTGGGCTTCGGTGACCGTGAGCAGCCGGCCGAAGAGCAGTTCCTGCAGCTGGGAGACGTAGCCCTCCTGGCGCGAGACGAGCACGATGCCGAGGCTGAAGAGCCCCGTGAGCACGACGGCGATCGCCGCATCGGCGCTCACGCCTCCGCGGTGCTCGAGCACCGTGAAGAGCACCGCGGCGAGCACCGCCGCGACGACGGCGCCGGGGAGCACGCCGGCTGTGCCGCCGAGCGCTGCGCCGATGACGAGGCCGGGGAACACCGCGTGCACGAGGCCGTCGCTCACGAACTCGAGCTCGCGGAAGCTGATGAAGAGGCCCACGATGCCCGCGGCGACGGCGAGGATCACGACCGTGACGAGCGCGCGCCACATGAAGGGCAGCGCGAAGACCTCGACGGGGCTGTGCGCGAGGAAACCCGGGGCCAGGAGGCCCGGCGCGAGGAGCGTCTCCATCACTCCCCGGTCTCCCGCGTCGTCGTGACGGTGTGGTGGTCGAGCTCGACGGTCGCGTCGTGGAAGGCGTGCTGCACGGCGTCGAGGGTGAGCGCCTCCGCGAGCGGGCCGTAGCCCGCGGGGTGGCCCGGCTGGTTCGGCTCGTGGCCGCTCGCGAGCAGCAGCACGTGCGAGCAGGCCTCGCGGGCGATCTCGAGGTCGTGCGTCGAGACGATGATCGTGCGGCCCTCTGCGCGGAGCTCGGCGACGAGGGCGAGCAGCACCTCGCGGTTCTCGCGGTCGAGGCCGTTGAAGGGCTCGTCGAGGAGCAGCAGGCGCGGATCCGAGACGAGGGCCCGCGCCAGGATCCCGCGCTGCTGCTGCCCGCCCGAGAGCTCGCCGAAGCGGCGCTGCGCGAAGTCGGCGAGGCCGACGCGGGCGAGCGCCTCGCTCACGGCGGCCCGGCCCGCGGAGCCGATCGGGCGGAGGGCGCCGCGCGAGCGGTAGAGCCCCATCGTGACGACCTGGCGGAGCGTCACGGGAAGCGTCGTGTCGCGGGTGTCCGCCTGCGGCAGCGAGCCAACGCTGCGCCGCGCGCGGTCCGGGGTGGTGCCGAGCACTCGGGCGGATCCGGCCGTGCGCTCGGCGAGGCCCAGGATCCCGCGCAGCAGCGTCGACTTGCCCGATCCGTTCGGGCCGATCAGCGCGAGCGCGGCGCCCTCGGGGAGTTCGAGCGTGAGCCCTTCCACGCGAGTGGTGCCCGCGTACCCGAACGCGGCCTGGTCGAGGGCGAGCGCGGCGGTCATGACTGCAGCGTACTGGGCAGCGGGGCCGCCTCCGCGCCCCACGCCTCCAGGATCACCCGCGTGTTGTGCACGGTCGCCGTGAGATAGGTGTCCGCGCCGCTACCGGGCGCCCCGAGCGAGTCGGCGTAGAGCGACTCCGCGTCGACCACGGTGACCCCCGCTTCCTTCGCGATCGTGCGGGCGAGCTTCGGGCTCATCGAGGACTCGACGAACACGGCGGGCACACCGAGCTCGGTGATGCGGGCCACGAGCGCGTCGATGTCGGCGGCGCTCGGCTCGGCGTTGTCCTCGAAGCTCGGCAGGATCGACCCGGCGAAGCCGATGTCGTAGTTGTGCAGGTAGTAGCGGAGCGAGTCGTGCCCCGTGACGAGCACCCGCTCGGCCGCCGGCACGGCCGCGAACTGGGCGGCGGCCCACACGTCGAGCGCGTCGAGCTGCTCGCCGTACGCGGCGCTGCGGCTCTGGTAGTCGGCGGCGTGCGCCGAGTCGATCCGGGCGAGCTCCTCGCCGATGTGGGCGGCCATGTCCGCGGCGTAGCGCGGGGAGGTCCACAGGTGCGGGTTCGTGGGGCCGTGATCGTGGTCGTGCTCGGCGGCGCTCTCGCCCGCGTGGTCGTGGTCCGCGTGGTCGTGGTCCGCGTGATCCTCGGCGCCGTGGGCATCGCCCTCGCTCGCGTGGTCGTGGTCCGCGTGCTCCTCGTCCGCGTGATCGTGGTCGGCATCGGCCGCCGCGGCCTCCCCCGCCGCCTCCGCCTCACCCTCGGCCGTGATCGCGGTCGCCTCATCGAGGTCGATCCCGTCGCTCGCCGTGATGACCTCGCCCGTGAACCCGGACGCGTCGATGGCGTCGTCGATGAACGTCTCGAGCCCCGCGCCGTTCACGATGAGCACGTCCGCCTCGCTGAGCGCGAGGAGGTCCGCGGGCGTCGGGTCGAAGTGGTGCGCCGAGCCGCCCGGGGCGAGCAGCCCGGTGAGCGCGATGTCGTCGCCGCCGATCTCGCGTGCGAAGTCGGTGAGCTGCGTGGTGGTCGCGACGACGCGGAGCGCGTCCCCGTCGGCGCCCGCGCTGCCGCCGTGCTCGGCGGAACAGCCGGTGAGGGCCAGCGCGGCGACTGCGGCGAGCGCGGCGCCTGAGCGCAGGAGGTGCTGGGGTGCGCGGCGAGCGCCGCGGGAGTGAAGCGTCATGAGGATCTTTCTAAATGAGAACGGCTATCACTATAACGCCTGGTGAGAACCATTCGCAACAGCGCGCGGGTCGGTGGGACCTGGAGTGCGACGCGGCGGGACCGTGCGCGCCGGGCGGCAGCGCGCTGGGGCCTGACGCCTAGGTACCCGGGAGCACGGCCCCGCCGCCCTATGCTGAACGCATGAGCTCCCAGCGTCGCGTCGCCCCCGCCCTGGTCATGGCCGCCGCGATCGCGGGGGCCGCGGCGCTCGCCGCGCTGTTCCCCCTCTTCGCGAGCGGCAGCTGGTCGGCGCAGCCCGACGAGTGGGAGACCGCGCGCGAGCACCTCATCGAGCAGCAGCTCGGCGACACCGACCCCGCCCCGGCGGTGCCCGAGTCGATCACACTCCTCGACCGCACCCCCGACGGCGGCTTCTTCTACGTCGCGGAGACCGCCGACGGCGTCCTGCAGGCCGGCATCGTCGACCGCGACGGCGGCGGTGTGATCTGCGCGAACGTCGCGGCGAGCGACCCCGAGATGCACTGCGGCAGCTGGAGCGCCGGCGACGCATGGCACTACGCGCTCTGGGTGCAGCGCACGCCCGGCGTCGACCACGAGTACCGCCACAAGCTGCGCTTCTTCGCCTCCGAGGCCGAGGCCGACGCGTACTGGGCCACGACCCTCGCCCCCGGCGCCCCGGCATCACCCCGCGCGTAGGGTGGAGGGGTGAGCTTCCCCGCACCCGATCTGCCCGTCTCCGCCCTCGCGCTCCGCGCCGCGCTGCGCACGGGCGAGCTCTCGGCCCGGGAGGCTACGACCGCCGTCCTCGCCCGGATCGACGCGAGCGCGGCGCTCGGGGCGTTCGTGTCGGTGGCCGCCGAGCAGGCGCTCGCCGAGGCGTCCGCCGCTGACGAACGGTTCGCGCGCACCCCGCGGGACGAACGGGAGGCGCTCCCCCGCCTGCACGGGATGCCGCTCGCGCACAAGGACCTCACGGACGTCGCGGGGCACCCCACAACGCACGGCAGCGCCGCGCTCCCGGTGAGCCCGGCCCGGCAGGACAGCCCTGGCGTCGCCGTGCTCCGAACAGCGGGCGCGCTCGCGCTCGGCAAGACGCAGGTGCCCGAGTTCGGCCTCACCGGCTACTCGGAGAACCGCATCGCGCCCCCGGCGCGCAACCCGCGTGATCCCGAGCGCACGGCGGGCGGCTCCTCGGGCGGCTCGGCCGCCGCGGTGGCGGCGGGGATCCTCCCGGTCGCGCCCGGCAGCGACGGGGGCGGCTCGATCCGGATCCCGGCCCTCGCCTGCGGCCTGATCGGCCTGAAACCCGGGCTCGGCGCCGTCGCGAGCGATCTCGCGCGGGGCCCGCTCGATGAGTTCGGCGCACCCCGGCTCACCGTGAGCGGCCCGCTCGCGCGCACCGCCGCCGACGCGGCCCTCCTCTTCGACGCGCTCCGCGGGGCGCCGGGCGAGCCCGCCGTAGCCGCCGTGGCGCGGGCGGCCGAGCTGCGGGGCCTGCGCATCGGCGTCTCGGCCGCGTCCCCCTTCGAGTCGGCGCACCCCGTCCCACTCGCCCCCGAGGCGCGAAGTGCGCACACGCGCGCCGCCGAGCTCCTGGCCGGCCTCGGCCACCGCGTCGAGGAGGCCGAGATTCGCTACGACCCGCGCTATCCGCACGCCTTCGGCACGGGGTGGACGGCGGGCCTCTCGCTGCTCAAGCTCCCCCGCGGCGCGGACGAGCGGCTCATGCCGCTCACCCGCCTCTTCCGCGACCGGGCGCTCGCGCGTGCGCACGAGGAACACCTGAGCGCGGGGCGGCGCCTGCGCGCGTTCGCCGCGGACGCGCGGGAGCAGTGGGGCGCCTACGACGCCGTGCTCACACCGGGCCTCGCCATGCTCCCGCCCCGCATCGGCGCGTTCACCGAGCTCCACCCGGACGACGACTACCGCCTGCAGTGCGAGTGGGCGCCCTTCACCTCGATGGTCAACGTCGCGGGCCTCCCGGCGATCGCGATCCCGATCCTCCGAACGCCCGCCGGGCACTCGTTCGGCGTGCAGCTGATCGGGCGCGCGGGCTCGGAGGAGACCCTGCTGCAGATTGCGGAGCAGCTCACGGCGAGCTGAGCGGGAGCGCAGGCATGGGCGCGGGATCGCGAGCAGCGCAGCTACTGATCGTAGGCGCCGGGAACGTTCTGATCCCAGTCGATGATTGATCCGGTGACCACGCCGCTGCGTTCGCTGAGCAGAAACACCACGGCGTCAGCGATTTCGTCCGGCTGTCCGAGCTTGCCCATCGGCTGCGCGGCCTCCGCGGCGGCGAGCCAGTCGTCGGCCGCCCCGTGGAACGTCTTCTGGGTGACCGCTTCCCCCGGGGTCGCGGTCCAGCCGATGTTGAGCCCGTTGATTCGGATCCGGTCGAAGCGGTGGGCGAACGCCGCGTTCTTTGTGAGGCCGGCGAGCCCGGCCTTCGAGGCGGTGTATGGCGCAAGGTACGGCTGACCACCGTGCATCGACATGCTGATGATGTTGAGGATCGTGCCGGGCGCCCCGCGCTCGCGCATGTCGGCCACCGCGCCCTGCATCGTCATGAACGGCACGACGAGGTTGAGGGTGAGGTGCTCCTGCAGCAGTTCCCGGCTCGTATCGAGCAGGGTGCCGCGGCTCGTGGCCCCGGCGGCGTTCACGAGGCTGTCGATGCGACCGAAGCGGTCGATGGTCTCGGCGACGGCGCGCTCCGCCTCGCCCGGCTCGGACAGGTCGGCGATGATCGCCGCGGCTTCGAACCCCGGCGTCGCCGCGCCCGCACCGCGGATCGCAGCGAGCGCCGCCTCCGCCTTGGCCGCGTTCCGGCCAACGATCGCGACCCCGACGGCCCCCTCTCTCGCCGCGGCCTCGGCGATCGCCAGGCCGAGGCCCTGCGTCCCACCGGTCACGAGAAGTGTCTTCTGGTTCAGCAGTTGCTGCATTGCGGTGCTCCTTTGCGTCGGGGGGGGTGAGGTGCGGCCGCGCGAGTCCGCGGCTTGGGTCTGGGTCCTAGGCCAGGCGTCCCGGGCGCAACGGGAATCCGCTCTGTTCGAGAATGGCGTCGATCAGCGCCATGGTGCGGCGAGAGCGCTCAAGCTCGGTGGCGGATCGCTCACCCGAGCGCAGCGCCGCGCGGATGCGACGAAGCTGGTGCGCGTACGAGGACTCGGTGCCCGTGCACTCCTCGCGCGCGACCCCATCAGCGGTGACGAGCAGGCGGTCGTCCTCCTGCGGCTTCACGAAGTTGGGGGCGGTCACCTCGCCTCGGTCGCCGATCACCCGGAGGCTGAAGTCCCACGCGGGACTCTCCATGCTCACGCTGAGCGACGCGGACGCGGTGCCGACGCTGAGCTCCGCGGCCACCGCGGCGTCCAGCCGCGGGTCCGGGTCGTAGCCCACTCCCGCCGCCGAAACGAGCGTTACGGGCAGCCCCAGCGCGTCACCCAGTGCGAGCAGCGCGTGAACCGCGTAGCACCCGAGGTCCATCATGGCGCCGCCGGCGAGATCAAAGCTCCAGCGCGGATCGGCCGCAGCGGGGGACGGCATCAGCATTGCGACGCGCACCTCGCGCAGCTCGCCGATCTCCCCCGAGCGCACGATGTCGAGGAGCCGGGTCGTGAGCGGATGGTCCGCGTAGTGGAACGCCTCCCAGGCCCAGCCCGGCGCACGCTCGAGCTCGGCGGCGACCGCATCAAACTCGGCGAGGTTCGCCGCGAACGGCTTCTCAACGAGCACCGAGCGACCGGCACGCAGCGCGCGCACCGTCCATTCAGCGTGCAGCCCGTTCGGCAGACCGATGTACAGCAGGTCGATGGACTCGTCGGCGATCAGCGCCTCGTAGTCATCATGGATCCCGTCGAAGCCGTGCGCGGCCGCATACGCGCGGGCGCGCTCCGGGTCGCGCGCTGCGACGGCCGCACGGGTGTCTCCCGTGTCGTGGCTCGCCGCGGTGATCGCGAGCTCCGCGATCCGCGAGGCGCCGAGGAGCCCGATCCGCAGCGGGGCGCTCACGGCGCGACCGCCGCACGGATGAACTCGATGCTGCGCCTGGCGTTCTCAAGCGCCCGCACCGCGTCGGCCTCTGACTCGATCACCGTGTCCTGCTCGATCACGTACCAGCCGTCGTAGCCCGCGCCACGGAGGGCCGCCACGATCTCCGCGATTCGCGCGTCTCCCTCGCCGAGCGCACAGTACATGCCCTGCTGCACCCCGTCACGGTAGCTGAGTTCGCCTGTTCTGACCCGGGCGGCTACCGCGAGGCTCACATCCTTGAGGTGCGCGTGGACGATGCGGTCGGCGTGATCGTCTACGAGTTGCAGGGGATCGCCCCCACCGAGGGTGAAGTGCCCCGCATCGAGGCAGAGACCGATCCGCGACCCGGCGATGACGCGCTCGACCGCGGCGGGAGCCTCGACCACCGTGCCGAGGTGCGGGTGGAGCGTCGCCACCACCCCCACGGCAGCCGCGGCGTCAAGCGCGCGGTCGAGGTTGGCGAGCAGCGTGCCCCACTCGGCCTCGCTGAGCTCGCCCACGCCGTCGTAGCCGTCGCGACCGGTCACTGCCGAAAGGACGAGAGTGTCTGCGCCCGCGGCGACGTACGCTTCGAGCTCGCGCTCGATCGCGGGCAGCGGGTCCCGCGCCGCGTCATGCAGCACGATCGGGAAGAAGCCGCCGACGGCCCGCAGCCCGGCACTGGCGAGCACGTGCGCCCGTTCAGCCGGGGCGTCGGGGAGGAAGCCCCCCGGCCCAAACTCGGTGGCGCTGACTCCCAGACCGGTCATCTCGGAGAGGACGCGCTCACGGTCGAGCTGCACCCCCCAGTGTGGAACCTCGATGACGCCCCAGCTGATAGGTGCGGCGGCGATTCGTGCGGTCATGGTGGCTCCTTCTGAATGCTGGTATGGAGTGTCTGAGGTGTTGGTGATCTGGGCCCGAGACCGGGCCTGGGTCCGAACTCGGAACCGCAGGACGGCTAGTCGCGCGTCGCAGCGGTGGTGCCCGTCAGCGAGGCACTGGGCTCCCAGCCACGGCCGGCTGCCGAGCGCTCAGCGGCGGAGATGACCTGCGCCGCTGAGAGTGCGTCCTGGATGTTTGAATTGCGCAGCTCGCGGCCGAGCACCGCTTGCACGAACTTCTTCGCCTCGATGACCTTGAGGTCGTCGTACCCCATCGAAGTCCCGGCACCGGGCTGGAACCGGCCGAAGTCCCCCATTCCGGGGTACGCCATGACCCGGGTGTAGCCGGGGTACTCGGTGTCGCGGCCGCCGGCGACGTGTAGTTCGTTGAGACGCTCGAAATCCCAGCGCGCCGAACCCGCCGTGCCATAGACCTCGATCCCATAGCTCGCGCGGGGCCCCACGGCCACCCGCGATGCCTCGAGGGTGCCGACCGCTCCCGCCGCGACCGCACCGTCGGCGAGCCGCACGAGCATGCCGGCGTAGTCCTCGTTTTCGACGGGCTTCATCTCGCCATCCTCGACCACAGCGAAGTGGGTTCCCGTGCCCATCGGCAGCTCCGGGCGTTCCGTGTAGACCGTGGAGGTGACCGCGTTCACCTCGGCGATGGGGCCCAGGGTGTACTGCACGAGATCGACCAGGTGGCCCATGAGGTCGCCCAGCACGCCGGAGCCCGCGAGGCCGCGCACGAAGCGCCAGGAGAGTGCGCCGCGAGGGTCAGCCGAGTAGTCCGCGAACATCTGGCCGCGCACGTTGGTGATGCGGCCCAGCGTGCCGTCGGCGACCAATTCGCGCAGGTACTCGATGGCGGGAGCGTGGCGGTAGTTGAACCCGATCGACGAGACGACGCCGGCCTCGGCCGCTGCCTCAGCGACGGCGCGGGTCTCGGCCTCGCCGCGGCCGACCGGCTTCTCGATCCAGAAGTGCTTGCCGGCTCTCGCCGCGGCGATCCCGATCTCGGCGTGCAAGAAGTTCGGGGCGCAGATCGACACGACGTCGACCTCCGGGTCGTCGAGCACCGCCTGGTAGTCGGCCGAGGCACGCTCGTACCCGAGCACCGAGACCGCTTCCTCCGCGCGCGCCTGAACCGGGTCGGCGGCGTGCACCAGCCTGGGGCGCACGCGCAGGTCCGGGTAGGCGTAGCGCAGGTTCGCGTAGGCGCGGCTGTGGAGCTGCCCCATCCAGCCGACGCTGATGAGCCCGACGCCGATCTCTACGGTGCCGTCTTCGGTGGTCTGCATGCTGCTTCGCTTTCGCTCGGGGTGCCTGGCACGGTGCCACGCCGGCGATGGTCGCGCGACGCTGGATATGGACCGGTCCAAAGTGTATGAACGCGGGCCCACCACTGTCAACCTCGGGGCTCGATTCTCGGTGATCGCGTGGCCCCCGACTCACCGCGCGGGCCGGGGCTGCGCAGCGCAATGAAGCACACGGCCCCGATCGCGACGAGCACGAGCGCGGCACCCGGCACCGCGGCGGCGCCACTGAGCGCGAGCGCTGCACCGCCGATGAGCGACCCGAGAAAACTCCCGAGGTTCGCCGCCCCGGACGGCAGCGCGGCGGCGAGGCGGGGCCACCGCGGGAGCTCTCGGAGGAACAAGACCTGGACAGCAGGACTTCCGCCACCGAGCATCGCCCCGACGAACGTCACACCGAGCGCCGCGCCCACGGCTCCGAGACCGGGCACGAGCATGATGCCGGCCCCGAGCGCGCCGGTTGCGGCCGCCCCGATGAACGCGGCGCGCGGCCAGCGGTCGGCGCTCCAACCGGCAACCAGATTGCCCAGGTTCATCCCCAGGCCGAACGTGAGCATCGCGAGCGGTGGCGTGAGCATCGCGAGCGGTGGCGTGAGCCAGCCACCCACCCCCTGCGCCCACGCCGTGACCGGGGCCACGAAGGTCACGATTGCGAAGCCGCCGCCCGCCACCGCGATCGCCGCGAGGACGAGCGCGATGAGGCGCCCGGTGAGGTTCGCTCCCCCGGGCGCGACGGTGCCGGTCGGGGCCGTCGGCGGCTGGCGCAGCAGCAGCGCCAGCAATGGCACCGCGAAGAACACCGCGCACCCGGCAAGCACAAGCCGCCAGTCGAGCGCGGCGCCGAGGGCCGTCAGCGCCGGTACACCCAGCAAGTTCGCTGCGGCGAGTCCGCCGTGGATGAGCGCCGAGCCGCGCCCGTAGCTGCGACCACCGAGCAGGTGCGCTGCGGCGAGTGCCGCGACACCGATGTAGCTCGCGTGGGTGAGCGCCGCAAGGAAGCGCAGCACGAGGGCGCTGCCGAGCGTGGGCGCGAGGGCCGTGGCGATCGTCCACACGAGCATGCTGCCCGCGCACGCGATCAGCGTCCCTCGCTCGCTCAAGCGGCGCAGCAGCGCCGGCGTGACGACCATGCCCACAACGACGCCGAGCGCGTACGCCGAGGCGAGCCCGCCGCTCGCTGCGAGCGCAGCATCTGGGCGTGTCGCCGCCAGTGCGGGGAGGAGATCCTCCGCGATCTGCGGAAGCAGGCCCATGACGAGAAACTCGCTGACCCCGATTCCGAATCCCCCGCAGGCGAGCGCGGCGATGAGCGCCCACGGTCGCGGCAGGCGCGGGAGCCGCCGCCCCCGACGATGATCCTGCTCGTGCATTGCGACCCCTCTCCCCGCTGACGCGGCCGGTCGTGGTGGGAGCGGGACACACAACAGGGGGCGTCCCGCACTGCGGCGACGCCCCCTCTCGCGGGTACGCCTAGAGCTCTTCCGGCGGCACGACGCGCACCGCTTCCGTGACGGACACCCGGCCCACGCCAGCGGCGGAATCATCCTGGATCTCGTCGCGGATCGCGCGCACTGTGTCAGTGCTCGTGCCCACCTGGCGCAGCTCGTGCACCAGCTGCTCCAGCTCGGCACCGCCCGCCATCAGCCCAGTCAGCTCCTCGAGCGTGATGTCTTCCTTCTCGTGGTAGCCGATGCTCTGGCCGCGCTTGAGCAGGAGAAAGCGGTCGCCCACCGGGTACGCGTGGTGCGGGTTGTGAGTAATGAAGACCACGCCAAGCCCCCGGTCCCGTGCCTGGATGATGTAGCGGAGCACCACACCCGACTGCTTCACGCCGAGCGCCGCGGTCGGCTCATCGAGGATGAGCACCTTCGCGCCGAAGTAGACCGCGCGCGCGATCGCCACGCACTGCCGTTCTCCGCCGGAGAGCGTCCCGATGGGCTGGTCGACGTCGCGCAAGTCGATGCCCATGTCGAGCAGCTCCTTCTTCGCCGTCGATCGCATGAACTCGATGTCGAGGCGCTTGAACGGCCCCCACCCCTTTGTTTGCTCGGAGCCGAGGAAGAAGTTGCGCCACACCGGCATGAGCGGTGCCACGGCGAGGTCCTGGTAGACCGTGGCGATTCCACGATTGAGCGCTTCGCGCGGCGATCCGAGCTTCACCGGCTCACCCTCGATCAGAAACTCCCCGCCGGTGTGCTGATGCAGGCCGGCGATGATCTTGATGAGCGTCGACTTCCCGGCACCGTTGTCGCCGAGCACGCACATCACCTCGCCCGCACTGACCTTCAGACTCACGTCGCGCAGCGCGATGATGTTGCCGTAACGCTTCTCGGCATCGCGCAGCTCAACGAGCGGCGTGGCCGGTGCTGTTGTGGCGTTCACTTTTTCCCTCCCTGCGCTGCGCGGCGCTGCAGCGTGAAGTTGAGCACGGTCGCCCCCAGGAGCATCGCCCCGAGGAAGAACTTGAGCCAGTCCGGGTTCCACTCGGCGTACACGACGCCCTTGAGCGCCATCCCGTAGATCAGCGCGCCGATCGCGCCGCCGATCGCGCTGCCATAGCCGCCGGTCATGAGGCAGCCGCCCACGACGGCCGCAATGATGTAGAGGAACTCGTTGCCGATGCCCTCACCCGATTGCACCGTCTTGAATGCAAACAGCTGATGCATGCCGAGCAGCCAGGCGCAGAAGCTCACGCCCATGTAGAGCCCGATCTTGGTGCGCACGACGGGCACACCTACCGCGCGCGCCGCGTCGGGGGCGCCGCCGCTCGCAAAGATCCAGTTGCCGATGCGGGTGCGCTTGAGCACCCAGGTCGCGATTGCCACGAGCAGGATCCAGTAGAAGACCGTGATCTTCACCTTCACCCCGAAGATCGGGATGTCCGAGGCGAACACGGCGGCGGCTGATTCGAAGCCGGGCCAGTTCGCGACGGACGGCGCGGCGACCCCGCCCGTGATCAATCGCGTCACACCCAGGTTGAGGCCGGTCAACATGAAGAAGGTGGCCAGGGTGATGATGAAGCTTGAGAGTTTGGTTTTCGTCAACAGCCAGCCGTTGAGCAGGCCCACCAGGAGCGAGAACACCAGGCCGATGATCGCCCCCACCCAGACGTTGCCGCCGAACCAGTACATGAACAGGGACGATGACAGCGCCGCCGAGATGACGCCGACACCGGCCGACAGGTCGACCTCGCCGCCGATCATCAACAGGGATACACCCACCGCCATGATCCCGACGGTGGAGGCACCGTAGAGGATCGTGGCGATCGAATCGGGCCGGGTGAACTGCGGCGCGACCACCGCGAACATAACCGCGAGGGCGAGTGCCGCCGCGCTGGCTCCGGCTTCGGGCTTCGAGAAGAAGCGCGTGAAGAAATTGCCGGTGGCGATGCGCTCGTCGAACTTCGGCGCTGTGGCTGTAGACATAGGTTTCAACTCTCTTGCAGCATTACTTGAACTGCGCGGCAACGCTCTCGGCGTTGGCGGCGTTCACCACTGCGGGTCCGGTGAGCACTGCCTGGCCGCCGCCGAGGACGTAGCCGCCCTCAGAGAAGAGGCGAACCGCCTCAACCGACTGGTAGCCCTGCATGAACGGCTGCTGGTCGATGCCGAAGAGCATGGTGCCGTCCTTGATCGCCTCGTACACATCCGGGTTCAGGTCGGTCGTGGCGAGCGTCGCGCTGCTGCCGGCGTCGGTGATGGCGTCGACCGCGGTCATCGCGAACGGGGCGCCGAGCGTCAGCACCGCGTCGATGTCCTTATTGGTCTGGAGCTTCGACGTGATGGTGGACGCAACGTTCGTCATGTCCGTGCCCTGGACGTACAGCACCTCCGAGCTGCCCTCGAACGTGTCGGCGAGGCCCTCACAGCGCGCTTCGAGGCCGACATGGCCCTGCTCCTGGATCACGCAGATCGCCTTCGTCTTCCCGGCCTCGTTGAACTGCTCTCCCGCGGCCTGGCCAGCGATGAACTCGTTCTGCCCGAAGTGCGCGAGCACACCCATGTCCTTGAAGTCGTTCTCACCGGCGTTGATGCTGAACACCGGGATGCCCGCCTCGGTGGCCTTCTTGACCTCACCGGACATCGCGTCTGCCTTCGCCAGCGTGACCACGATGCCGTCAACTCCCTGGTCCACGGCCTGCTGCACCAGCTGGGCCTGGCGGGCGCCGTCCGGGTCGGAAGTGTAGAGCAGGTTGATGTTGTTCAGTTCCGCCGCGTTCTCAGCACCGGCGCGGATCGTGTCCCAGAACGTGTCGCCCGGTGCCGCGTGAGTGATCAGCGCGACCTTGAGCTCCTCGGTCTTGGCGCCACCGGACTCGCCGTCGCCGCTCGCTGCACCGCCGGCTCCCGCCGGACTGCCACAGGCGGCGAGCAGCAGTGCGCCCGTCGCCGCGAGGCCCGCAAGCCCGAACTTCGCCATACGGCTCTTCCGTGATTTCAACATAGTCTCACTCCATCGTGTTATTGAACTAATGTCGTTACAAAGCTGTTCGCTTGGTGTAACAGTACCGCAACTTCCCCCGTCAGGCACCCATTCGGGTAAAAGTTGGATAACGACCGCCGAGCGTCTCGGCCACCGCCTCCGCCGCCATTCGGAACGTCTCGCGCATCGCGCCCTCTGAGAGTCCGCTCGTGTGGGGGCTCAGCAGCACCCGAGGGTCGCCGGCGAGCGGATGGCTCGCGACGGGCTCGTGCGCAAACACGTCGAGCCCAACGCCCGCGAGCACCCCGGCTGCGAGCGCAGCGCTGATCGTCTCCGTCGACACGAGGTCGGCTCGCGCGCAATTGACGAGCACAAGCCCCGGGCGAGCTCGCCGGAGCAGTTCGATCGGGAGGAGTTCCCCGCCGCCACCCGGAAGATGGAGCGTGAGCGCATCGGCGCGACGCACCGCGTCATCGAGCGCAACGTTCTCGTACTCCTCCGACCGCACAAACGGATCGTGCACCAGTACCTGCATCCCGAACGCAGCGCCGAAGCCCGCAACGATGCGACCGATTCGCCCGAAGCCCAGCACCGCGAGCGTGCGGCCGAACAGGTCGCCCGGCGTGGGGACAGGATCCCGCCCCCAGCCGCCACCGCCCACGAACGCATGCGACTCGGGCACCCGCTTCACGAGCGCCGTGAGGAGCGCGAACGCCCCCTCGGCGACCGCGCGGCTGTTGCTCCCGGGGGTGACCGCGACCTCGATCCCGCGCTCGGCGGCCGCGGCGACGTCCACACGTTCCACTCCGACGCCCGTGCGCGCAAGGATCCGCAACAGCGGCATGCGGTCGAGAAGCTCCGCGTCGACATCGAACGCCGCGCGCACAATCGCGCCCTCTGCGACAGCGAAGTCACTGGCCGCGGGGTCCGCCACAAACACGGTCCCCGGCGGCAGGTGCGGTGTCACGAGCGCCGGGTCAACGGGCCCGAGCCCGATGACGACCGGCGGGTGGACCCGAGCGGCGCCTCCCGTGGCGCTCACCGGCGCACCCCGAGACCGTCCGGAATCGCCCCGCGAACCGTCGCCGCGAGCAGGGTCGCGTCCGATCCGACCGCGAGGAAGCCGAAACCACGCTCACGATAGCGCTCGATGCCGGCCCGGTCGTTCGCGAGGATCCCGGCGACCTTGCCGGCGTCGCGGCACGCGGCCAACACCGCGTCGAGCGCCGCTTCGAAGCGCGGGTGATCGAACTGGCGCGGCACATCGAGCGCGTAGCTGAGGTCCTGGGGGCCCACAAAGAGCACGTCAACGCCCGGGGTCGCCGCGATCGCGGTCACGTCGTCGACCGCTTCACGCGTCTCGATCTGCACGATCCCGACTGATTGTTCGTTCGCGCGATCCAGGGCCCCGGTGTCAAGCGTCCAGCGCGCGGCGCGGTTGTAGCTCGCAACGCCACGGTCACCCGCCGGCGGGTAGAGCTGGTGACGGCGCGCCTCGGCAGCCTCCGCCGCGCTTGAGATGCGCGGGAACATCAGACCGGCGGCCCCGGCATCGAGGGCCCGGCCGATCCTGATGCGCTCGGGCTGCTCCACGCGCACGAGGGTCGCGGTACCGTAGGCCCCGGCCGCCGCCACGATGGCACCAAGCTGCGCTTCGCTGCCACCCCCGTGCTCCAGGTCGACGAGCACCCAGTCGAGCCCGGCTGCCGCACATACCTCCGCCGCCGCGACGGAGCCGAGGCCGATGAACGTGCCGATCGTCGCCTCGCCCGCGAGGAATCGTGCGCGCAGCGCACGTCCGGGAGCGAGCGGCCCGGGCGCCGGGGTGGTCGGGGTCGCGCCGCTCATCCGTGCCACCGCTGCTGAGCGCGCCCGACGCTGTACTCCACGAGCTTCTCGGAGGTATCGACGCGTGCGGACACCTCGGCAGGCGAGACATCCCACCAGACCTCTGAGGACGGCAGGTCGGCGTGCGGGATCGTGGGCACCACGATGACCACGGGGCCACCCGCGTCGCGCGTCTCATCGAGTGCGGCGCGCACCTCCGCAGCGGTGGTCGGCCGCCGCACCAGCGCACCGAGTCCCGCGGCGATCTGCCCAAGATCGATCCGCAGGTAATCGCCGTCCAGACCGCCCGCGCTCCCGGCGGCGAGGCCGGTTGGCGCCTCGCCGTCGCGGTAGCGGAACTCGTTGCCGAAGTGCTCGCCGGTGCGCCACATCTGCAGGCGCCGAATCACCTGGTATCCGTGATTCTCAGAGATCACCACCGTGAACGGGATGCCCTCCTGCGCGGCCGTGACGATCTCGGTCGGCATCATCACGAACGTCCCGTCGCCGATGAACGCGGTCACCCGATGGCTCGGGTCCGGATCCGCGAGTCGCGTCCCCATCGCCGCGGGCAGCTCGTAGCCCATGCATGAGAACCCGAACTCGAGGTGCGCGTGGCGCCCGTCTGTCGCGTCCCACACCTTCTGCAGATCACCGGGTGGGCCGCCCGCGGCGGCGACGATGGTGTCGCCCCGGCGCGCGTGCTCCTGCATGAGCCCAATCAGCTGGCCCTGGGTCAGCACGGCGTCGGTGACCGGGAGCTCCGGCTGCGTCTCGCGCGGGAACCGAGTGTCGGGATCGAGCGCGGCGGCGCGCACCGGCAGCCAGGCCGCGCGGGCGGCCGCCACCTCCTCGGCCCACTCGGCCGGCACACGATAGTCGCCGAGCTCGGCGGCGAGCGCCGTGAGCGCGAGCTGCGCGTCCGCGAGCACCGCAGTGGCCCCCTGCTTCACCGCGTCGTGCTCCACCACGTTGATCGACGCGAAACGCACCGCGGGGTTCGTGAAGAGCGATTGGGAGGCGGTGGCGAAGTCAGTGAGCCGGGTGCCGATGTGAACGATCAAGTCCGCGCGCTCGGCGAGCCGGTTCGTCGTCGGCGCGCCCTCGAGGCCCACGCCGAACACGCTCCACGGCCCGTCCTCCGTCACCGCGCCCTTCCCGGCGAACGTTTCGCTGATCGGAATCAGCGTCTGCCGCCCGAGCGCGGTGAGCTGCTCCTGCGCGTCGGCGTAGATCACCCCGCCACCGGCGATCACCAGCGGCCGCTGCGCTGCCAGGATCAGCGCGGCGACCCCCGCGAGTTCGTCGGCGGCCGGCACGCGGCGCCGGATCACCCAGTCCCGCGGTTCGAAGAGCTCTGCCGGGAAGTCGTAGGCGTGCGATTGCACATCCTGCGGCAGCGCGAGCACGACCGCTCCCGTCTCCTCCGGGTTCGCGAGCACCCGGAACGCCTGCGGCAGCGCCGTCAGTAGCTGCTCGGGGCGGGTGATCCGGTCGAAGAACCGGGAGACCGGCCTGAACGCATCGTTCGCGGTGACATCGGGGGTGCCGGGCAGGTCGAGCTGCTGCAGCACGGGGCCCTGACGGCGCGTCGCGTAGGTATCGCCGAGCAGCAGCAGCAGCGGGAGCCGGTTCACCGTCGCCAGCGCCGCCGCGGTCACGAGGTTCGTCGCGCCGGGGCCCACAGATGCGGTCACCGCGAGGGTGCGTCGGCGGCGCGAAGCCTTCGCGAAACCCGTCGCCATATGCCCGAGGGCCTGCTCGTTGCGGCCCTGCACGAATGGCAGGGTGTCGGCGTGCTCGGCGAGCGCCTGCCCGAGCCCGGCAACGTTGCCGTGACCGAAAATGCCGAGTGCCGCCGGGACGAATCGCTCCCGCGTCGCGTCGGCGACCGAGTACTGCGCGGCGATGTACCGCACGATTGCCTGCCCAACGGTGAGCCTGACGGTACTGCCTGAGGTTCCCAGAACCATGATCGATACGCTCCCTTGCGTGTTCGGTTGTTATCTCGCGGATGACGCGCGCTTCGCGGCCTCAGCTGTGCAGCACGACGGTCTTGACCTCGCTCATCTCCTCGACCGCTGAGCGCACACCCTCCTTGCCGTAGCCGCTCGCCTTCACACCGCCGTAGGGCATCAGGTCGGCACGCCAGAGCGGGGTCCAGCCCAGGTGGATGCTGCCGGCGTCGATCTCACGCATAGCGCGGATTCCCTCGGCCAGCGTTCCTCCGAACACTCCGGCCGCTAGACCGTACGGCGTGCCGTTCGCGGCCGCGAGCGCCGCGTCGAAGTCGGCCACCCGCGTCACAGCCACGGCTGGGCCGAACAACTCGTCCTGCGCGATCGCCTGTCGGGTGTCGACCCCGGTCACGATGGCGGGCGACACGAACGCACCGTCGCGCTCGCCGCCCGTGAGGAGCTGCGCCCCCTCGGCGACGGCCCGCGCGATACTCGCAGCGACGCGCTCGGCCTCGCGCTCGGAGATGAGCGGACCGAGCGTGGTGCCCTCGGCCATCGGGTCGCCCATGCGGAGCGCCTCGACTCGCGGGCGGAGCGCGGCAAGGAAGTCGGCCTCGATGTCGCGGTGCACAATCACGCGCTGCACCGAGATGCACACCTGCCCGCCGTTGGCGTAGCCGCCGGCTGCCACGGCGGCCGCGGCCTGCTCGATGTCTGCGCCGGGCAGCACGAGCGTCGGCGACGAGGCACCCAGCTCGAGCGAGAGCTTCGTGATCCCGGCGCGCGCCACGATGCGCTCCCCCACCGCGGTGGAGCCGGTAAACGACACCTTCCGCACGCGCGGGTCGGCGACGAGCGCGTCGCCGAGCGCGCCTCCCGGGCCGGTGATGACCGAGATCACCCCCTCGGGGATGCCCGCCTCCACGCAGATCGCTGCGAGGGCGAGGGCGGTGAGCGGGGTCGCGCTCGCCGGCTTCAGAATGACCGCGTTGCCGGCGGCCAGGGCCGGGCCAACCTTATGGAGCACCAGCAACGCGGGGTAGTTGAACGGGGTGATGGCGACGACGATGCCCACGGGCTGGCGCAGCGTGAAACCAATCTTGTCGTGTCCGGTTCCCGGGTTCGCGTCGAGCGGCAGGCTATCGCCGTACAGTTGCGTCCCCTCGTGCGCGGCGAGCCGCAGGATCGCGCCAGAGCGACGCGCCTCGCCGAGCGCCTCAGCGAGCGGCTTGCCGTTCTCGGCCGAGATAAGCGCGGCGAGCTCCTCCGCGCGGGCATCGGCGAGATCCGCGGCGCGATTGAGAATTGCGGCGCGCTCGTGACCGGGAGTGCGGCGCCAGCGCGCGGCGCCCCGCTCGGCCGCCGCGAGAGCGAGTTCCACGTCAGCGACGGTGGCCTCGGCGACGTCGCCGACCACGCTGCCGTCAAACGGGGAGCGAATCTGACTGCGGACCCCGTCAGCGCTCTCGCGCCACTCGCCGCCGATCATCAGGCCGAACTTCTTCATTCGACGCCTCCGTTTCACATTTTGGACCGGTCCAAATCATAGACACAGGCGCCCAAGGAGGTCAACCCCGAGCGGGGTCAGGTTCGCGGAGGCCGGGTTCCACCGGGCAGCTCCTGGCCGGTGAGGGCGGCGCGGGCAGTCAGATCTAGGCGGCGGGCACCGACGACGCCCGCACCACGAGCCGCGGTGGAATCAGCACCTCGCCCGCCGGACGCGGTCTGCCGGCGAGGAGCGCCTCAGCTGCCTCGCGCCCGATGCGGCGGTTGTCCGGGTCGACACTCGTCAGGGAGATTCGCGGGATCGCGGCGAGGCTCGTGTCGTCGTATCCGGTCACTCGACAGTCGCCCGGCACGAACACGCTGGCCGACTCGAGCGCCGTGATCACGCCTATCGCGGTGAGGTCATTCACCGCGACGATCGCCTCGGGAAGCCGCTGCTCGGTGAGCATCCGCTTGACGGCGCGGCGCGCGCCGGCCTCCGTGAAATCGGCGCGCTCAACCCAGCCGCTGCCGAGCCCGTGACGGACCAGCGCTGCCCGGAACGCGGCCTCGCGCGACGCCGACACGGTGCCGCCGTCGCCGCCGATGAACGCGATCCGCCGCAGCCCCTGCTCGGCGAGGTGCGCGACGACGAGGTCGAGCCCGGCCAGATCGTCGGTGCGCACGGTCGCGACGACATCCGCTGTCGCATCGATCGCACTCGCCACGACGGTGGGCATCGCAGCGGTAAGCTCGGCCAGCTCGGCGAACTCTGGGATAGTGCCGACGGTGATGAGGCCAGACGGGCGCAGATCGCGAAGCACATCGAGGTTGTCGCGATCCAGCATCGTTCCGCCCGCGCCGTCGTCGACCTGCGCGCTCACGATCATCGTGCGCTTCCCCGCCTCGGCAAGCCGCGCTTTCGCGGCACCCACGATCTCGGCGAAGAGCGGGTTGTGCAGGTTCGAGACGAGGATCGCGACGATGTCGCGGCGCCCGGAGGACAGCGACTGGGCGACGAGGTTGGGCCGGTATCCGAGCTGCGCGGCCGCGGCTTCAACGCGCCGCCGCCGCTCCTCACTCACGTTCTCGGCGCCATTGAACACGAGCGACACGAGCGACTTCGATACCCCCGCGACGCGAGCGACGTCTCGAATCGTTGGCGGGCGGGAGGTCGCACTCGGCGTGACTGCAGCCTGATCCGACATTGCTCCTCCTTACGCCCGTCTCATCTTACGGTGCGCCGGAGTTCAGTCGGCGAAGGCCGCTGCGAACGCGTCGAGCGCGGCCTCGGGATCTCCGCTCGCCCACGCCTCCATGCCGATCACGCCCGTGTACCCGAGCTCGCGGAGCACCGCAGCGACCGCCTCGTAGCGAATCTCCCCGGTACCGGGCTCGCAGCGCCCAGGCACGTCGGCGACCTGAATCTCACCGATCCACGGCAGTGCCTCGCGTACCAGGGCGATCAGGTTTCCCTCGCCGATCTGTGCGTGGTAGAGATCGAGATTGAGCCGCAGGCTCGGGTGGTCCACCCCGCGCACGAGCGCGAGGGTGTCTGCCGCCCGTGCGAACGGAGTTCCCGGGTGATCCACGGCAAGGTTGAGGTTCTCGAGCACGAAAGTGCGCCCGGCTGCCGCGCCGAGATCGGCGAGCTCTCGCAGCGTCGCTGCAGCGCGAATCCAGTCCTCGCCGCTCACGGATTCACGCGGGATCACCGGGATCCCGCCCTCCCCCAAGCCGGTGCCGTGCAGGTTGAGGCGCGGCACGTCGATGATCTCGGCGGCGCGCAGCGACTCGCGCGCCGTCGCCAGCAGCGCGGCCCGCCCGGCGTCGCTCGTGAGGTCGCCGCGCAGGTAGCCCGTCATCGACGAGAACTCGGCGCCGGTTGCCGCGAGCGCCGGAAGGTCTTTCGTACTCCAGTCCCAGATCTCCACCAGGAAGCCGCGCTCGTGAATACGGCGCACGCGCTCCGCAATGGGCAGATCGGTGAACAGCATCTCCGCACAGGCAGCGAGTCGGTACCCCATGAGCGGCACCCGCCTACAGCTCGACCTTGACGACAACGCCTTCGGTGGCGGAGCGCTGTGCCGCATCGGCGAGGACCAGGGCCGCACGGCCATCCTCGAACGTCGGACTGGTCGACGCCTCGCCCCGCACGAGCTTCACGAACTCGCGCAGCTCGGCCGAATACGCCTCGGCATAGCGCTCGAGGAAGAACTCGGGGTAGGCAGGTCGCGCCTCCACCGCGGCGGCCGTGGACAGCGTCACCGTGTTGGTCTGCACGTTGCCGACCTGCAGCAGGCCCTGCGTTCCGAACGCCTCGATGCGCTGGTCGTAACCGACCGCGCTGTGTCGGGAGTTGACGATCGTGATCACCCCGCCAGATGCCGTGGTGAGCGTCGTCACCGCGGTGTCGAAATCTCCATGCTCGCGAGCACCGGGATCAAATGCGCGCGTTCCAGTCGCACTCACCGAGACGATGTCGGGGGCAAAGAAGCGCGCCATGTCGAAATCGTGGATGGTCATGTCACGGAAGATCCCACCCGAGACACCGATGTACGCGGCCGGCGGGGCCGCCGGGTCGCGGCTGATGATGATGAGCTGCTCGAGCGCGCCGATCTCGCCGGCGGCGACGCGCGCCTGGGCGGCGGCATGGTTTGGATCAAACCGACGATTGAAGCCAAGCGCCACGGGCACACCGCTCTCGGCCACCAGGGGGCGCAACGCGTCCACGCGCGCAATGTCCAGGTCGATCGGCTTCTCGCACAGCACGGGCAGCCCGGCCCGGACCGATGCCTCGATCAGGTCAACGTGGGTCGGGGTGGGCGAGGCGATGAGCACGGCGTCGATCTGCCCCGAGGCGATGAGCTCCTCGGGGCTCGCGGTCACAGCGCCCCCGAAGCGCTCCGCGACGCTGCGAGCACCGTCAATGAACGGGTCGGCCACCCAGGCGAGTTCCGCCTCTGGCGCGGCAGCGATGCTGGCGGCGTGGACTTGGCCAATGCGGCCGGTCCCGATCAGTCCGAAGCGAACAGGGTTCTGCGTCATTGCGGGTCCTCGTGATCTCTGGGTCGACGGTTCGCGTCCCAACGGCGATGCGGGCGACGGGCGCGACCGGCACATCGACTTCGATATTTGTCAGGACATTATGCTCTAAAGTACACGAGAATCACCCCAGCACCGAGCCTCCCGGACGAGTTTTTCGCCGGCTCAGCGGGTGACGGGTCCGCGCAGGGCGGCACAGCGACCGTGCGCACTCAGTTCCGGGGGCGCCACCCGCGCCGCGGGCTCAGCGCCGTGCGGTCGAGCGGCGCTGCACCAGGCTGGGCGGCACAAGCGTCGCCGGCGCGGCCTGACCACCCCCCAGGAGGGCGAGCAGCTCGCGCCCGGCGACCTCGCCGAGTTCGCGAGGGTCCCCGCTCACCGAGGTCAGCGAGACGAGTTCGTACGCCGCGAGCGGGGAGTTGTCGTAACCGACCACCGAGAGATCGCGCGGCACGACGAACCCGCGCTGCGCTGCGACCCCGATCACACCCAGCGCCATCGGGTCATTGACTGCGAACACCGCACTGGGCCGCTCTGCCTCCCCGAGCAGCGCTGCCGCGGCGTGGCCGGCGGCAGACTCGCTCGTGTGCGCGGCACGAACGATCCGCGGCGTCAGCCCGCGCTCGCGCATCTCCTCCGCGTACCCGGCCTCGCGCGCCGCTGCCGAGGCGCCGGGCGCACTCACGCAGGCAATGTCGGAGTGCCCCAGCTCTGCGAGGTGCGCGGTGGCGAGCCGACCACCGGCGAGCTCATCACTGGCGACGATGGGGATCCCCGGCACCTCGACCGCGCGAGTGCCGAGCACCACAACCGGGACGCCGAGCCGTGTCAGTGCCGCGGCGGACGCCTCTCCCGCGAGGATCACCCCGTCGACGCGCAACGCGCGGAACGCCTCGAGCGGGTCGAGATCGAGGTGCGAGTTGAGCTCTGCGTCGGCGACACTGAGGCTGTAGCGCTCGTCCGCGAGCGCGGCCCGAAGCCCGGCGAGCACCGGCGCGAACCACAGGTTTTCAAACTCGTCGATCACGACGCCAACGCTGCGGGTGCGCGATCCCGCGAGGCCCGCCGCGAGGCGACTCGGGGTGTATCCGAGTGCCTCGACTGCGCTCAGCACTGCCTCACGCTTATCGGGGCTCACCCGCGGCGAGTCCTGCAGCACAAGCGACACGAGCGACTTCGAGACACCCGCGCGCGCTGCCACGTCGTAGATGGTGGGGCGCTTGCCCATCGCTTCCTCCGCTCGGTCTCGTCCCGCGCTTACGCGCTCACGCCATATTGACAGATCAATGTTTCGTCATTAACTTTACCCGTATTGGAGCGCTCCAACAGTGGCACGCTTCACCCATCGCAAAGGAGCTCCCGTGTCATCTTCGCTCGGCGTTGCCGTCATCGGCGCAGGAATGGCTGGCAAGGCGCACGCCGCCGCCTACCGCGCGGCCACCACGTTGTACCACCCCGTCCTCCCCGAGATCCACCTCGTCTCAATCGCCGATGCGTACGAGCCTCTCGCGCGCGAGACCGCGGCTCGCTACGGGTTCTCGCGCTTCGACACCGACTGGCGCGCGGTCGCCGCAGACCCCACGATCGACATCGTCAGCGTCGTCGTCGCGAACTCGCTGCACCGCGAGATCGTCGAGGGCCTCCTCGCCGCGGGCAAGCACGTGCTGTGCGAGAAGCCGCTCAGCGACTCACTCGAGGACGCGCGCGCGATGGCCACAGCGGCGGGTGCCGCGGCCGAGCGCGGCCTCATCGCCCGGGTCGGCTTCAGCTACCTCCGCGCCCCGGGCATTGAGTTCATCCGCACGCTCGTCGACGACGGCCGCCTCGGCGAACTGCTCCACTTCTCGGGGCGCTACTGGACCGACTACGGCTGCCGGCCCGACGCGCCGATTAGTTGGCGCTACCAGGGCCCCGCGGGATCCGGTGCGCTGGGTGACGTGGGCAGCCACCTGAGCTACCTGGCCGAGTACCTGTGCGGCCCGGTTGCCGAAGTCTCAGGTGGGCGCTTCCACACCTCGATCACCGAGCGACCCAAGCCGCTCGGGCAGGTCGTCGGCCACACCCGCGGCAACGTCAGCGAGGAGCGCGCGCCCGTCACCAACGACGACTACGCCACGTTCAACGCGAGCTTTGCCCGTTGCGTCGGCACCCTCGAGGTGTCGCGCGTCGCGGCCGGGCACCCGAACAGCCTCACGCTCGAGGTGTTCGGCTCACGCGGCGCAGCCCGCTGGTCGCAGACGAACCCGGCACAGGTGCAGGTCATGCTCCACGACGAACAGGACGATCTCGCGGGGTATCGCACGGTTGCGCTCGGCCCGGCCCACCCGCACTACGCCGGCGGCTGGGCAATGGACGCCCCGGGCGTAGGGATCGGCCAGAACGACCTGTTCGTGCACCAGGCGCGGGCGTTCATCGAGGAGGTCGCCGGGATCCCGACTGCGGAGTCGCTGCCGCGCTGCCGCAGTTTCGCCGACGGGGTGCACAACATCGAGTTCCTCGCAGCCGTTGCCCAGTCCGCCGCCCAGGGCGGCGCCACCGTCCCCGTCACCCACCAGGAGCTCTGAACCATGAAACTCGGCGTCTACAACGCGATCCTGCACGACCGCACACTCCCCGAAGCAATCGAGGTGGTCGCGCAGCTCGGCCTCACGGGCCTCGAGCTGAACACCGGCGGCTTCCTTCCTGCCACACACCTTCCGACGCTCGACGAGGTGCTCGAGTCGGACTCTGCTCGCGACGATTTCCTCGGCCAGTTCGAGGGGACCGGGGTGCAGATCGCTGGGCTCAACTGCAACGGGAATCCGCTCCACCCGAAGCCGGTCATCGGAGACGCACACGCCGCCGACGTACGGCGCTCGATCCGGCTCGCCGAGCGCCTCGGGCAGAACCGGGTGGTCACCATGTCAGGTCTCCCGGGCGGGGAGCCCGGCGCGACCGTGGTCAACTGGGTGGTCAACGCTTGGAACTCTGCGGCACTCGACGTGCTCGACTACCAGTGGGACATCGCGGCGCGGTTCTGGCGCGAGACCGATCGCTTCGCCGCAGAACACGGCGTGAAGGTCGCACTCGAACTCCACCCGCAGAACCTTGTGTTCAACTCCGCAGACGTGCACCAGCTGATCGACCGCACCGGCGCAACCCACGTCGGCGTCGAGCTCGACGCGTCACACCTGTTCTGGCAGCAGATGGACCCCGTCGCAGTCGTGCGCCACCTCGGCGACCTCGTGTTCCACGCTGCGGCGAAGGACGTGCGGATCAACCCCGAGTGGGCGCGCCTGAACGGGGTACTCGACAACTCGTTCCGTCGCCTCGACTCCACCGAACCCCGCACCAACCTGGGAGGCGACGAGTGGGCGAACGAGTGGCCCCAGAACTCTGCCTGGGACTTCGTCGCCCTCGGCCGTGGCCATGACACCGCGTTCTGGACGGAGTTCCTCCGCGCCCTGCGCGACGTCGACCCGAACATGTGGGTGAACATCGAGCACGAGGACGTGTCGCTCGGCAGGATCGAGGGACTCGAGGTCGCCGCAGACGTGCTCACGCGGGCGAACGCCGCGCTGACGAACCCGGCGTAGCCCCCGAGCGCGCCTCGTTCGCGCAGGAAGCCAGAACTCGCGCAGGAGCAGATGCCCCGGCCGCCCACGGCCTCCGCGCGGCCTACCGCGTGTAGATCGCCCCGGTGGTCACGTCCTCCTCGAGCGCTTCGAGCGTGCGCCCGCGCGTTTCGGGGACGAAGCGCCACACGAAGAACAGCGCGAGCGCGCCGACGGCCGCGAACAGGAAGAACGTTCCGGTAATCCCCACTGCGTCGACGAGCGACAGGAAGTAGAGAGACAGGATGCCGTTCGTGACCCAGAGCATGAACACCGAGACCCCCATGCCGAAGCCGCGCATGTGCAGCGGGAAGATCTCGGAGAGATAGACCCAAACGGCGACGTTGAGGAAGGTCTGCATCGATCCAACGAACACCACAACGAGCAGCAGGATCACCCATGGCCGCGCGGGCGAGCCGACGGGAAGCAGCGTCGAGGCGAGCCCGATGAGCAGGTGACTCAGCGTGGTGAGCGTGAAGCCGATGATGAACGTCTTGCGGCGGTCCACCCGGTCCATCATCGACAGGGCGATGAGCGCTCCGATGACGGCGATGATCCCGGGGGCGACGTTCGCGATCAGCGCGGCACTCTCATCGAAGCCCGACTCGATGAGCACGGTCTGCCCGAAGTACATGATCGAGTTGATGCCGGTGAGCTGCTGGGCGATGCCCACGCCGATGCCGATGAGCAGGATACGCACGAGGTTCTTGTTGGTGAGCACTGCGCGCCAACCGAGCACGCGCTGGTGCTGCTCGCTGTCAATGCTCGTCGCGAGTTCGGCGAGTTCGGCGTCCGCGCGATCCTGGCTGCGGATCGTCGCGAGCACCCGCCGCGCGTCGGCGGTACGCCCGCGCTGCACCAGCCAGCGGGGGGACTCCGGCATCCGCAGCATGCCGATGAAGAGCGCGATCGCCGGCAACGCCGAGATCGCGAACATGATGCGCCACACCCCATCGAGGTGGCCGAGCGTGTTCCCGATGATGGCGTTGACGACGAAAGCCGCAAGCTGTCCCACGACGATCATGAGCTCGTTGCGGCCGGCGATCGAGCCGCGGATCTCGTACGGGGCGAGCTCGGCAAGGAAGACGGGGACGACCGTGGAAGCGCCGCCGACCGCGAGACCGAGGAGCACTCGCCCGCAGACGAGCAGCGCGAGACCGGGCGCCAAGACCACGGCGGCCGTACCGACGAAGAACAGGACCGCGAGCAAGATAATCGTCTTGCGCCGCCCCCAGCCGTCGGAGAGCCGGCCGCCCACCATCGCGCCGAACGCGGCGGCGAATACGAGGGAACTGGTGACCACGCCCTCGGTGAGCGGAGTGAGCCCGAGCTCCGCGGCCATGGGCCGCAGCGCGCCGTTGATGACACCGGTGTCGTAGCCGAAGAGCAGCCCGCCAAACGTCGCGATGAGCGCGACGAGCCCCAGCCGTCTCCGGTGCGGCCCGTCAGTCAGCGGCGGCAGCGCCGCGTGTCCGGGTTGAGCGGTGCCTGTCGGCATGTGGACTCCCTCGTCGCGTGGGCCCCGCGTCTACGGAGCGCTCCAACGAGTCTACTATGTTGTGACATTTGTACAAATCGAGCGATCCGCTAGGGTGACCCCATGACGCTCCCCGATCTCGCTCCGGCCGCGTGGCTGCTGCTGGCCGCCGCCGCCGCACTCGTCGGCCTTTCGAAAACGGCGATCCCCGGGATCAACACGCTCGCGATCGCGGCGTTCGCCGCCATCCTCCCCGCCCGGAACTCGACCGGGGCGCTCCTGATCCTGCTGCTCCTCGGCGATGCATTCGCGCTGTTGAGCTACCGCAAGTACGCCCACTGGCCCACCCTGCTGCGGCTCGTCCCGGCGGTGATCGCCGGGTTGGCACTCGGCGCACTCTTTCTCGCGGTCGCGGACGACGCCTGGGTCCGCCGCGTGATCGGCGTGATTCTGCTCCTCGTGGTCGCGGTCACCCTGTGGCAGCGGGGCCGCACGGCCGCGGCCCGCGCGACCGGGACAGCCGCTGCATCAGACGCCTCGACTACGCCGGGCGCCGGGCGCCTCGCATCTGCGAGCTACGGCACACTCGGCGGCTTCACGACGATGGTCGCGAACGCTGGCGGGCCCGTGATGTCGATGTATTTCCTCGCCGCGCGCTTCCCCGTGCACGCATTTCTCGGCACTGCAGCCTGGTTCTTCGCCGTCATCAATCTCACCAAGCTGCCGATCTCGATCGGCCTCGGCCTGATCACCCCAGAACTCCTTCTGCTCGATCTCGTCCTCGCCCCCGGTGTCGTGCTCGGCGCCCTGCTCGGGCGGTGGATTGCGTCGCGCATCAAGCAGCGGGCCTTCGACTGGGCGGTCATCAGCTGCACCGTCCTGGGCGCCGCCTACCTCCTGGTGTCGTAGCCCGCCGCCCGGCTCGGCACGCAGAGCCCCGGGCTAGCCGGCGATCAGTTCCCGGATTCGGGTCAGCTGGAACCGCGAGATCTCGTCGGCGCGCTCGTCCTCGGCAAACACGTTCGACACGATGAGCGCGTCCTCCCGGTCAAGGTAACCGGTCGCCCGCAGGGCGCCAAACAGCTCCTCCCAATCCACGTCACCGTCGCCGATCGCGAGGTGCTGGTGCACGCGCACCGCATTGCCGGGCGGGTTGGTGATGTAGCGGAGCGCGTTCGAGCGCGTGTGGTCAAACGTGTCGGAGGCGTACACCGCGCCGAGCCGGTCTCCGATCTCGGGGAGCAGCGTCGCGGCGCGATCCCCCATGTGGAAGCTGTGCGCGGCGACATACACGAAACCAACCCGGGTCGTATTGAGTCCGCGGATGACGCGCCACGCCTCGAGCCCGTCCTCGACGAAGTCGTCGGGGTGCGGATCGATGTTGAGGGTGACGCCCTCGCGTTCGAGCACGGGGATCAGCTCGGCCATTGAGCGGTAGAAGCTCGCCTCCGAGTCCTCCTCGCGCTCGGGACGCCCCGAGAACTCGGTGTTCACCACGGGCACCCCGAGTTCGGCCGCGAGTTCGATGTAGCGCGTCATGTTCCGCACTGCGGCCGCACGCTGCGGCTCCTCCGGCCAGGAGAAGCGCTGCACCGGCAGCAGCGAGGTGATCGTCACGCCCGCGTCGCGCGCCCGCCGCTTCAGCGTCGCCACCAGCGCGTCGTCGAGCTTCGGGTAGTGGAAGTGGCGTCCGAAATCGGGATTCGGGGTGAGCTGCAGGTACTCGTAGCCGAGTCGGGCTGCGAGATCTGGGAAGTCGGTCAGTGCAACCGTGTCGTTGTACGGCGTCGGGTCGAGGGCGATGCGGACCATGGGGCTCCTGAGCGGTCTTGCCGCCGCGCGTGGCGGCCGCGGCGGGCGATGGGCAGTAGGGCGGTACGGCGGTGTTGGCGGCGAGGGCGAACGGAGCCGGGCGGCAGAGTCTACGCGTAGAACGCGGGGCGCTCGACCGCCGCGACCGGCTGCGCACCAGGCGTGGTGAGCGCGCGCACCCCGGCCTCGCACGACAGCGCGACGAGGTACCCGTCGAAGGCGTTCGGGCCATCAACGAGCTCGCCGCGGCGCACCGCGTCGACCCAGCGCTGAATCTGCGCGTCGTAGGCGGCGGCGAAGCGCGTGGTGAACGACTCGTGTTCCTTCACCAGGAACTGACCGGCCTCCCAGCGCTGCATTCCCGACGGCTGTCCGATGCGGGCGATGCCGCGCTCGAGGACCGCCTCGGTACTCACCTGGTACCCAAACTGCACGCTCACGTTCATCTCGACATCGACGAGCACGCCGTTCTCGAGCTCCATGATCACGAGAATCGGCTCGCGCAGGCGCTCGGGCGCGAGCGAGTTACGGCGCGGGAACTTCACCTCGACGCTGACAACGCGCGATCCGGCGAGCCAAGGCACCACGTCAAATTCGTGCACCACCGAATCGGTGATGAGCATCTGCTGCGTGTAGCTTTCCGGCACCGAGGGGTTACGGTGCACGGCGCGCACCATGAGCAGCTCACCGGATTCGCCAGACGCGATCACCTCTCGGAGCTGCTGGTACTCGGCGTCGAACCGGCGCATGAACCCGACCTGGATGTGCGGCCGGTCAAGCCGCTGCTCGAGCTCGAGGATCTCAAGCGACGACGCCGAGTCCTGGGTGAGCGGCTTCTCGCACAGGATCGGCAGGCCCGCCTCGAGCGCGGGGCGCAGCACGGGCGCGTGGAACTGGCCGGGAGTCGCGATGAGCACCGCGTCGATGGCGTCAGCCGCAATCGCCTCCTCGAGGCCCGCGAACGCGAGCGCTCCAGGGGCCCGCTCGGCCGCGGCGGCGGCTCGCCCGGCGTCGGGCTCAACAATCGCCGCGACGCGGGCGCCGCTGATCCGTTCGGTGATGCGCCGAATGTGGTCGGCGCCCATCATGCCAGCGCCGACGACGGCGACGCGGAGTTCTTCAGTCATGTGCGTGTCCTTCAATCAGTGTTCGGGCCCGCGACTTCGGCGCCGCTTCCGGGCGAGAGTGTCGTGGTGGTGTGGAGCCAGCACGGAATCCGCGCCGATGGGGCGCGCTCGGCTAGGAGATCCGCGCGAGGTGCGTACAGCTGAAAATATGCTCGCGCGTGCGCTGCGCGATCGGGAACGGGACGTCCACGTCGCAGCCGTACATGTCCTGCTCGACGATGGCGAAGATGTTCGGGTCGATCCCTGCAACCGCCTCGATGATCGGGGCGAGATCCGGGATCCCGTGCGGCGGCTCGATCATGATCCCATCGGCGACGGCCTCTGCGAATGGCTGATCGTTCTTGAGCACGTCGAACAGCAGCGTCGGGTCGACCTGCTTGAGGTGCACGTAGCCGATCCGGTCGGGGCGCTCCGCGATGAGCTTGAGGTTGTCGCCGCCGTAATAGGCGAAGTGGCCCGTGTCGAGGCACAGGTTCGTGTAGCGCGGGTCGGTCTCGTCGAGGAAGCGGACCACCTCCCGGGTTGTTCCGACATGGCTATCGGCGTGCGAGTGAAACTGCTGCCGCATCCCGAACTCCTCGAACAGTGCCTTGCCGAGCCGGTCGTGACCCGCCCCGAGCTTGCTCCACTGCGCGTCGGTAAGGGTGCGCGCCTCGAGTTGCTCGCTCGTCGCGTCACTGCGCCACAGGTCGGGGATGACCACGAGGTGCTCGGCGCCCAGCTGCGACGCGAGACCCGCGACGTTGAGCGCCTGATCCCAGGCACGCTGCCACTCGTCTTCACCCTTGTGAAACCCGGTGAACACGGTTCCCGCCGAGAGCTTCAGGCCGCGCGACCCGAGCTCGTCCGCGAGCTGCGAAGGGTCGGTGGGCAGGTAGCCGTACGGCCCCAGCTCGATCCACTCATACCCCGCCTGCACCACCTCGTCGAGGAAACGCTGCCAGGGCACCTGCGCCGGATCGTCGGGGAACCACACGCCCCAGGAGTCTGGAGCGGTGCCGATGCGGAGGCCGGCTGGCTCGGCAGTTGGTGTGTTCACGGCGTCAACTCCATTGGTTCAGGGCGTGCGGGGCAGCGTGTGGCCGACGGCCACACGAACTCACTTTGATAGGACATTATGGCATTAATAGGGATCGGTCTCCACTCCGCGAGCAGCCTCGCGCTCGAGTGGGCTCCCTACCCGAGCAGCGGACGCTGTGCGGCACGCTGACCCTCGTACTCGGTGCGCGCGCGCTGCGTCGAGTCGAGCGTCGAGACCTCCGCGACGGGCACGTCCCACCATCCCGAGCCGTCGGGGGCGTAGCGCAGCGGGTCGCTATTGATGTGGATGAACGTTGCCCGCTTTGACGCCTTCGCCGCGGCCACTGCCGCCTCGAGCTCGGCGATCGAGTCCGGGCCCGGCTCCACCTCGATGACGTCCATGCCGTAACTGCGGGCGTTCATCGCGAGGTCGACGGGCAGCACCTGCTCCCCCTGGAAGTTGCGTGCCTCAGGGTCGTACTCCCGGTACCAGGTGCCGAAGCGCTCGGAGCCGACAGTCTCGGAAAGATGCCCGATCGAGGCGTAGCCGTGGTTCTGGATCAGCACGACGATGAGCTTGATGCCCTCGGCAACAGCGGTGACGAGCTCGGTATTGAGCATCAGGTACGACCCGTCGCCCACCATCACGATCACGTCGCGATCGTCGCCTGCGGCCACAAGCCCGCGCTTCGCGCCGAGCCCGCCCGCGATCTCGTACCCCATGCACGAGTATGCGTACTCGACGTGGTACCCGAGCGGATCACGCACTCGCCACAGTTTGTGCAGGTCCCCCGGCAGAGACCCGGCAGCCTGGACGATCACGTCGGCGGGCTCGGAGGAGCGCTGCACGGCGCCGATGATCTCGGACTGCCCGGGCAGCGGGAGACCCGTGGGGGCGAGGGCAGCGTCGACGGTCGCGTCCCACGCCGCCTTCTCGCGGCCGATGCGCTCGGCGTACGCGGCGTCGACGCGCAGCTCCCCGGCGACCTCAAGCAGTTCTGTGAGCGCCTCTCGCGCATCGGCCACAACGGCAAGCTGTGTGCCGTGCTTGAACGCGTCGAACGCGGCGACGTTGATGTTCACGAAGCGCACCCCTGGGTGCTGGAACACGGTGCGCGACGCGGTGGTGAAGTCACTGTAGCGGGTGCCAATCCCGATGACGAGGTCGGCCTCCGCGGCGATGCGGTTCGCCGCGAGCGTGCCGGTCGCCCCGATCCCACCAAGGTTCTGCGGGTGGTCCCAGTCGAGCACGCCGCCGCCAGCCTGCGAGGTGCCGACCGGGATGCCGGTCGCCTCGACGAACGTGCGCAGCTGGGCCTCGGCCTCAGAGTAGAGCACGCCGCCGCCCGCGACGATGATCGGGCGCTTCGCAGCGCGGATGGCGGCGAGCGCCACGGCGAATGCGTCACGCTCGGGCCGGGGACGGCGGATCCGCCACTCGCGCGGCTGCAGGAACTCGGCGGGAACGTCGAGCGCCTCGGCCTGCACATCTTCGGGCAGCGCGATCGTCACGGCGCCAGTCTCGGCCGGATCCGTCAGCACCCGCATCGCGGCGAGCGCGACCGAGAACAGCTGCTCGGGACGCTGCACGCGGTCGAAGAACTTCGAGACGGGGCGGAATGCATCGTTGACGGTGAGCCCGATGTCGTGCGGCTGCTCCAACTGCTGCAGCACCGGGTCGGCGACCCGGGTCGCGAATGTGTCGCTGGGCAACAGCAGCGCGGGGAGCCGGTTCGTGGTGGCGAGCGCCGCGCCGGTGAGCAGGTTCGTCGCGCCGGGCCCCACCGACGCCGCAGCAGCGTAGGTGCCGCGGCGTCGGTGCATGCGGGCGTAGCCGACCGCCTGGTGCACCATCGCCTGCTCGTTGCGCGCCTGGTAGTAGGGCATCAGATCGGGATCGTGCGCGTTGAGCTGTTTCAGCGCCTGGCCGATTCCGGCGACATTGCCGTGCCCGAAGATCCCGAAGGTCCCTGGCACGGTGCGTTCGCGGATCTCAGCACCGGCGCCGTCGCGGTCGACCGTCCACTGGTGTGCGAGGAATTCGATCAGCGCCTGGCTGACCGTCATACGGCGGGTGGTCATCGGGGGTCCTCCGAGTCTGCGGCGGGAACGACGGGCGAGGTGGGGGCGGTGAACGGGAGCCGCGGGTCGAGCTCCTGCCCGTCCCACGTCTCGCGCACCCAGCCGTGCGCGGGATCATCGCTGATGAGCCAGCTGCGCTCCGGATCCGGCCCAGCCATCACGTTGAGGTAGTACATGTCGTAGCCGGGCGCCGCGACGGCCGGACCGTGGTAGCCGTGCGGAACAAGCGCGACGTCGCCCGTGAACACGCGGGCGTCGATGTCGATCTGCCCGGCGGGTGAGGAGTAGGTGCTGAACATGCCGAACGCGTGCTCGGGGCTGACCCCGGTCGGGGCATCGCGGGTGGGCGCGATCTCGAAGTAGTAGATCTCCTCGAGCTCCGACTCGTGGCCGGGAAGGTGCTCATCGTGCTTGTGCGGCGGGTACGAGGACCAGTTCTCAGCCGGAGTGATCACCTCGACGACGATAAACCGCGCGGCGTCGAGCGACTCCTGCCGGCCGAAGTTGTGCACCTGGCGGCTCGAAGCGCCAGCGCCGCGCAGCTCGACGGGCACCTCGCTCACCGGCATGTGTCGGCTGGGTCGCACCGTGTCGGTGGGCGAGGTGGCGACGAGGAAGCGGCTCTCGCCGGCCGAGCGAGCGGTGACGGTGCCCGTGGTGTCTGCCCCGAGATAGAGCACGTCGCTGGGGCCGTCGAACACCGACGCCCGGCCGGCAAGCTCGGTGACCGTCTGTGCAGCCTCACCCGCGCTCGCGTACCGCACGGTGAACGCGCCAGCGAGCGGCACGATCAAGCGTTCAACGCCGGTGTCCGAGAGCGTGAGCGACTCGCCCGCGGCGAGCCGGCCCACACGGAGCCCGGTGTGGGCCCAGCCGGGCGTGTGCTCGTCGACCACGGTCTCCCACCCGTCAGCGGCGAGCTCACCGCGGCGGTGGAACCAGCGCTCTGCCTGATCCGTCATGGTACCCATCCTCTGTCGTCCGGTGTCGTACTAGTCGTTCTGCGGGAAGCCGAGGTTAATTCCCCCGTGCGTCGCCGGGTCGAGCCAGCGGCTGGTGATCGCCTTCTCGCGGGTGAAGAACTCGAAGCCGTGCACGCCATACGCCTTCGCGTCACCGAACAGCGAGGCCTTCCAGCCGCCGAAGGAGTGGTACGCGACGGGAACTGGGATCGGCACGTTGATGCCGATCATGCCGACCTGGATCTCGTGCTGGAAGCGACGGGCCGCCCCGCCGTCGTTGGTGAAGATCGCGGTGCCGTTGCCGAACTGGCCGGAGTTGATGAGGGCGACGCCCTCGTCGAAGGAGGCGACGCGGACGATCTCGAGCACGGGCCCGAAGATCTCCTCGGTGTACGCGCGCGAGGTGGTGGGGATCCGGTCGATCAGCGTGGGCCCGAAGAAGAAGCCGTCCTCGGCGCCGTCGACAAGGAAGTCACGGCCGTCGACCACGATCGTCGCCCCGTCCGCCTCCGCGATGTCGACGTATGAGGACACCTTCTCACGGTGCGCGGCGGTGATGAGGGGACCCATGTCTGGCTCGGGCGCGGCGGCACCGTTGCCGATCTTCAGCCGCGCGATGCGCTCCTGGATCTTCACGATCAGCTCATCGGCCACGGGTTCGACTGCGAGCACCACGGAGATCGCCATGCAGCGCTCACCGGCGGCGCCGTATCCGGCATTGATCGCCTGGTCCGCGACGAGGTCGAGGTCCGCGTCCGGCAGCACGAGCATGTGGTTCTTCGCGCCGCCGAGGGCCTGCACGCGCTTGCCGTGCTGTGACGCGGTTTCGTAGATGTACTGCGCAATCGGAGTTGAGCCGACGAATGAGATCGACTGCACGACGGGATCGGTGAGCAGCCCGTCAACGGCGAGCTTATCGCCGTTGAGCACGGTGAAGACGCCGGCGGGGAGACCTGCCTCAGCCCACAGCTCGGCGAGCCAGAGCGCGGCAGACGGGTCCTTCTCGCTCGGCTTGACGATGACCGCATTCCCGGCGGCGATGGCGATGGGGAAGAACCACATCGGCACCATCGCGGGGAAGTTGAACGGGGAGATGATCCCGGCGACGCCGATTGGCTGCTTGATCGAGTAGACGTCAATCCCGGTCGAGGCGTTCTCCGAGAAGGCGCCCTTGATCAGGTGCGGGAACCCGGTCGCGAGCTCCACCACCTCCTGGCCGCGCAGGATCTCGCCCAGCGCGTCAGAACGCACCTTGCCGTGCTCTGCGGTGATGATGTCGGCGAGTTCGCCCTTGCGCGCATTCAGCAGCTCACGGAACGCGAAGATGACCGTCTGACGCTTCGCAATCGAGAACGCGCTCCAGGTTTCGAAGCCTCGCTGGGCCGAGGCGATCGCCGCGGCGATCTCCTCGGCACTCGCGAGCGCGACGTGCGCGCGCAGCTCGCCCGTCGCCGGGTTATACACCGGGGCCGTGCGGCCGCTGGTCGACTCAGTCCGTGCGCCGTCGATCCAGTGGGGGATGACGGGGAGAGTGTCAGTGCTCATGGGGTCCTCTTCGTGCGTGTCGGTACGGCGGTGGGGCTTATGGGAGATCGCGGTGCACGAGACGCGCGGCCGTGTCGACGGCCGCGGCGACATCGCCGTCGCTCGGGTACAGCAGGGTGCGGCCCACCGTGAGGCCGCGCACCCCGGGCAGCGCAAGGGCGCGCTCCCACGCGGCGTACATGACATCGGGGGCGTCGCCGTTGTCGCCACCGAGCAGCAGGGTCGGCATTGTGGTCGCCTCCATGACGCGCTCCATCTCTGGCACCACCGGCAGTTTCATCCACGTGTGCGCGCTCGAGTTGCCAAGCCCGGAGGCGATCGCGGTCGACAGGATCACTGCGTTCGCCGAGAGATCGTTGCTGACCTTGCCCCCTACGCGCGCGCTCATGAACGGCTCAAGCATGATCGGGAGGCCTGCGGCGGCGGCCTGGTCGACTGCGCGGGCGGTCGCTTCGAGGGTCGCCGCGGTGCCATCGTCCTGAAGATCCACTCGGATCAGGGTCTTCGCGAAGTCGATGCCCTGCCGCACCATCGCAGGCACGTCGTACGCCGTGTAGCGGTCGTCGAGCTCGAACGAGGCCCCACGCAGTCCGCCGCGGTTCATCGATCCGACGATGATCTTGTCGTCGAGCAGGCCGAGCGCCGCGAGGTCGTCGACAATGTCAGGGGTGCCGAGCACACCGTCGACGCCAGGGCGCGAAAGCGCGAGGGCCATGCGCTCAAGCAGGTCGTAGCGGTTTGCCATGGCCGTCGGGTTCTGTCCCACAGCGATCGCACCACGGGCTGGGTGGTCGGCGGCGATGATGAACAGGCGCCCGTCGCCCCGAATCACGTCGCGGCGGCGGCGGTCGGCGAGCGCACGCGACACCCCGGCCGGATCGGTCGCGCGAAGCTCGCGCAGGCGGTCGAAATCAAGTGTCATGTCAGGCTCCCTGAGCGAGGATGTCGTTGACCTCCGCCGCGTCCGGCATCGCCGTCGAGCACTCCAGGCGAGTGGCGACGATCGCTCCGGCGACGTTGGCGAAGCGGAAGATGCGTTCGAGGTCCCAGCCCTCGAGCAGCCCGTGGCACAGTGCGCCGCCGAACGCGTCGCCCGAGCCGAGCCCGTTGACGACGTCGACGAAGTGGGGGGCTACCTCGACCCGTTCAGCGCGGGTCTTCGCGAGCACGCCCTTGGGCCCCTGCTTCACGACCGCGAGCTCGACACCGCGCTCGAGCAGCGCATCGGCGGCCCGGTCCGGGTCGGTCTCACCGACCGCCACTTCGCACTCCTCGCGGTTGCCGACGGCGACCGAGACGTGGTCGAGCGCACGCCCCACCTGGGTGCTCGCCTCGGCCGGGTCGTCCCAGAACATCGGCCGGTAGTCGAGGTCGAGAATCGTGTGCGTGCGACGCCCGCGCGCGGCGAGCGCGGCGTGGTGTGCGGCGCGACTCGGCTCCTGGCTGAACCCGGTGACCGTGAGCCACAGGATGCGCGCCGCGCTGATCGCCTCAGCGTCGAGGTCGCCCGCCGTAATCTCGAGATCCGGAGCCTTGGGCTCGCGGTAGAAGTAGAGCGGGAAGTCGTCTGGCGGGAAGATCTCACAGAACGTGAGGGGAGTGAGGTACTGCGGATCCACGCGCACCTCGCGGGGATCGACCCCCAGCCTGGCGAGCTCCGCGAGCAGGTAGCGCCCGAACGGGTCATTCCCGACCCGTGAGATGAGTGCGCTCGCGCGGCCGTAGCGTGCTGCGGCGACCGCAACGTTTGCGGCGCTGCCGCCAAGGTACTTGCCAAAGCTGCTCACCTCTTCGAGCGTGACACCACTCTGTAGCGGGTAAATGTCGACGCCGAGCCGCCCCATTACCAGTACGTCATCCGGACGCCGTGCCTCCGACATTCGATACCGCCTCTTCCCGTCAGTAGCGACATCGAACGCGTCGCTGCATTTGTCCTAACAATAGCACGAATGATGCGCAACGCCAGACCTGGGCACCCCGGGGTAATATTGTCCGTACATAACGACATCGTGGTCGTTGATACTCAGCCAACCCGCGAGGAGAACCCATGAGCACCGACGCCGTCTGGCCCGACGAGGTCTTCGCCGACCTCGACCGCTCGGGCCCGGTGCCCCTGTACTTCCAGATCTCCTCCCGCCTCGAACGCGCCATCCGCGAGGGCACCATTCCGGCGGGGGCCCGGCTTGAGAACGAGATCGCGATCGGCGAGCGCCTCTCGCTCTCTCGCCCAACCGTGCGCCGCGCAATCCAGGAGCTTGTCGACAAGGGGCTGCTCGTGCGTCGCCGCGGCATCGGCACTCAGGTGGTGCAGGCGCGCGTGAGCCGCCCCGTCGAGCTCACGAGTCTGCACGAAGACCTCACCAGGGTGGGGCACACCCCCACCACTCGCGTCCTCTCGCTCGAGCACATTCCCGCCGACGACGAGACCGCACAGCTGTTGCGGGTTCCGCTCGGTGCCGAGATCACCAGAATCCGGCGCCTGCGCGGCACCGACAGTGCGCCGGTTGCGATTCTCGAGAACCTGCTCCCTCCGGAGTTCTCGGACATCACCGCCGAGGCACTCACCGAGCACGGGCTGTACGAGATCCTCCGGGCGCGCGGCATCACGATCAAGGTGGCGAACCAGACTATCGGCGCGAGGCGAGCCCAAGGCGATGAGCACGAATTGCTCGACGTGCCGAAGGGCGGACCGCTCCTCACCATGGATCGCGTGGCGTTCGACCAGGGCGGCAGGGTGGTCGAAGCCGGACACCACTGCTACCGCCCAGACCTCTACTCGTTCGAGACGACGCTCGTCTCACGGTAGAGCCCCGCAACGGTTGCCTGCGCGCCCACACCGCTCCGCCGCTCGAGCACCGCTCGATACTCGGCCAGCAGGCCCGCCGCAGACGCCCCCCAGCTCTTTCCGAGCGCGTGCTCCCGAGCCGCCTGGCCCAGAGCCGCCAGAAGGACCGGGTCGTCGAGTAGCGACAGCACTGCCGCGGCCCACACCTGTGGATCATCGCCGGTCACGAGTACTCCGGTCTTGCCATCGTGAACCGCTTCACGGAGCCCCCCGGCCGCACGGGCGACTACCGGCACGCCTGAGGCCGCGGCTTCAAGCGCCACAAGACCAAACGTCTCGGCATGAGACGGTACGAGCATCAGCGTTGCACCTCGAATACGGGCGGCGAGCTCCGCGCGCGACAGAGCACCCTCAAATCTCACTCGATCACGCACCCCGAGGCGCGCGGCCTGATCACGCAATCCGCGCGCATACGCGCCCCCGTCGGGTGGCGGAGCGCCGATGATCCTCAGCATCGGACGCCTGGCCTCGGGAATCACAGCGAGCGCGTCCAGTGCAAGGCCAAATGCCTTGAGCGGGTGCAGGCGCCCGACCATGATCACCTCGGCTCGACCACCGCGCGCGAGCGCTTCAGCCTCGTCGAAGCGCTCTTCCGGGCGACGCGGACGAAACAGCTCGGCGTCGACGCCAAGCTCCACCACGCGCACCCGATCCGGCGCACCTCCCAAATCCGTGAGTATCGTCCCCCGCTCAGCTGCACTGACTGCGATGAGCACATCTGCCTCGCGCGCGAGACGCCGCTCACCCGCGAGACGGCCCGGTGACTCTGGCCGCTCGCCCGGCTCCCCCGAGCCCTCCGGAACGGCAATTGAATGGAATGTCTGCACGAGCGGAATGCCCCACCGCCGAGCCACAGGGAGAGCCGCAATCCCAGAGAACCAATGCTCCGCGTGAAGCACGTCTACCGGGTCGTCGGCAAGCTCAGCCGAGAGGCGCTCGCTAAATTCCGTCATCACACGTTCGTGTTCCGACTTCGCAAGCAGCCGCGCGGGCCCCGCATCAAGATGGATCACATCGAGTCCGGGCGAGAGGGTGACTCTCGCCGCGACACTCGGATCAGCCCGCCGTGTGAAGATTCTGATCGCGTGACCGGCGTGTGCGAGCGCCCGGGCCTGAGCCAGCACGACGACATTCATGCCACCAGCATCCTTTGTGCCTGCGTCGTCAAGAGGCGAGGTGTGAAGCATCACGAAGCCCACACGGAGTTGTGGTGCTCGACCTGCAGCATTCATGCTTCGAGCGTAGCCCGAACCGGAAAGCCAAGAACCGAGGACGACCCGCTACGTACGCTTGCGCGATACCCTAGGGGGGTATAGTCTCGGGATGTCACCAACCCCGAGGAGTTCCCCATGAGCACCAGCACCACCGCCCAGTTCACCGTCACCGGCATGACCTGCGGCCACTGCGAGATGTCCGTTCGCGAGGAGGTCGAGGCCATTGCGGGCGTCACGGGCGTCGAGGTCAGCTCGAAGACGGGCGCGCTGAGCGTCGAGACCGACGGCACCGTCACGGACGCGGCGATCGAGGCCGCCGTCACCGAGGCCGGCTACTCGGCCGCCCGCGCCTAACCCCCTCCCCCCTCCCCGCTCCCCCGCCCGGGCCCTCACCCAGCCACTGCCCCATCCCAGAATCGGGGGCACTGTGTGCGGATGAGGCGAGAGGCGCGAGACGCCAAGCGGGCAGCAGGATCCGCAACACCGCACGGAAGGAGCAGTCGGCACGTGAGCACGACCAGCTATGAACTCGAGATCGGCGGGATGACCTGCGCCTCATGCGCGAACCGCATCGAGCGCAAACTCAACCGCCTCGACGGCGTCGAGGCGACCGTCAACTACGCGACCGAGAAGGCGCGCGTGCAGACCCCCGAGGGGTATGACCCGCAGCTCCTGATCGCCGAGATCGAGAAGACCGGCTACTCCGCCGAGATCCCGCCGCCCCTCGCGGCGCGCGGCGCCGCACCGACGGCGGGCGCGGAGCAGGACGAGGCACGGGATCCCGAGCTCACGAGCCTGCGCCAGCGCCTCATCGGCTCGATCTGGCTCTCGGTCCCCGTGATCCTCATCTCGATGATCCCGGCGCTCCAGTTCGACTACTGGCAGTGGGCCGTGCTGACCCTCACGGCGCCCGTCATCGTGTGGGCGGCCTGGCCCTTCCACCGCGCGGCCTGGATCAACCTCCGGCACGGCGCAGCAACGATGGACACGCTCGTGTCGGTGGGCACGCTCGCCGCGTTCCTCTGGTCGCTGTACGCGCTCTTCCTCGGCACCGCGGGCGAGCGGGGCATGACCCACGCCTTCGAGCTGACGATCAGCCCGCACGACGGCGCCGGGAACATCTACCTGGAGGTCGCCGCGGGTGTCACCATGTTCCTCCTCGCCGGCCGCTACTTCGAGAAGCGCTCGAAGCGGCAGGCGGGGTCGGCGCTGCGTGCGCTGCTCGAACTCGGCGCGAAGGACGTCGCCGTGCTGCGCGACGGCGCGGAGACCCGGATCCCGGTCGAGGAGCTCCGGGTGGGCGACCACTTCGTGGTGCGCCCCGGAGAGAAGCTCGCGACCGACGGCGTGATCACCGAGGGCGCGACCGCGATCGATGCCTCGCTCCTCACGGGCGAATCCGTTCCCGTCGAGGCCACCGCGGGCGACCCCGTCACGGGAGGCACCGTCTCCACGAGCGGCCGCATCGTCGTGCGCGCCACCCGCGTCGGCGCGGACACGCAGCTCGCGCAGATGGCGCAGATGGTCGAGGACGCGCAGTCCGGCAAGGCCGAGGTGCAGCGCCTCGCGGACCGGGTCTCCGGGATCTTCGTGCCCATCGTGATCCTCATCGCGCTCGGCACGCTCATCACCTGGCTCGCGCTCGGCCACGGGGCCGCGAGCGCGTTCACCGCGGCCGTCGCCGTGCTCATCATCGCCTGCCCGTGCGCGCTCGGCCTCGCGACGCCCACGGCGCTGCTCGTCGGCACGGGGCGCGGCGCCCAGCTCGGGATCCTCATCAAGGGGCCCGAGATCCTGGAGTCCACCCGCCGCGTGGACACGATCCTGCTCGACAAGACCGGAACGGTCACGAGCGGCCGCATGGCGCTCGCCGAGGCGGTTCCCGCCGCGGGCACCGATCGCGCCGAGCTGCTCCGCCGCGTGGGTGCGGTCGAATCGGCCTCCGAGCACCCCATCGCCCAGGCCATCGCCCGCGGTGCGACGGCCGAGGTGGGCGCGCTCCCCGAGGTCACCGAGTTCCGCAACACCGCGGGGCACGGCGTCACCGGATCCGTCGACGGCACCCCCGTGATCGTCGGCCGCGCCGCACTGCTCGCCGACTGGGGGGTCGCTCCCGGACCCGAACTGCTCGCCGAGCGCGAGCGGCTCGAGGGCACCGGGCACACAGTGGTCTTCGCCGCATGGGACGGGGCCGCGCGCGGCATCATCGCCGTCGCCGACACCGTGAAGCCGACGAGCGCCGAAGCGATCCGCGAGCTGGCGAAGCTCGGCCTCACCCCGATCCTGCTCACGGGCGACAACCGCACCGTGGCCGAGCAGGTGGCCGCGAGCGTGGGGATCTCCGAGGTGCACGCCGAAGTGCTACCGGGCGACAAGGTCGCCGTGGTCCAGCAGCTGCAGGCCGAGGGCCGCGTGGTCGCGATGGTCGGCGACGGCGTGAACGATGCCGCCGCGCTCGCGCAGGCCGATCTCGGGCTCGCGATGGGCACGGGCACGGACGCCGCGATCGAGGCCGCGGACATCACGCTCGTGCGCGGTGATCTCCGGAGCGCTGCCGACGCGATCCGGCTCTCCCGGCGCACCCTGGGCACGATCAAGGGCAACCTGTTCTGGGCGTTCGCCTACAACGTCGCCGCGATTCCGCTCGCCGCGCTCGGCTTACTCAACCCCATGATCGCCGGCGCCGCGATGGCGTTTTCGAGCGTGTTCGTGGTGGGCAACAGCCTGCGCCTGCGCCGCTTCCGCAGCATCACCGGCACCCCCGCCCGCAGCATCCCGAGGAGAGGTTGATATGGTCACCACCATGAGCGACGAGCAGGCCCGCGTCCCCGACTGCGACGCCGATTTCAGCGCCGGGCACCCCGAGCGGCCCGATCACGACGACGCCGGCGGCGGCCACGGGCATGACCACGGCCTGCAGGGCGCGACGACCGCCACGGGCAAGCACCGCAAGCGCCTCATCATCGTGCTGTCGATCACGCTCAGCGTGTTCGTCATCCAGGTGATCGGCGCGCTCGTCTCGAACTCGCTCGCCCTCCTCGCCGACGCCGGGCACATGCTCACCGACGCGACGGGCGTCACGATCGCGCTGATCGCGAGCCTCATCGCGGGGCTGCCCGCCACCTCCAAGCGCACGTTCGGCTACCTCCGAGTCGAGGTGCTCGCGGCGCTCGTGAACGGCATCGTGCTCGGCGTCATCGCCGTCGTGATCTTCGTGCAGGCGCTCTCCCGCTTCGGCTCCGAGGTGGAGATCGAGTCGACGCCCATGCTCGTCGCCGCGGCTGTCGGCGGGATCGCGAACCTCGTGTCGCTGCTCATCCTGCAGTCGGGGCAGAAGGAGAGCATCAACGTGCGAGGCGCGTACCTCGAGGTGCTCGGCGATCTGCTCGGCTCGGTCGCCGTCGTGATCGCCGCCGTCGTGATCATGCTCACGGGGTGGAACGTGGTCGACCCGATCGCGTCGATCCTCATCGCCGTGCTCATCTTCCCGCGGGCGATCAGTCTCCTCCGCGACGTCGTCGACGTGCTCCTCGAGGCCTCCCCGAAGAATCTCGACATCGATGTGGCGCGCGAGCACATGCTCGCGGTGCCGGGGGTCTCCGAAGTGCACGACGTGCACGCCTGGACGATCACCTCGGGGGTGCCGGCCTTCTCGGCGCACGTGACCGTCTCGGACACGGCCTGGAACGAGCGCGGCTACCACGCCATCCTCGACGAGCTGCGCGCCTGCCTGCACGAGCACTTCGACACCGAGCACGTCACCCTGCAGCTCGAGCCAGAATCCCACGGCGAGGACGATCAGCACCCCTAACACCCGGGCGGTGCCGGATC
>NZ_AYMV01000023.1 GCF_000633415.1 Leucobacter sp. PH1c | reverse complement strand
GGGCCGCTGTCTGTTGCGCGGACTACTCCGCGTCGGCGTCGGCCTCGAGCTTCTGAGGTGCACCGGGGATGATGTCGATCGCATCGGTCTCGGGGGCGAGACCCGCGAGCTTCGACGGCTGCAGGATGTCGTCGAGCTCCGCCTGATCGAGGAGGCCGCGCGAGACCACGAGCTCGGAGACCTTCGCGTTCGTGGCGAGCGCCTCCTTCGCGAGCTTCGCCGCCTCCGCGTAGCCGATGACGGGCGCGAGCGCCGTGATCACGGTGACGGAGCGGGCGACCATGTCCTCGAGGCGATCCTCGTTGGCGGTGATCCCGTCGACGCAGTTGACGCGCAGCGTCTGGCAGGCGCGCTCAAGCCACGTGATCGACTGGAACAGCGAGTGCGCGATGATCGGCTCGAAGGCGTTCAGCTGGAGCTGCCCGGCCTCGACGGCCATCGAGACGGTCACGTCGGCGCCGGCGACCGAGTAGGCCACCTGCGAGACGGCCTCCGGGATGACCGGGTTGACCTTGCCCGGCATGATCGAGGAGCCGGCCTGGCGCGCCGGGAGGTTGATCTCGCCGAGACCGGCCTGCGGCCCGGAGGAGAGCAGACGGAGGTCGTTCGAGATCTTCGAGAGCTTGAGCGCGCTGCGCTTCAGGGCGCCCGAGAACGTGACGAAGACGCCGGTGTCGCTCGTGGACTCGACGAGGTCACCTGCCGTGACGAGGTTGAGCTCGGTGATCTCGCGCAGGTGGCGGATCACGGACTCCTTGTAGCCCTTCGGTGCGTTGATGCCCGTGCCGATGGCGGTGGCGCCCATGTTGACCTCGCCGAGCAGCGAGACGGCCTCCTGGAGGCGCTCGATGTCCTCGCGGAGCGTCACGGCGAAGGCGTTGAACTCCTGGCCGAGGGTCATCGGGACGGCGTCCTGCAGCTGGGTGCGGCCGACCTTGATGATGTGCGAGAACTCGCGGCCCTTCGCGGCGAACGACTCGGAGAGGAGGCGCAGCTCCTCAAGCAGGCTGCCGAGCGAGAACGCGAGGGCGATCTTGATCGCCGTCGGGTACGTGTCGTTCGTCGACTGGCTGTGGTTCGTGTGATCGTTCGGGTTGATGTACGAGTAGTCGCCCTTGGCGTGCCCCGCGAGCTCGAGCGCGCGGTTCGTGATGACCTCGTTCGCGTTCATGTTGCTCGAGGTGCCGGCGCCGCCCTGCACCACGCCGACCACGAACTGGTCGTGCAGCATGCCCGTCTTGATCTCCTCGCACGCGCGATCGATCAGGGTGGCGCGCTGCTCATCGAGCGCGCCGATCTCGAGGTTGGCCCGGGCCGCGGCCTGCTTCACGCACGCGAACGCACGGATGAAGTCGGGGTACACCGAGATGGGGCGACGCGCGATCGGGAAGTTCTCGTGGGCACGAGCCGTGTGCACCCCCCAGTAGGCGGACGCGGGAATCTCGACGCTGCCGAGCGAGTCCGTTTCGGTACGAGTCTGGGCGGAGAGGAAGTCACTCACCGGGTATCTAGCTCCTGTGTCGGAAAGGGTGCGGACAGGCCGCCGGGAACTCGTCCAGCCTACCCCTGAACGCATGCCGCGGCCACCCGCCAAGCGCCGCGTTCTTCCGGCGGCGCGGCGGGCTCAGCGCGCGGGCCCGCCAGGCCCGGTCGGGGCACCCTCGCCCGGCGCGTCGGCACCGCCTGGATCAGCCTCGCCCTCGATCCGAATCGTTCCCGTTGCCCCCTCCTGCGGCGCGGACTCCCCCACCACATCGGGGTCGCGTCGCAGCACGGAGATCGGCGCCGTGAGCGTCTCGGACTGCTTCCCGGGATCGTCGTCGAGCCCGGGACGGCCGACGTGGGTGACCCGCCAGTTCCACCCCTCTCGGTGGAAGCGCAGTCCCCGCTCGGTGAGCAGCCAGGTCATCCCGATCCCGAACGCGGCGAACGCGGCCGCGGCGCTGATGATGAGCGTCGAGCGCGGGCCGAGCGCGTCGGCGGCGGCACCGACGAGCGGGGCGCCGATCGGTGTGCCGCCCATGAGGATCGCCATGTAGAGCGCGAGCACCCGGCCGCGCACGGCGGGATCGGCCGTTGTCTGCACGAAGCCGTTCGCTGTCGTCAGCATCGTCGAGATCGCGAAGCCGAGGAATACGAGCGTGAGCGCGAAGGTCCAGAAGCTCGGCATGAGCGCGGCGACGAGACTCACGAGCGCGATCCCGCCGACGGAGGCGATGACGACCCGCATCCGGGCTTCCGGGCGGCGGGCCGAGAGCAACGCTCCCGAGAGCGAACCGATCGCGAGGATCGAGGACAGGAGCCCGTAGTCGCCGGCCCCGCGACCGAACTCGACCGCCATCGTGGACGACATCACGGGGAAGTTCATGCTGAACGCGCCCACGAGGAACACGATCAGGAAGATGATGAGCAGGTCGTGCCGCTGCCTGACGTAGCGGAATCCCGCTGAGAGCTGCCGCAGCTGGGACTCGCGGCGACCCTGCGGGGGCGGCGCCGTGCGCCGGGTCGTGATCATGAGCAGCGCCCCGAGCACGGCGAGGAATGAGACGCCGTTGATGATAAACACCCAGCCGGAGCCCACGGCGGCGATGAGGATGCCCGCGACCGCCGGTCCGATGAGCCGGGCCGAGTTGAAGGAGGCGGAGTTCAGTGCGACCGCGTTCGACAGCTGGTCGGTTTCCACCAGATCAGAGACGAACGCCTGCCGCGAGGTCGTGTCGAAGGCGTTGACGATGCCGAGCGCGAGCGCGAAGCCGTAGAGGTGCCAGATCGAGGCGGCGCCCAGCACGAGCAGCGTGCCAAGGCCGAAAGCGAGCAGCATGAGGAGGCTCTGCGTAACGAGCAGCACCTTCCGGCGGTCGAAGCGGTCTGCGACGGCGCCACTGAACGGCACGAGCAGCAACTGCGGCCCGAACTGGAGCGCCATCGTGGTGCCGACGGCCGCGGCGTTCGTATCGGTCAGCTCGGTGAGGACGACCCAGTTCTGGGTCGTCGCCTGCATCCAGGCGCCGATGTTCGAGACGAAGGCACCCCCGAACCAGATGCGGTAGTTGCGCACGGAGAGTGAGCGGAACATGCTGGACACGGTGCGAGCGACCCCCTTCGGCTCACTCCACCCTATCCCCGAAGCCGCCCGCCGGTGCGCGGGCGGGGATCAGAACTTGTCGCCCATGTCGAGCAGGCGGCGGATCCGGTCCGGGATCGGCGGGTGCGTCGCGAACAGGCGCTGCATCATGCCGGGCTTCAGCGGATCCGCGATCCAGAGGTGGGCCATGCTGGACTGCTGCTTCTGCAGCGGCCGGCCGTACTCGGAGAGCTTGTGCAGCGCGCTCGCGAGCGCCTCGGGGTGCCGCGTGGTGAGCGCGCCCGTCGCATCGGCGAGGTACTCGCGCTGCCGCGAGACGGCGAGCTGGACGAGGCTCGCAACGAGTGGGGCGACGAGCATCGCGACGAGCCCGAAGATCAGCACGATGGGGTTGCCGTTGTTGTTGTTCCTGCCGAAGAAGGCCATGCGCACGAGCATGTCCGCGATCATGCCGACCGCGACAACGAGCCCGTAGACGATCATCGAGACGCGGATGTCGTAGTTACGCACGTGGCCGAGCTCGTGCGCCATGACGCCCTCGAGCTCCGCGTCCGTCATGATGTCGAGGAGCCCCGTGGTCGCGGCGACCATGGCGTGCTCGGGATCACGGCCCGTCGCGAAGGCGTTGGGCGCGGGATCCTGCACGATGTACACCTCGGGCATGGGGGTTCCCGTGGTGATCGAGAGGTTCTCGACGATCCGGTAGAGGCGCGGGTTCTCCGCCTCGGTGATGCGCTGGGCACCGCTCATGGAGATCGCCTGCCGGCCCGCCATGAAGTACTGGAACAGCGCGTAGCCGAGCGAGATCACCACGACGGTGATCACCATGCCGGGCGAATTGTAGATCGCGCCGGCCAGCCAGCCGAGGCCGCCGACGATCCCGACGAAGAGCAGGATGATCAGGAAGCTGTTGACCTTGTTGCGTCGAATGGCGCGGTACACGGTCCGCCCCGCTTAGAACTGGATGCGGGGCGGCTCGGAGATCGCGGCGACGTCGGTCACCTCGAAGAACTCGCGCTCAGTGAAGCCCATGCCCCGGGCGAAGATGGTGTTCGGGAACACCTGGATCTTGGTGTTGTACTCGCGCACGCCGCCGTTGAAGAACCGGCGCGAGGCCTGGATCTTGTTCTCGGTGTCGACGAGCTCGCTCTGCAGCTGCAGGAAGTTCTGGCTGGCCTGCAGCTGGGGGTACGCCTCGGCGACCGCGAAGATGCTCTTCAGCGCCGACTGCATGTGGTTCTCAGCCTGCGACGCCTCCGCGGGGCCCTGCGCTGAGATCGTCTCCGCGCGCGCCCGCGTCACCGAGTCGAAGACGGACTTCTCGTGGGCCGCGTAGCCCTTGACCGTCTCGATGAGCGAGGGGATCAGATCGGCGCGGCGCTTCAGCTGCACCGTGATGTCGCTCCAGGCCTCGTCGACGCGCACGCGCAGCGTCACGAGGGAGTTGTACGTCGCCCAGACGTACACGCCGAGAATAACGAGGACGCCGACGACGATCAGCGTGGCAATCAATCCACCAGACATATCTGCATCCTATCCAGCTTCGCCCGGAAACTGCTGTGCGCTTCGCTCGTCATTCCCCGAGCACTCGGCTCAGGTAGGGGTTCGCGAACACGCGATCCGGATCGAGGCGATCGCGGGTCGCGCGGAAGCGGTCGAACTCGGGGTAGACCGCCCGCAGCTCCTCGGCCCCGCGCGTGTGCATCTTGCCCCAGTGGGGTCGGCCGGCGTGCGCCGCGAGGATCTCCTCCGCGTCCCGGAAGTACTCCCGGTCGCGATCCCGGTGGAAGCGGTGCACGGCGATGTACCCGGAGTCGCGGCCGTGCGCCGTCGACAGCAGGAGCCCGTCGGCCGCGGCGGCGCGCACCTCGATCGGGAAGGAGACGCGGTGGCGCTTGCGCTCGATCATCGCGCCCAGTTCGCGCATCACCTCGGGAACCGCCTCGAGCGGCACCGAGTACTCGAGCTCCCGGAAGCGGATCCGCCGGTTCGTCACGAACACGCGGTGCGACTCGTCGACGTAGCGCCGCCGACTCGACACGGACTCGACGAAGCGGTTGATCCCCGGCGTCGCCGCGGGGGCGATCGATCCGAGTTCGACGCAGGCGCCGAAGGCGAGGTTGTTCGCGAGTTCCTCGTCCACGAAGCGCGACAGCCGAGTGAGAGGCTCAGCGCCGTGCGCGAGCGGCAGGCGCGTGTTCGTCTTGGTGCGCACGGCGCGCGTGTGCGGGAACCAGAAGAACTCGAAGTGGTCGGCCGCCCGCGTGCGCGGCACGAACGTGTCGAGCACCTCCCCCAGTGCGGCGGGCGCTTCCTCCGCCTGCAGCAGGAACCGGGGCACGCACTGGAGCGTCACCTCGGTCACGATCCCGAGAGCGCCGAGGCCGAGCGCCGCGGCCGGGAGCAGCTCGGCGTGCTCCGACTCGTCGATGCGAAGGATCTCCCCCGTGCCCGTGACGAGCGTGAGCCCGACGATGCCCGTCGCGATGCCCCCGTGGCCGAGGCCAGTGCCGTGTGTGCCCGTCTGCGTCGCGCCCGTGATCGACTGGCGGTCGATGTCGCCCATGTTCGGCAGCGCGAGGCCGAGCGGCCCGAGGATCGCGGGCAGTTGCCAGAGCCGCGTGCCCCCGCGGAGCGTCACGCGGCCGCGTTCGGGATCGGCGGAGACGAGGCCCTGCATGCGGTCGAGGCCGATCCGGATGCCGTCCGTCGCGCCGATCGCGGTGAAGCTGTGCGAGGCGCCGATGGGCTTGACGGGGTGCCCCGTCTCCCGCGCGCGCTCGATCACGCGGACCACCTGCTCGGCGGATCGCGGGGCCACGGTCAGCACGGGCGAGGAACGCTCCGTGCGCGCCCAGTTCGTCCAGGTGCTCCGCGCAGGGGCCGGGCGCTCAGGCCGGTCATTCGTCACAGGAAGCACTTCCCTTCTCCGCGGTAGCTCGGGATCTCGTCGCCCGCGCGGCCGTCCGGCCCCACGGGGACGATGCCGGTCGCGTGCTCGAGCGGCTCGCCCGCCTTCGCGTGCCGCAGCCAGACTCGATCGCCCGCTCGCAGATCCCGCGCTGCGGCGCCGCGCAGCGGTGTCTGCACCTCGCCAGCGCCCTCGCGCGCCTCGTAGGCGAGCCCCTCCGGCCAGACGGGCAGCGGCAGCCGGTCCGCCGCCGCGGGGCCCGAGGCGATCCAGCCGCCGCCGAGCAGCGTCGCCCGGTCCGGGCTGGGCCGCCGCACCACGTCGAGGGCGAAGCCGAGCGCCGGGGCGACCGCGAACGCCGAGTAGTGGTCAAAGAGGTGCGGGCCGTAGAGACCGCTGCCCGCAGCGAGCTCGGTCACCGCGGACTCGGCCGCCGTACGCTCCAAGGATCCCGTACCGCCGCCGTTCACGAACTCGAGCTCGGCGACCTCGCGGACGGCCGCGACGGCGGCGCCCCGACGCTCGACGAGCTCCGCGGCACTCGCGCGCTGCACGCGCCGCAGCAGGGCGGCCTCCGCCCGACCGCCCGCCCGGTCAGCGACACCCGCGATCTGCGCCTCGTAGGCCATGACGCCGACGAGCGCGAAACCCGGCCGCGCGTGCACCGCCGCGGCGAGCGCCCGCAGCTCGTGCGGCTCGCGCACGGGCGAGCGCCGCACACCGATGTGCCCGAGCGCGCGCGAGCGCCAGGACGCGTCGAGGTCGAGGCACACCCGGATGGGCGTGCGCTGCGCCGGGGCGACGACCGCATCGATCAGGTCGAGCTGCTCCGTGCTGTCCACCATGAGCGTCACGCGGGCGGCGAGCTCCGCAGAGGCGCCGAGCCGGCGGATCGACGCCCGATCGACGCTCGGGTACCCCACCACCACGTCGTCGATCGTCTCCGCGAGCCAGAGGGCTTCGGCGAGCGTGTACGCGAGAACGCCGCGGAAGCCGGGGAGCGCGAGCACCGCGTCGAGCACGCCGCGCGAGCGGATCGACTTGCTCGCCACGCGGATCGGCAGGCCGCCCGCGCGGCGGCGCAGCTCGTCCGCGTTCCAGCGGAGGGCCGCCGTACTGAGCGCGACGAGCGGCGCGGGAAGCTCGGCGGTCGCGGCCTGCAGGCCGCCCCAGAAGCGAGCCGGCTCGCGCCACGGCTGCGCCGCCGCGGCGTGTCCGATCTCGGCCGGGGAGAGGTCGAGTGTCATACCCGCAGTGTATGCCCTCGGCAGCGTCCCGGCTCAGCGATTCTCGATGGCGCGGTCCACCTCGGCCTGCCAGGCGCGACGGGCCTCGCTGCGGCGCGCGCGCCAGGCGCGGAAGCGCAGGAGGAGGGCGATCGCCGCCGCCCCGAGGAGGAGGCTGACGAGCAGCACTTTCGCGAAGACCACGGGCCCAGCCTACCGGGCGCGAGCTCCGCCCGGGGTGGCGCGCTGCGCGCTGGCCCGCACGCCGGATGTGGGACGATGGGGTGCCGCCCCCATAGCCCAACCGGCAGAGGCAGCCGACTTAAAATCGGCACAGTCTGGGTTCGAATCCCAGTGGGGGCACGAAGGGCCCCGGTCCCTGCCCTGAGCGCGCCCTGAGCCCGCCCCGAGGCTGGGGCGCGACGGGACGGCCGAGCGGCATCCGATCCGCACGAATCCACCGGTGGGAGGGACTGAAATGCGCATCCGCTCGAGCGACGAATTCGGCGAGCAGCACTCGCGCTTCGACGCTGCTGCCGCAGAGGACACGCTGCGCGAGCTCGAAGAGCAGTACGCCGCAGGTGAGATCGAGCGCCACGCCTACTTCGAGAAGAAGCAGTCGCTCGTCCGCCTGTTCCTGAAGGCCACGACGAACCCGAAGCGCCGCCGCCGCGAGGAGAACTTCGACGGCGAGTAGCCGGTGCGCGCCACGCCGCGCACGAGATCAGCGGCGGCGCAGGCGGGCCGCCCCCAGCGCACTCGCTGCGCCAATCACGAGGAGCGCTCCCGCGAGCAGCGCGCCGCTCGGCGCGGAACCGCCGGTCTGCGCGAGGCCCCCCGCGGTCCCCGGAGTGGGCACGGCCGTGCCGCCCCCGTCGCCGCCCTCGCTGCCCGGGTCGGTGCCGCCGCCCGTACCACCATCGGTGCCACCGTCGGTGCCACCGTCAGTACCGCCGTCCGTTCCGCCGTCCCCGTCGTCCGCCACGAGGATCGTGAAGCTCCGAGTAATCGTGTTCCCGTATCCATCGGTGCGCGTCACCGTCGCGGGGAACTCCCCGACGGCGCTCGGGGCCCCCGCCAGGAGTCCATCCTCCGAGAGGGCGAGCCCCGGGATCCCGTCCCCGACGAGGGCGGAGACGCCACCCGTGAATCCGGCTGGCGCACGGAAATCGAAGCGGACCGGCTCCCCCAGCTGCGCGCGGACGAGCGCGCCCGCTGCGGGCGCCGCCGCGAAGTCCACCCGCACGGCGGGGTAGATCACGGTGGCCGAATAGCGCGGCCCCGTGCCGTCGATGCGGTGGGCGAACTCGGCCCGCAGCTCGTCCGTGTCCTCGTCGAGGCCGGACCAGCGCGCTCCGCCCGCACCGACCGCGTCGGCGCCCGCCTCGACCGCGGGCGTCTGCCCGTCCGGCATGTCGAGGCGGCGGGCAGCATCGGTCATCACGAACGTCGCCTCGGTCGCCGAGGGGTGCACGGTGCGGTCGCGCACCGTCTGCCCGCTGAAGCCCGCCTGCTGGAGCTTCGGCCAGCTCGCCAGCGACGGGATGCTTCGCAGGAAGTTCCGGTTCACGTTGAGGATCGTGAGCTCGGGCAGCCCGATGATCGAGGTGAGGTCGTCGATCGCGGGGCGCGGGCCGGGCTCGTCCGCGGCGCGCGTCGACGGCACCGAGATCGTGCGCAGCTCGCGCAGACCGGCGAGCGGCGCGAGATCCTGCACGAAGGTGTCCTGCGCGTAGATCTCGCGGAACAGCGGGGAATCCGCGAGCGGGGCGAGGTCGCCCACGGCGGTGCTCGCGATCTCCAGCCGCACGAGGTTCTGGGCGCCGCGCAGCGGTTCGATCGTGTCGATCCCGGTGCTGTTGAGCGAGACGTAGTTGAGTCGCGGCAGATCGGCGAGCGGCGCGATGCTCGTGATCGGGCTCCCGCCGGCGAAGAAGTAGGTGAGGCTCGTCGCCCCGCGCAGCGGCTCGAGCGAGACGACGCGGGTGTTCTTCATCTCGAGGTCGGACAGTCGGCTCGCGTACTCCAGGCCCGTGAGATCGGCGATCGGGAGGCCGTTGAGGTCGAGCCAGGTCAGCGCGCGAATCTTGCCTCGGGTGAGATCCTCCTGCCCGATCCGCGAGCGGAGCGCGGCAGCGAGGGCGGCGTCAGGCACGTCGACGATCTCGTCGTCGTCCACTGCGCGGACGGTCGCATCTTCGGGAGCGGGATCCGTGATCGGGAAGCTCGGCGCCGCGAAGCCGTCGTCCGTCACGGCGATATCCACGATCGTCGGCGCGGCCTGCGCGGCGGTCACTCCCCCGGCGCTCAGCAGCAGCGCGGCGAGGAGCACCCCGCCCGCAGTTCGCAGCGCTCGTGTCCCGTGCATGATGCGTCGTTCCATCGTCTCCCCCGAGTTCCGTGTGCGGTGCGGGCTCCCGCGGCGCCTTCGCACGGGTGCGCGACTGGCGGAGCGGCGCGAAGCTTCACGCGCCGAAGAAACCCACAGGAACAAGCTATCGGGAGCACAGAAAAACGCAACTCCACGGGCCGGAGACAGAGTAAGCCCCGCCGTTGGGCAGAACGGCGGGGCTTACGGATCAGGGGGCGCCGAAGCGCCGCGCGCTACGCGCTGAGGCGGGCGCGCAGGCTCTCGAGCTGCTCGCGCAGCGCGGCGGGCACGCGATCACCGAACTGCGCGAAGAACTCCTCGGTGAGGTCGGACTCGGCGAGCCAGGAGGCGGGATCGATCGCGAAGAGCTCGGCGAGATCGGCCTCCGGCACCTCGATGCCGTCGAGGTTCAGCTCGCCCGCGGCGGGCACGGTGCCGATCGCGGTCTCGCGGCCGGAGACATCGCCCTCGACCCGGCGGATCACCCAGTCGATGACACGCGAGTTGTCGCCGAAGCCGGGCCACAGGAAGCGGCCGTCGGCGCCCTTGCGGAACCAGTTCACCTGGAAGATCTTGGGCGCCTGCTCGCCGAGCTGCTCGCCCATCTCGAGCCAGTGGCCCCAGTAGTCGGCCATGTTGTAGCCGCAGAACGGGAGCATCGCGAAGGGGTCGCGGCGCAGCTCGCCGACGGTGCCCTCCTGTGCGGCCGTCTTCTCGGAGGAGATGGTCGCGCCAACGAAGACGCCGTGATCCCACGAGAGCGACTGCGCGACGAGCGGCACGTTGGTCGCGCGGCGGCCTCCGAAGAGAATCGCGTCGAGCGGCACGCCGTTCTGCTCGTACCAGTCCTGCGCGAGCGTGGGCGTCTGCTGGATCGGCACGGTGAAGCGCGAGTTGGGGTGCGCGGCGACGCGGCCGGACTCGGGGGTCCAGTCGTTGCCCTGCCAGTCGATGAGGTGCGCGGGGACCTCATCGGTCTTGCCCTCCCACCAGACGTCGCCGTCGTCGGTCAGTGCGACGTTCGTGTAGATGGTGTTGCCCCAGAGGGTCTCCATCGCGACGGGGTTCGTGGACTCGCCCGTGCCGGGCGCGACGCCGAAGAACCCGGCCTCGGGGTTGATCGCGTACAGGCGCCCGTCGGTGCCGGGGCGCAGCCAGGCGATGTCGTCGCCGATCGTCTCGACCTTCCAGCCGGGGATCGTGGGCTGCAGCATCGCGAGGTTCGTCTTGCCGCACGCCGAGGGGAACGCGGCCGAGAGGTGGTACGCCTTGCCCGTGTCGGTGTTCGTCAGCTTGAGGAGGAGCATGTGCTCGGCGAGCCAGCCCTCATTCTTGCCCATGACACTCGCGATGCGGAGCGCGAAGCACTTCTTCGAGAGCAGCGCGTTCCCGCCGTAGCCCGAGCCGTACGACCAGACCTCGAGGGTCTCCGGGAAGTGCGTGATGTACTTCGTGTCGTTGCAGGGCCACGCGACATCGTCCTCGCCCGCCGTGAGCGGAGCGCCCACCGAGTGCACGGTGCGCACCCACTCGCCGCCGGGGAGGATCCCGTCGAGCGCGGTCTGCCCCATGCGCGTCATGATGCGCATGTTGAGCACGGCGTAGGGCGAGTCGGTGATCTCGATCCCGAGCTGCGTGATGGCGCCGCCGACGGGGCCCATCGAGAAGGGCACGACGTACATCGTGCGGCCACGCATGGAGCCCTCGAAGAGCGGCATGAGCTCGGCCTTCATCGCCTCGGGGGCGACCCAGTTGTTCGTGGGGCCGGCGTCGGCCTCGTTCTCCGAGCAGATGAAGGTGCGATCCTCGACGCGCGCGACGTCGGCGGGGTGCGAGCGCGCGAGGAAGCTGCCGGGGCGGAGATCCTTGTTGAGCGGGATCAGGGTGCCCGCCTCGACCATCTCCGAGGTGATGCGGTTCCACTCATCCTGCGAGCCGGTGCACCACACGACCGCGTCGGGCTTGGTGAGCTCGGCGACCTCGGTCACCCACTGCAGCACCTCCGAGTTGTTCGTGGTCGCCTCCGCGGCGACGAGCTCGGCGAACGAAACCTCGTTCTCGACGATCTGGCTGGTACCCATGTCTGTGTCGCACTCCTCAAGATCACACCGGCAAAGAATCGGTGACATCTCCATTCTCGTAACCCCATTCACGCGATGTTTACCAATTCGTGCGTAAACTTTTCAGCTTTTTGCCGTATGGTCAAGTTATGGCACCCAACAGTGTTTCCCCAGCGACGGAGGCGGAGCTCGACCGTCTCGTCCTCGGCAAGCGTCTCCGCTTCTTCCGCAGCCAGGCCGGGCTCACGCTCGAGCAGCTCGGCGAGCGCGTCGGCGTGGTCGCGAGCCAGCTCTCGCTCATCGAGAACGGGCGGCGCGAGCCGAAACTCAGCCTCCTGCAGGCACTCGGCCGCGAGCTCTCGGTCGATCCGGCCGCGTTCCTCACGGGCGAGGCACCGGATCACCGCAGCGCGCTCGAGGTCGAGCTGGAGCGCGCGCAGTCCACGCGCAGCTACCAGCGACTCGGTCTCCCCCACGTGCGCGCCCCGCGCACACTCGGCGACGAGACGCTCGAGGCGCTCGTCGGCCTGCACCGCGAGCTCGCCCAGCGCTCCCGCGCGGCCGCGACCACGTCCGAGGAGGCCCGGCGCGCGAACACCGAGATCCGGCTGAAGATGCGCGCCCAGGACAACTACATCCAGGACATCGAGCTCGTGGCCTCCGACCTCATGCGGCGAATCGGGCACTCGACGGGAGCCGTGACCCACCGCCAGGTCGCCATGCTCGCGGAGATGCTCGGCTTCACGCTGATCTTCGTCGACGACCTCCCCTCGAACACCCGGAGCATCACGGATCTCGAGAACGGGCGCATCTACCTGCCGCCGGCCTCGATCCCCGGCGGGCACGGCCTGCGCTCCCTCGCACTCCAGGCGATGGCGCACCGGGTGCTCGGCCACCACGAGCCGAGAAGTTATGCAGAATTTCTCGAGCAGCGGCTCCAGATCAACTACTTCGCGGCCGCCTGCCTCATCCCCGAGGCGCGCGCGGTCGAGTTCCTGCAGCAGGCGAAGCGCAACCGCAACCTCGCGATCGAGGATTTCCGCGACGCGTTCGGCGTGACCCACGAGGCCGCCGCCCACCGGTTCACGAACATCGCCACTCAGCACCTCGGGCTCGCGGTGCACCACTACCGCGCCGACGGTGCGGGAGCGCTCGTGCGCGGCTACGAGAACGACGGGCTCCCCTTCCCGAGCGACAGCGAGGGCTCCATCGAGGGCGAGTCGCTCTGCCACAAGTGGGGCGGGCGCACGGCGTTCAACCGCACCAACCGCACGAGCGAGTTCTACCAGTACACCGACACCCCGAACGGCACCTTCTGGACGAGCGTGCAAACGGGCGACGCCGAGCTCGGCCCGTTCGCGATCGCGTGTGGCGTCGCATTCGACGACGCGAAGTGGTTCCGGGGCCGCGACACCACCGTGCGCCGCAGCTCCACCTGCCCAGACGAGGCGTGCTGCCGCACGCCGGAGCCCGGGCTGCTCTCGCGCTGGGAGGGGAAAGCTTGGCCGAGCGCGCGCATGCACGCGCACGTGCTCTCGCCGCTCCCCTCGGGCACCTTCCCCGGGGTCGACGACACGGCGATGTACGAATTCCTAAGCAAGCACGCCCCCGAGGAGCCCGCGGCCGAGGAGCGCTAGCCGCCCGTCACAGGGCGGCGGCAGCCGACTCGGACGTCACAGGGCGGCGGCAGCCGGCTCGGACGGCACCGCGCAGCGGCCTCGGATACAGCGGGGCCCCGGGAACGCAGCGGAGCCCCCTGGATACAGCGGCGCCCCGCCGAGCACATGGCTCGGCGGGGCGCTGCTCGGGAAGCGGAGACCTACTCGGCTGCCGGCTTCGGACGCGAAGCGAACTCCTCGAAGATCGCGCGCGGCTCCTGCGTCGCCTCGATGTTGACGATGTCGCGGCCCAGGAAGAAGTGGCTCACCCAGCCGCCGAACACGCGCCACTTGCGCTCCCACGTCGGGATCGCGAGGCCGTGGTAGAAGCGGTGCGCGAGCCAGGCGACGTAGCCCTTGAGCGTGAAGTTGCCCGAGCGGAACACGCCGGTGTTCATGCCGAGGCCGGCAACCGCACCAGCGTTCTTGTGGTTGTACTCGGCGACGCCCTCGCCGCGCAGCGTCGCGACGATGTTCTTCGCGAGCAGACGGCCCTGGCGCACCGCGTGCTGTGCGTTCGGAACGCAGAAGCCGCCGGGGCCGGGGGTCGAGGAGATGTCGGGGACCTGCGAGGTGTCGCCGGCGGTCCATGCGCCCTCGACGATCTCGCCCTCCTCGGTCGCCACGCGCAGCGACGGGGTGCCGACGACGTGGCCGCGGGGGCCGATCGGCAGGTCGGTGCCGCGGAGGAACGGACGGGGCATCACGCCGGCGGTCCAGACGATGAGGTCGGACTCGTACTTCTCGCCCGTGGAGAGCTCGATGTTGCCGTCGACCGCGGAGGAGAGCTGCGTGTCGAGGTGGATGTTCACGCCGCGACGGGTCTGGTCCTTGACCACCCAGTCGGCGAGCCCCTCGGTGACCTCGGGCATGATGCGGCCCATGGCCTCGACCAGGTGGAACTGGGTCTCGTCGAAGGTGATCTCCGGGTAGCGGCGCAGCAGGCTCGTCGCGAAGGAGCGGAGCTCCGACACCGACTCGATGCCCGCGAAGCCGCCGCCGACGACCGTGACGGTCAGCAGGCGGGCACGCTCGGCCGAGCCCTTCGGGAGCGACGCGGCGCGCTCGAAGTTACCCACCAGGCGGTCGCGGATCGCAACGGCCTCTTCGATCGTCTTCATGCCGATCGCGTTGTCGGCGATGCCCGCGATGGGGAAGGTGCGCGACACGGAGCCCGTGGTGATGACGATCTGATCGTAGGAGAAGTCGTACGCCTCGCCGACGTTCGGCGTGATCGTTGCCGTCTTCGTGGCGTGCGAGATGCCGGTGACCTTGCCCGCGATGTTCGCCGTGCGCTTCAGGTGGCGACGGCGCGCGACGACGGCGTGGCGCGGCTCGATCGAGCCGGCAGCGACCTCGGGGAGGAACGGCAGGTACGCCATGTAGGGCAGCGGGTCGACGATCGTGACCTCGGCCTCACCGGCGCGGAGGAGCTTCTCCAGCTTCCATGCGGTGTAGAAGCCGGCGTAGCCACCGCCAACGATCAGAATCTTCTTCGCCACGGGGCGGTCTCCTTGATGCTCTGTGCGGGAACTGTCCAGGGTATGGACACAGCGGAACGGGCAGACTGCTGCCCTACGGCTCAGTCTACTGCCTATTTCCTGTCATCCCGGACGCTTCCGCGGAAAACCGGGCGAATGCGGTGGATTCTTCGGCGCGAGCGCGATTCGGGCGAAAATTCGATGTTTCGCCCCGGGCGCTCAGGGGCGCCAGCCGCAGCGCTCGAGCGCGAGGTCGCCGATCGGGTTCACGCCGGGGCCCGCGGCGAGGGCATGGCCGATGAGCGCGTGCAGGCACTTGACGCGCGTCGGCATGCCGCCTGCCGAAACGCCCGCGAGCTCCGGCACCTCGCCGACCTGCTCGCGGTCCGCGATGTACTGCTCGTGCGCCGCAGCGTACTGCGCGCGCAGCTCCTCGTCCTCGGCGAGCATCTCGTTGAACTCGACCATCATGCCGCCGGCCTCGAGGCGCGAGGCCGCCGCGACCGCCTCCGGGTGCGAGAGGTAGTAGAAGGTGGGGAACGGCGAGCCGTCCGGGAGCCGCGGAGCGGTCGCCACGACCGTGGGCGTGCCGTCGGAGGTGCGCGCCGCGATGCCGACGACGCCGCGTGCCTCGCGCTCGAGCTGCTCGCTCACCGCGGCGATGTCGGCCTCGGTGGGGGCGGGGAAGGGCGGTCGGCTCATGGGGTTCTCCTCGGGCGAGTGGCTGGTGCGGGCGACGCTGCGCCCGGGGCGCCCGCGGCGGGCGGGCTCCGGTGGTCTTATTCGGCTGGGGTCTCGGCCGTCGAGGCGGGATCGGACGTCGCTGCCGGATCGGCGGGCTGCGCGGGATCCGTCGTCCCGCCCGCCTGCGCGTCGTCCGCGGCCGGAGCCTGCGTCCCCGCGCTCAGGAAGGAGCCGACGAGGCCCTCCGCCCAGTTCGACTCGATGCGTGAGAGCTCGGCGCTCGTCTCTTCGTCCGACTCGACGGGCATCACGACATCGTCGATCACGTTGAGCTGGGTCTCCCCCGGCAGGACGTAGAACAGCCGGTCGCGCGCCTGGGCCCGGACGTAGACGGGGTCCTTCCACTTGGCGCGCTCGGCGTCGATCTCCGTGACCGCCTCCTGGTGGACGCGCACGCTCTCGCGCAGCTCGGCGATCTCGCGCCGCTGCTGCACGAAGGTCGACAGGCTCGGGCTGATGATAATGGCGCCAGCCAGCACCAGCCCGACGATGAGCACGGTGAAGACGCTGAAGCGGAGGCTCGAGGCCCAGGCCCCGAGCTCCCCCGCTCCGCGCTTCACCGTGCCGTCGCTCTCGGTGCCGCGGCTACGCCGTGAAGCGCGGGAACGCGCTGCGGCCGGCGTACTTCGCGGCGAGGCCGAGCTCCTCCTCGATGCGGAGCAGCTGGTTGTACTTCGCGACGCGATCCGAGCGCGCGGGCGCGCCCGTCTTGATCTGACCGCAGTCGGTGGCGACCGCGAGATCCGCGATCGTCACGTCCTCGGTCTCGCCCGAGCGGTGCGACATCACGGCGGTGTAGCCCGCGCGCTGCGCGAGCTGCACGGCGTCGAACGTCTCCGTGAGGGTGCCGATCTGGTTCACCTTGACGAGGATCGAGTTGGCCGTGCCGCGGGCGATGCCGTCGGCGAGGCGCTCGGGGTTCGTGACGAACAGGTCGTCGCCGACGAGCTGCACGCGATCGCCGATCTCGTCGGTGAGGATCTTCCAGCCCTCCCAGTCGTCCTCGGCGAGGGGATCCTCGATCGAGACGAGCGGGTACTTCTCCATGAGGTCGGCGTAGTAGGCGCTCATCTCGGCGGCCGTGCGCTGCTTGCCCTCGAAGGTGTAGACGCCGTCGGCGAAGAACTCGGTCGATGCGACGTCGAGCGCGAGCGCGACGTCGGTGCCCGGCTCGAGGCCCGCGCGCTTGATGGCCTCGACGATCAGGTCGAGCGCGGCCGCGTTGGTGGGCAGGTCGGGGGCGAAGCCGCCCTCGTCGCCGAGCGCGGTGGTGAGGCCCTGCTCCTTGAGGAGCGCCTTCAGCGCGTGGTAGACCTCGACGCCCCAGCGGAGGCCCTCGGAGAACGACTCGGCGCCGAGCGGCACCGCCATGAACTCCTGGATGTCGACGCCGGTGTCGGCGTGCGCGCCGCCGTTGATGATGTTCATGAGCGGCACGGGGAGCGTGCTCGCGTTGGGGCCGCCCAGGTAGCGGTAGAGGGGCAGCTCGGCCGAGGCGGCGGCCGCGTGCGCGACAGCGAGGCTCACGCCGAGGATCGAGTTGGCGCCGACGCGCGACTTGTTGTCGGTGCCGTCGACCTCGCGGAGGACGGTGTCGATGATGCGCTGATCGTCGGCCGCGAAGCCCTCGATCGCGGGCGCGAGCTCGTCGAACACCGCGTCGACGGCCTTCGTGACGCCCTTGCCGAGGTAGCGGTCGGCATCGCCGTCGCGCAGCTCGTAGGCCTCGAAGGCGCCGGTGGAGGCGCCGGACGGCACCGCAGCGCGCCCCACGGAATCATCGGTCAAGCCGACCTCGACCTCGACGGTCGGGTTTCCGCGCGAATCAAGAATCTCGCGGGCGATCACTGCGTCGATAAATGCCACCATGCGCTCCTCAGGTGTGTGCCAGTGCTGGGTAGTTTGGGCAAACGTGCTCGGCGTGGTCCGCCGACGCCCCCCAGTCTAGCGGCCGTCTCCCCCGGCTCGGCCTGAGCGCACGAGCGGGGGATCCGGCCGGCGCGTCACCCGTTCTCGGCGAGGAACGCCTCCGGCCCCTGCTCGGCCGCGGCGGGGTCCATGTACAGGAACTCGAGGATCGTGCCATCCGGATCCTCCAGGTCGCGGGAGTACATGAAGCCGTAGTCCTGCGGTTCGCGCGGCTCGCTCCCGCCCGCGGCGAGTCCCGCTGCGAGGATCTCGTCGACCGCCTCGCGCGAGTCCCGGGAGAGCGCGATCAGCACCTGGGCGCTGTCGCTCGCGTCGACCACCGTCTTATCGGTGAACGTCGCGAAGTACTCGCGCGTGAGGATCATGAAGAACACCTGCTCGTCCCAGACGACGCACGCGGCGTTCTCGTCGGTGAAGAGCGGGTTGATCTCGCAGCCGAGCGCCGTGTAGAAGGCCTTGGCCCGCTCGAGATCGGCGGTCGCGATGTTGACGAAGATCTGCGTGGTCATGGTGGGCGTCCCATCCGGCCGCGCGGCGCGGCCCTCGCGGAGAGGTTCGCACCGCGAGGGCCGTCACGTCAAGGGCTTGTGCCGCGCAGGCGGCGGGCCACCCCGCGCCCCGCTAGCCCGCGAGGGGGCGCAGCTCGAGCTCGTCGGCGGAGGAGACCCCGGCGCGCACGTTCGCAATGCTCGTGAAGCCCGCCTCGGCCACCCGGGCGAGCAGCGTCTTCATGTTCTTCTGCCGCTTCTCGAGCCGCACACGGTGGCCGCGCGCCACGAGCTCGCGCTTGAGCGCCACGAGCTGGGCGAGGTCCACATCGGCGTCGGCGACGAGCGCGACCGCGTCGGGCCCCGTGGACTCGGGCAGCGTGAGGAGATCCACCACGCGCTCGAAGCCGATCGAGAAGCCGACCGCGGGAACGTCCTGCCCGAGGAAGCGGCCCACCATGCCGTCGTAGCGGCCGCCGCCGCCGACCGAGCTGCCGGATCCCGGGTGCGCCACCTCGAAGATCGTGCCGGTGTAGTAGCCCATGCCGCGCACGAGCGTGGGGTCGAAGCGCAGCTCGACGCCCGCGGGGAGACCGCCGGCGAGCGCCGCCCCGAGCTCCGAGAGGTTCGCGATCCCGTCGGCTGCGGCCCCCTCGGGCAGCACTGCGGCGATGCGCTCCCCAATGAGCGGGATCCCGTCGCCCGCGATCGCAGGCTCGACCTCGGCGAGCACCGCGCCGATCCGCTCCGCCGCGTCGGCATCGATCTCGCGGAGCTCCTCGACGACGCCGGACGCGCCGATCTTGTCGAGCTTGTCGATCGTGATGAGCGCGCGGTCGTGCGTCTCGGGCGCGAAGCCGCAGTGCTCGAGCAGCCCGAACAGGATGCGGCGATCGTTCACGCGGATCACGCAGCCGGCGAGGCCGAGCTCCGCGAGCGCCTGCGAGGTCGCCGTGATCAGCTCGATCTCCGCGAGGATCCCGGGCTCGCCGATGATGTCGATGTCGGCCTGCACGAACTGGCGGTAGCGCCCCTTCTGCGGGCGCTCGGCGCGCCAGACCGGCGCGATCTGGATCGAACGGAACACGGGCGGCAGCTCCGCGCGGTGCGAGGCGTAGAAGCGCGTGAGCGGCACCGTGAGGTCGAAGCGGAGCCCGAGGTCGGCGAGCTGCTCGACGTCGCCCGCCTCGGCCGCGGCGGCGAGCGCCTCGGCCGTGATCCCGCGCTTCAGGATCGAGAAGGAGAGCTTCTCGTTGTCGCCGCCGAGCCCCGCGTGGAGCCGGCCCCAGTCCTCGACGACGGGCGTCTCGATCTCATCGAAGCCGTGGGCGCGGTAGACGCCCTTGATGATGCCGAGCGCGTGCTCGCGGCGAGCCTTGTCGGCGGGCAGGAAGTCGCGCATCCCGCGCGGCGGGTTCACAGGGGTGGCCATGGTCCCCCATTCTTCCACCTTCGCGGGGCGGCCGCGCGCATCGCGGGGCGAGCTGGCCCTTGTGCTAGGCACGCAATACAAGTTGTGCTATCTTTGCAGCACAAGAACTCGACGGAGGGCACGCATGGACCCGATTTCACTCATCTGGCGCATCAAAGAGCTGTTCCCGCTCGAGGTGGCGCTCACGCTCGGCATCGTCTTCTGGGCCGTGTCCTGGTGCTGGCCGCGCCGAATCATCACGCTCCCCGCGGCGGGATCGCGCGTCCGCTTCCTCACGAAGCTCGGCATCTGGGGCGGGATCACGGTCCTCGCTGTGGGCACACTGAGCAGCTTCTTCGTGATGCGCCGCTACTTCCCCGAGATCACCGGCTTCGACGGCTGGTGGCAGCGCGCCGCGCCGCTCCTCGCGGCCGCCGCGGTGGTCGCGGTGAGCGCAGCCGTGCTCGCCCGGACGCCCCGTCCGCTCCCCGGCGAGCGGGCGATCGCGCCGCACCGCCGCTGGTGGGCGTTCGCCCCGCTCCCCGCGCTCTGGATCGCGGCCGGCGCCGGGGCGCTCACGCTGCTCACCGCCCTCTGGCACACGCTCATCGGCGTCTCGGCCCCCGCGGACGGGCTGCTCTTCGGCAACGTCCCGGCCACGGAGACCGACCTCCCCGTGTTCTTCCGCGCGTTCGGCGGCGTCGCGTACATCGCCGGCGCGGGCTGGCCGAACCATCTCTGCACGATCCTCGCGGTCGGCGTCGCCGCCGTCGCGCTGATCCTCGCGCTGCGCGCGGACTCGAACCGCCCGTCCCCCGTGTCCGTCTCGCCGGGAGATGTGCGCGCGGAGCGGAGCGCCACGGCCCGCCTCCTCACGCTGATCGTGCTGGGCGGGGTGCTTCTCACGCTGGGCGCGCTGTGGGCACACGTCGGATTCGCGGGCACGGTCATCGCGGGAAGCGACTTCGTGAGCGGTGACCGGGACGCGCCCGTGCGTCCCGCGGACCTCGTGTTCCTCGGGACGGATTACCAGGCGATCGCCGGGCCCATGGCCCGCGCGGGATACCTCGTGCAGGGGCTCGGGGCGGCGCTCCTCCTCCGGCTCGTCTCCGACACGATCCGCGCGGCCCGCGCTCGACGCCGAACGACTCCCCCCGCGGGGCCGACCGCGTCCGCGGCGGCTTCGGCTCTCTACGTTTCGCTCGCCCGGCCCGTCCCGGCGCGCAGCGCGGTCTCCGCGGCCCGCCCCGCTGGCGGAACCGGCGCCGGCACGGGCAGAACTGGCACGGGCACCGGCAACGGCACCGACGCAGCGGACGCGGAGGAGCGGCGATGACCCCCGCGGTTCCCGGCACCGCCGAGGAGCTCGCGGAGCGCTTCCGCGGCGCGATTCAGGCGGGTCAGCTCGGCGATGGCGAGCGGCTCCCGACAATCAGGCAGACCGCCCGCGATTTCGGGATCGCCCAGGCCACGGCTGCGAAGGCCTACCGGATGCTCGAGGCGGACGGGCTCGTGGTCACGCGCACCGCGGCGGGCACCCGGGTCGCGCCCGGCGCCTCACGCGCGCCGGGCCCGGTCACGGAGCGCGCCCGCGAGCTCGCGGAGGCAGCGCAGGCGGCCGGAGTCTCGCTCGACGACACCGTGGCGATCCTCCGAGCGATGTGGCAGCCGAGCGGCGGAGCCCCGAACCCGCCTGCCGGGTGAGCCCCGCCCCGGGCGGGCATCGAGTACCCTCGAAAGATGGGAGCACCGACGACCCACCCCGAGGCACCTCTCCTCCTCGAGACGCTGAGCGCTGCCGTGCAGGAGTTCGCACGGGAGACGCGGTTCCCCGTGGCCTTCGGCGGATTCAACACCGACGACATCACGCGCGTCACCGCGTTCGCCGGTGTGCGCACCGGGAGCCTCACCGGCCTCACCGTGCGCGCGGATCGCGGACTCGGCGGGAAGGCGATGACCGAGCACCGGGCTCGGCTCGCCCCCGACTACGCGCGCTCCAGCCTCATCACCCACGACTACGACGAGCAGATCGGCGGCGAGGGCATCGTGACGCTCCTCGCCATGCCGGTGATCGTGGGCGGCGAGGTTCGGGCCGTGCTCTACGGCGGCAGCCGCGAGCGGAACTGCTCCGCGCCGATCCGGCTCGAGGCCGGCGCCGCTGTCGCGCGAGCGCTGGCCCGTGAGATCCGCGTACAGCAGAGCGTCTCGGCGCCGCGCGGCCGCACGCCCGTCGGCCCGCCCGTTCCGCTCGGCGGCGACGCGCTCGAACTCGTGCGGGGCGAGCACGCGGAGCTGCGCAGCATCGCCGCGGGCGTCGATGACGCGGACGTGCGGGATCGCCTCACCGCGCTCGCGGATCGGCTCGCGCGGCTCGGAGAGTCGGATCCCACCGCTGACGCCGTGCAGCTCTCGCCGCGCGAGGTCGACGTGCTCGCGCACACCGCGCTTGGAGCTACGAACGCCGAGATCGGCCGCTCGCTGCAGCTCGCCGAGAACACGGTGAAGAGCTACCTCCGCACCGCGATGGCGAAGCTCGAGACGAACACACGGCACGCCGCCGTCGCCGCCGCGCGGCGGCAGGGGCTGCTCCCCTAGTCGTCCTCGCCGTGCATCACGCGCGCGGCAAGCCGATCGATTGCCAGGCGGAGGGCGCGATCCGGATCGACCCCCGCGGCGTTCGCCCGCATGACGAGCGCGAGCATCCCGTCGCCGATCCCGAGCTCGGCGAGGCGCTGCTCGTCGGGCCCGATCGCGGCCGCGAGCGGGTCCTCGGGGCTGCCCTCCCCCGCGCTCGGTTCGACGAGCCCGGCCCGCTTCAACCGCTCGACGACCTTCGCGGCGCGCGCGAGCGTGGGCATGCCCGCGGGGATCCCGTCGAGGGCGCCGCGCGAGCCGCGCGCCTCACCCGCGGCGTCCTCCTTGAGCCGCTCCCACTCGGCGTGCAGCTCCTCGACGGTCATGTAGCCGCGGTCGCCGAAGACGTGCGGGTGTCGGGCGATGAGCTTGTCGGCGAGGCCGTCGGCCACGCTCGCGAGGGTGTAGCCCTCGCCGTCGCGCTCGGCGAGGGCCGCGTGGAAGAGCACCTGGTAGAGCACATCGCCGAGCTCCGAGCTCGTCTCGGCGGCCGGGAGCTCGCGCTCGACCGCGTCGACGAATTCGGCGGCCTCCTCGATGAGGAACGGGGTGAGCGAGGCGTGGGTCTGCACCCCGTGCCAGGCGCAACCGCCGTCGTCCACCATGCGGCGCACGGTCTCCGCGGCCCGAACGACCGCGGCTGCCGCGGAGGCCGCGGTGCCCGTGCCGGGCTCCGTCGCGGGATCGGGGGCGGGGGCGGCTCCGTCTCCGGGGCCGTCGGTGGCTCGTGCGCGCGCGCTGTCCATGGGCCCACCCTACTCGGCCCCGCCGGACGCACGCCGGGAGGGGCCGGCCTGTCCAGGGCTTCCCCGGGCGACGCCGGTAGCGTGGGCGCAGGATCCGATCCGGGATCTGCCTGCCGAAGGGACCCCGATGCCACGCCTCACCTCGACCTCGCGCCCCCGCACGCTCGCGCTCGCCGCGCTCGCCCTCCTCGCGCTCCCGCTGAGCGGCTGCAGCCTGCTCGGGCTCCCGACGGGTGGGAACGTCGAGTCCGGGGCGAGCGGAAGCGGCACGGAGGGCGCTGCGGGGTCCGCCGGCGGAGCGGCGTCGAAGTGCCAGGTCGCGAGCGCCGCGATCGATCGCGTCACGGCGGAGGCCGCGCAGTCGGTTCCGCAGCTCATCGCCGATGGGATCGCGGGGAACCCGGTCGACGCGGGCTCGCTCGTCGACCCCGTGATCGAGGCGCTCGACGCCGCGTCGGCCTCGATCACCGATCCCGCGGTGCTCACCGCACTCGGCGAGGCGCAGAGCGAGTGGACGGGTCTCGCGAGCGACATCGGCGCGCTCGGCGCCCCGGATCTCACGGGCCTCGCGGACGGGAACCTTGCCGCGATCGGGGACCTTCAGGCCTACGGCGCGGAACTGAGCGGCCTGTTCTCGGAGCGCCTGCCCGCGCTCCAGGAGACCGGCGCCCGCCTGCAGCAGGCCTGCGAAGCCCAGTAGCGGGCGGGCGGCGCTCTCCCTGCCGTCCGCGCTGCGGCGGGCGGAGCGTTCCCGGCCGCCCGTCCCGGGTACCCGCTACGCGACGGGCGGATCCTCCTCGAGCAGCGTGGCGAGCACGCGCCCAGTCCATGCGACGATGTCGCCCTCGTCGCCCGTGTGCCGCTGCCCCACGCCCGCGAGCGGGCTGCGCGATGACGCAGTGCCCCCGGGCAGCGGGATCTGCAGGGAGTTCGTCGCCTCGGTGTAGCGGGAGCCCGGGTACATGCGGTTCATGCGCATGCGGCGCGAGTCGAGGAGCTTGACCGGTTCGAGGCGCAGCGCGGGGCCCGCGGCGACGACCTTCGTGAGGCCGAGCCGCGAAGCCCGGCGGCGCAGCGCGGACACCGCCGCGAGCCGCTGCACCTCCTCCGGGGGCGCGCCGTAGCGGTCGGTGAGCTCTTCGAGCACGAGCGCAACGTGATCCTCGGGGGCCTGCGGGTGCGAGGCGGCGGAGAACTTCTGGTACGCCTCGAGGCGCAGCCGCTCGCTCTCCACGTAGTCCTCGGGAATGTGGGCGTCGACGGGCAGTTCGAGTACGAGCTCGACGGTGCCCGCCACTTCCTCGCCCTTGAACGTGTTGACGGCCTCGCCGATCATGCGCAGGTACAGGTCGAAGCCCACGCCCGCGATGTGACCGGACTGCTCCCCGCCGAGCAGGTTGCCCGCGCCGCGGAGTTCGAGGTCCTTCAGCGCGACCTGCATGCCCGAACCGAGCTCGTTGTTCGCCGCGAGGGTCTCGAGCCGCTCGTTCGCGTGCTCTGTGAGGGGCTTGTCCGGGTCGTAGAGGAAGTACGCGTACGCGCGCTCCCGGCTCCGGCCCACCCGGCCGCGCAGCTGGTGCAGCTGGCTGAGACCGTACTTGTCGGCCTGGTCGATGATGATCGTGTTCGCGTTCGCGATATCGAGCCCGGTCTCGACGATCGTGGTCGAGACGAGGACGTCGAACTTCCGCTCCCAGAAGTCCTGGACGACCTGCTCGAGCTGGTGCTCGCTGAGTTTGCCGTGCGCGACGGCGACGCGAGCCTCGGGCACGAGCTCGGCGATCCGCGCGGCGACGCGACCGATCGAGCTCACCCGGTTGTGCACGAAGAACACCTGACCCTCGCGCAGCAGCTCGCGGCGGATCGCCGCGGTGATCTGCTTGTCGCTGCGCGGGCCCACGAAGGTGAGGATCGGGTGGCGGTCCTCGGGCGGCGTCGCGAGCGTGGACATCTCGCGGATCCCCGTCACGGCCATCTCGAGCGTGCGCGGGATCGGGGTGGCGCTCATCGCGAGGATGTCGACCCCGGTCTTCAGCTTCTTCAGCGCGTCCTTGTGCTCGACGCCGAAGCGCTGCTCCTCGTCGATGATGAGGAGGCCGAGATCCTTGTAGATGATGTTGTTCGACAGCAGGCGGTGCGTGCCGATCACCACGTCGACCGTGCCTGCGGCGAGGCCGTCGAGGGTCTCCTGCGCCTCCTTGTCGCTCTGGAAGCGGCTGAGCGCCCGGAGCTGCACCGGGAAGCCGGCGAAGCGGTTCTGGAAGGTCTCGAAGTGCTGGTTCGCGAGCAGGGTGGTGGGCACGAGCATCGCCACCTGCTTGCCGTCCTGCACGGCCTTGAACGCGGCGCGGATCGCCACCTCCGTCTTGCCGAAGCCGACGTCGCCCGCGAGCAGGCGGTCCATCGGCACGGGGCGCTCCATATCGCGCTTCACCTCGTCGATGGTGGTGAGCTGGTCGATCGTCTCCGCGTAGGGGAACGCCTCCTCCAGCTCGCGCTGCCAGGGCGTGTCGATCGAGAAGGCGTGGCCGGGCGACGCCATGCGCGCGGAATAGAGCTTCACGAGCTCCACCGCGATGTCGCGCACCGCCTTGCGCGCCTTCTTCTTCGCGTTCGACCAGTCACTGCCGCCCATCTTCGACAGCGCGGGCGCCTCGCCGCCGACGTAGCGCGAGAGCTGGTCCAGCTGGTCGGTGGGGACGTAGAGCTTGTCCTTCGGCATGCCGCGCTTCGTCGAGGCGTACTCGATCACGAGGTACTCGCGCAGCGCCTTCGTCGCGTCGCGTCCAATGCCCGTCGGCACCATGCGCTGCGTGAGCTCGACGAACTGCCCGATCCCGTGGGTCTCGTGCACCACGAAGTCGCCCGCGACGAGCTTGAGCGGGTCGACGACGTTCTTGCCCCGGCGGCGGGCGAGCTTCTGCCCGGTCGCCGCCTGCGCCGACACCGTGCGACCGAAGAACTCGGCCTCGGTCTCGAGCAGCAGCTCGGCCTCATCGCTCTCGAAACCCTGCCAGGCCGTGCCCGTGACGAGGTACACCACGCCGGGCTCGAGCTCGGCGGGGAGCTCATCGACGAGCCGCGCCGCGGCGCCCGCCTCGGCGAGCAGGTCGCGGGCTCGTTCGACGAGCCCGACACCCTGCGCCGTGACGATCGCGCGCCACCCCTCGCCGACGCGGCGGCTCAGGTGCTGGATCGCGGCCGCCGTCGGCTCGACCCCGGTAGGCCGGCGCACCGCGCCGCCGTGCACGGTGTACACCGCGTCGTCAATGCCGTCGATCACGGTGAGCCCGCGCGGCTCCTCGGCGGGTGCCGCGGCAAGTCCCGATCCGCCGCCCGATCCCGAAGCGGCGCCATCGGAGCTCGCAGCTCCTCCGTCGTCGGTGCCGTCCGTCGCCGGACCGCCGGAGGCACCGGCCCCAGAGACGGGCTGGCCGCCGGCACCCGGCGCCCCGGTCTCGGCGTCGTCCGCGTCGCGTACGAAGCCCGTCGTGCTCCACCAGGGGCGGCCCTGCGAGGCCGCGCGCAGCTCAGTGACCGAGAGGAGGCCGCTGTGCTCCGTGGGGATCGGGCTGTCGGCCCCCGCCGTCGCGGCGTGCCACGCCGCCTCGAGGAACTCGCGGTTCGTCTCGGCGAGGCTCACCGCGCGGCCGGCGACCCGCTCCGGCGCGACGACGAGCACGGCGCCGCCCGCGGGGAGGAGCGCCGTGAGCGGGGCGAGACCCGGCACCAGTTGCGGGAGGAGGCTCTCCATGCCCTCGACGGCGATCCCGGCGCTCATCTTCTCGAGCATCGGGCTGAGCGCGGGGAATCGGGGCAGCAGCTCGGCCGCGCGCTCGCGCACCTCGTCGGTGAGGAGCAGCTCGCGTGCCGGCCAGAGTTCGAGCGCGGGAATCGGATCCCCCGCGGAGCGCTGATCCGAGACCGAGAAGCGGCGGATCTGATCCACCTCGTCGCCGAAGAAATCGACGCGCACGGCCTGCTCCGCCGTGGGCGGGAACACGTCGAGGATGCCGCCGCGCACCGCGAACTCGCCGCGCCGGGTGACCATGTCGACGCGGGTGTACGCGAAGTCGACGAGTTTGCGCGACAGCGCTTCGAGACCGCCGCCGTGCGGGAGCACGAGATCTGCGCCGGCGCGGAGCGCCACGGGCTCCGCCTGCGCGGCGTGCGGAGAGACCGGCTGCAGCGCGGCGCGCACCGACGCGACCACGATGAGCGGGGGCGCGGTCGGCGACGACGCGTCGTGCTCGCGGAGCAGGCGCAGGGCGTGCGCGCGACGGCCCACCGTCTCCGCGCTCGGACTCAGCCGCTCGTGCGGCAGCGTCTCCCACGCCGGGAATTCCGTCGTCACCGCGTCGGGGATCAGCGAGGCGACCGCCTGGCGGATCGCATCGGCCTCGCGGCTCGTGGCCGCGATGATGAGGAGCGCGCCGCGATCCCCCGCGGCCCGGCGACGGCCGAGCAGGCCCGCGATGAGCGGAGCCCGCAGCCCGTCGGCGACGGAGAACTCGGCGTCGCTGCTCGCTGCGTCGAGTGCGCGGGAGAAGGACGGCGACCGCTCGAGGAGGCGCTCGAGCCCGGCGAGACTCACTTGCCCGCTCCGTGGAAGCGCTGCTGGGCAGCGAGCAGGCCATCGTCGACGAGGGCCTCCGCCGCGTCCGCGGACTCTTCGAGCAGCACGGCAAGGTTGGCCCGTTCGGAGGAGGCGAACGGCTTCAGCACGAAGTCTGCGGGGTCCTGCTGGCCCGGCGGACGGCCGATCCCGATCCGCACCCGCAGGTACTCCGGGGTGCCGAGCGCCTTCGCGATGTCGCGGAGCCCGTTGTGCCCGCCGTGACCGCCGCCCTGCTTGAGCTTCAGCGTGTCGAACGGCAGGTCGAGCTCGTCGTGGAGCACGATGATGCGCTCGGGGGCAACGCCGAAGTACTTCGCGAGCGCCGACACCGGGCCGCCCGAGGTGTTCATGTACCCGTTCGACTTCGCAAGGATGAGCTTCGCACCGCCGGGGCGGATGCGCCCCTCGGCGATGCGCGCGCCGGTCTTGTGCGGGGAGAAGCGCCCGCCGATCCGATCCGCGAGCACATCGAGCGCCATCTGCCCGACATTGTGCCGGGTCGCCTCGTACTTCGCGCCGGGGTTGCCCAGCCCCACGATCAGCCAGCTGTCTTCAGCCACGCGATCCTCCACCTTTCCCTGCAGTTTTCGCCAGAACATCTGAACCGGTCACCTCCGCGCACCCATGATCGCAGACCCCTCCGACACTCGCGCTGAGCGCAGAGAGACAAACGGCCCGTCGGCCCGGCGCGTGCGCCGGACCGACGGGCCCGAGAGTCGAAGCTGCTTACTCGGCAGCGTCCTCGCCCTCAGCGTCATCCGACGCTGCGGCGCGGGGCGCGACGATGTTCACTGCGAGTGCGTCGGCGGCGTCGAGCAGGGCAGCGCCCGTGGGGAGCTCGATCGCACCGGCGAGGATCTGGGTGCCGTCCTCGAGGCCGTCGACCGTCACGGTCACGTTCTCGGGGATCGCGGTCGCGGGGACGCTCAGGCGGAGGGTGTTGAGCTCCTGCAGCGCGTTCGCGCCGTTGAAGGGCTCGCCGGCGACGTGCAGGGGCACCTCGACCTCGACGGTCTCGCCCTTCTTGACGATGACGAGGTCGACGTGCTCGATGATCTGGCGCACCGGATCCTTCTGGACGTCCTTGACGAGCACGAGCTGCTTCTTGCCCGCGATATCGAGCTCGATGAGCGCGTTCGCCTGGCGGATGATGAGGCTCAGCGGGTGCGTCTCGACCGAGATGTGCACGGGGTCGGTGCCGTGGCCGTAGATGACCGCGGGGGTCTGGCCGACGGCGCGAAGCTTGCGGGCGACGCCCTTGCCGAAGCTCTCGCGAGCGGTTGCGACGAGCTGGTTGGTCTCCGTCATGATGTTCTCCTTGCGGGCCGAAGCCCGGTCAGGGCGGCCGGGCCGCCAGATCTGGTGTCTCGCACTTGCGTAGCTACGCAGCAAGATGGCCCGCAGAGGCGTTCCGTCCCGCGTCGATAACGGGCGCTGAGCGCCCCTCGCCGAAGTACAGCTGCCAAGTCTACACGATGCCGCGGAGACGCGCGGGTGCGGTGCTCAAGGTGGTGGGTGCGCTGGCGCGCTCCAGGCTCTGCCCCCCCCTGCTTCCGTCGCTTCCTTGCTTCCCTTGCCTCCCCCTCTCCCCTCGCTTTTCTCGGAGAAATCCGAAATCTCGGACCGAAACACGCAATTCAGTCCGAGATCCGAGATTTCTCCTGCGGAATCGGAGGGCGATGCGCGGCACGCAGGCCGAGGGCGGGAGGGAAAGAACCACGAAGCAGCACGGGAGCCCGGCGCAGCCAGAGCACGGGAGCCCGGCGCAGCCGGAGCGCAACCGGAACGCAGCCCCGTCACTCCCAGAGGGTCGGCTGCGCGGGGGCCGGGCCCGCGATCTCCCAGTCGATGGGGTCGGCGCCCTGGGCGGCGAGCGCCGCGTTCGCCCGACTGAACGGGCGCGAGCCGAAGAATCCGCGCGAGGCCGACAGCGGCGAGGGGTGCGCGCTCTCGATCACGGGGATGTCGCCGAGTAGCGGGGCGAGCGAGCGCGCGTCGGCGCCCCAGAGGATGGCCACGAGCGGCCCGCCGCGCCCCGCGAGCGCCCGGATGGCGCGCTCGGTGATCGTCTCCCAGCCCTGCCGCCGGTGCGATCCCGCCTCGCCCGCACGAACCGTGAGCACCCGGTTCAGCAGCAGCACGCCCTGATCCGCCCAGGGACGCAGGTCCCCCGTCTGCAGCGGGGCGGCCCCGAGGTCGCTCACCAGCTCGCGTGAGATGTTCTGCAGGCTGCGCGGCAGCGGCCGCACCGCGGGATCCGTCGCGAACGACAGCCCGATCGGGTGCCCGGGGGTCGGATACGGATCCTGCCCAACGAGGAGCACCCGCACCCCGGCGAGCGGCCGCTCGAACGCGGCGAACACCCGTTCGGGATCCGGGAGCACGGTGTGCGCGGCGCGCTCGGCGTCGAGGAACGCGGCGAGCCGGTCGAAGGACTCCGACTCCGCGGAGAGTGCGTGCCCCCAGTCGGCGGCGATCCGGCCCGAATCAACGAGCCCGCGGAGCGCTCCGGCGCCCGACCGGGCGCCGTCCCCGCGCTCAGGCACGGGGCTCGAGCGGGCCGCGGTGCGTGTGGAACACGCTCGACTGGGCGACCGGGCGCAGCACGATCAGGTCCTGGTTGACGTGCGGGGGCTGCGAGAACGCGTCGACGAGCACCGCGGCGACGTCCTCTGCCCGCAGCGGGAGCACGTCCTCGTAGGGCTTCGCTGCGGCGGCCGCATCGCCGCGCAGGCGGTTGAGCGTGAACTCCTCGGTGTGCACGAGGCCGGGTGCGAGCTCCATCACGCGGATCGGCTCCCCCGCGAGCTCCAGCCGCAGCACCCCGGTGACGGCGTGCGCCGCGAACTTCGCCGCGTTGTACCCGCCCCCGCCGGCGTAGACCTGGTGCCCCGCGGTCGAGGTGACGTTGAGGATCGAGGCCCAGCCCGGCCAGCCGACCTCGGCACCCGAACCCGCCGCGGATCCGGCTCCCGCCGCGCGCCCCGCCCGGATCCCGTCGCGCAGCACGGGCAAGAGCGCCGCCGTGACCGCCCGGAGCCCGAGCACGTTCACCTCGAACATGCGCCGCCAGTCCTCGGCGGAGGAGGCCTCGACCGACTCGGTACCGAGCGCGCCGCCGGCGTTGTTCACGAGCCCGGTGGCGCCGCCCGTCGCGGCGACCTCTGCGGCGAGCGCGGCCACCTGGGCTTCGTCGGTCACGTCGCACACGACCGGGTGGGCACCGGTCTCTGCGGCGAGCGCGTGCAGCCGGTCCGCCCGGCGCGCGACCGCGACCGTCTCCCAGCCGCGCGCCGCGAAGCGCCGCACCGTCGCGGCCCCGATCCCGGAGCTCGCCCCCGTCACCACTACGCGCTGCGCCATGTGCCGCTCCGTTCCTCGTCGTCTCGTGCTGCCAGCGTAGCGGGGCGCTCGCGCGATTCATTACGCGGAGTGTCGCCCCGCGTTGCCCGGATCGGGCGAGACCTCGTACGCTCGTTCCCAGCACCACCTCCCTTTTCCTCAGCACTGAGTTTTCACGCCGCCAGGCGCACACCCTTCGCCGCCAGGCGCACACCCTTCAAGGAGCAGTCATGACTGATCAGAACGTTTGGGGCTTCGAGACCAAGCAGATCCACGCCGGCCAGGAGCCCGACCCGACGACGGGTTCGCGGGCCCTGCCCATCCACCAGACCACGGCCTTCGTGTTCGAGGATTCCGCGCAGGCGGCGAACCGCTTCGCGCTCGCCGAGCTCGGCCCCATCTACACCCGCATCACGAACCCCACCCAGGAGGTCGCCGAGCAGCGCATCGCCGCGCTCGAGGGCGGCACGGGCGCGCTCCTCCTCGCGAGCGGCCAGGCGGCGTCGACGTTCGCCGTGCTGAACATCGCGAACGCGGGCGACCACATCGTCTCGTCGAGCTCGATCTACGGTGGCACCTACAACCTGTTCAAGTACTCGCTCGCGAAGCTCGGCATCGAGGTCACGTTCGTGGAGGATCAGGATGATCCCGCCGCGTGGCAGCGTGCGGTGCGCCCGAACACGAAGCTGTTCTTCGCCGAGTCGATCGCGAACCCGCGCTCGAACGTCCTCGACATCCGCGCCGTCGCCGATGTCGCGCACGAGAACCACCTCCCTCTCATCGTCGACAACACGGTGGCGAGCCCCTACCTCGTGCGCCCCTTCGAGCACGGCGCGGACATCGTGCTGCACTCGGCGACAAAGTTCCTCGGCGGCCACGGGACGACCCTCGGCGGTGTGATCGTGGACGGCGGCACCTTCCCCTGGTCGCAGCATGCCGACAAGTTCCCCGGTCTCACCGAGCCGGACCCCTCCTACAACGGGGTGAGCTACACGGGCACCGTCGGCGATCCGATCGCGTACATCATCAAGGCGCGCGTCCAGCTGCTCCGCGACCTCGGCTCGGCGATCGCCCCGCTGAGCGCCTGGCTGCTGCTCCAGGGCATCGAGACGCTGTCGCTGCGGATCGAGCGCCACGTGCAGAACGCGCAGGCGATCGCCGAGTGGCTCGACTCGCACGACGACGTCGCCACGGTCTACTACTCGGGTCTCCCCACGAGCCCCTGGTACGCGGCGGCGAACCAGTACGCACCGAAGGGCGTGGGCGCGGTGCTCTCCTTCGAGCTCAAGGGCGGGGTCGATGCGGGCCGCGCGGTCGTCGAGAACGTCGACCTGTTCAGCCACGTCGCGAACATCGGTGATGTGCGCTCGCTCATCATCCATCCCGCGTCCACGACGCACTCGCAGCTCACCCCCGAGCAGCAGCTCACGGCCGGTGTGACGCCGGGCCTCGTGCGCCTCTCGGTGGGCCTCGAGCACATCGACGACATCAAGGCCGACCTGGAGAAGGGCTTCGCGGCGGCTCGCGCGGTCGTCGAGGCGGCCCGGGCGTAACACGGGACGCGCCGCGCGCTCGCGCGGCGCGGAAACCACGCGGGGGCGGGGTGCTCGAGGAGCATCCCGCCCCCGCGTCGTAACATTCGCCCGCGGTCTCCGACCGCCGGGCAGAATGGGGAACTATGGACTGGCAGACCCCCGAGGATTCGTTCCCGACCGACTTCATCACCGATGCGCAGCTGCGCGCGCTCATGGGTCGGCCCCCGATCTCCGGGGCGTGGCGGGACGGCGACCCGGTGGGCGATCGGCGCTTCGTGTCGATCGGCGCGCTGCGCACGGAGTCGGGCGCCGAGCTGCCGAGCGTGCGCATCGCGTACGAGAGCTTCGGCGAGCTGAACGCGGCCCGCGACAACGCGATCCTCGTGTTCCACGCGCTCACGGGCGACAGCCACCTGGTCGGCACGGCCGGCCCCGGCCACCCGACCGACGGCTGGTGGACCGAGATCGTCGGCCCCGGGCGCGCGCTCGACACGGATCGCTTCTGCATCATCGCCCCGAACGTGCTGGGCGGCTGCCAGGGCAGCACGGGGCCCGCGTCGCTCGCCCCCGGCGGGCAGGAGTGGGGCGGCCGCTTCCCCTATCTCACGATCCGCGATCAGGTGGCCGCGACCGCGCGCTTCGCCGACGCGCTCGGGATCGCCAAGTTCCACAGCGTGATCGGCGGATCGATGGGCGGCATGCACGCGCTCGAGTGGGGGATCGCGCACCGCGAGCGCGTCGACCGCCTCGCGGTGATCGCCGCTCCCCCGGTCACGACGGCCGACCAGATCGGCCTCAACCTCGTGCAGCTCGAGGCGATCCGCTCCGATCCGAGCTACCGGGACGGGAACTACTACGACGCACCGGACGGGATCGGCCCGCACCACGGCCTCGCGACGGCACGGCGACTGGCCCTGCTGAACTACCGCAGCAACACCGAGCTCGACGAGCGCTTCGGTCGCTCGTGGCAGTCGGCGGTGAGCCCGCTCGGCGGCGGCGGGCGCTTCGCCGTCGAGTCGTACCTCGACTTCCACGGGAACAAGTTCACCCGGCGCTTCGACGCGGGCAGCTACGTCGCGCTCGTGCAGGCGATGAACTCGCACGACGTGGGCCGCGGCCGTGGCGGGGTGGCCACCGCGCTCGCGACCCTCGATTTGCCGACGCTCGTGATCGGGATCCCGAGCGATCGCCTGTTCACGATCGACGGGCAGGACGAGATCGCGCGGCACGCCCCGGGCAGCCTCGACGGGGATCGGGCGACCCGCATCGACTCCCCCTTCGGGCACGATGCGTTCCTCATCGAGTTCGAGCGGGTGGGCGCCCAGCTGGTCCGTCTCCTGGAGACGGCGCCCGCGGCCTAGCCGCCGATGTAGCGGAACTGCAGCGCGCGCACGACGAGCTGGGCCAGATTCTCCGCCGCGAGCTTCTCGCGGAGGCGCTTCACGTGCGACTTCGCGGTCCACACGGTGATCCCCTGGGTCTCCGCGATCTCCTCGTAGCTGCGCCCCTCGCAGACGAGCAGCAGGATCGCGTACTCGGCGGGCGTGAGCGCCGGGGCGACGATCGGTGCGTCCGGGAGCGTGTCCCCCGCGATCGCGATATCGCTCGCGAGGCGCTTGAGGAGCGTCGGGTTGCCGCCCTCGGCGGCGAGCCGCACGGCCTCGCGCAGCGTCTCGGGCGGCGCTGTCTTCTGGAGGACGCAGAGCGCACCGGCTTCGAGGGCACGGGCGACTCCCGGCCCCGGAGACACGGTGGTGAGGACGACCACGCAGGCCTCGGGATCCTCCCGGAGGATCTGCGCCGTCGCCTCCACCCCGCTCATGCCGGGCGGCATACTCAGGTCCATCAGCACGACGTCGGGGCGCAACTCGCGGTAGGCGGCGACGGCGGCCTCGCCGCTGTGCGCCGGCTCGAGCGGCCGCATGCCGGGATCCCCCGCCAGAGCGTGCGCGACGGCCCGCGTGGTCCAGGGGTCGTCATCGACGACGAGCACGCGGAGCGGCCGCAGCGCGGTCTCGGGCGGGGAAGCGATCACAGGCAGTACTTTCGGTACAGGGGCTTGTTGTGGATGAACCAGAACTTGCACTCGGCGAGCGTGGCGCGCGCGGTGGCGTCATCCGCGTAAGGATCTCCGGGGATCACCTCGTCGGCTGCGGGGGTGGTGGGCACCGTGTCCGCGACGAGGACCGTCGCGGCGGTTTCCGAGGCGGGGGCGCTCGCATCGGCGGTGGCCGAGGCGGGTTGCGCGACCCCTCCGAGGACGAGGAGGACAGCGGCGGCGAGGGCGGCGAGGAGTGGTTTCACACCCTCATTTCATCGACCTTCCGGCGAACCGGCATCCCCCGCTCGGGGGACGACGCGGGAGGCGCTTTCCCCCACGAGGCGCTCGGCGCCGCGCAGCGGCAGCCGCACACGGACGAGGTAGCGGCCCGCGACGGTCTCCGCCGTGCAGTCGCCGCCGCGCTGCTCCACCCGGGCGGCGAGGCTCCACGGCACCCGGTCGACCTCCGCGGGCACGGGATTCTCGGAGGAGAGGAGCAACCAGCTGCCGCGCTCGTCCGCGACGGTATCGGCGCGGAGCGCGCTGTCGCCCGGGCCCGCGGCGTGCTTGATGATGTTCGTCACGAGTTCGCGGAGCACGAGCACGGCGTCGTCGAGCGCGGCCGGTTCAAGGCTCTCCGGCAGCGCGCCGAACTCGGCGCTGATCCGCGTGCCGCCCGCAGCTGCCGCCTCGCGCAGCCGGCCGACGGCGCTGCGGAGCTCGTCGGCGCCGACGGGGATCGCCGCCGACCCCTCGGCGCTCCCGCTGTGCAGGCCGGACAGCAGCGCGCGCAGCTCGTCCTGGGCGCCCTCGGTGCGCACCGCGAGCTCGCCGAGCATGCGCGCGGACTCCTCCCGATCGGGCTCGACCGCGAGCAGCCGCACGATCGCGAGCTGCGTCGCGAGGCCGTGCGAGACGGTGTCGTGCACGTCGGTCGCGACGGTGAGGCGCATGCGCTGCAGCTCGCGCTCGTGCTCGCGCGCGCTCTGCTCGCGCTTCGTGATCTCGCGCCGGATCCGGGACTCGACCAGGTGCGCCGCCGCACCGAGCAGGGCGATGTACGCCCAGGAGTAGAGCTGCATCCCGAGCGGCAGCGCCGTCTCGGGCGCCACCGAGCGCGCGAGCCACCCCGCGCCGACGACGACGCCGAGCATCACGAGCGACCATCGCCAGGCGAAGGCGACGAGCAGCAGCCCCGAGGCGAACTCGAGCGGCGTGTAGAAGGGGTTCAGGTACTGCGGGAAGGTGAACACGAACACCGCGAAGAGGACGGCCGCGATCCCCCCGCTGACGAGCGGCACGAACGCGCTCGCGATGACGAGCACCGACGAGGTGTAGTGGAGCAGGAGGTAGAGGGGCTCGGTGCTCTCGGCCGCCGAGGGGAGCAGCCCGGAGAGCCCGACGAGGAGCGCGAAACCGCGGATGGGCGGATCGACGAAGCGCGCGCCGAGCAGCCAGCGCACGACCCGGGACCACCGCGGGGAGCGCTCGACCCACGCGGGGAGCGTCCAACCGGGGGTCGCGGCCTCAGCCGAGCTGCGCATGCGCACGGCGCGAGGAAGAGCGGGGTGCGGCGCTCGCCGCGGACAGCTGGGTCTGCATGCGGCCCAGTATAGGCTCCCGCGCCGGGCACCCCCTCACCCGGGGGATGCGGCGCTCGCGGCCTCCCGCGTATCGTGCGCGGGAGCACGAAGGCCCCGGGGCCCACCTATTCGCGTAGTACCGGGGTACCGATCCCTGCGGGTTTCCCCATTCAGCGGCGATCCGCTGTGCTAGCTTGACGAACTACTCACACGGCCCGCGGTGCGCCCGCGGCGACGACTCACAATCGAGGTGGCATGACTTCACGAATGCGCTCAGCACGGATCTGGATCCCCGCGGCGGTCGCTCTGGCCGCGCTCGCCCTGTCGGGGTGCAGCGGCACGGGGAAGGGCGATGCGAAGCCCGATCAGGAGGGCCCGCTCGACAAGTACCTCTCCGCGCTCTGGGACGGCGAGGAGTACACGCAGGAGCGCATGGACAAGGAGCAGCGCGAGATCGAGGAGCTCGTCGCCGAGTGCATGACGAAGGAGGGCTTCGAGTACAAGCCCAGCTCCAACTCGGGCGGCATCGTCATGATGGGCGGCGAGGACGGGGAGGACTCCGGGCCGGAATGGGGCTCCGCCGAGTTCGCGAAGGAGTACGGCTACGGCATCGTGAACTGGCCCGGGATGTCGGAGTCGACGGAGGAGCCGGGCGAGGAGTATGTCGACCCGAACCAGGACTACATCGAGTCGCTCAGCGAGTCGGAGCAGCAGGCGTACTCGGAAACGCTCTACGGCCCGCCCATGACCGATGAGCAGATGGCGGAGCTCGAGGAGAGCGACGGCGCCGGCTTCATGCCGGATTGGAAGGACCAGGGCTGCTACGGCGCCGCCCAGCACGAGGTCCAGGGCGAGGACGGCGGCATGGCCGTGTTCTCGGATCCCGAGTTCTCCGAGCTCATGGAGAGCATGAACAGTCTCGGCAACGCCATCTGGAACGACGACGAGCTGAGCCCCGAGATGCAGAAGCTCAACGACGAGTGGCGCGAGTGCATGGCGGACGCCGGCCAGGACGACTACTCGTCGCCGATGAACGCGCAGAACACGCTGAACGAGGAGTTCTACTCGTCGAGCGGGGACAGCATGGAGGAGTACAAGGAGCCCTCTCAGAAGGAGAAGGACGAGTTCGCGAAGCGCGAGATCGCGGTCGCCACGGCCGACGCCGAGTGCAAGGCCAAGGTCGACTACACCGAGACCCAGACGCGCTTCTACTTCGACGCGCAGCAGAAGTTCCTCGACGAGCACAAGGCTGAGCTCGACGCCATGCTGTCGAAGTACGGCGCACAGAAGAAGTAAGGACCGGACCCGGTGAAGTTCCCCCAGCGCCCGAAGCGTCAGCGTACCCGGGCGACGCAGCCCCCTGCCGACTCCGATGCCGCACTCGCGGCGGACAGCGGCGGGCCGGCTGACGACGCGTCGACGAGCGACGGCGCCGAGACCGCTCCGCGCTCCGGCCGGCGCGGGCTCCGGGGGAACTGGTCGGGCACCCGTCTCGTCGCGCTGATCGCCGCGGTCGCGGTCGTGTCGCTGCTCATCGGCGTCGCCGTGATGCAGTTCATCGTCTCGCCCGCCGAGCTCGCGGCGCGCACCGCACCGCCGAAGGCGGGCCCCGTCACTGCCCCGATCGAGGAGCGCGCGCTCGAGAACACGGTCGTGACCCGCGGCGAGGTCACCTACGCCGACGCGGTGAGCGTGGCGATCGACGCCGCCGGATCCGAGGACCGCCCCGTCGTCACGGGGCACGTTCCCGAGGTCGGCACGGTGTTCGCCGCGGCCAACATCGCACTCGAGGTCGCCGGTCGGCCCGTGATCGTGCTCCCCGGCGATCTGCCCGCGTACCGCACGCTCAGCGTGGGGATGCGCGGCCCGGACGTGACGCAGCTGAAGGCCGCGCTCAGCAGCATGGGCTTCTGGGCGGGCGATCTCGGCAGCGACCTCTTCGAGTACGACACCGCGACCGCGATCGGCGCGCTGTACGAGCAGATCGGCTACCCCGCGGCGGCCGGCGGACCGCAGGCACAGGAGACGCTCCAGTCCGCCGAGCGCGCCGCGCGCGACGCCGGCGTGCAGCTCGCCCAGGCCCGGGCGACGCTGCAGACGGCGGTCGACGGCGGTGCGGAGAACGTCGCCGCCGAGCAGGCCGCCGTGACCGCGGCGAACGACAGCCTGAGCGATGCGCAGGAGGCGCTCGCCACGGCGCAGCAGGGGGTGCTGCCGACGCTCCCCTCGAGCGAGGCGCTGTTCCTCTCCGGGCTCCCCCGCCGCGTCGACGAGATCTCCGTCTCCCGCGGCGACATCCTCTCGGGCTCCCCCATGACCGTGTCCGGCGCGACGCTCACGATCGTCGGCAGCGTCTCGAAGCAGGATGCCGAGCTGCTCACCGAGGGGCTCGTGGCGAGCTACCCCGGTCCGGGCGGCGAGGACCTCACCGCGAAGGTCGAGCAGATCATCGCGCCGAAGAGCGGGAAGTCCGGCGGCGACTCCGGCGACTCGAAGGGCGGGGGCGACTCCGGCAGCGCGGGCGGCGGATCCGGCGGCGACTCCGGGCGCTACACCGTGCGGTTCAGCCCCGTGGACCTCGCCCCCGAGATGATCGATGCGCTCCGCGGCACGAACGTGCGCGTGCGCGTGCCCGTCGCGGCGACCGATGGCGACGTGCTCGCCGTGCCGATCGCGGCGCTCTCGGCGGGCTCCGGCGGGGAGGACCGCGTCGAACTGCTCGTGTCCGAGGATCAGGGCCCCGACGCCGAGACCGAGCTCGTGACGGTGAAGACCGGCCTCGCCGCGGACGGCTTCGTCGAGATCACCGCGGACGACCCCCGGATCACCGCCGGAGCGCGCGTCGTGGTCGGGCGATGAGCGGGCTCGACGCGCTCTTCGCCGAGCCCGAGGGCGCCGAGCCCAAGGGCGCCGGCACCCTGGGCCCCTCCTCCGCTCCCCCGAGCGACCGCGAGGTCGTGCGCCGTGCGCGGAAGCGCGCCCGCGCCACGGCCCGCGCTGCGCGCGCGGGCGGCGGCGCGCTCACGGCGGGCGATCCCGAGTACACGGGGCCGATCGTGCAGCTCGACGACGTCACGCGGTTCTTCCCGGGCCCGCCGCCCGTGAACGCGCTGCGCGGGGTCACGCTCCGCGTCGAGCGCGGGGACTACCTCGCGATCGTCGGCCCCTCGGGATCCGGCAAGTCGACGATGCTTAACACGCTCGGGCTGCTCGACCGCCCGAGCACGGGCCGCTTCCTCTTCGAGGGGATCGACGTGTCCGAGCTCAGCGACGACGAGCGCTCCGCTCTCCGCGGCCGCGCCGTCGGCTTCGTGTTCCAGTCGTTCCACCTCATGCCCACGCGCACCGTGCTCGAGAACGTGATGCTCGCGGGCACGTACGCCGGGCTCACGCGCGAGGAGCGCGAGCCCCTCGCGCGCGCGGCGCTCGAGCGGGTCGGCCTCAGCCACCGCGTCGACTTCTCCCCCGCGACGCTCTCGGGCGGCGAGCGTCAGCGCGTGGCGATCGCCCGTGCCGTCTGCACCTCGCCGCGGCTGCTCCTCGCCGACGAGCCGACCGGCAACCTCGACCGCGAGAACTCGGCCTCGATCATGCGGCTCTTCGACGAACTCGGCGCCGACGGCCTCACGATCGTCATGATCACCCACGACCCGAAGGTCGCCGACGCCGCGCGTCGCCGCGCGCGCATCAGCGACGGCGAACTGCAGGAGCTGACATGAGCGGCCGCATCTCGTTCCGAGCCCTCGTGCACGAGGCATTCGAGGGCATCGGCTCGCGCCCGTCGCGGCTCGTCATCACGCTCGTCGGCACCGTGCTCGGCATCGCCTCGCTCGTCGCGACGATCGGCTTCGCGCAGACCGCGGCCGGGCAGATCTCGCAGCAGTTCGACACCCTGTCCGCGACCCGCGTGACCGTCGAACCCGGCACGACCAAGAGCGCCGGCGGCAAGGATCGCGCCGCGGTGCGCCTGCCCTGGGACGCGGTCGACCGGGTCACCCCGCTCGCCGGGGTCGAGAGCGCCGCCCTCATCGGCAAGCTGCCGAACTCGCTCACCGTCGAGGCCGTGCAGGTCCAGGACCCGTCCGAATCACAGAAGGCCTCGCCCCCCGTGGTCGGCGCCTCGCCCGAACTGCTCGACGTCGTGCAGGGCAAGATTCGAGCCGGCCGGTTCTACGACAGCGGGCACGATGCCCGGCGCGACCGCGTCGCCGTGCTCGGCGCCGAAGCCGCGAAGCGGCTCGGCGTGAACCGGGTCACCGGCCAGCCCGCCGTCTTCATCGACGGCCGGGCGTACACCGTGATCGGGATCCTCGGGAAGGTCGGCACCCGGGAGAACCTCCTCGACGCCGTGATCGTGCCGATCAGCACCGCTCGCGCCGAGCTCGGGATGGGCCCCGCGGAGAACCTCGACATCCGCATCGACGTGGGCGCCGGCTCCGTCGTCGGCCGCCAGGCCCCGATCGCGCTGAACCCCAACACGCCGGATTCCTTCAAGGTGGGCGCGCCCGCGAACACGAGCGAGCTGCAGTCGAACGTCGAATCCGACATCAACGTGCTCTTCCTCGCCATCGGTATCGTCGCGCTCATCGGCGGCGGCATCGGCATCGCGAACGTCACACTGCTCTCGGTCTCCGAGCGCCGCGGCGAGATCGGTCTGCGCCGAGCACTCGGCGCGCGCACCCGTGACATCGCGCAGCAGTTCATGCTCGAGTCCGTGACGATCGGCGTGCTCGGCGGGCTCATCGGCGTCGTGGTCGGGCTCTTCGCACTCATCGCGGTGTGCCTCGTGCAGCACTGGACCCCCGTGCTCGCGCTGTGGGCCGCGCCCGTCGGCGTGGTGGTCGGCGCGCTCGTGGGCCTTCTCGCGGGCGGCTACCCGGCGATCAAGGCCGCCCGGGTCGAGCCCGTCGACGCACTCCGCGACGCCTGACCGGCGGGCTCACACCGGGCTTTCGGCGCCCTCACACCTTCCCCCCGTAAGCTCTCCACCGGTTGCACGGATCGAGGAGAGAAGGGGTGCTGGTGGCTTTACCCGTCAGTCGTTCACTGCGCACCCTCGGTTTCGCCGCGGCCGTGACGGCGTCAATCCCGCTCTGCCTCACGGGCTGCGCGGCCGCGCCCGAGGAGAGCACGCCGCTCGCGGCAGAGCTCCGCGCCTCCGCGGACTCTGATTTCCTCGCGCTCCCCGCGGAGCGCGAGTACGAGGTGGCAGAGACGACGCTGACGGAGCCCATCGCGCTCCCCTTCGGCGGCACGATCGACGGCGCGCTCGATTCGAACGGCTTCCTGGTGCTCACCGACGGGGTCATCACGAAGGCTCGCATCGGGTTGTCCCTCGCGAACCTCCCCGAGGCCGTCTTCGTGCTCACCGAGCCCGCCGTACTGCGCCCGGAGGAGACCCCTTACGGCACCGTCACAGCGGTCGGCACGCTCTCCGTGAACGGCGCCGAGCGCCCGGGCATCCGGCTGACGCTCACACCGACGCAGCTCGGCGCGGACTCCGTGGAGTTCGACCTCGCGCTCTCCATCCCGGACAACCCGTTCCTCGTGGGCGAGAACGCGCCGATCGATCGCGTCGCCGCGCACGTCGTGCTGAACGCGCGCTAGTCCGCACACGCGCCCACGCCGCGTCCGCGCCGCCGGGACGGCGGAGGCGCGGACGCGGGCCGCGCGGCGGCTAGTGCTCGATGTAGCGCTGGCGCCGCGTCGCGTCGTGCACCTCGCCGACGAGCTCCTCGATGACGTCCTCCAGGAAGACGACCCCGAGCTCGGCGCCGCTCGCGTCGTGGATGCGCGCGAGGTGAATGCCCCGCGCCTGCATGCGCGCGAGCACATCCTCCAGCTCGGTCTCCGCGTGGAGCGAGACCATCTCGCGGATGCGCTTCGCGGGGATCGGCTCGGTGATCCGGTCCTCGCCGAGGCGCACGAGGTCCTTGATGTGGACGTAGCCGGCGAGGCCCCCGGTCTCCGCGGCGATCGGATAGCGCGAGAAGCCGTGCTTGGCCACGGCGGCCTCGACGTCCTCCGGCGTCGCGCCCCACGGGAGCACGACGAGGCGCTCCTCGGGCACGAGGAGATCGGCCGCGCGCTTCGTGGTGAACTCGAACGCGGCCGTGAGCGCCCCGCTCCGATCCTCCAGCACGCCCTCGCGCGTCGAGTGGTTCACGATGCTCGCGACCTCCTCGAGCGTGAAGGTGCTGTTCGTCTCCGACTTCGGCTCGACCTTCCAGAGGCGGAGCACCCCGTTCGCGATCGCGTTGAGCGCGGCGATCACATGCTTCAGCACGCGCGACACGGCGACGAGCGGCGGCGCGAGCAGCAGCACTGCCTGATCCGGGATCGAGAACGCGGCGTTCTTCGGGATCATCTCGCCGAACACGACGTGCAGGTACGTGACGATGAGGAGCGTGAGCACGAAGGCCGTGACGCTCACCACCTCGGCGGAGAGCCCCGTCCAGGACAGCGGCCCCTCGAGCAGGTGGTGGATCGCGGGCTCGGAGACGTTCAGGATCAGCAGCGAGCACACCGTGATGCCGAGCTGGCTCGTCGCGAGCATCAGCGTGGCATGCTCCATGGCGTAGAGCGCGGTCTTCGCGCGCTTCGAGCCGGCCTCGGCGCGGGGCTCGATCTGCGAGCGGCGGGCCGAGATCACCGCGAACTCGGCGCCGACGAAGAAGGCATTCGCGATCAGCAGGACCACGAGCCAGACGATTCCCATCCAGTCGCTCATCGATCGCTCCCCTCGGTCGTGGCCGCGTCATCGGTCTCCGGCGCGGGCAGCGCGGCGCCCGTGTAGCGGAGGCGCGCGATGCGGCGGCCGTCCATGCGCTCGACGCGCAGCGTGCCGCCGTCGGCGAGCTCGAGCGTGTCTCCCGGCTCGGGGATCCGGCCCAGCTCGCGGAGCACGAAGCCCGCGACCGTGTCGTAGTCGTCGTCCTCGGGGATCTCCACGCCGGTCTGCTCGCGCACCTCGTCGGGGCGGAGGTCGGCGGGGAAGGTCATCTCCTGCGCGTCGCCCACGACCCCGGCGGCGGCGCGGTCGTGCTCGTCCGCGACCTCGCCCACGATCTCCTCGACGAGGTCCTCGAGGGTCACGATGCCGGCGGTGCCGCCGTACTCGTCGACGACGATGGCGAGCTGGAAGCCGCTCGAGCGCAGGGCGCCGAGGAGCTGGTCGAGCCGCATGGTGTCGGGCACGCGCACCACGTCCTCGACGAGCGCCGCGACGGGCACCTCGCCGCGCTTCGCGCGCGGCACGGCGACGGCGTGCTTTACGTGGACCACGCCGACGATGTCATCGCGGTCCTCATCGATCACCGGGAAGCGGGAGTAGCCGGAGCGTCCCGAGAGTTCGAGCACGGCCTGCGCGGGTTCGAGGCGCTGCACGCTCTCGATCTTCAGGCGGGGCGTCATGACGTCCCCCGCCGTGAGTTCGGAGAAGCGGAGGGTCCGATCGAGGAGGGTGGCCGTGTCGGCCTCGAGCAGCCCCGCGCTCGCCGAGTGGCGCACGAGCGAGGACAGCTCCTCGGCGGATCGAGCCCCCGACAGCTCCTCCTTCGGCTCGATGCCGATGGCGCGGAGGATGCCGTTCGCGCTGCCGTTGAGCACGAGGATGGCGGGTTTGAAGGTCGCGGTGAACGCGGCCTGCGCGGGCATGACGAGCCGCGCGGTCGCGAGCGGCCGTGCGAGCGCGAAGTTCTTCGGCACGAGCTCGCCGACGATCATCGAGAACACGGTCGCGAGCGCGATCGCGACGGGGGCGCTGATCGCGCGGCGCAGCTCTTCCGGCACGCCGAGCGCGCCGAGCGGGCCGTTCAGGAAGCCGCTGATCGCGGGTTCGAGTGTGTAGCCGGCCAGCAGCGTCGTGATCGTGATCCCGAGCTGCGCGCTCGACAGGTGCGTCGAGGTGATCGAGAGGCCGCGGATCACGCGGTCGAGGCCGCGCTCACCGCCCTCGCGGCGGCGCTCCAGATCCTGGCGGTCGAGCGCGACGAGCGAGAACTCGGCCGCGACGAAGATGCCGGTGCCGACGGTCAGCACGAGGCCGATGAGGAGGAGGATCCAGTCGCTCACGCGGACCTCCCCGGACGTTCGGGTTGCCGCGCCGGGGCGCGGTAACTACTCGGAGGGTCTGAGGGTCTTCGAGAGTCTGCATCCATGGTCAGACGATTTTATCAGCCCGCACTGAGAATCGGTCGAGGGACGGTTGCCGAAAGTTCACCGTGAAAGGCGTAGGCTGGTGTGTGGTACGGCTACGGTGCTGCACCCCGATCCAGGAAACTTGCCACACACACATGGCACGACCGAGAGGAAGTCGCTTTGGCAGAGCGCACGGAGACCCCCGACCAGGCGGGTCCCGCAGAAGATTTTGGCGCAAATGCTTGGCTCGTCGATGAGTTGTGGAAACAATTCCAGATCGACAAGAACTCGGTCGACCAGTCATGGTGGCCGGTGCTGGAGCGATACGGTGCTTCCGTCGCCTCCGGGCAGAGCACCACGCAGGGCAACGTGGCCCCTCCCCGAACGGCCGCGACGACGCAGCCCCCGAGCGCCACGGCCGCTCCCACGACTTCTCCCGTGACCACGCCCGCGCAGCCCGCGCGGACCACGAACGCCGCGCCCCGCCAGACCCCGATCCCGGCCGATGCGCCCCGCGCCCCGCGCGCGGCCCGCACCCCGGCCGAGCCGGAAGCGCCCGAGACGCACGAGGACAGCGTCACCCCGCTCAAGGGCATGGCGCGCACGCTCTCGAAGAACATGGATCAGTCGCTCACCGTCCCCACGGCGACGAGCGTCCGCACCATCCCGGCGAAGCTACTGATCGACAACCGCATCGTCATCAACAACCACCTGCGCCGCAGCCGCGGCGGCAAGGTCTCCTTCACCCACCTCATCGGCTGGGCACTCATCCAGACGCTGAAGGAGTTCCCGAGCCAGAACGTGGCGTACACCGAGGTCGACGGCAAGCCGTCGCTCCTCGTGCCCGCGCACGTCGGCATCGGCATCGCGATCGATCTCCCGAAGCCCGACGGCACCCGCTCGCTCATGGTGCCCGTCGTGAAGCGCGCCGAGACGCTCGATTTCAACGAGTACCTCGCCGCGTACGAGGATCTCGTGAAGCGCGCCCGCGGCGGCAAGCTCACGGCAGCGGACTTCCAGGGCGGCACCGTCTCCCTCACGAACCCGGGCGGCATCGGCACGGTCCACTCGGTTCCCCGCCTCATGCAGGGCCAGGGCTGCATCATCGGCGCGGGCGCGCTCGAGTACCCCGCGGAGTTCCAGGGCGCCTCCGAGGACGTGCTCACCCAGCTCGGCATCTCGAAGACGATCACCCTCACGAGCACGTACGATCACCGCGTGATCCAGGGAGCGGGATCCGGCGAGTTCCTGAAGCTCGTGCACGAGCGCCTCACGGGCGGGCACCGCTTCTACGAGGAGATCTTCGCCGCGCTGCGCATCCCGTACAAGCCCGTGCAGTGGGCCTCCGACATCCACGTCGACATCTCCGGCGCCGTCGACAAGACGGCCCGCGTGCAGGAGCTCATCAACTCGTTCCGCGTGCGCGGCCACCTCATGGCCGACACCGATCCGCTCGAGTACGTGCAGCGCACGCACCCCGATCTCGAGATCGAGTCGCACGGCCTCACCTTCTGGGATCTCGACCGCGAATTCGTGACGGGCGGCATCGGCGGGCAGCGCAGCATGAAGCTCCGCGACATCCTGGGCGTGCTCCGCGACTCGTACTGCCGCAAGATCGGCATCGAGTACATGCACATCCAGGATCCCGCGCAGCGCCTCTGGCTGCGCGAGCAGCTCGAGGTGAACTACGCGAAGCCGAGCCGCGACGAGCAGATGCGCATCCTCGAGAAGCTGAACGAGGCCGAGGCCTTCGAGACTTTCCTCCAGACGAAGTACGTCGGCCAGAAGCGCTTCAGCCTCGAGGGCGGCGAGTCCGTGATCCCGCTGCTCGATGCGATGCTCATCGACGCCGCCGAGGACGGGGTCGACTCCGTCGACATCGGCATGGCCCACCGCGGCCGGCTCAACGTGCTCTCCAACATCGCGGGGAAGACGTACGGCCAGATCTTCCGCGAGTTCGAGGGCGCGCAGTCGGCGAAGGCCGGCTCGGGCGACGTGAAGTACCACCTCGGCACGTCCGGCGTGTTCACCGCGCCGAACGGCACGCAGGTGCCGATCCACCTCGCCGCGAACCCCTCGCACCTCGAGACCGTCAACGGCGTGCTCGAGGGCATCGTCCGCGCGAAGCAGGATCTGAAGCCCATCGGCTCGTTCACGACGCTCCCGATCCTCGTCCACGGCGACGCCGCGATGGCCGGCCAGGGCGTCGTCTACGAGACCCTGCAGATGTCGCAGCTGCGCGGCTACCGCACGGGCGGCACGATCCACATCATCATCAACAACCAGGTCGGCTTCACCACGCTGCCGATGGACTCGCGCTCCGCCGTGTACTCCTCGGACGTGGGCAAGGTCGTCCAGGCGCCCATCTTCCACGTGAACGGCGACGACCCCGAGTCGGTCGTGCGCGTCGCGAAGCTCGCCTACGAGTTCCGCCAGCGCTTCCACATCGACGTCATCATCGACCTCATCTGCTACCGCCGACGCGGGCACAACGAGGGCGACGACCCCTCGATGACGCAGCCGCTCATGACCGACCTCATCGAGGCGAAGCGCTCCACCCGTCGCCTCTACACGAGCGCGCTCGTCGGCCGCGGCGACATCACCGAGGAGGAGTACGAGAAGGCGAAGCAGGACTTCCAGGACCGCCTCGAGCTCGCCTTCCAGGAGACGCACGCCGCGCAGACCGGCTCGATCCCCGTGATCGATCAGAGCGGGATCGGCGAGGTCGCCGAGATCGGCGGCCCCGGCCCCGCGCCGATCGAGACGGCCGTGGATCGCAGCGTCATCGAGCGCATCGGCGACGCCCACGCGAACAAGCCGGCCGGCTTCACCGTGCACCAGAAGCTCCAGCAGCTGCTCAACAAGCGCGCGGAGATGAGCCGCGAGGGCGGCATCGACTGGGGCTTCGGCGAGTTGCTCGCACTCGGTTCGCTGCTCATGGAGGGCACGGCCGTGCGCTTCGCCGGCCAGGACGCCCGCCGCGGCACCTTCGCCCAGCGCCACGCCGTCTTCCACGACCGCGCGAACGGGCAGGAGTGGATCCCGCTCCTCAACCTCTCCGAGGAGCAGGCCCGGTTCTGGATCTACGACTCGCTGCTGTCCGAGTACGCGGCGCTCGCCTACGAGTACGGCTACTCGCTGCAGCGCGAGGACGCCCTCGTCCTCTGGGAGGCGCAGTTCGGCGACTTCGCGAACACCGCGCAGGCCGTCGTCGACGAGTACATCGCCGCCGCCGAGCAGAAGTGGGGCCAGCGCTCCTCCGTCGTGATGCTGCTGCCGCACGGCTACGAGGGCCAGGGGCCGGATCACTCGTCCGCCCGCATCGAGCGCTACCTCCAGCTGTGCGCCGAGGACAACATGATCGTGGCGCGCCCCTCGACGCCCGCGAACTACTTCCACCTCCTGCGCCGCCAGGCGTACGCGCGCCCCCGGAAGCCGCTCGTGGTCTTCACGCCGAAGTCGATGCTCCGCCTGCGCGGCGCGACGTCGAGCGTCGAGGACTTCACCACGGGCCACTTCCAGCCCGTGCTCGACGACCCGAAGGTCGCGGACAAGTCGGCCGTCGAGCGCGTGCTGCTCGTCTCCGGCAAGATCTACTACGACCTGCGCGTGGCGCTCGACAAGAACCCCGATCCGCGGATCGCGATCGTGCGCGTCGAGCAGTTCTACCCGATGCCCATCGTCGAGGTGGGCCGCGTGCTCACCCAGTACGCGGGTGCGGACCTCGTCTGGGTGCAGGACGAGCCGGAGAACCAGGGCGCCTGGCCCTTCATCTCGCTCGAGCTGTCGAAGCATCTCGCGAACGATCGCATCGGCGTGATCTCTCGCCTCGCCTCCGCCGCGCCCTCGACGGGCTCCGCGAAGGTGCACGCGGTCGAGCAGGAGGCGCTGATCGCCCGCGCGCTGCGCTTCGAGGACTGACGGCCCGCGTGCAGCACCCGCTCCTGAGTGACCCGTCGCCTCGCGGCACCGACCCCGTGTCGGTGCCGCAGGGCGACGGGATCGCCCAGCGGATCGCCACCGCGATCTCGCTCGGCATGCTGAGCGTGGGCGAGCGGCTGCCGCCCGAGGCCGAGCTGGCCGGCCAGTTCGGCGTCGCCGTCGCGACGCTCCGGAAGGCGCTCGCCGCGCTCCGCGAGCAGGGCGTCGTCGAGACCCGGCGCGGCCGGAACGGGGGCACCTTCGTGGTGCAGGCCCCGTTCCCCTCCCCCGAGACGCTCACCGCTGCCCTGCAACGCATCAGCACGGTCGCGTTGCGCGACTTCTTCGACGAGCACGCCGCGGTCTCGGGAATGGCCGCACGGCTCGCCGCCGAGCGCGCCGTGCCTGGCATGCGCACGCGCCTCGCGGAGTTCGCGTTCGAAGCGCGCGAGGCGCCCGCGGGGCACGCGCGCGCGCTCGCCGACAGCCGCTTCCACTTCGAGGTCGCGGTGCAGAGCCACTCGCAGCGGCTGCTCGCCGCGGAGCAGCGGCTCCAGTCCGAGCTCTCCCCGTTCCTCTGGTGCGAGGACATCGCCAGCGCGTCGACGCAGCTCGCGTTCTCCGAGCACCTCGCGATCGTGATGGCCATCGAGCAGCGCCAGCCCGAGGAGGCCCAGCGCCTCGCCGTGGAGCACGTCCGCGAGAACATGCGCCTCATCATCGAGGGCAAGTTCACGCTCGGACGCCGGGAGGTGGGCGCATGAACCCCAAGCTGAATCCGGCGCTGAGCACGGAGCGGAGCCCCGAGCTCGCCGCGATCGCGGAGGAGATCTCCGCGTGGTTCGCCGGCCGCTTCGCGCACCTGGAGACCCTCGCGGCCGAGATGCTCGCCGCCCTGCGGCTCGACGAAGCGCGGAAGCTCGAGCTCACCGAGTCGACGCGGCGCCGGATGAAGGCGGTGGCGGTCCGCGCCCTCGCGGAGCACCCGGTGCTCGACGGCTGCGGGTTCATCTTCGCGCGCTCCGCGCTCGGCACCGAGAACGGGCACCTCGAGTGGTGGGTGCGCGAGGACGAGGCGCGCTTCGCCCGCTACTCGTTCGGCGTCGTGCCGGGCGGCGATCGCTACTACGATTACGAGCACCACGAGTGGTTCATCCGCGCGTTCCACCACGGCGAGCCCGCGCTCGTCGGGCCCTACATCGACTACCTCGGGGTCGAGGCGTACGTCGTCACCCTCACCGTGCCTGCGCAGCAGGGCGATTCCCGCCTGGGCGCGGTGGGCACCGACATCCAGGTGAGCGATCTCGAGGCCGAACTGCTGCCGGTGCTCCTGCGGAGCGCCGAGCCGCTCGCGCTCGTGGGGAGGCACGGCAACGTGATCCTCGGCAACAGCTCCCGGTTCCTGCCGGGCGAGTTCGTGCCCGCCGAGCTGCCCGGCACCGAGCGCATCGCGCTCGGGCCGGACTCGACGGGCGTCTCGCTGCTCATCGCGGCGCGGCCCTAGCCTGCGCGGCGCTCACCCGCGCGGCGATAGCCTGCGCAGCGCTCGCCCGCGCAGCGCTAGCCCGCGCGGCGCTCGGCGTCGCGTACGATCCCGGCGAAGCGCTCGGCAACCTCTCCCCAGGCGGCGCGCAGCCGCGGTTCCGCTGCGCGCACCTCCGCCACGACGGCGTCGCCCGCGAGACCGAGCTCCGTGAGCCCGTCGCCCTCCTCGACCACCCAGTCCTCCGCGGTTCCCGTGAGCGCCTCCGGGTGGAACTGCACGCCCCACGCCGCGGGCCCGACGCGAAACGCCTGATTCCGGCACGCGGGGTTCGATGCGAGCACTTCCGCGCCCGCGGGGAGCGCGGCGGCCTCGAGCCAGTGCCACTGCACGGTCGGCACCGCTCCCCCGGCGAAGCCGCCGAACAGCGGGTCCCCCGCAGCGTCTGCGCTGAATCGCACGCTGGCGAGTCCCACCTCCGGACCGCCGGGCATCAGCTCCACCGCGCCGCCGAGCGCGGTGGTGAGCAGCTGCGCGCCGAGGCAGATGCCGAGCGTCGGCACGCCGCGCTCCACTCCCTCAGCGAGCAGCGCCCGCGCCGCGGGGAGCCACGGTGCGCGCTCGTCATCGCCCGGCCCCATCGAACCGCCCAGGACGATCAGCCCGGAGATGCCGTCGAGCGTTCCCGGCAGCGCCTCACCGGCCGCGGGGCCCACGGTGCGCAGGGCGACGCCCTGCGCACGGAGCCGATCGGCGAAGTGCCCGATCCCGGCGTTCTCCTGGTGCTCGACGATGAGCACGACGGGCAGGGTGTTCTCGGTCATCGCACGCTCTCCCTCGGGGTGTCGGCTGCCGAGCGCGCACGCGCCCGCACCACCAGCCAGTCAAACAGTGCCTGCTGCGTCGGGTCCGTCGCGGCGGTGTCCTCGGGGTGCCACTGCACCGCGATGAGCTCGGCGCGCTCGTGCTCGAGCGCCTCGACCACGCCGTCGGGTGCGCGGCAGACGACGCGCAGCCCTGCCCCGATCGTATCGACTGCCTGGTGATGATACGAGGACACACTGAGCGCGGTCACCCCGAGCGCGGCGGCGAGCGCGGAGTCGGGCGCGACGGCGACCTCGTGCACGCTGTTGCGGTGCACGCTGTCGCGGGGAAGGTCCTGGATCAGAGTCCCGCCGCACTCGACATTGAGCAGCTGGAATCCGCGGCAGATCGCGAGCACGGGGATCCGACGCTCGATCGCGGCCGCGAGCAGCTCCGCCTCGAACGGATCCTGCGCGGCGAAGTCCGCCGTGACCGTCGTCGAACGGGCGTCCTGGCCGTAGCGCGCCGGATCCAGGTCGAATCCACCGGGGAGGAGGAGCCCGTCGAAACCGTCGAGCCGCTCGCTCGCCGCGGCGGGGCCCTCAGCGAAGAGCGTGAGGGGCTCACCGCCCGCGCGCACCACGGCGCGGAGCACCGCGGTCGCGACCGCGGTGCCGTCGAAGCGGAGCCCGTGGATCTGCCTCGACCACATCCCGGCGACCGCGATGCGTGGCGCGCGCACGATCACGCTCCCGAATCCAGCGGGAAGGGCAGGAGCGGCATCCAGCGCCGCCACACCTCCGCGAGCGACCCGTCCGCGACGACTGCGGCGAGCGCGGCGTCGATCTCGGCGCGGAGCGCGTCGTTGCCCGGGGCGACGCCGATGCCCCAGCGGTTGCCGGTCAGCACGGTGAAGGCCTCGACGAAGTCGGGGTCCTCCTTCCCGAGCGGGATCATCACCACGTCGTCGTCGACGAAGCCGTCGATCTCGCCGGAGCGGGTCGCTTCGATCATGTCGCTGAACACGTCGTCGCTCGCGCCGAAGCTCACAAGCTCGGCGCCGGGGAAGGTCTCCGCGAGCTTCATGTTGGTCGAGTTCGCGATCGCGCCGATGCGGTACCCGGCGAGCGCGTCGGCCGAGCGGGCGGGGTCGTCCGCGCGCACGATGAGCGTCTCGTTGAACACGGCGTAGGGCGCGGTGAAGTCGACGAGCGCGGCGCGCTCATCGGTCATGCCCTGGCCGCACCACACGGCGTCGGCGTCGCCCCGGCGCACGGCGGGGATCATGTCCTCCCAGGGGAGCATGATCCACTCGATCTCCGCGCCGATCCGATCCGCGACGAGCGCGGCGGCGGCGGGTTCGTAGCCGTCGCGCGTGACCCCGTCGGGGCTCTTCGCGAAGAGCGGCAGGGCCTCTGAGTCGATGCACGCGAGTCGGAGCGTGCGGGGTGAGGTGGTCACGGAATTGCCTCCCAGTACTGATCGAATTCCCATTGTGAGATCTGGCCGCAGTAGCGCGCCCACTCGTCCCGCTTGAGCTGCAGGAAGATGCGTGTGAGCTCCTCGGGCATCGCGCCCATGAGGTAGCTGTCCGCCTCGAACGCCTCGATCGCGCTGCCGAGCGTGTTCGGCACGACAACCTCGCCGAGCGCGGGGTTCAGGGAGCCGGGCTCCCCCGGGTCGAGCTCGTGCTCGAGCCCGTGCTCGATCGCGGCGAGGAGGTAGAGGTGCGAGAGGTGCGGGTTCACGCTCGCGTCGGGCAGGCGGTACTCCATGCGCCCGTTCGCCGAGATGCGCACCGCGACGCCCCGGGTGTCGAGCCCCCAGTCGGCACCGGAGGGCGCGAACTGGCCGGCGTCCCAGTAGCGCTTGTACGAGTTCACCGTCGAGCCCATGACGAGCATGGAGCCCGGCGTGTGCTGCAGCATACCGGCGATCGCGTGGCGCCCAGTGTCCGTGACGTGCAGCTCCACCCGGCCGTCCTCGATGACGTTCTCCTCGCCGCGCCACAGGCTGAGGTTGTGGTGGCAGCCGTTGCCCATCTTGCCGTTGTACGGCTTGGCCATGAAGCTCGCGTGGATGCCCAGCTCGCGCGCCACCTGCTTGCAGACCTGGCGGTAGGTTGTCATGCGCTCCGCGGTGAGCTCCGCACGATCGAAGTCCCAGTTCAGCTCCAGCTGCCCATCGTCCTCGTAGTCGCCCTGGATCATGGCGAAGCCGAGCCCCTGGGCGTAGCTGATCACCTTCTTGAACACGGGGCGCATCTTCTCGAGGTTCTCCACCTGGTAGGCGGGGCTCTGATCGTCCTTGCACGTCACCTCCATCCCCGGTCCCGTCCAGGTCATCTCGGGCTCCAGGCCCGAACGGAGCTCGAAGCCCGTGCGCTCGGTGAACGAGCGATGCGCCTCGCGGAACAGCGCGCGCGTGTCGAGCGGGATCAGGCCGCCCGATCCCGCGCCGAGCTGCGGCGGATCGTAGGCCGTGCAGAAGATCCGGCCGACCTCGGGGTCCCACGGCAGCACCTGGAACGTCTCCGGCTCGGGGAGCCCCCAGAACTCATGCGCGTCGACCCCGCCGCCGATCAGTTCGCCCTCGCGGCTGGTCTGGAGGTCGGTGAGCGCGGTGCGGTGGAACGCGATCCCCTTGCGCAACATCCGCTCGTAGTGCTCCGCAGGCACCACCTTGGCGACCGTGCGGCTGCCGAGCGTGGGGATCATGTAGTAGATGTACTTCACGCCGGTCTCCCGGATGCGCTCGCCGAGCACCGCGATGGTCTCCGGCTGCATGTTGGCGTCCTGGTGCCGGGCGAAGGCGGTGGTGTCGGCGAGGATCCCGCGCAGCGCTGCGCCGAAGCTCCCGCCCGTGGTGGGGTCAGACATGGGGAGGTGTTCCTTTCATCGTTGGAAGGGGTCGTTCAGGCAGCACTGCCCGGGGCCCCGAGAGGCCCGGTGCGGAGCGGCGCCGAGGCGCCGCCGGCCGCGGTCAGCGCACCGTGAAGGTGATGGGCAGCCGGACGGGCCCGTGGTTCCCCGAATCGGGCAGCCACTCGTCGCCGCCGGGGCACGAGATCTCGGTGAGCCGCTCCGCGAGCATCGGGATCGCGATGCCCATGTCTGCGCGGGCGATGTAGTGGCCGAGGCAGTGATGCACCCCGCCGCCGAACGTCTGGTGCGGCTTGCGCCCCTCGGCCTCGATGTCGATCTCCGGGTCGGGGAAGGCGGCGGGGTCGGTCCCGCTCGACATCGTGAACAGGTGCACGGTCGTGCCCTTCGCGATCGACAGGCCCTCGTACTCGAAGTCCTCGTTCGCCTCGCGGGTGACCCAGCGCGTCGTGGGGTTGACGCGCAGCCCCTCCTCGAGCGCCGGCTTCGCGAGTTCCGCCGGCCGGGCGGCGAGCTTCTCCCACTGCTCCGGGTTGCGCATGAACGTCTGCAGGATCAGGCCCAGCTGGTTGCGGGTGGTGTCCATCCCGCCGAACAGCATGAGCACGAGCGCGTTGCGCAGCTCCGCGTCGCTCAGCTTGTCCCCGTCCTCGGAGAACTGGACGAGGCGCGAGACCACGTCCTGCCCGGGGGTCGCCCGGCGCTCGGCGATGAGCTCCTCGACGAAGCCGTAGAGCTCCTGCACCGCCACGTCGACGCGCTCGATGTCTTCCTTGATCGACACGGAGAGGGCGTAGCCCACGGTGTTTGCCCGGTCGGCGATGAACGGCCAGTGCTCGTGCGGGAGGCCCATCATGGCGCAGAGCGCTCGGGTGGCGAACGGCTCGGCGAACGCCGCGACGAAGTCGACCTGCTCGCCGCGCCCGTGCGCGGCAACCATCTCGTCGATCAGCTCACGCGCGATGTCGGCGAACTCGGGCTCCAGCCTCCGCGCGACCGTGGGCGAGAACGCGGGGTTGAGGAGGCGCCGGATGCGGTGGTGCTCGTCGCCTTCCAGGACCAGCAGGTTCTTCGCCCACCACTCGTAGAACACCCCCGAGTGCACGCCGTGGTGATCCGGCCACTTAGCGCTTCCCTGGTTGAGGCTCGGGTGCTTGAGGAGTTCGGTGACCTCGCGGTAGCGCAGCACGCCAAAGCCGTAGTTCGTGCGCGCGACCCAGCTGCGCGAGCGAGCATCGCGCACCGCTTCCGAGTTCATCGCGAACTCGGGGGCGGCGATGTCGAGGTAGGGCAGATCGGTCTCCACCAGTGTTCCGGGCATTCGTACTCCTTTGTCGAACGTGGTCTCGCGCTGTCGCTGCGAGAGCCGGTAGCAAATAAGTTATACATGAATGTTTTAATTTGCAAGACCCTCGCGGGATCACGCGGATCGGTGCAGAATTGCGAAATCTATCGCCACTAAAACATTCACAAGCTCCATGTTTATGGGTAGACTCGGGCCCAGCCGCCGTGCACCGCCGCACGCGACCGGCCACCCCGTCACGCGAAGGAGCTGTGATGCCCTCCCTGTCCCACCCGCACATCGCCATCGTCGGCAGCGGCCCTGCCGGGTGCTACCTGGCCACGGCGCTCGTGCGCGCAGTCCCCGGGTGCGAGATCACCCTGTTCGACCGGCTCGCGTCGCCGTACGGGCTCGTGCGCTACGGCGTCGCTGCGGACCACCAGCACACCAAGGCCATCACCCGGCAGTTCGAGCGCCTCTTCGCGCAGCCCGGCGTCCGCTTCGCCGGCGACATCGCGATCGGCCACGACGTCGCGCTCGACGAGCTCGAGGCGGCCTTCGACGCGGTCGTGCTCGCCACGGGCCTCACCGCGGACCGGGCGCTCCCCGTGCCGGGCGGCGACCTCCCCGGCGTGCTCGGTTCAGGCGCGGTCACCCGCGCGCTCAACGCCTTCCCCGGCGCGGCCCCGCTGCCGCCGCTCGGCAGCGATGTGGTGATCGTCGGCGCCGGGAACGTGGCACTCGACCTGCTCCGCTTCCTCGTGAAGGACCGCTCGGGCTACGCCTCGAGCGACGTCGCCGACCCCGTTCTCGACGCGTACCTCGCGGATCCCGTGCGGCGGGTCACGGTGCTGAGCCGGTCCGACGCCGCGCGCTCGAAAGGCGACCCCCAGATGATCAAGGAGTTGACCACACTCCCGCGGGCACGCTACTCGGCGCACGGGGCGCTCGGCGCGCCCGGCGCGCCCGCCGACGACCGCGCCGCCGCCCGAGCGGCCGCGTTCGCCGAGCTCGTCTCCCCCGACCGCGAGACCCCGGGCGGCCCCGAGGTGCGGTTCCTCTTCGGTGCGGCCCCCGAGCGCATCCTGGGCGACGGCCGGGTGTCGGCCGTCCAGATCCGCGTGGGCGCCGAGCGCGAGCTCGTTCCGGCGACCGCCGTGCTCACCGCCATCGGCTTCGATCCCGAGCCGGACGATCTGCTCGCGCAGCTGTGCGCGGCGCCGTCCCCGCGAACCGGGCGGTTGCGCCCCGGCCTCTACCGCACCGGCTGGGCCAAGCGCGGCCCGAGCGGGGCCATCCCCGAGAACCGCGCGTGCGCGAAATCCGTGGCCGAGGAGATCGTCGCGGACCTCGCCGACGGCTCACTCGTCCCCGATCCGGCGAAGCACGGTTTCGCGGGCCTCCCGGCACGCGTGCGCGAGCGAGCCATCTCGTTCGCGCAGTGGAGCACGCTCGACGCGCACGAGCGGGCGACCGCGGGCCCCGAGCGGGTGCGACGGAAAGTCACCGACCACGCCGACATGGCCGCGATCGCGCGCGGCGCGGCACACACACGGACCTCAGCATGAAAGGACCCACTCCCGTGAAATTCACCGTTCTCTACGGCACCGAATCCGGCAACTCCGAGTTGATCGCCGAGGACCTCGGCGCGAAGCTGCGCGACACGCACGAGGAGGTCGAGGTGTTCGACCTCCAGGACTTCGATCCGGCGGCACTCAGCCCCGAGCGCTTCGTGATCGTCGTGTGCTCCACCCACGGCGAAGGGGATCCGCCCAACACCGCGCTGCCGTTCATCGCGGCGTTCGACGCCGCGCCGCCCGAGCTCGCCGGCCTGCGCTACGCCGTGTTCGGTCTCGGCGACACCTTCTACGAGGAGACCTACAGCCAGGGCAGCGAGCACATCGACCGACGCTTCGCCGCGCAGGGCGCCGAGCGCGTGGGAGAGTACGGTCGGCACGACGCCTCCTCCTGGGATCTCGGGAGCGACGTGGCCCTCGAGTGGCTGCCCGGCGTGCTCGACGCCGCGAGCGTCGCCGCACCGTAGCGCCAACGCGCAGCCGCAACGCCGAGGGGCCCGGAGCGCGAACGCTCCGGGCCCCTCGGCGCGGCCCGCTCACGCGGTGCGCGCGATCCGTTCCCGCGCCCGGTGCACCAGCTCGCCGAAGATCAGCGCCCGGTCCCCGGCGTCGGCCGCGGGCTCCTCGGGGTGCCACTGCATCCCCACCACCCACGTCGCCGTTCGATGCTCGGTGCCCTCGATGATCCCGTCGTGCGCCCGCGCGCTCACGCGAAGCTCGGGTCCGACGGTCGCGACGGCCTGGTGATGCCCGTTCCGCACGGTCGCGCGCGTGCGCCCCAGGATGCGCGCGATCTCAGAGTCCGCGTCGAGGAGCACCTCCTCGTCAATGAAGAGCGGCGAACGACCGCGATGCAACGGCCAGTTCTCGATGTCGCCGATGAGGGTACCGCCGAAGGCGACGGCGAGCAGCTGCGATCCACGGCAGATCGCGAGGGTCGGCAGATCCCGCGCCACGCCCTCCCGTATCGCCGCGATGCAGAACTCGTCGGCGCGCTGATCGACGCCGTACTCGTTCGCGGGCGGCGGGCCACTGTACCCGTAGCAGGACCCCGCGACGTCGCCGCCGCCGAGGAACACCACGGCGTCGGCGTCGGCGAGCAGCTCGCGCTGCCCCGTCCGATCCGGATCCGCCGAATCGACGAGGCGCGGGCGCCCGCCGGCCGCGCGGACAGCCGCGAACGCGATCCGCGTGAAGGAGTCCTGGAGCTCGTGCGCGCCGCGGTCCATCCCGGGGAAGGTGAGCGAGACGACGAGCGGGATCATCGGCCCCGCGGGGTCCTCGCCCGCGGTGTCGAGGAATGGCGTCGGGTCGACGACGAGGTCGGGCATGGCGGGGTCCTTTCATAGGGGTCTCGGCGCGGGTGCGCCCCC